>DNJC01000016.1 GCA_003490025.1 Geobacter sp. | reverse complement strand
GGGCGAGGTCAACGCGCTCATGAAAGGTTTTCCGATGTACGCGAACCGCCTTGCCTAAAAGCGGCCAGGTTCAACTGATGATCCAACAGGGAAGGGGGCGACGAAAGTCGCCCCCTTTTTTTGGATCCCCTCTCACTGTCACAGCCAGACCGTCGCCCCTGCCTTCATTCTCTTTATAACCAGCGCATTATCCCGACTGCCTGTCCCTGTCCCCGGCTGACACATAAGCACCCTCCTTGAACCGCCTCCTGTAACAGTTGCCTGCTCCGTTATGAGATAAAATAATTTCTGTCGCCGGTTGCAACTAAAATTAATGGATGGTAATGTTAGNNTGCTATGCCGAAGACCCGCTGGAGTCACTGAACACGGTAGCCGACACTATCAGTACCATGGAGCAGACCCTGAGAATCCGAGCGGAAGGAAAGGGCGCCGGGTATTATGCCGGCGTCTCCGCCCCGGGCGAGAGACTCCCTGACGACGACAGGCTCTACTTCGTCTCCGACCAAACGCTCGGTGCCGGCAACTGGGTGGCGGTCAAGCCCTGCACGGAGGAACTCGCACAGGCGCAGGTGACGTCCGGCGACCAGAGTTGCGCCTGGCAGCCCGACGGCACCGTCGCCATGGCGACTTATTTCTGGAAGAGCAGGCCCGCCGCGCCGGGAGAGCTGTATGTCGGGAAGATGGTCGTGGCACAGGACAAATCCGGCGACGGCGGCTGGGTGGTCACCAGGATCACCGATCTCTCCGAACTCGGCAGCGGTTATGTCGCAGTTTCGGCCCCCTTCAAGGCGCCGCTCAAGGGACTGCGGGTTGTTGAGTAGCGTGGTTCCCACAGAGCGTCACACGCACCCCCTGGGCCGCCCGCCTGTCAGCGAGTAACGCTCCTCCCCCCGTAGGGGGGAGGCNNTCCCCCTCCGGGGGAGGGGACAGCTTGAGGTTGCTCTAGATCAGCTGGAAAACCCCTTGCGTCCGAGGGGTTTTTTCGTTGCGGAGGAAGACCTTTTTCATGGTAAGGTGCGGGGCATAGAGCACGGGCATTCTGAACGCCAAATGGAGCCGGGATGTATTTTTTCAACTACGACGAGCCGCTGTTTCGTCCCCCCTCAGAAGCGGGGAGCCTCATCTTCCAGATCACCATCGGCTGTTCCCAGAACACATGCAATTTCTGCGGCATGTACAAGATGAAGCATTTCCGTATCCGCACCCTCGACGAGGTGCTGGCGGAGATCCGCTCCATTCCCGAGCGCTACCGCCACAGCGTGCGGCGGGTTTTCCTGGCGGACGGCGATGCGCTCGTCTATCCGCAGCAGGGACTCGGGGCGATACTGGATGCCCTGTCCGCGACCTTTCCCTCCCTCACCCGCGTGGGCGCCTACGCCTCGCCGAACAGCCTCAGCAGGAAAAGCGTGGAGGAGCTTGCCGTCCTGCGCATGAAGAAGCTGCGGATCCTTTATTTCGGCCTGGAAAGCGGGGACGCGGAGACGCTCCGGCTGATCAACAAGGGGTTTGGCCCGGACGAGATGCTGGAGTTCTGCCGGAAGGCGATGGACGCCGGGATGAAGCTCTCCGTCACAGCCATCCTCGGGCTGGCGGGGAGGAAGCGAAGCGCCGAACATGCGGCGGCCACGGCGCAGTGGGTGACCGCGCTCTCCCCCGAGTACTTTTCTCTCCTCACCATGTTCATCCGCCACAACGAGGATTTCCTCGACCTGATCGAGCCGCTCAGCCACGGCGAAATCCTGCTGGAAACGCGTGCGCTGCTGCAGCGGCTGGAGCCGCAAGGAACCATTCTGCGCTCCAACCACGTCTCCAACTTCCTGAACCTGGCCGGCAGCTATCCTAAGGACCGGCAGCGCCTCATCGAGAGCGTGGAGGCGGCGCTGACGCAAGCAAAAAGGGACCCCCGCTGGTCTGCGGAGATCCCTTCTTATCAGGAAGAATATTTCTAAAACGGGTTTGACGCGCGATTTCTGTCAGCGGGCGACACCGCAGAGCTGGAGTTCCTTTTCCAGCTTCTCGCGGGAGATGCCCAGAACGCGGCAGGCCCTTTCCCGGTCGCTTTGGTAGCGCTCCATCACCATCAGCAGGAGGGCCTTTTTCAGCGACACGGAAAGCTTGTCCATCACCCCTTGCCCCTGCGAAGCGGCCAGCGTAGCGACCAGCGGCTCCAGGTTCTTCTGGAACAGTTCGGCGCTTTCGTTGACGCCGTCCACCGCCGACGGTTCCATCCGCTTCAGCTTCACCACGTTCCCCACACACTCATCCATGTTGTCCTGGACAAAGCGCAGCGTGTCCCAGTGGCTATCGACGGTCATGATCCGTAGATCGTCCTTGGTCCCCGCCGGCGCCCCCTTCTTCCTGAGACGCACTTCCATGATGCAGTAAGCATGAGAACCAGATCTTTCATTCGTGCTGCGGTCCCTGTATCCCATCGCGTCACCCCCAGTATTTTCCGTTTGTACTTACTCTTCAACGGTCATACCAACTTGGCACGGGGACGCTCCGTCATCGCAAGTGACTGAAAATACGATATTTTATCTTGCCGCACGCCTGGTCGTCGACAGCCCCTTTTCGAGCTCATCTGTGCTAAAGCTGAACAGGGAGCAGTGCTGTTTCTGTACATGCCCTGTGATTACAGTGAGTTATGCAGGTGGCGAAGTGTGAACAGCCAAGCTTTCCTGCGCACAGCCCGATTGTGGCGGTGCTCCCCTGTGCTATAAATTTGGTTGTTTTTAATTTTTCTTGGGAGGTGCCTCCTGGAGAGACCTCTGCTGATACCGCTTGCCTCGCTGGTTGCCGGGCTCGTCGCGGCCGACATGCTGGATGCCGTAGCGCCGGTCTGGGCGCTCTCCGCCGTGGTTGTCGCGACCCTTGCCGCCTGCTTCGTCAGGGGGGCTTTTCCCTTCCTGCTTTCACTCTCCCTCCTCTTTTTTCTATGGGGAACTCTTTCGCTCCGCCCCTTCCTCCACCCATCCGATCACTTGGCCGTCTTCGCAGGAGAGGCACCGGTGGAAATAGAGGGAGTCCTGGACCGGCGTCCGGAGGAAATGGCGTCCGGCGGCGGGAAGATCTATCTGCAGGTGGAGCGCGTCCGGGCGGAAGGCACCGACAGGGCGGTCCGGGCCCGCCTCCTCGTCTACGTCAAACAGGGGAGGGCCAGGCTTTGCACAGGGGACCGGATCCTCTTTTCATCGCGGCTCCGCCAGCCGCGCCGCTACGGTATTCCCGGCGAGACGGACCAGGCCAGGCGGCTTGCCTACCAGCGCATCTTCGAGACGGCCTTCGTGATGGAGCCGGATGACCTCGTTTTGCTGCGGGAAGGAGCGGGGTGGCGACATTGGGTGGACGAGGTGGCAGGGTCGCTGGGAGCCTTCATCGTCGAGCGGGAGCCGGGCGTCGAAGGCGGGGTCCTGAAGGCCCTGCTCCTGGGGGACAAGGGGGACGTGCCGGAAGGACTCAACGATGCCTACGCCAGGAGCGGCGTCAACCACATACTCTCCATATCCGGGTTTCACGTCGGCATCGTCTTCCTGTCGCTCTTTCATTCCCTTTACTTCGTGGCGCGCCGCTCCGAGTTCCTGGCGCTTCATCTCAACCTGAAGCAGGCGCTCCTGGTCGCCTCACTCCCGGTGGTGGTCTTTTACCTCGTCCTCTCTGGCGAGGGGGCGGCGACTGTCCGCAGCGTCCTCATGATCGCCGGCGTGGTTGCGGCGCTGCATCTCAAGCGCGAAATAGAGCCGGTGAACGCCATCATGCTGGCCGCCTTCATCATCCTGGTCGCGGCGCCGGAGACGCTTTTCGATGTCTCCTTCCAGCTCTCCTTCCTCGCCATCTGGGGGATCGTGGTGCTGGCGCAGCCGCTCTCCGCGCCGTTTTCCGGCCTGGGGAAAAAGATGCGTTGGCTGCTCCTTCTCGCCGCGGCGTCCCTGGCGGCGATCCTGGCGACGCTGGTCCCCGTCGCCTACTACTTCCAGCGGATATCCTTCGTCGGAATCGCCTCGAACCTGGTCATCGTGCCGCTCCTAGGCTACGGCGCGGTGGTGGCGGGATTCGCATCGCTTCCGCTTAGCTTCGTGGCGGAGACCCCGGCCGAAGCGCTGCTGCATCTGGCGGGCTTCCTGGTCCGGCTTTCGGACACGATCATCGTTTCGCTTGCACGCGCGCCGGTCCTGTCAGCCTACGCCCCAAAGCGGCTCGATATCCTTCTCGCCTGCCTGGCGCTTTGCGCCGTCACCTTTCTCCGGAGCCGGATGCGCTGCCTCTTCGCCTTGATCCCGCTGGTCATGGTGCTGGCGTTTCGTGCGCTTCCCGCCGCAGGGGAGGGGGACGGCATGCTGCGGGCTTACTTTCTGAGCGTGGGGCAGGGGGATGCGGCGCTGCTGCGGTTGCCGGACGGGAAATGGATGGTGGTGGATGGCGGCGGCAACGCGACCGATGCGGGTTCCCGGGTGGGGTCCCGCCTGCTTGCGCCGGCGCTCAGGAGCCTGGCGGTGCGGCGTGTCGACTACCTGGTGCTCTCCCACGAGCACCCCGACCATCTTCAGGGGGTGCTCTACCTGGCCACTTATTTCGACGTGGGGGAATTCTGGGAGAGCGGCGTCCCCTCATCCTCCCCCGAATACCTGCAGCTGAAATGGGTGCTCTCGGCCCGCGGCATCCCGGTGCGGACCGTGAACGGCACCTCTTCTCCCTTCGCGGTCGGCGGCGCCATGGTCGAGCCTCTGTCTCCCGCGAGCACGCAGCCGCCCGCTTCCGGCGATGCCAACGACGGTTCCATGGTATTGCGGCTCAGCTACGGCAAAAGCTCGATCCTTTTCACCGGCGATATCGGGAGCAGGACCGAGGAGGAACTGCTCGAACGGGGAGTGTCGCTGCGCTGCTCACTGCTCAAGGTGGCCCACCACGGCAGCCGGTATGCGTCGGGCGATCCCTTTCTCGCAGCGGCGAACCCCCGGGCCGCCGTTATTTCCGCGGGATTCGGCAACAGCTTCCGTCTCCCGTCACGCCCAACCCTGGAGCGGCTGCAAAGAAAAGGGATACCGGTGTATCGCACCGATCTCGAAGGGACGGTGCAGGCGGTTTGCGGGGCGGGGGGGACCCTTGAGGTGACGACCCCCTGGGGGGCATTTTAATTGACACTCAGGAGTTGTATCTGCTAGTTTAGCGTGGGATTGTCCCCCTAATACCCCGGTGATTCAGGAGATCCTCCGTATGGAAAGGATTCTTTTAGTCGAAGACGACAGCTTTTTCCGGGAAGTCTTCACCGACCTGCTGAAGGAAGACGGTTACAGCGTGGAGGTGGCTTCCTCGGGCGAAGAGGCGTTGGAGATGATCCGTCACGGCGGGTATCACCTGGTTGTCACCGACCTCGTGATGCGCGACGTGAGCGGTCTCGACATCCTTTCGGCGGTTAAGAGGCTCGATCCTGCGGTGTCCGTCATCATGGTGACGGGACACGCCAACGTCGAGACTGCCATCTATGCCCTGAAAAACGGGGCCACCGACTACCTGATCAAGCCGATCAACCACGACGAGTTCCGCCACATCGTGTCCCACTGCATGGAGCAGCGCAGGCTCCTGGACGAGAACCTTGAACTCAAGGGACTGGTGAACCTTTTCCAGGTGAGCCAGAACATCGCGAACTGCCTGGAACTGGAGCGGATCTACCCCCTGCTGATGGATGCGCTCTCCAAGGAGGTCGGTGTCAGCCGCGGACTGGGATATTTCAACGAGGGCGGGCAGCTCGTGCTGCATGAGCTGAAGGGGTTTGACGAGCCGGACGCCCTCCTTCTGGGGCAGGCGGTGATAACCGAGTGCGACCTGCGCGACGACGGCTCCAGCAATATCGCGTTCCTCGCGGATTTCCTCCCCGAAGGGACCGAGTACGGTGGCGACCTGAAGGAGGCGATCTGCCTCTACATCAGGCAGAAGTCGGTGCTCCAGGGCGTGGTCATCCTGTTCAACGATGCGGGTGCGGCGCTCCCCCGGGACGTGAACCGCAAGCACATCGTCTTCCTTCTGGACCAGGCCTCCCTCGCGCTGGAAAACGCCGCCCGCTACAATTTCGCCAAGGACCTCCTCTACATAGACGAGCTCACCGGGCTTTACAATTACCGCTATCTCGACGTGGTGCTGGAGCGGGAGCTGAAGCGTTCAGACCGCTACGGCTCCAACCTCTCCGTGCTGTTCCTGGATATCGACCTCTTCAAGGCGGTGAACGACCAGTACGGGCACCTGATCGGGAGCCGGGTGCTGCGCGAGGTCGGGACGCTGCTGCGAAGGAGCGTGCGTGACGTCGATGCGGTGATCCGCTACGGCGGCGACGAGTATACCATCGTGCTGGTCGAGACAGGTCTTGACGGCGCCAATGTCGTTGCCGAGCGTATCAGGCGGACCGTCGAGGCGCACACCTTCTCGAAGGCCGACGGTCTCGCCATCAAGCTCACCGTGAGTCTCGGTTTCGCCTGTTCGCCGGACGACGCCTCGACCAAGGTCGAACTCCTCGAGATGGCGGACCAGGCGATGTACCGCGGCAAGAGCGCGGGCAAGAACAGGGCCTTCCACGCCCAGAGGCGGACGACGCCTCCGTAACGAAAAGACACACCCTCACCAGGTTCTTCCGGTTTTTCTATTTTTACCTTATTGACGAGATGGGGCTGTCCTGTAGGGGCGAATAATCATTCGCCCCTACGGGTTAAGGCAGCAATTTTATGAAGCAAGGAGAGCGTTAACGTGGCGATCACAGGTGTTAAAGGATTCAACGACATTCTCCCCGGCGAGGTTGAGAAGTGGCAGCATATCGAGGCGACTGCCCGCCGGGTTTTCGAGCTTTACGGACTCTCGGAGATCAGGATCCCGATCCTCGAGAAGACCGAACTTTTCTGCCGTTCCATAGGCGACGCCACCGACATCGTCGAGAAGGAGATGTACTCCTTCGAGGACAAGGGGGGGAACAAGGTCACCATGCGCCCGGAGGGGACCGCGTCGGTGATGCGCGCCTTCATCGAGCACAAGCTGCACGCCCTCGACCCGGTGGCGCGCCTCTACTACATGGGACCCATGTTCCGCTACGAGCGTCCGCAGAAAGGGCGCTACCGCCAGTTCCACCAGATCGGCGCCGAGATCACCGGTGTCGCCGCACCCACGGTCGACGCGCAGGTGCTCACCATGCTGACCCACTTCTTCCAGGAACTGGGGCTGGACGAGCCGACGCTGCAGATCAACTCCCTCGGCTGCCCCTGCTGCCGCCCCGTCTACCGCGACGCCCTGAAGAGCTTCCTGCTGAACCGGATCGAGCTTCTCTGCGAGGACTGCAAGCGCCGCTACGAGACCAACCCGCTGCGCGCGCTGGACTGCAAGTCCCCCGGGTGCCAGGAGGCGACCAAGGGAGCCCCCTCCATGCTCGATTACCTCTGCCTTGAGTGCGGCGACCACTTCGACAAGACCAGGAAATTCCTCGAACTGGTGGGAACCCCGTACAGCATCAACCAGAGGATGGTGCGCGGACTTGACTATTACACCCGGACCACCTTCGAGATGGTGACCGGCCTTCTCGGCTCCCAGAGCGCGGTTGCCGCCGGCGGGCGCTACGACGGGCTCATCGCCGAGATCGGCGGTCCCCAGATCCCGGGGATAGGGTTCGCCATGGGTGTCGAACGCGTGGCGCTCCTTTTGGCCGAGAAGGATTTTTCCCGTCGTCCCGACCTCTTCATCGCCGCCATGGGGGAAGAGGCCCATGCCGAGGCGTTCCGGCTCATGAGCGCACTGCAGCGCCGTGGCGTGTCGGCCGAGATCGACTACGAGGGGAAGAGCCTGAAGAGCCAGATGAGGCGTTCCGACAAGTTCAACTCCCGTTTCACCCTCATCATCGGCGGGGACGAGCTCGCCCGGGGTACCGCCCCGTTGAAGGACATGGACGGCGGAGTCCAGGGCGAGGTCGCGCTCGACGCCGGCGTCATCGCGAAGCAGGTGAAAGGCGAGGCTTGATACGCTGCGGTAAAGGGGATTTTTCATCGTTCCTACGCTCCAGCGTGGGAACGAAAAGCCCCCTGACGCTCCAGCGTCAGTTACAGGCGCCTATCTCAAAAACCGTCGGTGAATAGAATCGGACGCGGGAGCGTCCTGCCTTGTGTTCCCACGCTGGAGCGTGGGAACAATGAACTCGCCCTGTAGGAGCGGCATTCCTGCCGCGATTCCCATTTCCCCTCATCCCTTTAATCCCCTTCATCCCCGTTAAACGCCTTTCTGTTTCATTGACAGAACCCTCCCGTTCGTGGCATATTTGGGCACAATTTTTTCGCTGATACATTGACTGGAGCCGGCTAAGCAAAGGGCTCCTTTTGTTGTTTCGATTCAGTCAGTTCCCCCCGTGTCAACCCAGGATGTCGGCCCTATGGATTCAGCAAATTTCGTACATCTCCACCTCCACTCCCAGTACTCCCTCCTGGACGGGGCGATCCGCATCGGCGATCTCCTCAAGAAGGTGAAGGATTGCCACATGCCGGCCGTCGCCATGACGGACCACGGCAACATGTTCGGCACCCTCGAGTTCTACCTCAAGTGCAAGGACAAGGGGATCAAGCCGATCATAGGCTCCGAGGTGTACATAGCACCCCAGTCGCGCCTGCTGAAACAGGCCCCCACCAGCGCCGACCCGGTCACCAGCTACCACCTCATCCTCCTGTGCGAGAACATGACCGGCTTCAAGAACCTCTCCTACCTGGTTTCCGCGGGGTACAAGGAAGGGTTCTACCGCCGCCCGCGCATCGACAAGGAACTCCTGCTAAAACACAAGGAGGGACTCATCGTCCTCTCCGCCTGCCTGCAGGGGGAGGTGGCGTACTTGGCCGGCCGCAACAAGATGGACGAGGCGAAAGCGGCGGCTTCCTGGTACGCGGAGAACTTCCCCGGGAGCTACTTCATCGAGCTGCAGGAGAACAAGCTTCCCGAGCAGGACATCGCCAACCGCCGGCTCATGCAGATCGCCAAGGAGCTTGAACTCCCGCTGGTCGCCACCAACGACTGCCATTATCTGAACCAGGAAGACGCGCGCGCCCACGAGATCCTCCTTTGCATCCAGACCGGCAAGACCATGAGCGATCCGTCCCGCATGGCCTTCTCGGTGGACGAGTTCTACGTGAAGACCCCGCAGGAGATGGCGGCGGCCTTCCATTACGCCCCCGAGGCGCTGTCGAACACGGTGAAGATCGCCGAACGCTGCGAACTCGCCTTCGACTTCAAGACCTACTACTTCCCCGCCTACAACGCCCCCGAGGGCGAGACCCTGGACCAGCAGCTGGAACGGGAGTCGACCCTGGGGCTCGTCGAGCGGCTCAAGAAGATCCGCATCAAGTACGACCTCACCGAGGAACAGGAGCAGGGTTACCACGACCGTCTGCGCATCGAGCTCGACTGCATAAAGCAGATGGGGTTCCCGGGTTACTTCCTGATCGTCGCCGACTTCATCAACTGGGCCAAGGACCACGGCATCCCGGTCGGCCCGGGGAGGGGCTCGGCGGCGGGAAGTCTCGTCGCCTACTGCATCAAGATCACCGACATCGACCCGATGCCGTACAACCTCCTCTTCGAGCGGTTCCTGAACCCGGAACGCATCTCGATGCCCGATATCGACGTCGACTTCTGCCAGGACCGCCGCGAAGAGGTGATCCAGTACATGGTCGACAAGTACGGCCGGGACCGGGTCTGCCAGATCATCACCTTCGGCACCATGGCCGCGCGCGGCGTCATCCGCGACGTCGGCCGCGCCCTGGACTTGACCTTCGGCGAGGTGGACAGGATCGCCAAGCTGGTTCCCGAGGTGCTCGGCATCACGCTCGACAAGGCGCTGGAGCAGGAGCCCAAGCTGAAGGAGCTGATGGCCGCCGACGCGAAGGTGAAGGAGGTCATGACGGTCGCCCTGCGCCTGGAGGGGCTGGCCCGCCACGCCTCGACCCACGCCGCCGGCCTCGTGGTCGCGCCGAAGCAGATGGAGGAGTTCTGCCCGGTCTACAAGGACCAGAAGACCGGCTCCCTGACCACGCAGTACTCGATGAAGTACGTCGAGAAGATCGGCTTGGTCAAGTTCGACTTCCTGGGGCTCAAGAACCTCACCGTCATCGACAACGCCGTGAAGCACATAAGAAGCGGCAAGGACCCCGACTTCGACATCACCCTTTTGCGCGACGACGACGCGGAGTCCTACAAGCTCTTGCAGGCCGGCAACACGACAGGCGTCTTCCAGCTCGAGTCGAGCGGCATGAAGGAGCTCCTGGTCAAGCTGAAGCCGTCGTGCTTCGAGGACATCATCGCGGTCTGCGCCCTCTACCGACCGGGTCCGCTGGGAAGCGGCATGGTGGACGACTTCATCGAGCGTAAGCACGGCCGCAAGCAGACGGTTTACGACCTGCCGCAGCTCGAGCCGGTCCTCAAGGACACCTACGGCGTCATCGTCTACCAGGAACAGGTCATGCAGATCGCCCGCTCTCTCGCCGGCTACTCGCTGGGGGGCGCCGACCTCCTGCGCCGCGCCATGGGTAAGAAGGACGCCGAGCAGATGGCCAAGGAGCGCGACAAGTTCCTCGAAGGGGCCGAGAAGCTCGGGCTCGACCTGAAAAAGTCCGCCGCCATCTTCGACCTGATGGCGAAGTTCGCCGAGTACGGCTTCAACAAGTCGCACTCCGCCGCCTACGCCCTGGTCGCCTACCAGACCGCGTTCCTGAAGGCCCACTACCCGGTCGAGTTCATGGCCGCCCTCCTGACCGAGGACATGGGGAACACGGACAAGGTCATCAAGAGCATCGGCGACTGCCGCGAGATGGGGATCGAGGTGCTCCCGCCGGACATCAACGAGTCGGCCCGCTCCTTCCGCGTACTGGAGAGGGCGATGCGCTTTGGTCTGGGCGCGGTGAAGAACGTCGGCGAGGGGGCCATCGAGGCGATCATCGAGGCGCGCGGCGAGGGGCCTTTCAAGGACATCTTCGATTTCTGCGAGCGGGTCGATCTGCGTCGCGTCAACAAGCGCGTCATCGAGGCGCTCATCAAGTGCGGCGCCTTCGACTGCACCGGCGCCAAGCGCGCCCAGCTGATGGCGGGCCTCGAGGATGCCGCCGCGACGGGGCAGAGGGTGCAGCAGGAGCGCGAGAGCGCCCAGGCGTCGCTCTTCGGGGCGGCCGAGATCGTGCGCAGCTCGAACGGCGGGTCGAACCGCCTTCCCGACATCCCCGAGTGGGACGAGAAGTACCGGCTCGGCTGCGAGAAGGAGGCGATCGGTTTCTTCATCACCGGGCACCCGCTGGACCGCTACGTGGCCGACATGAGGCGCTTCTCCACCGTGGACTGCTCCACGATCATGGAGGCCAAGGAGAAGAGCGAGATCAAGATCTGCGGGGTGCCGGCGAGCCTCAAGGAACTGATCACCAAGAAGGGCGACCGGATGGCGTTCCTGTCCCTGGAGGATCTCTGCGGCGCGGTGGAGGTGGTCGTCTTTCCCGAGACCTACGCGAGATGCTCGGAGATCCTCAGGGGGGACGACCCGATCCACGTCACCGGCGCGGTGGAGCAGAGCGAGAAGGGGTCCAAGGTGATGGCCAGCGAGATCATCCTGCTGCGCGATCTGGTCGAGCGGGAAACGAGGCGGGTGAACTTCACCATAGACGCGAAGGAAGCCGATCCCGGCAAGCTCACAACGCTGAAGGGGATAATTTCCCGCTACCAGGGGGTGTGTCGCAGCTTCCTGCACCTCGACATAGAGAACAGCTCGAGAGTCACCATAAAGCTTTCCGACGCCTACAAAGTATCGGCCAGTGAAGAATTAACAGTGGAAGTGAGCAATCTCTTCGGCTATAATGCTGTGTCTTTCGAGTAGGGAAGGTAGGGGCGAATAATTATTCGCCCTTGATCAATTGAAATCAAGGAGATAGAGATATATGGCACTGCAACAGAGCTATCTTGAGTTCGAGAAGCCGCTGGCCGAACTGGACAAGAAGATCCAGGAACTGCTTGCCTTTTCCACCGATGGTGTAGACCTGAAGGCGGAAGTCGCCAAGCTTGAGCAGAAGGCGGAGAAGATGCGCGAGGAGATGTTCGCCAACCTTTCCCGCTGGCAGACCGCCCAGGTGGCCCGCCACATCAACCGTCCCTTCACCCTCGACTACCTGAGCCTCATCTTCACCGAATTCGTGGAACTGCACGGCGACCGCAACTTCGGCGACGACCACGCCATAGTCGGCGGCCTCGCCAGGCTCGACGGCGAGCCGGTCATGGTCATCGGGCACCAGAAGGGGCGCGACACCAAGGAGAAGGTCTTCCGCAACTTCGGCATGCCTAACCCGGAAGGGTACCGGAAGGCGCTGCGCCTGATGGAGATGGCAGAGCGCTTCAAGCTCCCCATCATCACCTTCGTCGACACCCCGGGCGCATTTCCCGGCATCGGCGCCGAGGAGCGCGGCCAGGCCGAGGCGATCGCCAGGAACCTGCGCGAGATGTCCCGCCTGACCGTGCCCATCATCGTCGTCATCACCGGCGAGGGGGGCTCGGGCGGCGCGCTCGCCATCGCAGTCGGCGACCGGATCCTGATGCTGCAGCACTCCGTCTATGCCGTCATCTCCCCCGAGGGCTGCGCCGCGATCCTCTGGTCCGACGGCACCAAGGGCGCCCAGGCCGCCGAGGCGCTGAAGCTGACCGCCAAGGATATCCTGGACCTCGAGGTCATCGACGAGATCGTCCCCGAGCCGGCAGGCGGCGCCCACAGGGACTTCGAGGCCATGGCGAACAGCCTGCACGAGGCGCTTTCCAGGAACCTGAAGGAACTCAATGCGATCCCGGCGGAAGATCTGATCGAGCTGCGTTACCAGAAGTTCAGGAAGATGAGCCGCTTCGCGGAATAGGTAGTTCGGGGGACTCTGCTCAAGACGGCGGCGTTCCCCCTTCCTGACCCTCCCCCTCCGGGGGCGGGGACTGGATACCTTCGGGCAATACATAAAAGGGACAGGCTACTTTGCAAGAATAAGTAGCCTGTCCCTTTTTCTTTTCTCATTACCTTCAGTGGCGGTTTTGCCGTACTACTACTCCTCCCCCCGGAGGGGGGAGGTCGGGAGGGGGGAAGGGTGCAGTCAGGGGCGGGGAATTACCTCAGCAGCAGCGACACAGCGTGCAGCAGCAGGCCGATCATGCCGCCGACCAGGGTGCCGTTCATCCTGATGAATTGCAGGTCGGAGCCGATGCTCAACTCTATTTCGTTGATGAACTCCTCGTTCTCCCATTCCTTCACGGTGCCGGAGATGTGCTTCGCGAACCCCTTCCTCAGGGTGTCGGCGTACCTGCGCACTATGCTCTCCAGGTGCTCGTTGATCGAGTCGCTCAATTCGCGGTTCTTGGAGATGGTGCCGCCGAGCCCCATCGCGGCCTCCGCAATCCGTTGCCGGATGCTTGAGTGCGGCCGGTCCAAGTCCTCCACGACCCAGTT
Organism: Geobacter sp.; assembly: GCA_003490025.1. Taxonomy (GTDB): domain Bacteria; phylum Desulfobacterota; class Desulfuromonadia; order Geobacterales; family Geobacteraceae; genus Geomonas. Next base: position 75,608 of record DNJC01000016.1, on the reverse strand, counting down.
CTTCAGGTCTCCCAGAAGCCCCTTCGCGTAGTGTGAAAGCTGCTCGTTGTTGATCACTTCCTGCTTCAGTTTTTCGGCTTTTTCCCTCATCCCGGTATCGTGCTTCAGCCTTACGATGAAATCCCCCACCGCGTTGTCGAACTCGTGCCGCAGTTCGTGCGTCGGATCCGCGTTGACTGCCTGCAGGAAGCCGCTCACTTTCTCTACTATCTTTTCGCCGGCTTTGGTGGCGAACTGGGGACGGTTGGGGATGAACCTGCTCAACAGCGGGTATTCCGTCTCGATCCAGGTGTCGAGGGCGATGGCGATCTTTTCCTGTGATTCCGGGGTTGCCATCCAATCGCCGAGCCGCCTCAGTATCTCATCGAGCACAACCTGGTGCCTGCTGTCTTTTCTCAATGTCTCCAGGAGGCTCCCGGCGGTGGTGGCGAGATCGAACTTATCGATCCGGTCGCTCATGGCGGCACTGACGATCTTGCCGACCCGTTCGTCCTCTATGAAGTCGATGGACTCGGAGATGACCCGCGCCACTCCTTGTGCCAGGCCGTCCGCATTATCCCTCGAGGCGAGGTAGTTGCAGAGGTGCCGCGCCGGATCGAATTCCCTCAGCCTCTCGACCAGGACCTCCGTCGCCAGGAACTTATCCTGGATGAACCGGCCCAGGTTCTCCGCGATGGCGTCCTTCTTGTTGGCGATGATGGCCGTGTGCGGGATGGGGACACCCAACGGGTGCCGGAACAGCGCCACCACGGCGAACCAGTCGGCAAGGGCGCCGACCATGGCCGCCTCCGCGAATGCCGCCACCCACTCCCAGGCGCCGCTGCCATGCTGCAATCTCGCCACCACGAACAAAATGGCGGCGCCCACCATGAGGGCTGTGGCTACGGTTTTATTCCTCGTCAGTGCAACATTCCTGTCATCCGTCATCTGCATCTACATCTGCTCCTTGCTTCGTGTTTGTTTGGTGCGACGGCCACGCGCGACGCGACCCATCTATTTAGCAGGTTATCGCCGACAAGGCAACAGTGCTCCCCTTGTAAATAGTTGCGGTCGGTATCTCGCTATGTTATGACTGAAGCTTGTAAGTTTACCGGGGGAGACCCCGTTGAGGAGAGAAGATGCAGGAACGTTTGCAGAAGATACTCTCACAGGCAGGGATAGCTTCCCGCCGTGAGTCGGAGAGCATAATACTGGACGGCAGGGTCGCCGTTAACGGCACGGTGGTTACGGAACTCGGCACCAAGGCGGACCCGGATACGGACACCATAACGGTCGACGGCAAGCCGGTCGCCATCGAGGAGAAGCGGGTCTACATCCTGCTCTACAAGCCGGTAGGGTACATGACCACCATGAAGGACCCTGAGGGGCGCCCGATAGTCAGCGATCTCCTCAAGGAGGTCAAGGAGCGGGTCTACCCGATCGGCCGGCTGGACTACAACACCGAGGGGCTGCTGCTCCTTACCAACGACGGCGCCCTCGCCAACACGCTGATGCACCCAAGCCACGAGGTGGACAAGGGATACCTGGTGCGGGTGAGCGGCCAGGTGTCGGCGGTCCAGATCAAGAAGCTGTCCGACGGTGTGAAGCTGGAAGACGGCATGACCGCCCCGGCGAAGGTGGCGCCGTTTAGCGAAAGCGAGAACAACACCTGGATCTCGATCACCATCCACGAGGGGCGCTATCGCCAGGTGCGCCGCATGTGCGAGGCGGTTGGGCTGAGCGTGGTGCGTCTGAAGAGGGCCCGCTACGACTTCCTTGAGATCGGGGAGATGAAACCCGGCGAGTTCAGGTTCCTCAGCGCCGAAGAGGTGGCGAAGCTGAAGAGGAAGACGGTGCCGGTCGGCCCCGGCCGCGGTCCGCGCAAGACCGGCGTGGTTGCAAGGCGCGGGGCTCCGACCCGCAGATAGCGGGACAATGGATAATAGGAACAAAAAAAGCCGCCTTCCAGGGCGGCTTTTTTAATCGCACCGTTATCTTAGCCGGTGGCCCGCTTCTGCTTAGGCTCGCGCGGCGGTTTGGGGGCCTTCTTTTCCGGCCCGCCCTTGGCTGCCAGCTTGGCGGCACGGACTGCGCGCGCCTTGGCCAGGTTGTCCGCCAGTCCCTTTTCCTGCGCCATCCTTCTGCGCGCCTCGGAGAAGTTCTTGGCCGTCAGCGCCTGGCTGCTGGGGATGCCGAACTGCTTCCGGTACTCGCCGGGCTTCATGCCGTGGACCTGGGCCAGGTGGCGGGCCAGGGTCTTCATGCCGGCCTTGCCGCAGAGCATGCAGCTCACCTGGTCCGGCTGGAAGGCCCTCTTGATTGAGAGGGCGGGCCCCTTGGCCTCGGCCTTCTCGACTCCTTCACCGGTCTCGATTTCCAGTTTCTGCAAAGCGACATGAACCTTCTGCAGTTCCTGAAGCAGATCTTCACCCGACATCTCAGTAACCGAGGCATGTGAAGAGACAATACTGGCCGTCAATTCGAGCAGTGTTGATGCCATCGTGGGGTTCCTCCTTTTAAATTTTTAAGGTGGATACGTTAATTAGGTATTATTAAACTACATGAGCAATTAAAATCAAGCGAGAAATCACAGCTGTAAACAAAAAAGTTGACTGGCTAGACAGAATTCTGCTAGTTTCCACGGGCTGATTGCATGGCCGGAAGGCGGCTCCGAGACTATGAGGGCGAGTTAGAATGGCAAGAATTGAGATAGATGAATCGAGATGCAAAGGATGCGGTATCTGCACGATTGCCTGCCCGAAGAAGCTGATCAGGCTTTGCGATAAGGTCAATGTCCAGGGGTATTCACCGGCTGAGGCTTCCTCTCTGGAGCAGTGCACCGGGTGCGCTCTCTGCGCCGAAATTTGTCCTGACGTCGCCATAACTGTCTTCAAATAATTTTCTGCACACACACTGATCGACTGACAGATCCTGATTGAGCAATCGGACGGCGGCTGATGTCTTCACGGCATGGCCGCAGTTGACGCAAACGTCGACCAGCAGCATTTCCTCGGGAGGGCCAATTGTCTAAACGCCTGTTTGTAAAGGGTAACGAGGCCGCCGCCATGGGCGCCGTCGAAGCCGGTTGCCGCTACTACTTCGGTTATCCCATCACCCCCCAAAGCGACATCCCCGAATACCTCTCCAGGGAACTCCCCAAGCTCGACGGCGAGTTCATCCAGGCCGAGAGCGAAATAGGTGCGATCAACATGCTCCTCGGCGCCTCCGCCTGCGGCAGGCGCGCCATGACCTCCTCTTCCAGCCCCGGCATCTCCCTGAAGCAGGAGGGGATCTCCTATATGGCCGGAGCCGAACTCCCCGGCGTCATCATCAACATATCCCGCTCCGGCCCGGGCTTGGGCGGCATCGATGCCTCCCAGGCCGATTACTTCCAGGCGGTGAAGGGGGGAGGGCACGGCGGCTACCACATCCCGGTGCTCGCGCCCAACTCGGTGCAGGAGATGTACGACCTCACCATGCACGCCTTCGACCTGGCCGATCTGTACCGGACCCCGGTCATGCTGCTGGGCGATTCGGTCATCGGCCAGATGAAGGAAGCGCTGGTCCCCAATCCCCGCCCGGTGCGCGAACTCCCGGAGAAGTCCTGGGCTGTGCGCGGCAAGAGCAACGCCGAACAGCGGGTGGTGAAGTCGCTTTTCCTGGGCGACGGCGAGCTGGAGGCGCACAACTGGCATCTGCACGCGAAGTACCAGGTGATGAAGGAAAAGGAGTGCATCTCGGAGGAGTACGAGACCGCCGACGCGGACCTGCTGGTGGTCGGTTTCGGCTCCGTATCCAGGATCGCCCACACGGCCGTCGCCATGGCGAGAGAGGCAGGGCTGAAGGCCGGTCTGTTCCGCCCGGTGACGCTGTTCCCGTTCCCGGAGCAGGCGCTGCAAAAGGCGGCCGCGCGTGCCGGGAAGGTGCTGGTGGTCGAGCTGAACACCGGACAGATGGTCGAGGACGTTCGTCTCAGCGTCGCAGGGGCGGCAAAGGTCTCCTTCTACGGCAGGCCGCCGGGGGCAGGTTCACTTCCCTCTCCCGAGGAGCTTTTCGAAGTCATCAGGAAGCAGTACGACCAGGCGTCGTAACAGACCCGCGAGGTTGAATATATGCAACAGGTTTTCAGGAGACCGGAAAGTCTCAAGGATGTGCAGACCCATTTTTGTCCCGGCTGTCACCACGGCACCATCCACCGGCTGGTGGCCGACGCCATGGACCATTTCGGGGTCCAGCAGAGGACCATCGGGGTCGCATCGGTAGGGTGCTCCGTCTTTCTCTACGGTTACTTCGACATTGACGTCGTCGAGGCGCCCCATGGCCGCGCGCCCGCAGTCGCCACGGGCGTGAAGCGCGCCAGACCGGACAGCTTCGTGTTCACCTACCAGGGGGACGGCGACCTGGCCGCCATCGGGACCGCCGAGATCATCCACGCGGCCAACCGCGGCGAGGATATCACCGTCATCTTCGTGAACAACACCACCTACGGCATGACCGGCGGGCAGATGGCTCCCACCACGCTGGTAGGGCAGAAGACCTCCACCTCCCCGTACGGCCGCGACAAGTCCAAGGACGGCTCGCCGATCAGGATGGCCGAGCTGCTGGCGCAGTTGGGGGGCGTCGCCTTTTCCGCGAGAGTCGCCGTCGACTCCCCAAAACACGTGCTGGAGGCAAAGAAGGTGATCAGGGAGGCCTTCGGTTTTCAGGTCGAGGGGAAGGGATTCTCCTTTGTCGAGGTACTCTCCGCCTGTCCGACCAACTGGGGCATGACTCCGCTCGCCGCGACCGCGAGGATAGGCGCCGAGATGATCCCGTACTTCCCGCTGGGCGTGTTCAAGAAGGAAGAGAACGCGTAGGAAGCGGGGACGGCTTTTTACTGGCCCGCTCCACCCGCTCCACCCAACTCCCCCTCGCCCTTCGGGAGAGGGTCGGGGTGAGGGCGCCGATCGCGGCAGGAATGCCGCTCCTACAGTGTGGCGCCACTCTCACCCGGCCTGCGGCCACCCTCTCCCGGAGTGCGAGGGGGCTGATTAGCATAACGTTGAACGTTGAACGTTGAACATAGAACTGGTTTCATGACGTAGAACTTGGTTCATGGGAGGTCGGATGCGAAACGATGTACTGATAGCAGGCTTCGGCGGGCAGGGTGTGCTCCTCGCCGGGAACCTGCTCTCCTATGCCGCCATAGACGAGGGGAAGAACGTCTCCTACTTTCCAGCCTACGGGGTGGAGAAGAGGGGGGGCTCGGCCACCTGCACGGTAGTGATAGCGGACGGCGCCGTCGGTTCCCCGGTCGTGGGGCAGCCCTCGACGCTCGTGGTCCTGAACCAGGCGTCGCTGGACCGCTTCGGAGCCCGGGTCCGCCCCAACGGCATCTGCATAGTCAACTCCTCGCTCGTTGACTGCTCCACGCTGAACCGCGACGACATCAGGGTGGTCAAGGTGCCGATGAACGAGATCGCCACGGAACTGGGTGACCTGAGGATGGTGAACATGGTCGCCATGGGCGCGTATGTCGCCCTGACCGGCGTGGTCGATATGACCTCCCTGGCCGCGGGGCTGGAGCAGGTGCTCCCCGAGAGGAACCACCGCTTCATCCCTGCCAACCTGAAGGCGATTGAGGCGGGCGCGCAGGCGGCGCTCCGTTAAAAAGAGGCTTGACTTTGCCTGCGCCGATCTGCTATAAAGCTCATCTGCCCACGTTGGGGTGTCGCCAAGCGGTAAGGCAACGGACTCTGACTCCGTCATCCGAGGTTCGAATCCTCGCACCCCAGCCATAGCTTCCCTGCTGACGTTACAGCCAGCTGCACATATCTTCGGTCCCATCGTCTAGTGGTTAGGACACCGGCCTTTCACGTCGGTAACAGGGGTTCAAGTCCCCTTGGGATCACCATTAAAAACAGCGCCTGGAACCAGGGCGCTGTTTTTTTTTAACCCTCGTCGGCTGAGCGGCCGCTCATGGCACACCCGGGTTTGATGTCCTCTCTCGATCACCCTCTGCATGGAGATACCGATGGCGATGACAGTGACTGTTCCCGAAGAGATAGTACAATCCATCCCGCCACGGCATCCGGCTCGCCTCGCCACAGCCCTTCACTTCTTCCCTCTGCTTGTATTCCTTATTTTCTCCATGCTCTCCCCGCTTCCCGCAGATGCCGCCGACAACCTGTTCAACAGCGGAACCGCCATCAAGGGTGAGCTGACGCGGCTCTCTGGCGAAGCGGCGATGTTCCTGAAGGCCCCGGTGGACCCGTACCTGGCGCAGAGCGCGGCGGTCGCGGGCGTCTTCGCCCTCAGCTACCTCTTCGACGAGGACATAAACTCGGAACTCTCCCGCTCGCACGGCCGCGTCCTCCGGGGGATCACCGATTTCGGCAACGCCGCCAGCAACCCGTTCCTGCACCTCGGTGTCGCGGCAGCGTTCTACACTGCCGGTGTCGCAGCGGACCGGCCGCGGGTCATGCAACTGGGAGAGGAGATGGGGGAGGCGCTGGTCCTGTCGGATGCCGCGACCTTCGTGCTGAAGGGGGTCATAGGGCGCGGCCGTCCTTACTCGGGCGACGGCAATTCCCGCTACCGCCCGTTCCAGTTCCAGGACGGCTACGATTCGCTCCCCTCCATGCACACCGCCAGCTCCTTCGCCATGGCCCACGTCGTTGCATCAAAGACCGACAGCCTCGGCGCCAAGCTCGCCTGCTACGCCACGGCAAGCCTCGCCGGTTTCTCCAGGGCGTACCGCGGCAAACACTGGGCGAGCGACGTCGTGCTCGGCGCCGCCATAGGCGAACTGGCGGGGAATACGGTCACGAGGTACCGCGCCCTGCAACCGGGGCAGCTGACCCTCGCGCCCCTTTCTATCGACGGTCACCCCTCCCTCGCCCTGATCGGAAAATTCCAGTAATAAATATATATAAGGAGCCACCATGCTAAACGCAGTGATCTTCGACTTTGACGGCATCATCGTGGACACAGAGCCGCTGCACTACAAGGCGTTCCAGGAGATCCTGGTCCCGCTCGGCCTCGGCTACTCCTGGGAGGAGTACCTCGAGCGCTACATAGGCTTCGACGACCGTGACGCCTTCCGTGAGGCGTTTCGCGCCGCGGGCCGGACCCTGTCCGTCCAGGAACTGAAGGACCTGATTCACGGCAAGGCGGAAGCGTTCCTGAAGATAGTCTCGGTAGGGGTTCCCGCTTACCCGGGGGTGGTCGAGCTGATCCGCTCCATCTCCGGCAACCTCCCGCTTGCCCTTTGCAGCGGCGCGCTTCGCGGCGACATCGAACCGATCCTGCTGCAGCTGGGGCTCACCGAAGCATTCGACGCCATGGTGACGGCGGACGAGGTCGCCGCCAGCAAGCCGGACCCGGAGAGCTATCGGGTCGCGGTGCGGCGGCTCCAGGACATCTTCCCCGGAAAGGTCGACGCGGCGGCATCGCTTGCCATCGAGGACACCCCGGCGGGGATCGCCTCGGCTACCGGCGCGGGGCTCAAGGTCCTCGCGGTGACCAACAGCTACCCGAGGGAGCGGTTGACCGGAGCCACCAAGGTGGTCAACTCCCTCGCCGGGATCGACCTCCAGGGGCTGCACCTCCTCGCCTGACATGGCGATGCGGAAAACCACCACCATAGACGGGGTCCTCCCCGAACTCATCTCCGTGCTGGAAAAGGGGAACGTGGCCGTGCTGCAGGCGCCTCCCGGCGCCGGGAAGACGACCCGCGTCCCGCTGGCGCTCCTTGACGCCCCTTTCCTCAGGCAGGGGAAGATCGTCATGCTGGAGCCGCGCCGCTTGGCCGCGGTCAACGCCGCCCGCTACATGGCTTCCTGCCTGGGCGAGGAGGTGGGCAGGCGCGTCGGATACAGCATCCGTTTCGAGCGGAAGGTGAGCGCCGCCACGCGCGTCGAGGTGGTGACCGAGGGGATCCTCGCCCGCAGGCTGCAGAGCGACCCGCTCCTCGAAGGGGTGTCGGCGGTCATCTTCGACGAATTCCACGAGCGCAGCCTCACCTGCGATCTCTCCCTTGCCCTTTGCCGCGACGTCCAGCAGGGGCTGCGCGACGACCTGCGCATCCTGGTCATGTCCGCCACCCTCGACGCCGAGCCGGTGGCGCAGCTCCTTGGGGGCGCGCCGCTCATCACCACGCGCGGCAGACAGTTCCCGGTGGAAGTGAACTACCTGAAGACGGAACCGCAGGGGAGGCTTCACGATACCACCTCGGCCGCTGTCATCAGGGCGCTTTCGCAGACAGAGGGGGACATCCTCGTCTTCCTCCCCGGCGCCGGAGAGATCAGGCGCTGCGAGAAGCTTCTGCAGGAGAGGCTCGGCCCGGAGATCATGGTAGCCGTCCTGTACGGGGATCTCCCCTTTGCCGCGCAGGAGCGCGCCATCGTCCCCGCCGACCGGCGCAAGGTCGTTCTCGCCACCAACATCGCCGAGACCAGCCTCACCATCGAGGGGGTCCGGGTGGTGGTCGACACCGGCTATTCCCGGCAGCTCCGCTACGACCCGTCCACCGGCCTCAACCGTCTCGAAATAATGAGGATTTCGGCGGCCTCCGCCGAACAGCGCGCCGGTCGCGCCGGCAGGGTGGCGCCCGGCGTCTGCTTCCGTCTCTGGACCGAGCACACCCAGACCACGCTACTCCCCTTTACCCCTCCCGAGATCCGCGTTTCCGACCTCGCCCCCCTGGCCCTCGACCTCGCGAACTGGGGCGTCAGCGATCCCGCCTCGCTGAGCTTTCTCGACGCACCGCCGCCGGCGCACCTGGCCGAGGGGAGGGCGCTTCTCACGGCGCTTGGGGCCATCGATGCGCGCGGCGCCATTACCGAAGTCGGCAAGAAGATGGCCGCGCTCCCGATGCACCCGCGCCTGGCAGCGATGTTGATCGCCTCCCGGGAGAGCGGCGAAGGGCCGCTCGCCTGCGCCGTCGCCGCCGTCCTTTCCGAGCGCGACATCCTGCCGCGCGGCGGCGGGAGCCTCACCGACAGCGACGTGCTGGACCGGCTGGATGCGCTCGACGAGAGGATCGACCCGCAGACAGCCCGCAACATAGAGAGGCTGGCGACCTATTTCAGGACCGCCCTTCGCGTATCCGGCTCCGGCAGGCAAGGCGATGCCGCGTCCGTAGGGGAGCTGCTGCTGAGGGCGTACCCGGACCGGGTGGCGCGGGAGAGAAGTGCCGGCTCCGGGCGCTACCTGATGGCCAACGGCAGCGGAGCGCGCCTGTCGCAGCGAAGCCACCTGAGGGCGCAGCCGTTCATCGTCGCGGTCGAGGTCGAAGGGGCGGGAGCCGAGGCGGAGATCCACATGGCGAGCGCGGTTACGCTGGAGGCAATCAGATCCGTATGCGCCCCCTCGATCACCCGTGAGAAAAGGGTGTTCTGGGACGAGCGCGAGGGTAGGGTGGTGGCCCGGGAAGAGGAGCGTCTGGGCGCCGTTCTTCTGTCGGAGCGCGCAGCGACCGCCGACCGGGAGGAGATGACGGCCGCGTTGCTGCGGGGGATAGTGTCCGGCCCGGGTATCCGGGGGCTGAACTGGAGCGGCGATGCCGAGCAGTACCGAAACCGGGTGAACTTTCTCGCCCGGGTGCTCCCGGAAGAGGGGCTGCCGGACCTCTCCGATCAGGCGCTTTCGGATCATCTGGAGCGGTGGCTGTTGCCGTATCTGCAGGGAGTGAGGACGCTGGCCCAGTTGGCCCGGGTCGATCTGCTGGCGCCGTTAAAGGGGATACTGGATTGGCGGCAGCAGCAGTTGGTGGACGCCGAGGCGCCGACGCACCTGAAGGTCCCGAGCGGGTCGCGGGTCGCGCTCAGCTATCCGGCCGAGGGAGAGCCGTTTCTGGCGGTGAAGCTGCAGGAGATGTTCGGGCTTGCCGAGACTCCGCGGGTGGCGAGGGGGCGTGTGCCGGTGCTGATCCACCTGCTGTCGCCGGCGAGGCGTCCCATCCAGGTCACGGCCGACCTGCGCAGTTTCTGGAACGGCGCCTATCGCGAGGTGAGCAAGGAGCTGAGGGGGCGTTACCCGAGGCACCCCTGGCCCGAGGACCCCTGGAACGCGCCGGCCACCAGGCATGTTAAGAAGAGGACGTAAGGCAATTGACAATGGAGGATGAAAGGCAATTGACAATGGACAATTGACAATTGACAATTGACAACGAAAAGTGAAAGCAGTTTGCCTTTCACCTCGAATCTTTCTACGGGAACTGCTAGCTGGATGTGTTAGCTAGGGAGTGATAGCTGGAAAGTGGCTGGAAAGTGGGGAAGGAAGTTAGTTGTCAATTGTCAATTGAGGTTCGTGAACACGATCGAGCCGTCCTTGTGCAGGTAGCTCCTGATGCTGTCGGCGACCTCGGGGATCCCCGCGCCGTTGTCGAGGTACGACTGGGTCACATTGGTCCCGTTCTTCCAGAGTTCGAAATGCAGGTGCGGCCCGGTGGACCTTCCGGTGGACCCGGAAAGGGCGACGACCTGCCCCGCCTCCACCTGGTCGCCGACTTTAACCTCCAGTTGGGAATTGTGCCCGTAAAACGACAACATCCCGCCGGCGTGCTCGATGGTCACGAGGTTGCCATAGCCGCCGCGCGCGGCGCTCTCCACCACCCTGCCGGCGGCGATGGCCTTCACCTTGGTCCCCGTCGGCACCGCGATGTCGACCCCGTTGTGATGCCTCATGCTCCCGTCGATCGGGTCGTGGCGCAGCCCGACTTTTGAGGTGATGATGCCGTTCACCGGCAGCACGGGATTCTGCGTCAAAAGGTCCGAAGCCTCCCTAAGGGCGGCCGCAGGTTCGCTTTTCGCAGCCGTCTTCGGCTCGCTTTTCGCCGCCCTCTTCGGGTTTTTTCCCTCGCGCAGAATCCTGACCGCGCCCCCGCTGGTCGGGGTGTTGGTGAAGGTTTCCACCCCGTCCTCCCCTGTATAGCGGAAAAAGTCGGCCTGCGCCGGCGAGACGGAGAGCGCGCAAAGCACCGCTGCAGGCAGCAGTGTACGCGCCAGCCGTGATGTTCCGTTCCACCGTAGTGCGATTGCCTGTTTCTTCACCGTTACCCCTTCACCCAAACTCCGGTGCCGCCTGGCCCCGCGCTTGCAGCAGCCCGTACTATAGTATGATAGCCAGCGCTTGGCAAGTGGCGACAAGGTTTGGCCCGTTCGCAGGGGGGCTATTCTCGGTGTGGAAAGATTAATCAGGTGGGTGTTTGACTGGGCATTTCTCTTGCTTCACATTCGGGACTTTAACGCAATGGTTCTGTAAATCCTTGGAACTTCGATTACGTCAATAAGCACTGTGCTTATTTTTTACACACCGCTGTCTAAAAAGGAGGCTGTACCGTGGAGATGTTTGGGCAAAACGTGTTTAACCAGTCCGTTATGAGAGATAGGCTGCCGAAAGGTGTTTTCAAGAACCTCAAGAAAACCATAGACGAAGGTCTGCCGCTGGACCCCTCCATCGCAGATGTTGTCGCAACGGCAATGAAAGAGTGGGCCGTTGAAAGAGGCGCTACGCATTTTACCCATTGGTTCCAGCCGATGACCGGTATCACCGCGGAAAAACATGACTCTTTCCTTTCACCGACAGAGAACGGGGCACTGCTGGAGTTCTCCGGAAAAGAGCTGGTCAAGGGTGAGCCGGATGCCTCCTCTTTCCCCAGCGGTGGCTTGAGAGCAACCTTTGAAGCCAGGGGTTATACCGCCTGGGACTGCACCTCGCCTGCCTTCCTGAGAGAAGAGGCTGACGTCATCACTCTCTGCATCCCTACCGCCTTCTGCTCGTACACCGGCGAGGCCCTGGACAAGAAGACCCCTCTGCTCCGTTCCATGGAGGCGCTTTCCACACAGGCAGTGCGTGTTCTTAGACTGTTCGGAAATACCGGTGTCAGCAGGGTTACCTCGACCGTCGGCGCTGAGCAGGAATACTTCCTGGTGGACAAGTCTTTCTACCTGAAAAGACCGGACCTGATGATGGCCGGGAGAACGCTTTTCGGCGCCATGTCCTCAAAGGGGCAGGAACTGGAAGACCACTACTTCGGCACTATCAAGGAAAGAGTGCTGTCGTACATGAAGGAAGTAAATGAAGAGCTGTGGAAACTGGGCGTTACCGCTAAAACCCAGCACAACGAAGTGGCACCCGGACAGTTTGAACTCGCCCCGATTTTCGAAAACACCAACATTGCCACCGACCACAATCAGATGGTCATGGATGTTCTCAAGCGGGTCGCCAACAGGCATGACATGGTCTGCCTGCTGCACGAAAAACCGTTTGCCGGCGTCAATGGTTCCGGCAAGCACAACAACTGGTCCATGAGCTCGAACGACGGACAGAACCTGCTTGAGCCGGGTCACACCCCCCATGAAAATGCCCAGTTCCTGACCTTCCTCATGGCAACCATCAAAGCTGTGGATACCTATGCCGGGCTCCTGCGCTGCTCCTGCGCCAACGCCGGCAATGACCATCGACTGGGCGCCAACGAAGCGCCTCCGGCAATCATTTCGATCTTCCTCGGCGAGCAACTTGCCGATATCATCGACCAGATCGTTGCCGGCGCAGCAAAATCGTCCTCTAAAAACGCTGACATGAAGATCGGCGTAACTACCCTTCCCGCACTGCCCAAGGATGCCACCGACAGAAACAGGACCTCACCGTTCGCCTTTACCGGTAACAAGTTCGAATTCAGGATGCTCGGTTCGTCCTTCTCCATATCGGGCCCCAACATTATCATCAATACCATCATTGCCGAGGCTCTGAAGGGTTTTGCCGACGTGCTGGAGAAATCGAACAACTTCGACGCCGACCTTGAGACACTGCTTCAGGAAACCGCCAAAAAACACCAACGCGTGGTGTTTAACGGCAACAACTACTCCGACGAGTGGGTTCAGGAAGCCAAGGAACGCGGCCTGCCGAATATTCCCAACACTCCTGAGGCACTTAAGGAGCTGATATCCAAGGAAGCCGTCGAGCTGTTTGCCGCTCACAAGGTCTTTACCGAAAAAGAAGTTCACGCACGTTACGAAATCATGGTCGAGCAGTACGTCAAGACCCTGAACATCGAAGCCCTGACCATGATCGACATGGCCAACCACAGCATAATCCCTACCGCCATGGAATATGCGACAACGGTGGCTGCATCCATCAATGCGGTTACCGCCGTATCCGGCAAGCTGGACGTCTCGACCCAGAAGGAATTGTTGGAAGAACTCTGCGGCAAACTGGCCTCGATGAGCAGCAATGCCAAAGCGCTGGAGAAAGCGCTTGAAAACGCGCTGAACATTGCCGATGCCGATAAGCAGGCCGCTGCATTCAGGGAAAGCGTATTTGCCAAAATGCTGGAACTGCGTGCCACTGGTGATGTGCTGGAAAAAATCATAGCTGCCAAATACTGGCCGCTGCCGACCTATAGGGAAATGCTTTTTATTCTGTAATCCCTGAATCTTTACTTGCCTGAAGATAGGAGCCTCCTGACGGGGGCTCCTATTTTAGCTTCGCCACAGTCAAGGCGCGATCAGCCCAGGACTGTACCGGAATGTAGTGCAGCTCATGACCCCCCTGCCGATTGGCGGAAGTCTTGCATTAAAACGGAGTCACCAACCATCAGTCCGCGATTTATTAAATCTTGCAATTTTAAGGCAAGCTATTTATAATTTGCGGCGCACTGAACAACAAGCGGAGGATACCTGCCTTGAAAAAAGTCGAAGCAATCATAAAACCTTTCAAGCTTGATGAAGTCAAAGAAGCACTCAATGAGATCGGTATCCAAGGGATCACCATCGGCGAGGTGAAGGGGTTCGGGCGCCAGAAGGGGCACACAGAACTCTACCGCGGCGCCGAGTACGTGGTCGACTTCATCCCCAAGATCAAGATGGAAATCATCGTGTCTGACGATGTGGTCGGCAAGGTAGTCGACGCCATTGAGCAGGCAGCGAAGACCGGTCGCATCGGCGACGGCAAGATTTTCGTAACCCCCGTGGAAGAAGTTGTTCGGATCAGGACCGGCGAGCGGGGCGAAGACGCCCTTTAATCCGGACCGATTCTTTACTTAATTTGAAAGGAGACTGTAGATGACACCAAAACAAGTAGTGGAGTTTGCCAAAGAAAACGGCGTGCTGATGGTCGATTTCAAATTCATGGATTTCGTCGGTATCTGGCAGCACTTCACTGTGCCGATGAGCGAGTTCGGCGAGGACACCTTCGAGGAAGGGCAGGGCTTCGACGGCTCCTCCATCCGCGGCTGGCAGCCGATCCACGCTTCCGACATGATCATCATCCCGGACCCGAAGACCGCGAAAATGGACCCTTTCACCGCGATCCCGACCCTTTCGCTCATCTGCGACATCTTCGACCCGATTACCAAGGAAGACTACACCCGCGACCCGCGTAACATCGCGAAGAAGGCTGAGAACTACCTGAAGTCGACCGGCCTTGCCGACACCGCTTACTTCGGACCGGAAGCAGAATTCTTCATCTTCGACGACGTCCGTTACGACTCCACCGCCAACTCCTCCTTCTACTCCGTCGACTCCGTCGAAGGCGCATGGAACACCGGCCGCGAAGAGTTCCCGAACCTCGGCTACAAGCCGCGCCACAAGGAAGGTTACTTCCCGGTTGCCCCGACCGACTCCCAGAACGATCTCCGCAACGAGATGGTGATGGAACTCCAGAAAGTCGGCATCCGCGTCGAGTGCCAGCACCACGAAGTCGCCACCGGCGGCCAGGCCGAGATCGACATGCGTTTCTCCTCGCTGGTCGACATGGCTGACCAGCTCCAGTGGTTCAAATACGTCATCAAAAACGTCGCCAACCGCAACGGCAAGACCGCAACCTTCATGCCTAAGCCGCTCTACGGCGACAACGGTTCCGGTATGCATTGCCACATGTCCCTCTGGAAAGACGGCACCAACCTCTTCGCCGGCGACAAATACGGCGGGCTTTCCCAGATGGCTCTGTACTACATCGGCGGCATCATCAAGCACGCCCGTTCGCTCTGCGCCTTCACCAACCCGACCACCAACTCCTACAAGCGTCTGGTTCCGGGCTTCGAGGCTCCGGTGAACATGGCTTACTCCAGCCGTAACCGTTCCGCTTCGCTCCGTATCCCGATGTTCTCCTCCAACCCGAAGGCGAAGAGGATCGAATACCGCACGCCGGACCCGTCCTGCAACGGCTACCTCGCTTTCGCAGCGATGCTGATGGCAGGCCTTGACGGCGTCGAGAACAAGATCGATCCGGGCCAGCCGCTGGACAAGGACATCTACGGTCTGTCCCCGGAAGAGCTCTCCACCATCCCGTCCGCACCGGGCACCCTCGAGGAAGCTCTCAAGGCGCTGCAGGAAGACCACGACTTCCTGCTCAAAGGCGACGTCTTCACCCCGGACGTCATCGAGAAGTGGATCGAGTACAAAACCGAAGCCGAAGTCAACCCGGTCCGTATGCGTCCGGTACCGCTCGAGTTCGCTCTGTACTTCGACATTTAATCAGACACGCAGCAAAAGCAGCACGAAAGGCGGGGGCAACCCCGCCTTTTTCTGTATCTATATTCCATCGTTCCCACGCTCCAGCGTGGGAATGCAAAGCCCTGACGCTCCAGCATCAGCTAAGGCTGCTACCTCGTAGAACCTAGATACGAACCGGACGCGGGAGCGTCCTGCGATTTGTTCCCACGCTGGAGCGTAGGAACAATAAAAAATAATCTACCATTGTTTACGAAGCCGTGTTATCTCATTTCCTATGACAGCTGTGAGTATTGCCTCACTCTCTGTATAATAGCCTTTGAGTACTGAGGTTCGCACTATGCAAGGAGGAGTCCCTATGCTTGGCTCTATCAGTGAAGGTGTTGGCACAACGTTTCGTCGACTTATCATTGGCCGGAACGTTTGCAGGTCTTTCTTGCTGGGCGCTTTCGTTCTGTTGCTTCTTGGCGCGACCGCCGGGAAAGGCGTCTGTGCAACGATAGGTTCCGGACTGCCGGGCGACATAGATGGGGATGGAACGGTCACCATCGCCGAGGTGCAGAAAACGATCAACTCGTTCCTCGGCATGAACCTGCCGACTGATGTGTCTGCAGTCCTGCCTGCAACCTGGTACTGCACGAACTACCCGCAGTCGGGAGCGATAACCAGTAGCGGCATGACGTTCAAATCCGACGGGACCTACAGTACGGACGGACAGTGCCTGGTGGTGGCCGGATACAGCCCCTCCACGGGGAAGTGGGCCCTGCGCCAGCACAACATACTGCAGATGCAGCCAGACGGTGACTCCGCACAGGGCTTCGCCCTGCCGCTCAGTTACGACAGCAGCCAGATTATCTTCGAGCGTAACGGTGACGTGGCCGTCTTGACCAAAACTCCCTACTCCGCCTCCTACACCGTCTCGGGGAAAGTCCTGGACGCGTCGGATCAGCCGGTATCGGGCGTACTACTGTCGACGGGCAACAGCCGCTACGCCTATACCGACTCCGCCGGGAACTACAGCATGTCCGGCATTCTCAACGGCAGCTACACGATCACGCCTTACTTGGGGGGCGCGGTATTCTCCCCGGTCAGCAAATCGTTTACCGTAGCCGGCGCCAACCCGGCTGCTCAGAATTTCGTAGCTACCACCGTTCCCAGCATCAAGGTGAACCTGTCCGGCGCACCTTCCACTGTCTACGGATTCAACTTCAAGTTGAAGCTGCCATCGGGTATCTCTGTAAAAACAGATACCTACGGACAGACGGCTGACGGGGTAGTGGTTCTAAGCGCTAACAATCCAACCGGTATGGGGGAATTTGTCAGCGCTGACTACGTCTCCACCACGAGGGTCCTCAGCGTAACAGTGGCAGTCTCCGAGACGACAGCCGGGTTCACCTCAGGCGGATTGGTAACGGTCCGTTATGTGACCGCCGCAGGCACGGGTCCAGTCAGCGCTTCAGATTTCCAGGTCTCAGAGGTGCAGCTTTTCGGCGCAGGGGGAGTCACCCTGGGTAGCGGGAGCCTCTCTCCTCAACTGCAATAACTGCTTCGGATCTGTCTCAGCCGGCGGCGGTACGCACAGGACGATCCGGTCTTTGTGCTTGAAAGCATTGAGTAAAACTGTTACCTTGCATAGTCGGGCCTGGCGTTTTGGGCCCGGAGGCGGGAGGCGGTTTTGCAGCAACAAGACAGGGTGAAAAAGCTGGTCGAATGGTTCGTAAGAGCGGCGCTACGGCACGCCGAGGCGATGGAAGCGATGCACGAAGAACGGGCCGCGATAGAGGTGGAGTCGCTGACCCGCTTCTACACCGCCCTGCAACGCGAGGGGGGGATGGGACAATTTCTCGCCCTCCTCGATCACGATGATCCGAATGTAGCCGGCATGGCCGCCGTGTACGCCATGCGCGAGGAACCGCAGCGCTGCAAGGCCGCACTGACCCGTATAGCCGCGTTGCCCGGTCTGCTCGGTTTCAGGGCGCAGACCGCGCTGGAGCGGTGGGAACGCGGGGAGTGGCAGGGGTAGAGAGTGGAACTCTTCGGAGGTTGGGAGGGGGATCTCCTTCCGGCTGAAGGGGTAAACGAGAATCGACGAGCAGCGAAAGCTGCTCATTTTTAATCCAGGGGGTAAGAAGTGTCCGAGTTCAAGAACGTAACCGTAGTGAAAAACGCCAACATCTATTTCGAAGGCGGAGTCACCAGCCGCACCATCGTCTTTCCCGACGGTTCCCGCAAGACCCTCGGCATCATGATGCCGGGCGAGTATGCCTTCAACACCGGGGCGGCAGAGCTGATGGAGATCCTGTCAGGCGAGATGACCGTCCTTTTGCCGGGATCCTCCGAGTGGATTACCGTCAAGGGCGGGGAGTCGTTCGAGGTACCTGAGAACTCCAGCTTCCAGCTGAAGGTCACCGCCGTCTCCGACTACTGCTGCTCATTTCTCTAACCCGGTTAGCGAAATCTTCCGCTGACAGATGATCAGAAAGTCCCCCCTTTGCCAAAGGGGGGAGACTTCACTGTTTTAGAGGTTTTCAAAGGTACCCCTCTTGCCATCTACCGTTACAGACAACCCTCAGGTCATCGGCAGGTTCGCCCCGTCCCCCACCGGTCCGCTGCATCTCGGCTCGTTGGTCGCAGCTCTCGGCAGCTATCTCATGGCAAAAAGGGGAGGGGGGCTGTGGTACCTGCGCATGGAGGACCTGGACCTGCCGCGTGTGGTGCCGGGGATCGCCGACGACATGCTGGCGACCCTGGAGATGCTGGGATTCGAGTGGGACGGCGAGGTCGTCTACCAGAGCCACCGCACCCGCTACTACCAGGAAGCGGCGGAACATCTGGTTCGAAGCAGGCTGGCATACGCCTGTGGTTGCACCAGGAGCGAGATCGCCCAGATCGCCTCCGCCCCGCACGAAGAGGGTCTTGTCTACCCCGGGGTCTGCCGTGACGGCCTTGCACCCGAGAAAGTCGAGAGGGCGTTAAGGGTGAAGGTGTACGACGAGGTGGTCTCTTACATGGACGGGATCATGGGGCGCTACAGCCAGCACCTCACGGCCTCCTGCGGGGATTTCGTGATACATCGCGCCGACGGCCCCTACGCCTACCATCTGGCGGTAGTTGTGGACGATGCCGCCTCCGGCATAAACCAGGTGGTGCGCGGGGCCGATCTCATCTCTTCCACTCCGCGGCAGATCTATCTGCAGCGCGTTTTCCGGTATCCGACCCCCGACTACTTTCATCTGCCGCTGGTGACCGACCCGAACGGCGCCAAGCTCAGCAAGCGCGACAACGCGGTCTCGCTCGCCGCCGGCCGCGACCTGGCAAGGGAAGGGGGAGCGCTGCTCCTGTCCGCGCTGCGGTTTCTGGGGCAGCTCCCACCGTCCGCCCTGGCAGGTGCTCCCTCGGCAGAGGTCCTCTTCTGGGGAGTGGCAAATTTCAACCCCGACGCTGTCCCCCGCGCTTCCGCCCCCTTCCCCGACTGAAGCTCGTGGTGACGTCTACCCCTGGTCGAAGAAAGAGGGCGCAGGGCTGGCCGGGATGTTCGTGGCCGGCAGGCGCTTCCTTTTTTCCAGCCCTTCCCTGATCTGCTCCTCGATGCGCCGGCTGATCCCGTGGTCGGTGTACATCTGCCGCACGAATGCCTCGTTCAGCGACTCGCACCCGGCAATAAGCAGGAGTGCAGGCAGTAACAGGGCAAGACGGATCACCCCTTTCTCCTCTTCTCAACCTCGCGCCATTTCTCGATCTCGGCTTCCGTCACCGGCTGCCAGGCCGGCACCGGCGTAGGCTTCCAGTTCTCGTCCATCGCCACCATGGTGAAAAGGCCGCTGGCGGCCCGGCGTTTGTTGCCGTCCATGACGTTTTCCGCCTCGATCTCGACCTCGACTTCCATCGATGAGCGTCCCACGTGAATGATGGTCGCCCGGGAATATATCACCTCTCCCACGTTGATCGGTGTGTGGAACGAGATGCGTTGAGCGCAACCGGTGACCACGCGCTTTTTCGAATAGCGCCAGCAAACCACCCCCGCAGTCTTGTCCATTATGCTCATGATGACGCCGCCGAAGATGTTGCCGTAAGAGTTGGTGTCCTTTGGCAGCAGAGTCTCGATCAGTTCCGCCTTGCGGTTTTCCATTTTCATCCTCCTGGATTTACCCCTGAATGTCTCCCTTGGCGGGAGGTGGCAGGGGGCTTAACTATTCTGTCGTGTCACGTTCCTCGATGCTTTTCTCTATGATCCTTCTGAGCTGCGCGGCGCCGGCCCGCTCCATTGCCTTCCCGGTGATGCTGCTTATGGTGCGGTTGCGCCTTTCCTCGCGCGGGTAGACGGAGCACTCGATCACCACGCCGTCATCCTCAAGGTAGATGTGGGTGTAATCCTTGATCACGCCCCCCTTCCTGATCGGCACGGTCTCCGTCTCGAACGAGATCCCCCGTTCGGAAAGTAACTGCTCGACCTCCTCCACGGAATCCGAGAATACGTGTATGTCGATGTCGCTTCTGTCCGTCACCGCGCCCGAAAGGACGGAGCCGACCAGGTACGGAGAAAAATCGGCGAGAAGGTCCAGCCACGAGAGGGCGCTAAGTCTCAGCCGCAGCAGCCTTTCCGGCAGAACGTCCTCCTCAATCGTCGCTATCAGCTTGGCCAGTTCGTCATGGATCTCCGCGTTGGTGGGGAGGTGCGATCCGAGCGATAGCGCCTTCTCCGGGCCGAAACGTTTGGCCGCCTTTCTCTTGGCGTCGCGGTACTCCCGCACCCCGTCCTCGTACATGAGTCGGGCCGCCTCGCAGGCGATCAGTCCTCGGATCTTGTCGTCTTTTCTCATGGTGGAGCAGTATAGCCTATAGTGCGCGATATGATACGATATTTTGCCTCAGAAGGAGGGAGATAATTTCCTCTGTCATTAAAAAAAGAGGTTGACTGCCGGGGCGGCTTTTGTTATAAACAGGATCTCGTTGAGCGGGAATAACTCAGTGGTAGAGTGCAACCTTGCCAAGGTTGAAGTCGCGGGTTCGAACCCCGTTTCCCGCTCCAAATAGACACAACGGCCAGGCTCGAAAAAGCCTGGCCTTTTTATTTGTGATCTTAGGCTGTTATTCCCCTCTTTCTCCCCGCCATCCTCTTCAAACTCGCCCTACAAGAATCCATTCATTGATTGAAGCGCTCAAGCCTGTGCCCTGACTGTGCCTAAGGACGAATGCAACCTGCTGGGTATAACACCGGACCGCGAAAGGGACCGGGACATAGTATGTACGCAAAAAGCAAACATACTATGCTGAAAACAGCGATAATAGAGCTGAATGACCCCTACTTCTCGACCTGATCACCGTCCCCTGACCTGATTTCCGGCGTCTGCAGCTCCCCTCCGACCATCCACACCGCTAAACTGCCCACCCCCAGGCGCTCCATTACACTGGCGTTTGCCTAAAACGAGCCACTCCTGCTTTACGCTGGTCTTTCAAGGCGTGTGCTGAGAATGAGCTTTATATGACGTGTTTAATGTGGTATTAGGATGAAGCTATTGAAAAGGGTATTTCCAAGCATTCGTGTTACTGAGATAAGAGCAAATTAAGCTGTGGGCTTTAAAGCCATTTAAGTTGCGGGATCAATATGGAAAATGTATTCGATTTTCGAGACAAGTTAATAGAGGAATATAGCTCATTTTCGCGTAGCTTCACGCGTATTGCTGCTCAGGATATCCTTGAAGAGGTTGAGCGCCAGTACAACGATGGACGTTACTGGCCTGAACCACTAATCCAGATTAACCCCAATTACCAGCGTAAGGAATCTGTTCAAGAACTTGCTCGGCAAGGGCTCTTGCATAATGCCTGCGCTGAGGTCTTTCTTGAAGGCAAGCCTGACGGCATGGCAAATCAGCTACACCTGTTCACTCACCAGCTTGAAGCCATTGCCAAAGCGCGTGAAGGGAAGAGTTTCGTGGTCACGACCGGTACAGGCTCAGGGAAATCTCTCGCCTTCTTTATCCCGATTATTGACCGTATTCTGAAGGCTAAAGAACTTGATCCGACGCCTCGTACCCGGGCTATAGTCATCTATCCGATGAATGCACTTGCCAACAGCCAACTCGAAGAGTTGAGTAAATTTTTACATGGCTATGATCCAGACCGGCAACCGTTCACCGTAGCCCGCTATACCGGCCAGGAAAGCGATAAAAGCCGTAAAGACATAGCCAGTAATCCTCCAGATATTCTTCTGACTAACTTCATGATGCTTGAGCTGATTCTCACCCGTTATGAGGAAAAAGACCGTCAGGTGGTTGAGCACTGCCATGGCCTTGAATTCCTGGTCTTAGACGAGTTACACACGTACCGTGGTCGCCAGGGGGCAGATGTCGCGATGCTGGTACGACGACTGCGTCAGAGACTCGAAGCAAACAACCTTATTTGCATCGGTACATCGGCAACCATGTCGAGCACCGGGACGACTAAGGATCAACAAGAGACTGTTGCAATGGTGGCGAGTAAGCTCTTTGGCACCTCGATCACTGCTCACGAGGTTATCGGTGAAACACTAGAACGGGTTACTGACAACACTCTGGACCTGGCAGCGGTTGCTGTTCGCCTTAAAGAGCGCATAAGAAACACCCCGTTTACCTGGGTCGACTATGGTGAATTCCAGCGCGACCCTTTAGCCGTGTGGGTGGAGCTTACGCTTGGCATAGACATGAACGAGCTCGCCAAGCCGAAACGGGCCAAGCCAATTACTCTTTCTGTGGCATCCAGCCGTTTGTCCGAAGATGCCGGGGTGGATTCGGAAGAAGCTCGTAACGCGTTACAGGCATTCCTTATATCGGCTCACACTCTTAAGACCCCACTTGGGCGTCCTCCCTTTGCATTTAAACTGCATCAGTTTATTAGTGGCCCAGGAAAGGTGCATGCAACGCTCGAAGCAGAAGGGCAGAGATACATTACCCTGGATGCTCAGCGCTTCGCGCCCGGCCGGCAGGACGAGAATGTGCTTCTTTATGCCACTCATTTCTGTCGTGAATGCGGGCAGGAGTATCACCCGATTTGGGAGGAAAAAGGTGCGTCTTGCCGGTTCGTTTCCCGCGATATTGAAGATATTGCCTGTGAAGATGATGACGTCCGGTTCGGCTTTTTAGCTCCGCGTAGCAGCGAACAGCAATATCATGGGAATCTTGAGGATCTTCCTGATAGCTGGCTCGATCTTTCCGGTGCTGACCCTAAAGTCAAACGGGGTTACCGGCATGCCGTGCCGCTTGAGGTGATAGTCGACGTCCAGGGTTATGAAGGTCAAGGTAAATTCTACTGGTTCATTCCCGGAAAGTTCCGCTTTTGCCTGAACTGCGGAAACCTTCATGAGGCACATGGCAAGGATCTCAATAGGCTTTCCAGTCTTTCCGGTGAAGGACGCTCCTCGGCGACAACGATATTGGCCCTCACCATGTTGCGACAGTTGTTCAAAATCACGGATTGGCCTGATAATTTGCCCGATCCTCGCAAACTCCTGGGCTTCACCGATAACCGGCAAGATGCCGCACTCCAGGCCGGTCACTTCAATGACTTTATCTTCTTGCTGACTCTGCGCGCCGGGCTCATCGGCGCGTTACGGCAAAACGACGGCATGTTGACGGAGGAAAACCTCGCGGATGCGGTATTCAAGTCGCTGGGGTTTGATCGAAACGATGAAGGGACTCTCTGCGAATATCTGAAAAGCCCCAAGCTCGTGGGGCTCGCACGCCAGGAGGCGCAACGTACCTTGCGCTTCATATTGGGGTACCGCTTGCTGCGCGATCTGCGGAAAGGATGGCGATACAACAATCCCAATCTTGATCAGCTCAAACTGCTCCGTATCGACTATCTCGGGCTGGAAGAATTCTGCGCTGATCAGGCGCTGTTTGCCGGCAATTCCATCCTTGAAAGGCTTACCAACAAGGGACGCGAGGATTTTGCACGGTTTGTCTTCGACGAGTTGCATCGCAATCTCTGCCTTGAATCGAGGTATCTCGATTCCCTGGAACAGGACAAAGCCAAGACCAATGCTTACAGCTACCTGAACGAGCGCTGGTCTTTTTCTCGAGATGAGCACTTTGCAACTTCAAAGTTTCTGATTCTCGGCAAGCGGCCGGAATACCGGGGTAAACCTCGCGAAGACCTTGTTGGCGGAGGTCCTAGATCGCGTCTGATTCGTCTCCTTAAGACTGCTCCGTTCTGGCGCACGACCGATTTCGCAGCTCAGGTGCTCGGGTGGAAGGATCAGGAACTTACCGAGATCCTCGGACGTATGCTGGAGGCTGCCGGCAATTACGGATATGTTCAGAAACAGAGTATCGACAAGAACGTCGTTGGCTGGCGTTTGAAATCGTCGGCTATGCAGTGGTGTTTGACCTCAGATGTATCCTCGGATGCAGTAGATCGGGTCAATGTGTTCTTTCGCCAACTGTATCTCACCGTCGCGGATGTGTTGACTCTACCTTCGCACCCGCTGTTCGAGTTCGAAGCCCATGAGCATACCGCCCAGGTGGAAGCAGGTAAGCGCATGGTCCTAGAATCGCGATTCCGTTTCACCAAAAAGGACAGAGAAGAATGGTCGTCAGACCCGGGTCATGAAGCTCCTCTTATCCGCCTTCCCGTTCTGTTTTGCTCGCCGACGATGGAACTTGGCGTCGATATTTCGGCGCTCAACTCCGTCTATCTGAGGAATGTCCCGCCAACGCCGGCTAATTATGCTCAACGAAGCGGACGTGCCGGCCGATCCGGGCAGCCCGCCTTCGTACTAACCTACTGCGCCGCACTGAGCCCTCATGATCAGTGGTTCTTTCACAATGCGAATGAAATGGTGCACGGAGTTGTCAAACCTCCCACTTTGGACCTGACCAATCGGGATCTGATCGAGAGCCACCTTCAGGCTGTCTGGCTTGCCAATGTCGAACATCAACTCGACACAAGTATTGCCCCGTTACTCGACCTGGAACAGGAAGATAAGCCCATCAAACAGGAGTTGCTGGCGCGCTTTTCCGACCCGGCTGTATCGGAGCGCGCTCGCGTTCTGGCGCACCGAGTCATGAATGAAGTCGCGGGCGAGCTAAGCCAGGAAACAGCGCCCTGGTTTGACGACCAGTACGTCGACCAGGTGATTAATCGTGCGCCAGTTGCCTTCGATAAGTCTCTTGATCGATGGCGCAATCTGTTCGACGCCACGCGCAAACAGATGGATATGGCTGACGCCGTGGTAAAAAGCCATGCCGCCGGCCATAGTGAGCGAGAAAATGCGCGTCGCAGATATGGCGATGCTGCGAGGCAGTATTTCACTCTGCTCAAAAACAACAATACACAAAACTCCGATTTCTATACCTATCGTTTCCTGGCGAGCCAGGGGTTCTTGCCGGGATACAACTTCCCGCGTTTGCCGCTCATGGCCTGGATACCGGGACAAGGCGGCAGTACTAACGGTCGGGATGACGAAGGTAGTATGGTGAGTCGCCCCAGGTTCCTGGCCCTGTCGGAGTTCGGGCCACGTAGTCTCATTTATCACGAAGGTCGCACCTATCGAGTCGTGCGGGCAAAGCTCAATATTGGCGCGGGTGAACATGTTTCAGCCGGCAGCAAACTTTCCACTGTCTCGTCGCGGGTTTGTTCCTGCTGCGGGTATGGGCACATGGGTGAACAAAACAGTCCCGAACCGACGGCTAATGTATGCGAAAACTGCAGGAATCCCCTGACCGAAATTGATCGGGTAAATGAACTGTATCGAATCGAGACGGTGGAGACCGTTCCGGTTGAGCGCATTACCATCAATGATGAGGAGCGACAGCGCCAAGGCTTCGAATTGCAGACCACGTACCGGTTTTTACCCGGTCCGGACGGTCTGATTCAGAAGACCGACGCCAAGGTGCTTCTTGATAAGGAAGAACTTGCGACGATAACCTATGCGGCCGCCGCCCGTATCTGGCGCATCAACCGCGGTTGGCGGCGGCGCAAGGATAAAAAACAACTGGGCTTCTATATAAATCCGATTTCAGGCGTCTGGAGCAAAAAGGAAAACCCGGAAGAAGAAAAGAATGGTGAAAATGGAGAAGAGGCTTTGCTCGATAAGGTCACACCTCAACGTATTGTTCCGTTTGTGGAAGATCACCGCAATATTCTCATTCTGACACCTAAACAGGCACTGAGCGAAGCGGCGATGGCCACCTTGCAAGCCTCACTCAAACGTGGCATTGAGCAGACCTTCCAAATCGAGGAAGCCGAATTGGTTGCCGAGCCGCTTCCAACCGGTGATAATCGACGTGCGCTGCTCTTTTATGAGGCGGCCGAGGGTGGCGCAGGTGTCTTGACTCGCTTGGCGACTGAACCGGACCAGCTTGCAGAGGTGGCAAAAAACACCTTGAAACTGATGCATTTTCAAGCCCCGGAGGGAACCTGGAGCTATGACCAGCTTCCGAAACTTGAACAGCGTCGACCCGACGGCGAGAGAATATGTGAAGCCGGCTGTTATCAATGCTTGCTATCGTATTACAATCAGCCGGACCACGATAATATCAGCCGTCAAGATCCTGATGTGTTGAAAATGCTGATTGCTTTGGCAAATGCCAGTGTGTGCCTGGATTCGCCCAACGAGCCTGTCGACGCCATAGAGTCGGACGACGACCTGAGCAGTTGGCTCCATGAGCTGGATAAACGCGAGTTGCGACGCCCGGATGCTCTTAAGGTATTTCTTAATAATGGTAAGGGCCTAGCCGACGCACAATACAAAACGGCGCGAACCCTCATTTTCCTTTCCACCCCGGATGAAAGTTTGCGGGCCTATGCGGAAGACCGAAGCTATCGTGTCCTGGTCTTTCCAGCTGATCGATCCGAATGGTCGGCGCTCTTTTCACATTATCAGGAAATTTTTGGCGGGAGAGAATAACCCCTTATGAGTGAAGCTTTTATCGATTTTGCACCCGGCACCCTGATCAATGCTCGCGGTCGTGAATGGGTTGTACTTCCCCTGTCGGATAAGGATATATTGCGCTTGCGTCCGCTGGGAGGCTCCGAAGACGACGTTGTTACACTTGTTTCAGCGCTTGAACCTATCCCGCCCAAGCCCGCTACCTTCGAGTGGCCGAATCCGCGTAACGCCGGAACCCACGATGCCGCAGTGCTCCTTCGCGATGCCCTCCAACTCAAATTACGTGCCGGAGCCGGCCCCTTCCGATCCTTCGGCAATATCGCCGTCGAGCCCCGCGCCTATCAGCTGGTCCCCCTCCTCATGGCCCTACGGCAGCCGACGGTTCGCCTGCTGATCGCCGACGACGTCGGTGTCGGCAAGACCATTGAAGCCGGACTAATCGTCCGAGAGTTGCTCGACCGTGGTGAGATATCGCGCGTTGCCGTTTTGTGCCCGCCTCACCTGGTAGAACAATGGCAAAAGGAACTCCAGACACACTTTCACCTCAAGGCCGTAGCTTTGACCGCTTCCAGCGTGAACAGGTTGGAACGCGAGATTCCCCATGGGGTATCCCTTTTTGACTATCATCCCTTCGTGGTGGTGAGTCTCGATTACATCAAGAGTGAGCGCCATCGGGAGCACTTTCTTGGCATAGCACCTGAGTGCATCGTCGTCGATGAGGCCCATACCTGCGCAACCGGGGGGCAGGGAAAGCAGCTACGCTTTGAACTGCTGCAGCGACTTGCTGTCGATGAGTCGCGTCACCTGGTTATGCTCACGGCAACCCCTCACTCAGGCGATGATACGGCCTTTCACAATCTGCTGTCTCTTTTGAAGCCGGAGTTTTCCTCATTGCAGGGAGCTGGAGCCGGTTTAAGAAAAGATCTTCGCGAGGATCTTGCCCGCTATTTTGTGCAACGACGGCGCAAGGACATTGAAGAATGGCAGGACAACAATATTTTCCCGCGTCGTATGACGAAAGAAGTTACCTATATCCTGACCGGCCGCTGGGGACGTTTTTTCGACGAGGTTCAGGATTACTGCGTTGAGCTGGCACATCGCACCGAACAATCCAGTGGTCAAGCTGCGAGAATGATCTGGTATGCCACGTTGGCGCTTTTGAGATGTGTGTCATCTTCACCGGCTGCGGCGGAAAAAGCGCTCACGACCAGACTGGTCGGCACCATGGACGAAATGGAGTCGCTGGCCGATGAGGAGCGCCTCTATGACGGTCATGCCGACGATCTGATGACGAACGACCTGGAACCGGCTGCCCAGCTGGAAGACGCCACCAAGTTGCAAGGTTTGATTGATGATGCACGGGCCCTTGCCGGAAGCGAGGGCGACCCCAAACTCGCAGCGCTTATCAAGCATGTTGACGAACTTCTGAAGGCCGGCTTTCGGCCGGTTGTCTTCTGCCGTTATATTGCCACCGCCCATTACGTGGCTCATCACCTGAAACGTCACTTCCGGGATATCACCGTCGATGCCATCACGGGCGAATTTACGCCGCAGGAGCGCGAAGCTCGCGTGTCGGAACTTGGCGAATCGGATCGGCCTCTGTTGGTAGCTACCGACTGCCTTTCCGAGGGGGTGAATCTCCAGCATCAATTTACGGCCGTTGTGCACTATGATCTGGCCTGGAACCCGACTCGTCACGAACAGCGCGAGGGGCGCGTGGATCGTTTTGGTCAACAGGCACCCGAAGTGCGCTGCACGATGCTGTATGGCCAGGATAATCCGGTGGACGGCTTTATCCTCAACGTCATCCTCAAGAAGGCGGATGCCATTCGCAAAGAGCTGGGTGTTCTGGTGCCGATGCCGGAGGATGAACAGCGCATCAATCAGGCCTTGATCAAGGCGGCGCTGTTGAAGCGAAACCGGATCAAGACCGATCAGATGACATTTGATTTCGGCAACCTCGGTATTGATTTAAAACCTATCGAAAGTCAGTGGCATGACGCTCTGGAGAGGGCCAGGGCTAACCGTACCGTATTTGCCCAGAGACGATTGAAGCCGGAGGAAGTGCTTCCCGAGTGGCGCAAGCAACTCACCGTTCTCGGAGGAGAGCAGGATGTGGAGCGATTTGTGTGCAATGCCTGCTCACGCTTGAATTCCCCCTTGGAGAGCTACAAGCGAAAGGCTTTTCGTCTGCTTCCGCAACACTTACCGACGGCACTGCGTGAACGATTGACGCATGAAAGCATCGATAAGCCCATCGCTGTCGATTTCCATTATCCGCCTGCGACGGGCGCTCAATTCGTGCATCGCAGTCATCCCTTGGTCTCACTGTTGGCGGACACCATGCTGGAAAGCGCCCTGACGGATGCCAGGCCTTTGGCCGCACGAGCTGCCGTAACCGTCACGACTGAAGTCGAGGTTATTACCTGTGTCTATCTTTTGCGGCTGCGCCACCAATTGAGCTACGTGCGCCGTGGAGAAACGCGACATCTCATGGCGGAAGAGACTGCAGCGTTGGCGGTAAGAGGTCGTGCCAACTCCGAGTGGCTGGACGAACACGATATCCCTGCCTTGCTGAACGTTACTCCTAGCGCGAATCTCACGCCCGAGCTTACCGAGCGGGAGATACAAGCGGCAATAGATTTCTTGACTGTTCATAACAACCGGCTTGACTCATTGGCCTCATCCCGAGCAGAAGCACTATTGGCGGATCATCGTCGAGTGCGCGAGGCGGCCCGCGATCTTGGTAGTTACGCCGTGCGCCCCTGCCTGCCGGTGGACGTCATGGGAGTCTACGTGTTGTTACCCGATACGCTGTAAGGATTTAGAACATGTCCAAAAAAAACCACGACAACCTGATATATGACTCCATGCACCTCGAAGGTGCTCTGTTCGTCCCGGATCTGCTGGAAAAGGCGGCTCTGGGTGAATACTC
This sequence comes from Geobacter sp., assembly GCA_003490025.1. Taxonomy (GTDB): domain Bacteria; phylum Desulfobacterota; class Desulfuromonadia; order Geobacterales; family Geobacteraceae; genus Geomonas. The sequence goes on along the minus strand of DNJC01000016.1, from coordinate 46,393 downwards.
ATCGCAAGGAGTAGCAGATTACCATGTCCCTAAAGGCCTTAAACTCCAGGATGAATACGGCCGCGCTTTCCAGATCGCCCAGGCGCAGTGGAAATCCTTTTGTGGTCAAAGAGAACGGGAGGATGTTGATTCGGCGGTAGCCACCGGAGCGCTCATTCAGGAAATGCTGCGCGATGCTTTCGGCTATATCGATCTGCAGAAATCGGCACCGATTGAGATCAATGGACGCCGTTATCCGGTGACGTTCATAACCTGCGGTCGTGTACCTGTCATAGTCGCACCACATGACTTAAGCCTTGACGATACCGATTACCGATTTGCCCTTGAAGGAAGCGGTAGCAGAAAAAAGAGCGCCTTCCAACTGGCTCAGGAATTCCTCAACGCCAGCGCTGAATGCACCTGGGCGCTGGTAAGTAACGGCCAGCAGCTTCGCCTGCTCCGGGATGCGGCAACCTTGACCCGCCCAAGTTATCTCGAATTCGATCTTGAGGCCATCCTATCCGAAGTCCGCTATCCGGATTTTGCCGCTCTCTGGCGCATCATACATGCAAGTCGTGCCGGAGAGCCGGGAACTTCCGGAGACAGTTGTATCTGGGAACAATGGCGGCAAGAAGGCCAGGCCCAGGGAACCCGGGTGCGCGCAGGGTTGAGCCTTGGGGTAACCAGCGCACTTATCGCCCTGGGGGAGGGATTCCTCCGTCATAAGGGGAACGATCATCTGCGCCAGAGTCTGCAGGATGGAAGTTTCAACAAGCAAGCATTCTACGAGCAACTCTTGCGGCTGGTGTATCGTTTCATCTTCCTCGTTACGGTTGAGGAACGCGACCTGCTTCATCTGCCCGACGACACGCCCAGTGGCCTGGCGGTCCGTAAAATTTACGCAGAGGGCTACTCTCTCAAACGCCTTCGCGATCGGGCACTGCGCAGGACCGGGTTCGATTCGCATGACGATCTCTGGCAGGCTCAGCGAATAGTCTTTCGCTGTCTCGTTAAAGGGGAGTCCCGCTTGGCTCTCCCACCCTTGGGAGGGCTGTTTGCGTCGTCGCAATGTACGATGCTTGATAGTTGTGGCCTCGATAATCAGGCGCTGCTCTCCGCAATTCAACACCTGCGCTGGTCCCGTATCGATGGGGTCATGTCGCCGGTAGATTATCGCAATATGGGGCCGGAAGAACTCGGCTCAGTCTACGAAAGCCTCCTGGAACTGGTGCCGGATGTCGACCTGCAGATCAGGAGATTTACCTTCGTAAACCTTCATGGGGAAGGATCTACTGCCGGCAATGCACGGAAAACCTCCGGTAGCTACTACACTCCTGACAGTCTGGTTCAGGAGTTAATAAAAACCGCACTTGAGCCGGTTATCGAAGCGCGTCTTGCCGCCCAGCCGGAGAACCCAACCCGCGCCCTGCTTTCCATCACCGTCATAGATCCTGCCTGCGGCAGCGGCCATTTTCTGCTGGCCGCCGCCAGGCGCCTGGCGGAACGGCTTGCCCAGTTCCAGTCAACCGACGGCGCGGTAAAGGCAGCGGATTACCGCCATGCCCTTCGTGAAGTGATTTCCCACTGCATTTTCGGGGTGGATCGCAATCACTTGGCACTGGAGTTGGCTCGTACCGCCCTCTGGCTTGAGGGATTCGAGCCGGGCCGTCCCCTCACATTCCTCAACCACCATCTGGTTTGCGGTGACGCCCTTTTGGGGCTTACCCACTTCAAACAGATGGCGCATGGCATTCCCGATGCCGCCTATAAGCCGCTTTCGGGAGATGATAAGACGGTTTGCAAAACGCTTATGCTATCAAATCGTGCTGGACGAAAATCTATAGAGTCCAGAAAATACGTACCAGAGCTCTTCTTGCCCCCGGAGTGGCAAGACAATCTTGCACAGCTTAACAAGCTTGAAGCGATGCCCGACGCAACGCCAGAAGATATTGTTGCCAAGGAATCACTATATGAACATTTTCTCAAACGGGCACAGGACAATAACCTCGCCCATTCTTCCGACATGTTCATTGGGGCATTTCTCATCCCAAAGTCCGACAAATCCTTTCTCGAGGCAACTCCTCTCAGTGAAACCTTAGGAATCGAACTTTACGGCGGGCAGCATGACAGTAGCCATGTCCTACGTTTGGAGACAGCACGACAGTATTGTCGTCAGGCCCATGTTCTGCACTGGCCGCTGGTGTTTCCTTTGGTATTTGCCAAGGGCGGGTTTGATTGCGTCCTCGGGAACCCGCCTTGGGAACGGATCAAGCTCCAGGAAGAAGAGTTTTTCGCGACCAGCAATCCGGATGTCGCAGCAGCCAAGAACAAAGCGGAGCGGTCCCAGCGTATTATTTGGCTCGCTGATGGGATGCTTGCACGGCATCTGTATCCGGAGTTGCTGCACAACGAGCAGCAGGGGTTGCTAGAACAACGTCTATACGCCGACTTTATCATCGAACGGCGAACTGCCGAGGCTGCAAGTCTTTTTGCCCATCTTAAAGCTGACGATGGAGGACGTTATCCGCTTACTGGCGTGGGCGATGTAAATACCTATGCCCTTTTTGCTGAGACAATCAGCCAGATTGTGTCAAGGGACGGTCGAGCCGGGTTTATAGTTCCAACAGGAATTGCCACTGATGATTCTACGAAGGCCTATTTTGCTGATCTCACCCAGTTTGGAAAACTGAAAGCCTTATTTGCTTTCGAGAATGAAGAATTCATTTTCCCTGCAGTGCATCATTCGTTTAGATTCTGTCTGCTGGTCATCGGAGGTCCTGCTGAATCGGGGCAAGGTGAATTTGTATTCTTTGCTCGACAGCCAGCCCAAATTTATGATGAGCGCCGCCGTTTCACGCTGAGTTCTGCAGACCTTCGGCTCATAAATCCTAACACCCGAACTTGTCCTGTTTTTCGTAGCAAAATGGATGCAGAACTCACGAAGAAGATATACTCCCGAGTACCGATTCTAATCAGGGATTCAAGTAATGAAGGCCCTGAAAATAACCCATGGGGTATCCGATTCAGCACCATGTTTCACATGTCTAATGACAGCCATCTGTTTGCAGACTACGATGGAAGAGAACACCTCCCTCTGTATGAAGCCAAAATGATCCATCAGTTTGATCATCACTGGGCCACCTATGGTTCGACTAGTGATGGTAAGGATGAAGCCGAAGACGTGTCATTAGATGACAAGCAGAATCCCGATTTTATTGTCCGTCCTCGCTATTGGGTAAAAGAGCGAGAAGTATTGGCTCGCCTCGCCAGCGTTCCCCGTGCAGTGGCGCAAGCATTTGCTGCTGAGGATGGTAAGGGGCTACTAGTTGCGTTTGCTAATTGGGTTGAAACAGGTCGTGGTGATGAGCTACTGATAGAGTCTTTCCACGAATCACGCAATAAACTTATCAGGCTTGCCGGCGAACATTTCGCCTCATTGCCGCTTGACCCTAAAGACTGGCGTGATCTCAGAATAAAGACTGATGCTCTCAACTACCAGCTTTTAAGTGACTCAGAATTGCAGCTGCTTAAAAAATCGCCTGATATCTGGCAAGCTGCTGACGAACTTATGGACAGACGGAGTCCCAACTGGTTGCTGGGTTTTCGTGATGTTACTAGTGCTCATGTATTTCGTACGGTTATTGCGTCAATATTGCCAAGGGTAGGTGCAGGTAACAATTTGCCTTTGATGCTGTTTGATAAGCCAATTTCAGCATCAATTTATGCAGTGCTACTAGCTAACCTTTCCGCATTAACACTCGATTTCGTTGGCCGCCATAAAGTTGGAGGTAACCATCTTAACTTTTTCATTGCCAAACAGTTACCAGTCTTACCACCAGAATGTTACGGAAATTCTGACTTTTCTTTCATCGTCCCAAGAGTGCTGGAACTGACATACGTAGCTCACGATGTCAAATCTTGGGCCGACGATTTGGGTTTCTCTGGTGAGCCGTTTTCCTTTGAGCCAGAACGTCGAGCACTACTGCGTGCGGAGCTGGACGCCTATTACGCGCGTCTCTATGGCCTTACACGCGACGAACTTCGATACATTCTTGATCCAGCCGATGTCGAAGGCCCTGACTATCCCAGTGAAACCTTCCGGGTATTGAAGAACAACGAAGAAAAGGCATTCGGCGAGTATCGGACACGTCGGCTGGTGCTTGCTGCCTGGGATGCCCTTGAACGTGGCGAATTGCATTGAGGAGGGGCCATGCTGATTCATCTGAAGCTAGATAACTTTAAGATATGGAAAACCACTGGCCCTATTCGCTTGGCGCCGGTAACGCTCCTACTTGGTACCAATTCATCGGGGAAATCGAGTCTGATTCAAAGCCTATTGCTGATACGCCAGACAGTGAAAGGAGATGATCCAAGCCTTGACCTGAATTTCGGAGACCCCGAAGCAGGTGACTCTGTAACGCTTGGCCGATTCACGGATGTGGTTACCCATCGTGTTTATGGGAATCAAATTGGCATTGAATTCCGCTGGAGCAAAACGGGCGAGGCCACTGATTCAGCTATTTTTTCTGCTCATTACAGCCAAGGGCGCGATGGATTAGCCGTTTTAGCTGATTTGCATTTGGGGCGAGGTCGCCAAGGTTTCACCGTAAAACGTTACAAGGAAAATGCTTACCGTCTTTGGGTCGCCGACCAGAGCCGGATGCGGGGGCAAAGTGAAGACTTTCGTCCACAACGCTCCTTTGCCTTCTCGGTGGCTGCCTTGGACCGCCTTGAGAGGGACGGCATACAAATCGATAATGTCGGCCCGCAATTACTCGATGAATTAGGTCGCATTATTTATTTGGGGCCGGTACGACGACTCGCTCAACGTGACTATGTCTGGAGCGGGCGTATGCCTACAACAATCGGCGATGACGGCAGTAAAGCCGTTGACGCGCTAATTGCCAGCGGAGTTGCCGGTAAATTAGCCACTAAGAAACGTCGGCCCCGCCCCCCTGAAGCCCGCCTGATTGATGAAACAGCTGCCTGGCTGAACCGGATGGATTTAGCAGATAACCTGAGTGTGAAGCAGCTCGGTAGTTCGACACGTTACGAATTGCTGGTCACACGGCAGGGGGAGACATCAAATATTAAGGATGTGGGGGTAGGAGTCTCTCAAGTGCTGCCGGTGATTGTTGCTGCATTGCACGCACCTCCGGGGCATATCGTTATCGTTGAAGAACCTGAAAGCCATCTGCATCCACTAGCAGAATCTTTACTGGCCGAGTTATTCGCCACTGTCAGTAAGGAACGCGGAGTGCAGTTCATTATTGAGACTCACTCTGAGCACCTGTTCCGCCGCATGCAAACCTTGTTCGCAAAACAACAGGTCTTAAAAAGTGATTGTGCAATGTACTTCGTCGAACGGGAAGGGAATGAAGCAAAATTACGAGAACTTGAGGCGAATGATTATGGCGCTGTCGCAAACTGGCCTCCAAACTTCTTTGGTGATTCATTGGCTGAAACCAGAGAACAAGCTCGATTGATGTTTGAACGTCAAAAACTGGAGCGTCAGAAATGAAAGAAAGGTACGTCATCGATACCAATGTTCTAATTGCTGCAAGTGCTATCGAAGCAAATTCTCCAATTGCCAAGGACGCTACTCCAGAAGATCCAGAACTTAGAAAAATAGTCAATGATTGGCTTTATGAGTTTGATACGTCCACCTCTCGATTGGTATTAGATGGTGAAGGTCAAATCCACGATGAGTATTGCAATAAACTTGGTTTTAATGATTACGGTAGGCAGGTAGTTATACACAAATGGAGCACTTGTAACTATGACCAAGTAGAGGTCGTGTATGATGATGAAAATTGCGGTTATTTAGAGGAGCCTTTGTCGTCTGTTGTTCATGATCGTTCAGACCGCAAAATGGTGGCTGCGGCTTTAGAAGCTATTAAATGCTATGGCGAATGTGCAATAGCAAATGCTGCTGATACGGATTGGTATGATTGGGAAGAAGCGCTGAGAGCGTCGGGAATATTTGTCGAACAAATTATCGATGAGTGGGCCAAGGATAAATGGCTCGAAAAGAGCCACCACGCATGAGCTTCTTCCGATTCCCGCATACTCCGCATATAATCTGGCTCGGCGAAGGAGTACCTCGCGACGACAAGGTGCTGACCCCCTCGGAAGTAAATGGCTTGTTAGCTGGTGAAGTTGTAGTCGAAGAAAAACTGGACGGCGCGAACCTGGGTATTTCAGTAAGTGACGAAGGAAAGTTGCGCACCCAAAACCGTGGCCAGTATCTGGTTGAACCTTACGACGGGCAGTTCAAAGAGCTTTCTAGCTGGCTGAAGAACCGCGAAGAATCGTTATTTGAGTCACTTGGAGATAAATTAATACTATTTGGGGAGTGGTGTGCGGCGCGTCATTCCTTGGCATATGATCGCCTTGCTGACTTTTTTATAGTATTTGATGTCTATGATCGGCAGTCCAAACGTTTCTGGAGTTCCGCCCGTCGCAATGAATTAGCAAAGCGACTCGATCTTAAGGTAGTACCAGAAGTCTTCAAGGGGAAGGCCACCGTGGCATCGCTCAAAAAGTTGCTGCAATCGCATACCAGCGCTTTTCGTATCGGTCCCATGGAAGGAGTGGTGGTGCGCCGTGAATCCGGAGACTGGTTGGATGAGCGGGCAAAGCTGGTGAGGCCCGACTTTACCCAGTCTATCGATGAACATTGGCGTAGCCGTAAAATTGAGTGGAACCGGGTAGACTGGAATTATCCTTCAAAATAATGGGGTAAATTTCTATATGAACACCCTTGAACGTGCTCTAATCGAAAAAGTTGGCCGGGAAAACGGCTGGGAAAATATCATCGAGAGCCATGACACTGCTGTTGTATTCGCTTCTGCCCGCCACCAAGCTCTGGTAACTGTAAATTCTTCCAATTTGGGTAATCTGTTTTTCGAGGTTTCTTCGGAACTCATCAAACAAGAACTGATCCGTTCGCTTCTCATATCAAGCCTGGATAATGGCGGAATCATAGTCTCGGATATTCATCAACTCGCCCTTTTCCTACACCGGACAGCAGAGCTAGCCCAGTCACTTCCTAACCAAGCTGCGCATACCTATGCTGAACGCGTCAAAGAGACACTGGAAAGAACACTTTCCAACGGTACCGAGATAGAACGATTGGTAAAGCAGCGCGTCGGCCAGGATACCTTTCGCGAGGCGCTCATGGACTATTGGGCCGGAGCTTGTGCTGTTAATGGTATTAGCTTGCCCGCAGTGTTGAGAGCAAGCCATGCAAAACCTTGGGCGGACTGCGAAAGCGATGATGAACGTCTCGATGTATTCAACGGTTTCTTGCTATCTGCTAACCTTGACGCCTTGTTCGATCGTGGACTGATCACCTTCGACGACGCCGGACGGCTAATCTACTCACCGAAACTCACTCCACAGCATCGCACTACTCTGCAATTACATGACGGCCTTTCCCTTCGCTGGTTGGCTCCGAGGCATAAACCATATCTCGCCTGGCATCGTGACAAAGTGTTTCAGGTTGCCAGGGTTAGAGGCTTATAGATGCTAACTGAAAAATATTTCCGTCCGGGGATCGAGCCGGAAGACTTGCCCGCGCTTTTCCCTCTTTTGCGGGCGCGCGACGCCTTGGGAGCGTTCATCGCACTTTTCCGCGGCGAGGATGATGATGTCGTCATACGCTTGCTGGTCCTGCGAGAAATTGCCCACCGCGGGGAACAGCCGCTTTGGAGCCCACAAGAACTGCGGGCCCATTTCGCATACCTTGACGAAACCAAGCTTCAGACGGTTCTTCATCGCCTGAGGGATACCGGCATTCTCGTCTGGGACCCGGAATCCTCACTTTATCAGGTAAGCCCCCATGGCCGGATGGCGCTTTCGGCACTTTCGGTCCTGCTCAGGTTTTCTGAGGAGGAGGGCGGCGAAATCGGCTACATCACCTCACAACTCGCCGCGGGGCAGGTACTTGGCAAGGTGGCCAACGAAGACCTGCAACATCTGCTTTCCCGGCTCAATGAACTGGAAGACGAGTTCGGCCGTGCGGTGCTGTCCGGCTCGGAACTTCGCATTAGGCGCAGCGAAAAGAAGTTGTCCTCCGTTCTCAATTGGGTGGAAAAGGGGACGGAGATCATGAAGGTGATTGCGGCCGATCCCGATTTGGACCAGGCAACTCACCGGGTAGCCCAAAAGATTGGCCAGGTGCAGAGCCGCATGCTGCGCATGAGCTCGGTATTTCAACGCACCCTCAATCAGCTTGAGCGACAGAAGGTGCATCTGGGGCAAAGTGGCCTGTCCACCTCGGATATTCACCGCTGGCTGCGTGAGCTTGATATGAACAAGCTCTGCTCCCTTCTGAACGACGGGATGTCCTTCACGATGCAACTTGGCAGTTTGCTCGGCGATATCGCGCTCGACGTTGCTGAATTCGAACTGGTTGACCGCATACGCGCCGAGGCCGAGGACAACTCTCTGCCGCCTTCTCAGGAGGCTCCGCCAGCAGAGGCTATGCCCGTGACTGAGGAAGACTTGACTCGGTTGACAAATTTTCTTAGCGATTTGGGCAAAATTGAAATGGATGTACCGTTGGAGGTCGCCATTCCTGCAGAGGATTTTGGCACTAGTTCCTATCGCATGTCGTTGGCAGCTCTGCTTGGCGATCCGGAATCGAGCGCGCTGGACGGTGTAGTCGCCGATCTGGCCCGACTGCCGCTGGCGATGAGACTCACAGGGAAAAGTATCCTGGTCGGACAGTTTGAAATTGAATCCATGAGTGCCGGTGCCATGGAGAGAAAAGGGAAGAAAACGGAGCCATAGATGGATAAAGAGGTTCGTACACTGGTCGCTAGATTGCTTGCCCACCAGCATTTGCCGCGGCAGGACAAACTGGTTCGCCAGGCCCTGACCGATGAGCTGTTTCGGCAGGATCTGGACCGCCGCCTGCATTCCTGCGGGCTGAAGTTTCTCGATAACCCCTATGCAGCGCATGTAACCCTGGCGCTAGATCGCGATATGGAGCAGTCGGTGCTTGGCGAACAGGAGGAGTGGCTGTCCAACACCATGAATATGGATCGGGGTGCCATTGCACTGTTGATGGTGCTCTGGGCCCTGATTATCCTGCCCAAACGGCAGCGCCAGATTGAACGCAAGGAGTTGGGGGTTGCCCAGGAACAGTCGGAAATGTTCGCCGATGAAAAGCCCCTGGCAACGGGGCGCAGCGTCTCCGCTCCCATCAGCCGCAATGCTCTGATCACCGATTTCGGAGATAAGCTCGGTAAGGCGACCAAAATCAAGATGAATCTGGGAACACTGGCCCGGCTCGGGTTTATCATCCAGCGCCAGGAGGAGATTTACGAGGGGCCGTTGCTTGACCTGGTGCTCGACTACAACCAACTTGCAGATCGCATACTCGACGGCGCACTTTCCGACCTGTTGGGTAGCCACCTGAGCGAGATTATTCCTAAGATCCATCAGGATGAGGAAGAGGAGGAACCGGGCGATGTTTAGACTCCTCAAGGTCGAGGTCGTACACTGGGATTACTGGGAACGTTTCTCCCTGCCGATGGATGCCAACGTGATCACTATAGTAGGTCCCAACGGTTCGGGAAAGACCACCCTTCTTGATGCTCTGCGTACCCTGCTCTGTATCGATTGCACCTCAGGGCGCGATTATAAACGTTATGTTCGTCGAAACGACAAACCCTTTTGCTGGCTGCGGGCCGTCGTCGACAATAAGAGGTCGGAATCAGGATTTCGCCCCTTTTTCCCGTTCATGACCGAGAAGGTGACTTTGGCCTGCCAGATTCGCAAGAAGGGGGGGGACTGGCAACGCCAGTACTTACTGGCCGAAGGCGACGTGGCGATCGAAAAGCTGGAGGAGCAGGGGAGGTGGCTCGGGGTGCGCGATTATCGCCAGCGCCTCGAGCAGGCCGGCCTCACCCATGCGATCCGTCATGTTTTGGCGCTGGAGCAGGGAGACACCGACAAACTGTGCGAGTACACTCCACGTCAGCTTCTGGAACTGGTCTTCAGTGTCTTTGGCGACCAGGAGGTCCTCGACAACTACCAGCAGGCCAAAAACGAGCAGCTAGAAATCGGTCGCGAGCTGGAAAAGCTCGAGGAAGAACTGGCCCGTCTTGGAGTGCGTTTGTCCGAGGCTCAGTCCAACGTCAATTCGTTTCGCGAGTGGCGCAGCATCAACAAGGAATTGGAGACGCTTTCTCTGGAAACGCTGCCTCGCACCGAGTTGGCCGACCTCCTGGAACGGATTTCCTCAAGCCGCACCCATTTGCATAAAAAACGCTCCGAGCTCAAGCTGCGTCAGCAAAATTTTGATGATAAGCAGTTAAAAAGCGGAAAGCTCGCTCAAGAGATCCAGGCAGCCCGGGGCAAGGAAGAGCAGTTCGAGGCCGCCGAGGAAGTTGCCAGAGACCGTTTTACTTTCCATCGGGATGCAGCCCGCGACGCCGAGAGGATACTCAAGGAGAAAAGTTCCCTTGAAGAATTATGCAGGCAGCAGGAGGCGGGCTTCGATGCGCCGGCGCTGGCGTCCGAGCAGCGCTTGGCGATGGAGAAACTGGCCGCCAACGATCATGAGCTTAAGACAGTGCGCCAGCAGGTGCGTGACCTGCGAGCACGCATCACAGGGCTCAAGGCGGGCGAAAAATTCGAGCCGGGATACGTGCAGGATTTTCGCAGTCAACTGGAACAAAAGGAAATATCCCACGCCCTATTGACGGATATTGTCGAGGTGACCGATGCCGGCTGGCAACGAGCGCTGGAAGGGGTGCTCGGCCCCTATGCCCATATTGTCCTTTTAACCAATCCGGCTGATCGGCGACGGGCTTGGGAGCTCGGTGAGGAGCGGCGCTACCGTAATTTCGTGGTAGCCGATCGGAACCCTCTCCCAGCCATTGCGGCAGGATCGCTTTTGGAGGTGGCGACTTTTCGCGAACATCCGCCTGAATGGCTGGCCGAACTGCTGAACCGTATCCGTCGAGTGGAGTCGGTAACGGAAGGGAGTTCTCTTCCCGGCAACGTCTCGTGGGTCACCCGTGAGGGGTATCATCGCGAACACCGTGGCGGACGCTTCATAGGCGTTGAGGCGGGCAAGTACCAATTCGGTGAGGCTGCTCGGAAGAATGCGATCATAGAGACCGAGGGAGAACTGGATGTTTTGCAAAAGAGGGAAAAAGAGCTAAGCCTGGACAACGGGAAGTTAGGCCCGCGGATCGATGAAATACAGTCTCTTCTTGCGGGAGTGGATGCCGCTCGACAGCTTGCGGCACGTTCGGCGGAATTCGCACGGGCCGACCGGGATTTCACCGATCTTAAGGGGCAGGCACAGGAAGCCGGCGACATTCTCGCCGAGTGTAGCCAAAAGCTCAAAGAGGCGACTGAGCAGCGGCATGATTTCGAGAAGGAACAAAGCGGCCTTGAGAGTGATATCAAGAGGGAAGGGTCTGAACTGCGCCAGGAGTTCGCCGATTACCGTAATCAGAAAAAGCTGGAGATTGAGCGGATCCTCGAATACCGAATCCGGCGCCGGCCGATGCCCGCAAGATGGTACGCCAGGCAGGCGATTTCCGATTTGCGCGAGCAGTACGAATCCTCTGAAGCTGTGAAACGCGACCTGAAACGCTTGAAGGATCGGCTCGCCGAGGGGAGCTGGGTGACCGACGAGCAGGTGGAGATGGTCAAGGAAAAGCTCCAGGGGGACCATATGCACATGGAGGAGACCATCAAGGTGCGGCGCATCCATCATCACCGGCACGTCACCGCAACCGAAGATGCACGCGAAAGCTACATCAATGTGCTGAGGGCAACCGTGCGGCGCTACAGTCATAACGTACGTGGGCTCGGCCAGATGGCGGGTATCGGCATCGAGGTCGAGCCCCCGCATCTGGTCAACGAGGACTTGACGCTTGCCCAGGCCGGACTCAACGTAAAGTTCAACTTCGACCAAAAGGGGATGATCGGCCTCAACGACGGCGAGGCGTCCGGAGGGCAGCAGGTAATGAAGTCCTTGATTCTCCTCATCGGCCTATTGATGGACGAAGGGCGTTCTGGAGGTTTCGTGTTCATCGACGAGCCCTTCGCCCATCTCGATGTGTTCAACATCGACAAGGTAGGCGCCTTTCTCGAAGCTACCCGTGCCCAATATGTGCTGACAACACCCAACACCCACAACGTCAATGTTTTCAAAACCTCAGACTTGACTTTAGTCACCCAAAAAAGGCGCCATCCCCAGACTTGGGCTCCCCCAGTGGCCTTCTTGAGAAGGCAGACACGGGAACGTGATAAATGAGTTCGATGACCGATGTCATATGGTCCGCTCCGGACAAGGACGGCATCATCACCTGCAATCTTGATGTCGGTGCGGTCAGTACCTTGCGAGGTCGGCGGAAACGAAGGGGAAGCAAGGCTCTTTTGGACCAGGTTGCTCTCTGGCCTGCAGCCTGGCGCGATCTTCTCAAGGAGTGGCTGAAGCAGGGAAGAGCGAGGAGGAAGTGGACCAATCTCATGTCGGTTGCCGGCGGCAATAGGGTGAATGAAGCCTGGCAGATGTTCGATGTCCTGCTCAAAGCTGGATTGATCGAGGTTGAAGAGCTGCGGGAAAACAATCGCTGGCAACCGTTGTGGGTGGAATTTCTCGAGCTGGAAGTAGTCCGGGAACTGCTCGGACTGGCCAACCGCTTGAAAATGCAGAAACTACGTGATGATCAAGGGGGAACGGATTTTCAGAATCCCACCCTGGCAGGTCTTCTGAGTTCTCTTAGCGAGATGCCTGTAGAGCGGGCGATTCGCCGTCACGACATTCTCGTTGCTCTTGATCAGTGGATCAGTGAGGGATACAACGGAACCCGTCGCGATTTTGCCCTTTTTGCTCAAGGCGATACCAAGGCAATATCATCTGCCGAGTGGTCTTGGATTGATGAAGCAATGCCCTTGGAAAACATTGGCATAAGTCAGCACACCCCTTCGATCTGGCTCCGAGCTCCTCTATCACTAAAAGCCGATACTGGAACTCTTGACCTTCGGTGCGTACCCGATTGTATTGGGTTGACCCCCCAAACGATAGGCAATTTTGTCCTGATCGAAGGGCAGGTCGAATGCTGGCGCATCTTGGAAAACCGGACTGTTTTTGAAAGAGTGGCGCGTCAAAGGGGTTCTGTAGATGGTGTGATTTGGGTGCCCGGCTTTGCTCCATCATGGTGGAAACAGGGAGTCACCAAGATATTGAATCTTTACCCAGCACCGGCATTTATTGCCTGTGATCCTGACCCTGCCGGGATTGAAATTGCTCTGAGTGTCGGAGAAATTTGGGCAGGTAAAAGTATCAATTGGGAGCCTTGGTACATGGATGCCGAGATACTGTCAAACCTGCCGAAGAAGAAACGTCTCAATTCGTACGATATCAACCGTCTTCAATACCTGCTCACACAACCATTGCCTGAAACGCTGAAAGAATTAGCTTCTTGGATAATGAATAATGGCGAGAAGGGCGAACAAGAGGGAATTTCTTTTAGGGGGTAGTCGGTTAGAGTAACCTAGCCGCTTAACTGCAACACGCCGTGTGGAAATGACGGTTTTTCAACGTCGAGCATCGTCGAACGTTGAACTGGTTCACACCGTTGTGGTTTATATGAACGGTGCTAACCTACCTGAGGGCTTGATAGTCGAAAAGGGGGTGGCTTATGTGGAAACGAATCGCACTTGCAGCAGTTTTTGTTCTGCTCCTTTCTGCCTGTGCCGGCCAACGCGCTAACCTCGACACTAATCCCGCTTTCTCCTCCCACAAGTACACTAGCCATGACGTGGTGGTCCAGTGGACCTCCGCAAAAACAAGCAACGGTCTTCGTGTCGCCGGGACGGTGACCAACGTCCGCCCCGACCTCCCTTACACCTCCTTCGAGCTGATCGCGAAGCTTATCGGGGAAGACGGCAAGGTTATCGGCAGCCAAAGGCACGCCATCGTCGGCCGTTTTGTCGGATCGGAGCCGTTCGCCATGGAATTCCCGCTGGACCCGGCTCAGATGCCCGCTCGACTTAAGTTTGCCTATTCGTACGGTACCGCAGACGATCATTTCTTGAAGGATTTCGAAACTGTTCCCTGACCATTAACGATGCGCCAATCAAGCCCTGTTGCAAAATAAGAAAGCCCCGGCGGCATAAGCTCCGGGGTCTTTCATTCCCATCTCCAGCACTATTCCAGAAAGGTTTCCTGGACGAAAGAAGCTGAAGGCGATGCGCCGGTCAGTTGATAGTGAGCGGCCACCATCTTGAACTCGATCGTTTATTGTTCTTGACTACAGGGGCCACTCAATGGCACCGTTGTAGCCCATGAAACCTGGCGTGGTACTCGTAACGACGCAAGGACAACGATCCGGTCATTCCAAAAACACCACCGACTTCAACTAGCTGGATAAATTATCGATCAGGATGTTCGCATGAGGCTCAAATACCTGCAGATCTCCCCCCGCGTGTTCTGTGTGGCGCTTCTGCTCCTTATCGTCGCGATGCAGGCCTCCCGGTCCGCACCCGGTTTTGCCCAAACGGGGCGCCCCGTCATTATTGTGGGCGGCGACCACAATTACCCCCCCTACGAATTCCTGGACAAGGATGGCCAGCCCACGGGCTTCAATGTTGAGTTGACCCGCGCCATTGCCGAGCTTATGGGCTTGAACGTGGAAATCCATCTCGGTAAGTGGGACCAGATACGCCGGTCTTTGGAGGACGGCGAGGTGGATATCCTGCAAGGGATGGTTCAATCAGAAGCGCGCAACGCGTTGTTCGATTTCTCCCCTCCGCACTCCATTATCAACCAGTCTGTTTTCGGACGACGCGGTGCGGCGCCGATCTCGGATTTGAGCGACCTGCGGGGTAAGGAAGTACTCGTGCAAAAGAGCGGCTTGATGCACGATTATCTGCTGGAGAAAAAGGTGGGTGCGAAACTGTTCCTGGTCGACACCCATGTTGAGGCGATGCGGCAGCTGGCATCCGGCAAACGGGACTATGCCCTGGTCGGCAACCTTCCCGGCCTGTATCTCAGTCGTGAGCTTGGTCTATCCAACATCGTTCCGGTAGGCAAGCTCTTTGCCGGACAGCCCTACGGCTATGCGGTTAAAAAGGGGAACTCCCAAATCATATCCCAGTTCAGCGAGGGGCTGGCAATCCTTAAAAATACGGGCCGGTATCATAAAATTTACGACAAGTGGCTGGGGGCCCTGGAGCCCAATGCCGTCTCATGGTCCAAAATCATCAAGTACGGAGCCATTACCGCCTTGCCGCTGTTGCTGATGCTGACCGGCATCGCGTACTTGAATCGCGTCCTGAAGAAGGAGGTTGCCCATCGTACCCGGGAACTGCAGCTGCAACAGCAGCAACTGGTTCAGGCCGCCAAGATGGCCTCGCTCGGCACCCTGGTATCCGGCATCGCCCATGAAATCAACAACCCTACCGGCCTGCTGCTCTACAATCTGCCGGTACTGAAGAAAATCTACAAGGCGACGGAAGAACAGCTTGAACAACGATTCCGGCAGGAAGGCGATTTCATGGTCAGCGGCCTCCGTTATAGCCAGTTCCGTGATGAAATCCCGCTCATGATCGATGAAATGTTCGACGGCGCCACCCGCATCAAGCGCATCGTGGAAGACCTGAAGGATTTCGCACGCAAGGACACTTCCGAACTCGATGAATGTGTCGCAGTGAACGATGTCGTCAAGGCTGCCCTGAGACTGGTGGACAATACCATTAAAAAGGCTACCAATCATGTAGCGATCGAGCTTGGCGACGGCCTGCCCATGGTTAAAGGAAACTCCCAAAGGATCGAGCAGGTGGTCGTCAACCTCATAGTGAACGCCTGCCAGGCTCTGCCCGATCCAGCCAAGGGCATCACTCTGGTGACACGCTATGAAGCGGAACAAAACGCGGTGCTCCTGGAAATTCAGGATGAGGGGGTGGGTATATCGGAAGAACACCTCTCCCATATCGCGGACCCCTTTTTTACCACCAAGCGCGATACCGGAGGTACCGGGCTCGGGCTTTCGGTTTCGGCTGCAATCATCAAGGATCACAACGGCAGCATGGTATTTCGTTCCGTGCCGGATGAAGGAACCACTGTCCGTGTGGCATTGCCGGCCCTGAAAGGAGCATGTTGATGGTAACGGATGCAAGGTACCCTTTGTACGAGATTCTGCTGGTCGACGACGAGGAGGCCTGGCTGCGCAGTATCAGCATGACGCTGGCAATGTCGGGCGGCATCAACAACGTCATACGCTGCAGCGACAGCCGAAAGGTCATGGAGATACTCCAGCAGAGGCAGAGACAGGTCGGCCTGGTGCTGCTGGACCTGAACATGCCGCATCTGTCCGGAGAGGATCTCATCCCCCTAATCGTCGAAGAACACCCGAATATTCCCGTTATTGTCGTAAGCGGCCTGAATCAGGTGGAAGTCGCAGTCGAATGCATGAAGAAGGGGGCTTTCGATTTCTTTGTCAAGACGGTGGAAGAGGAACGTCTGATCCAGGGAATCCAGCGGGCTATCCGGATGATCGATCTGCAACGGGAAAACCGAGAAATGCGTTCGCGCGTCCTGAGCGACAAGCTGGAGTACCCGGAGGCGTTTGCGGAGATTCTCACCGTCGACAAGTCGATGTTTTCCATATTCAGGTACATCGAGGCGGTGGCGAAAAGCAATCAGCCGATACTGATCACCGGCGAAAGCGGTGTCGGCAAGGAACTCGTGGCCCGTTCCATCCACACTCTCAGCAAGCGACCCGGAAAACTCGTTTCCGTAAACGTTGCCGGCCTGGATGACCACATGTTCAGCGATACGCTGTTCGGCCACGCCAAAGGAGCTTTCACTGGTGCCGATGCCGTCCGCAACGGCATGATCGAGCAGTCCGCCGACGGCACCCTCTTTCTCGACGAGATCGGCGATTTGAGCATCGCCTCTCAGGTCAAGCTGCTGCGCCTGCTGCAGGAAGGAGAATACTTCTCCATCGGCAGCGACATGCCGAAACGCATGAACGCACGGGTGGTCGTGGCAACCCATCAAGACCTGGATGCCAAACAGGCCGCCGGACAATTTCGCAAGGATTTTTACTACCGCCTCTGCGGACATCAGGTGCATCTGCCGTCGCTGCGCGAGCGGCCTGAAGACATCCCCTTGCTGTTCGATCATTTCCTCGGCGAGGCGGCCCGCGATCTGAACAAGAAAAAACCGACCGTCCCCAAGGAATTGCCAATCCTGCTCGCGAACTACCCGTTTCCCGGCAATATACGCGAACTAAGGGGGATGGTCTACGACGCCATGAGCATCCACCAAGCGCACATGCTCTCCATGGATTCCTTCAGACGGGCCATCGCTAAAAAAACCGCCGGCACATTGAGCTGCGGCATGGCCGATCAGCGTCAGGACCGGGGCATCTTCGTCCCTTCCCAGCCGCTCCCCTCGCTGCACGAAATCGACGACCTGCTGATCGCGGAGGCTCTGAAACGCGCCGAAGGCAACCAATCTATCGCCTCCCGGCTGATCGGCATCTCCCAACCCGCCCTCAGCAAGCGTCTGAAAAAATCGGGCGACCCGGGATAACCAACGACTCCATCCCCGTACTCTAGAACCTCCGTTTTAGGTCGCCGCAACCATCCTCCGCAGCAAACCGCACCGAGCGGTCCCCGGCTTCCCCTCCAGGATAAACCCCTACTCTGATTGGTGCTAACTACCAACCCCTATAACCTCCCCTACCGCTATAACCTCGCCGCCTCCTCGGCAACATTCCGATATCGTTGATGTTTCGGCAAGGCGCCGTCCGCGGGACCCGTTCCGGTTATACCCCCCTGCGGCGCCCCGGGACAGCCGCCAAGGGGAAATACGCCCGAATAACGGCAGGTTGCAGGCCGGCTGACGGCTTGGCAAACGTCTTGCTATGTGGTGTGGTATAGGCGGAAATAGAAAAGGATTCTAAAGCAGCGCATACACCAAAGCCGCATCGACGTGGCCATTTCTGCAAGCGAGGAGATCGGACGATGAAAAAGAACAGACTAACGATGTACATTATGGCGGCCATGGTTCTCGGAATTATTGTCGGTTACTTCTGCAATATTTCCGCGCCGGATCCCAAAGCGGCCAAGGCGATCGCGGGGTATTTCGACATCGTGACCACGGTCTTCCTGCGTTTGATCAAGATGATCATAGCGCCGCTGGTATTCGGAACCATCGTGGCCGGCATCGCCGGGACCGGCGATTCCAAGACCATCGGGCGTATCGGCGTACGCGCCATGGGCTGGTTCCTGACGGCATCGGTAATTTCTCTGCTGCTGGGCATGGCGTTCGTCAACCTCTTTCAACCCGGTGTCGGCACCGGCCTCCCGTTGCCGGCTGCCGGCGCAACAACCAACCTGAACGTCGCAGCCCTCAATTTCAAGGACTTCGTCACCAACGTTTTCCCCACCAGCTTCTTCGACGCCATGGCGAAGAACTCCATTCTGCAGATCCTGGTCTTCTCGGTGTTTTTCGGGTTTTCCATTGCCTCGTTCAAGGACGACACGGCAAAAACCATCGTCGCTTTCGTGCAGGAGTTGGTGCACCTCATGCTGAAGATAACGGACTACGTGATGCGCTTTGCCCCGATCGGGGTGTTCGCAGCCATCGCCTCATGCGTTACCGTTCAGGGCTTGGGCGTCTTGACCACCTACGGCAAATTCATCGGCAGCTTCTATGTCGGCCTGGCGGTTTTATGGATCGTGCTGTTGGCGGCAGGCTACCTGTTTCTCGGAAAATCCATATTCACCCTGATGAGACTGATCCGCGAACCGATGATGATCGCATTTTCCACGGCGAGCAGCGAGGCTGCCTACCCCAAGACCATGGAATCTCTGGAGCGGTTCGGGGTCAAGGAAAAGGTGTCCGGATTCGTGCTGCCGCTCGGCTATTCCTTCAATCTCGATGGCTCCATGATGTACCAGGCCTTCGCCGTCCTCTTCATCGCCCAGGTCTACAACATAGAGCTTTCCTTTTCCAAGCAGGTCACGCTCCTGCTGGTCATGATGCTTACCAGCAAGGGGATCGCCGGCGTGGCGCGCGCTTCTCTGGTTGTCGTTGCGGCGACTCTGCCCATGTTCAATCTGCCGGAGGCGGGGCTGCTGCTGATCATGGGGGTCGATCAGTTCCTTGATATGGGACGTACCGCGACCAACGTGATCGGCAACAGCATAGCGACCGCAGTGGTTTCCCATTGGGAGGGAGACCTGGGCACAGCCTCCGAGGCGGCGGATGAAGACGAGTATGTCGCCTTGTTGCAACCGAGCGAAGACTAGGATGGCGGCAGAATTCACTCCTGGGCAGGGAGCCTGATCATGGCAACGGACAGCGGCCGAAAAATCACCCTCGACGAGGTGCCGGTGCGCCAGCCGGCCCCGAAACGGCTCGGCATCGTGGGCGGGCTGGGCGCGCTGGCGGGCGCCGACCTGTTCTGCAAACTGGTCCGGCTCATGCCGCCCGACAGCAGGTCGCATTGCGACCTGATCGTCGAGCAGCATCCCTTTGCCGAGGGAGACGATGCCGGCCACGCCGGCTCCAACCACACTGCCCGCAAGCTCTATGTTTTCGACACCATCAAGGGATTCGAACGGCGCGGGGTGGAGACGGTCCTGCTCCCCTGCTTTATCAGCCATACTTTCCTCGACGAGCTGCGCGCCGAAATCAAGCTCCCCGTGGTCGACATCATGGGGGCCTTGCGCGGCCATGTCCGGGAGAACCATCCCCGGGTGCGCAAGCTGGGTGTCCTGACCTCCGACTACGCCCGGGAAAAGGGTCTGTTCGAAAGGTACTTTGCGGCCACCGAATATGCGCTGGTGTACCCCGGAAAGGAGGTTCAGCGAGAGTGCCTCATGCCGGCGATTTACGGCCGGGAAGGGATAAAGGCCGGTTACCTGCATCTGGGCCAGTCGCTGCAGCAGTTGTACGAATCCTGCCGGGACCTGCTCGATCAGGGAGCGGAGCTGATTTTGCCCGGGTTCACGGAAATCTCCCTTGTTATCCAGCAGCTCCGGGAAATGGGCCTGCCGATCGTCGATCCCAACCAGGTCTATGCCCGCCATGCGGTCGATGCCGGCGGACCGGCCGGGGCGCGGAGCTTCAAGGTCGGCATCGTCGGCGGTGTCGGCCCCGCGGCAACCGTCGACTTCATGAATAAGATAATCCGCAACACGCGGGCCTCGCGGGATCAGGAACACATCAAAATGGTCGTGGAAAACAACCCGCAGATCCCGGACCGGACCGGGAATCTGATCGGTTCCGGCCCGGATCCCACCATAGCGTTGTACTCGACCTGCAAGAAACTCGAGTCGAGCGACGCCGACCTGATCGCCATACCTTGCAACACGGCACACGCCTTCGTGGAAAGGATCCAGCCCTACCTTTCCATACCCATCATCAACATGCTGTACGAGACCAGGGCCTACATCGGCAGGCATTTTCCGGACCGCAAGACGGTCGGATTGCTGGCCACCTCCGGGACCGTTCAAAGTCGGGTATACCACGACGCCTTTGCCGGAAGCGGGTTGCGGCTGTTGCTACCCGACGACGGCTACCAGGCCAAGGTTATGGAGGCCATTTACGGTGAACGGGGTGCCAAGGCGGGACATGTCGATGGAACATGCAAGTCGGACCTTTTGGAGGCCCTGCATCATCTTGTCGGAAAGGGGGCGGAGCTAGTCGTTCTGGGCTGCACGGAGCTGCCGCTGATAATCTCGGAGCACGACGACTACCGGGTCGGGGACAAAAGCGTCGCGATTTTGGACCCGACGGAAATTCTGGCCAGGAAATGCGCCGGCATCGGGGAAGCCTGGCGCGGTATCGCATGCCGCCCCGCATCCGAAACGGACGAACACTTTGGAAGCACCACATCAAACAAGGAGTTGAACAGTGAAAAAGACATCGAGAATTGAGCACGATTTTCTGGGCGACAAAGAGATATCGAACGATTGCTACTACGGCGTCCAGACTCTGCGGGCCCTGGAAAACTTTCCCATAACCGGCATTGCCATATCCACGGCTCCGGAACTGATCTGGGCCCTGGCCCAGGTGAAAAAGGCCGCCGCCATCGCCAACATGGAACTGGGGGTATTGCCGGCAGGCATCTGCAACGCGATCACGGCGGCATGCGACGAGATCATCGACGGTAAATTGCAGGACCAGTTTCTGGTCGACGTCATCCAGGGTGGAGCCGGCACGTCCACAAACATGAACGCCAACGAGGTCATCGCCAACCGGGCCATCGAGATCCTCGGCCATGAAAAAGGCGAGTACCAGTACTGTCACCCGAACAACCACGTCAACTGCTCCCAGTCGACCAACGACGCCTATCCGACCGGGTTCCGGATCGCCTTGTACCGCAAACTGTCCGGACTGATCGTCTGCCTGGAGTACCTGCAGAAATCGTTTGCCGCCAAGGGGGTGGAATTTTCCGACGTGCTCAAGATGGGACGGACCCAGTTGCAGGATGCCGTGCCCATGAGCCTGGGGCAGGAGTTCTCGGCCTACGCCACCACCATCGGCGAAGATGTCGAGCGGGTCCGCGAGGCGCAAAAACTGATCCTGGAGATCAACATGGGCGCCACGGCCATCGGCACCTGCATCAATGCGCCTGCGGATTACACCCGCATCGTCACCAACCATCTGCGCTCCCTGACCGGCATCCCGGTGGTCACCTCGGCCAACCTGATCGAGGCCACCTGGGACACCGGCGCCTATGTGCAGATCGCCGCAGTGCTGAAAAGGGTGGCGGTAAAGACCAGCAAGATCTGCAACGACCTGCGCCTGCTGTCGTCCGGTCCCCGCTGCGGATTCAACGAGATCAACCTGCCGCCGCTCCAGCCGGGCTCGTCGATCATGCCGGGCAAGGTGAATCCGGTCATCCCGGAGGTGGTCAACCAGGTGGCTTACTACGTAATCGGAGCGGACCTTACCGTCACCATGGCGGCGGAGAACGGGCAGCTGGAGTTGAACGTCATGGAGCCGGTGATCGCCTACTCCCTGTTCAACTCGGTCAGCTTGCTTTGCAACGCCTTCAAGGTGCTGGCCGACAAATGCGTCGACGGGATCACGGCAAACCGGGAGCATTGCCGCGAGATGGTGCTCAACAGCATCGGCATCGTCACGGCCCTCAACCCGATCATCGGCTACGAGAATTCGGCCCTGGTTGCCCGGGAGGCGCTGGCGACCGGCAGGTCGGTCTACGATCTGGTACAGGAAAAGAAGCTGATGGACAAGCGACTGCTCGACGAGGTGCTCTCCACGGAAAACCTGTTGCACCCCCGCTTCATCAACCACAGGGGGGAAACCGGCAAATGAGCAAGAAGATCAACGCGCTTGATTATCACTCAAGCGGCAGAAAAGGGAAGATCGAAGTCATTGCCACCAAGCCGTGCCAGACGGCGGCAGACCTGTCGCTCGCCTACTCTCCCGGAGTCGCCGAGCCGTGCCTGGCGATCCAGCTGAACCCGGAAGACGCCTACAAGTACACCGCCAAGGGGAACCTGGTCGCCGTCGTCTCAAACGGCACCGCCGTTCTCGGCCTGGGGAACCTGGGGGCGCTCGCCGGCAAGCCGGTCATGGAGGGGAAAGGGGTGCTCTTCAAGCGCTTCGCCGACATCGACGTCTTCGACATCGAACTCGACACGGAGAACCCGGACGAGATCATCAAGGCGTGCCAGCTCCTGGAGCCGACCTTCGGCGGCATCAACCTGGAGGACATCAAGGCCCCGGAGTGCTTCTACATCGAGGAAACACTCAAGAAGACCATGAACATCCCGGTGTTCCACGACGACCAGCACGGAACGGCCATCATCTGTTCCGCGGCCCTCTTGAACGCGCTGATGCTGGTCGAGAAGAAGATCGAGGAGATCCGCATCGTCATCAACGGCGCCGGCGCAGCCGCCAACTCCTGCACCAAGCTGGCGATCGGCCTCGGGGTGAAGCCCGAAAATGTGATCATGTGCGACACCAAGGGGGTCATCTACAAGGGGCGCGTCGAGGGGATGAACCCGTACAAGGCGCTCTTCGCCGCCGAAACCCACCTGCGCACCCTGGAGGAGGCCGCAGTCGGGGCCGATGTCCTGTTCGGGCTCTCCGTGAAGGGGGCCTTCACCGCCGAGATGATCCGCTCCATGGCCCCCAACCCCATCATCTTCGCCATGGCCAACCCCGACCCGGAGATCACCCCGGAAGAGGCCCACGCGGTCCGCAGCGACGTCATCATGGCGACCGGCCGCTCCGACTATCCGAACCAGGTGAACAACGTGCTCGGCTTCCCCTTCATCTTCCGCGGCGCGCTCGACGTCAGGGCCAGGGCCATCAACGAGGACATGAAGCTCGCCGCCGTCAAGGCGCTGGCGAGCCTCGCGCGCGAAGAGGTGCCCGACTCCGTCAGCAAGGCGTACGGCAACGAGAAGTTCAGCTTCGGCCCGAACTACATCATCCCCAAGCCGTTCGACCCGCGCGTCCTCCTGCACGTCGCCCCCGCCATCGCGCAGGCGGCGATGGACACCGGTGTAGCCCGCCAGCCGATCACGGACATGGCGAAGTACATCGAGCAGCTGGAGTCGTCCCAGGGCAAATCCAAAGAGATCATGCGCATCATCATCAACAAGGCGAAGAGCGACCCGAAGAAGGTCGTCTTCTCCGAGGGCGAGGACGACAAGATCCTGCGCGCCGCCCAGACCCTGGTGGAGGAGGGGATCTGCCGGCCGATCCTCGTCGGCG
Organism: Geobacter sp.; assembly: GCA_003490025.1. Taxonomy (GTDB): domain Bacteria; phylum Desulfobacterota; class Desulfuromonadia; order Geobacterales; family Geobacteraceae; genus Geomonas. The sequence continues at coordinate 22,668 of DNJC01000016.1, read as the reverse complement.
ATCGGAAGAAGATAGAGCAGAAGATGGTCGATCTCAACCTCGACCTGGAGGTGCAGATAGAGGACCCGTCCGACTCCGAGCTGACCGAGGGATACGCCGAGGAACTCTACCGCCTGCGGCAGCGCAAGGGGCTCACCATGTCCGAGTGCCGGCGCATCATGCGGCGCAAGTCGCGGGCCCACTTCGCCACCATGATGGTGCAGATGGGGCAGGCGGACGCGCTCCTGGGCGGCATCGACACCCATTACCCGGAGACGATCCGCCCGGCGCTGCAGGTGCTCGGCAAGAAAGAGGGGCTCTCCAGCGTCCACGGCCTCTACATGATGGTGTTCAAGCAGGGGGTCTACTTCCTGGCCGACACCACGGTCACCATCGACCCGACGCCGGAGGAGCTGGCAGAGACGGCGATACTGGCCGCGGAGAAGGTGCGCATGCTCGACCTGGAGCCGCGCGTCGCCATGCTTTCCTTCTCCAACTTCGGCTCGGTCAACCACCCGCAGGCGAGGAAAGTGCAGCGCGCCGTGGAGATCGTCAAGGAGCGCGCACCGGAGCTGATCGTGGAAGGCGAGATGCAGGCCGACACCGCGGTCGTCCCCGAGCTTCTCGAGGGGATCACCTTCTCCAAGCTGAAGACGCCGGCGAACATCCTGATCTTCCCGGACCTCAACTCCGGCAACATCTGCTACAAGCTGCTGCACCGCCTGGGAGGCGCCGAGGCGATCGGCCCCATCCTCATGGGGATGAACCAGCCGGTTCACGTGTTGCAGCGCGGGGACGATGTCGCCGACATCGTCAACATGGCTGCCATAGCCGTGGTGGATGTACAGAATCTCGGTCAGAATCTTGCCGGAAGCCGGTAGCGGAGATTGCATTCCATCCCCGCAGGTGCAATGCGCCGGATGGTCGGCAAGCTCAGGTTGTGAACGGTCAAGAGCGGGACGGCAGTCTGGAGCGCCCAAGAAGTCCGTTCCCACGCGGGAGCGTGGGAACGGATGGCGCAGAGGGAGGATTGCTGCTACTTTTCCTTCTTTTCATCGTCCTTCGGATTTATCACCGTGCCGTCTTCTTCTGCCGCTTTCTTGAAGTTCCGGATGGCGCCCCCAAGCGAAGCTCCCAGCTGCGGGAGTTTCCCCGGCCCGAAAACCACCAGCAGGATTACGAGAATGATGATGAGTTCCGGCATACCGAAACCAAACATGAGACACCCCCTTAGATTAGTTTTGAAGATTAATTTATAGCACAGGTTGTCTAATTATAGGAAAAGAGAATCCCCCCGCATCCCGCCGGCCCGATCTCCGCGGTTGAGTCCCCCGCCGACTCGTCGTCGAACCCATTCGAGCGGCCCCTTTCCGCAGCAAAATTAAATTCCCCTCGTTAAGTTTGCACTTAATAAATCTATGCTAACCTATGTCCATTTCCGTCACCCGGTCTTCTAAAAAAGAAGCTGGCGGTGATCGTCATTTGCGATTCGAGGTGAACATGGTGCAGCCTCTCATCATTTTGCTGTTGGCCTCCCTGCTGTGGGGCTGCTCGACCCGGACCCGAGCCGTGAGCCCCACCTTGGCGGGACCCGAGCTGGACTCGGTCAGGGTCCTGATCAAGGCGGACCCGCAGCTGAACAGGTTCGAGAGCAACCCCCACGCCCTGTCGCTGTGCCTTTACCTGCTGAAGGACCCCAACGGTTTCAAGCAGTTGGTGCAGGAGAAGGAGGGCATCCCCAAGCTTCTGGACTGCAGCCGCTTCGACGCGACGGTAGTCAACGCCAGGCAGATCGTGGTGCAACCGGGGCAGGAGCTGAAAGAAATAAACGAGACGGGGGAGGGGGCGCGCTACATCGGCATAGCCACCGGTTACTTCTACCAGGGGAAGAGGAGGGTGACCGAACTCTCCCTGCTCTCTTCGCAACTGGGGGACGGCCACTCCGAGAGCCGTGTGCGCATCGAACTGGGACCCCAGGAAATACGGGCCTTGAGGGTAGAGTGATGGAACGGCAGCGACCCGTCTTCTGGCACCAGGGGCTGTTCCTGCAGCCGCAGCATTTCCAGATTGCCGAGCGCGGCATCCACTCCCTGTTCGTCCCGTACCAGAGGTATCTGGCACCTCATTTCTGGGGGGTGTTCCGGATGGAAATCGGCAAGGAATTCCCCGGCACCCGTTCTTTCGGGATAGCGAAAGGCGCCTTCCTTTTCCCCGACGGAACCCACGCCTCGCTTCCCGGCAACGCGCTGGTGCAGTCCAGGTGTTTCGACGAGGGGATGGTGGGGGGGAAACCCTGCACCGTCTACCTCGGCCTCAAGAGATGGGACGACCGCGGTGCGAACGTCACGAGCATCGAGGATGGGGATGCGCTCTCGAAGATCGCCACGCGCTACGCGGCGCCGTCCGGCGTGGAGAGCTGCCCCGATCTTTATGCCGGAGGAACGGACGCGGAGGTGAGGCGGCTGGACCTCGTGCTGAAGATCTTCTGGGAGGGCGAGATCGAATCCCTGGGGGATCACCTGCTCATCCCGGTGGCCCGGCTGGAAAGAACCCGGGACGGCGTTACACTCTCCCGCAGCTTCATCCCCCCCTGTCTCGCCATAGGCGGCTCGCCGCTGCTTCTCGACACGGTCCGGGAGATCCGCGACCTGGTCGCCTCGCGCAGCCAGAGCCTGGAACGCTACAAGCGCCAAAGGAGCATCCAGAACGCCGAGTTCGGCTCGCGCGACCTCGCGTACCTTCTGGCGCTCAGGACGCTGAACCGCTACCTGGCGCAACTGGTCCATTTCACCGAGGCCCTCGACGTCCATCCCTGGCAGGTGTACGGCACCCTGAGACAACTCGTGGGAGAACTCTCCAGCTTCTCCGAAACGGTCACGGCGCAGGGGCGAACCGCCGACGGCGCGCCTCTTCTCCCGGAGTACGATCACCAGGATCTCGCTGCCTGTTTCAGCCAGGCGCACGACCTGGTCCTGAAACTGCTGGACCAGATCACGTCGGGGCCGGAATACGCTCTCCCTCTTTCGTGGGACGGCGCCTATTTCGGCTCCGAGATGAAACCCTCGCACCTCGAAAGCCGCAACCGCTTCTACCTTGCGCTCAGGTCGGAGGACGACCCCAAGGTGGTGGTGCAGTCGGTGACGACGCTGGCAAAGCTGAGCTCGCGGGAGAGACTGCCGCTTCTCATCGCCCAGGCGCTTCCCGGGATAGGGCTGGAGCATCTGCCGGACCCGCCGCGGGAACTCCCGCGCGGCGCCGGTACCGTCTTTTTCTCCATCGACCACCGCTGCGAGCAGTGGGAACTCGTTCAGAAGTGGAACAACATAGCGCTGTGCTGGGACCACGCCCCGGCGGACCTGGAGGTCGAAATAATGATCGTGGCGAGACCCTGATTCTTCGGGACTGCCTAAAAGGAATCGGCCATGCACCTGATCGACGCTTTCATGCCGGTTATCGCCCATGTTGTCCAGTTGCGCAGCGACCTGCAACGGCAACAGCCCGAGTACGAGCAGGTAAAGGGGGAGATCCTGCGGCAGCTGGAGCTGGCCCAGGACGCGTGCCGCAAGGGAGGGATCGATGAAGACGATCACGACCAGGCCCTTTTCGTGGTTTGCGCCTGGATAGACGAGGCCATTCTCGCCTCCGGGTGGAACGGAAAGCAGCAGTGGCAGCACGACCAGCTCCAGCGCGCTCGTTACCACACGACGGAAGCGGGCGTCGAGGTGTTCGACCGGCTGGAGCGATTGCAGCCGCACCAGCGGGATGTCTGCGAACTCTTCTACCTCTGTCTGGCGCTCGGGTTCAGGGGACGCTACATCAGGCCGGGCGACGAGATACTCCTGCAACAGCTGCGGACATCCAACCTGAAGCTCCTCGAGAACCTTCAAGACATCCCTCCGCTTGAAAAAATGGAACTCTTCCCCGGCGCTATCGACGGCAGCCGGGAGAACGCAAACATACCTAAGGCGAATTCCCTTGTCATCACCCCCTTCACGGCCGTCGTAGTCGCGGCCCCTGTCATCCTCTTCGCGTTCCTGTATATCGTCTACCGGTTCGTATTGAACGGCCTGGCCCTCCCGGTCGGCTAGGAGAGGAGGTGCAGCTTGACCAGAGACACCATGCTCACCTATGCGAAATACGTCTTGTTCGGCGCGGCGCTGATACCGTTTCTCGTCATCGCCTACGTGATGTTCCCCTTGCTCAGTTGGTCCTGGCGCATCGGTCTCTTCCTGCCGCTGCTGGTGCTGCCGCTATGGGGGGCATTGGTCCTGATCAAGAAGGCGCTTTCCGGCCGCAACAAGATAGAATCCGGCGCGGAAGCTGCGGGTGAGGAGCCGAGCCGGGTAGCCGAGCTGCAGGGAAGCTGTCAGAGGGCGGTGCAGGCCCTTTGCGCTTCCCATCTCAAGGACGAAGGCGACCCTCTCTACGTGCTTCCCTGGTACCTAGTGATCGGCGAGAGCGGCTCGGGGAAAAGCACGGCAATCAAAATGGCCGGGTTATCCTCCCCCTTCGTCGACCATAGCGATGGCTCAGGGGCGGCAACCCGTAACTGCGACTGGAGTTTCTACGACCAGGGGATCCTGATCGATACCGCCGGGCGGTACACGGTGCAGGCGGACCGGGAAAGGGACAACGAAGAATGGCGCAAGCTCCTGGCTCTGCTCCTCAGGTACCGGAGGAAGGAACCGATCGACGGCCTGATCGTTACGGTTGCCGCCGACAGGCTGGCGGCGGGGGGGTGCCAGGAACTGGAAAATTACGGTCGGCAATTGAGGCTGCGTATCGACGAACTGATGTCGCATCTGGGCTATCGCTTCCCTGTCTACCTGCTGGTCACCAAATGCGATCTGGTCCATGGCATGCCCCAGTTCTTCGCACGTCTCCCGGAGCAGACCCTGGACCAGCCGATGGGGCTTGCCAATGTTGAAATGTCCAGCGACGTCCCGGCCTTTATCGGACGCCTTTCGGCAAGCCTGTCCCAGCGCCTGAGGAGCCTGCGCCTGCTGATAGTGCACCAGAGAGACGGCAAAAGCGCCGGATCGTCTTTGTTGCTGTTTCCGGACGCGATGCGAGGGCTTAAACCGGGCCTGGACTTCCTTGCCGCCGCTGCCTTCGCGGAAAACCACTACCAGGAAACCCCCTTGCTGCGCGGCATCTATTTCTGCAGTGCCTCTCCTTGCGCCCCTTCGGGGCACGGCCTGTTCCTGCACGACTTTTTCGAGAAGGTCCTGCCGCGCGACCGGGGGCTTGCGACCCCGACGGCCAGGACCGGCAGATGGCGGCAGGTCGGCGAAAAGGTCGCGCTCCTCTCGTGGCTGGTGATCGCTGCCTCGCTCTGCGGGCTCTTGAGTTGCTCGTTCCTGAAGAACATGGCGGTGGTGAGGGAAGCCTCCGTGCTCGTTGCCAAAACGCCCGAACTCCATGGCGACTTCGCCGAGGACCTTGCCGCCATGGAGCGGATGGCGAGCACCATCGGGAGCATAGAACAGAGGAACCGGGACTGGTGGGTCCCCCGGTTCGGGCTGAACCGAAGCCAGGAGGTCGAGGAGGCGCTCAAGGCCCGGTACTGCAGGCAGTTCCGTGACCGCTTCCTCGTGTTCTTCGACAGGGATATGACTGCCGCGATGGCCGCGTTCTCCCTCAACACCCCGAACGACCTCTTCGGGCGCTACGTGATGCACTTGAGCCGGCGCATCAACCTCCTGAAAGGGTGCCTCGCCGGGAATCCGTTGTCGGCTGAAGCTCCGCTCCCGGACTACCCGGCAAGGGAGCCGGCCGCCGAGGGAAGTAGCGACCCCTCCTTCGGGAAGTTGTATTTGAACTACGTTTCCTGGCGCTCGGAGCGCCAGGAACTGGACAAGGAGCTGAAGCAACTTCAGAGCTTGCTGAAGCAGGCGTTCGTGCGGAAGGGGACCGACCTCGCCTGGATGCTGGAGTTCGTCGACAGGCATGAGCCGAAGGCGGCCATCTCCCTGAAGGATTTCTGGGGAGGATCGAAAGCTCTGGCTGCGGAGCCGATCATCCCCCCCTCCTTCACCAAGAAGGGAAAGCACTTCGTGAACGGCCTGCTTAACGAAGTCGGCACCGCGTACCCGGAGCCGATGGTGCTGGAGAGGGAGAAGGAAGGTTTCATCGTCTGGTACCGGGACGCCTGTTTTGCGGCGTGGCAGAAATTCGCCTGGCAGTTGCCGAAAGGGGAGCAGCGGCTGTCCGGCCTGAAAGAATGGCGGATCGCCGCGGCAGGCATGGCCGGGGAAACAGGTCCCTATTTCCATTTCATGTCGACGGCGGCCGACGAACTGCAGGCATTCGCGGGCGCCGAAAACCTCCCTTTGTGGTTCATAGAGCTGTACCGGTTCCAGGTGCTTAAAGCGCGGAAGCAGCCGGCGGGTTATGCCTCAGCCGTCGAGCAGGGGAAGGCGTACGCAGACAGGCTCGGGCGCATGGTGGGCAAGCAAGGAAGCGCCCCTTCATCCCTCGCCGGCGCCGAGGTGGCCAGGGAGTACCTGAACGCGGTGGAGCATATCGCACCGGTGGCGAAATCGAGGAGTCTGGCGCACCAGATGGCGCTGCAGGCCTTCACCGATTCGCCAGAGGTCGGCAAGTCGCCGCTGTACCAGGCGGCCGACGCCGTTCAGCGGTTGAACGCTCTTCTGGCCCAGGGACAGGGCGATGACACCTTTTCCCGCCTCATCTCCGGGCCGATCACCTTCTACGGGACCTTCGTCAGGATGGAGACCGCCTGTTCGCTCCAGTCCCAGTGGGAAGAGAAGGTGCTGAAGGAGGTGCAGGGCGCGAGCGACCCGCAGACCCTTAATTATCTCCTGGGGAAGGACGGCCCGGTCTGGAAGTTCGTCGGCGCCTTCGCAGATCCTTTCCTCGGCTGGAGCCAGGCACGCGGCTATTATGCCAAGTCCGCACTGGGAGGCTCCGTTCCTTTCCGCCCGGAGTTCTACTCCTTTCTCGCCAGGGGCGCCAAGGCGAAGATCGCGGCCGCCGCCCCGGGTAAACCGAGTTACCAGGTCACCATCAAGGGATTCCCCACCGACGCGAACAGCGAGGCCCGCACCAAGCCCCATAGCACAAGACTGGAGTTGCAGTGCGCGACGGGCTCGCAGGTCATCTCCAACCTGAACTACCCCGTGAGCAAGCCGTTCGTCTGGTCGCCGTCGACCTGCGGCGACGTCCTGTTGCAGATCGACATCGGCGATACCGTTCTCACCAAGAGGTACACCGGCGCGCAAGCCTTCGCCGACTTTCTGCGGGATTTTCCCAAGGGGAGACGGACCTTCTATCCTAAGCAGTTCCCCGGAGAGAGGCAGGCGCTGGAACGGATGGGAATCCGATTCATTCGCGTCAATTACCAGCTTCTCGGCGCAGCCGATGTCGTGGCCGGTCCCGCCGATTCGCTCCCTACCCGAATTCCGGCGAAGATCACCGATTGCTGGGATTGAAGTGGAGGATGTATGGCCACAACAATGGATGTGGAGCAGCTGCTGGGGGAAATATCCGAAGGGTTTCCGGCGGGAGACGATCTTCGATACACGGCCTTTTACGAGGAGATCATGGAGGCGAGACGCAGTGAGGACGCCATTGCCCTGGGGGACTGGCAGCACGACGTGAAAAAATCGGACTGGGAGAAAGTGATCACCCTGTCCGTCGCAGCCCTTACCGAGAAGAGCAAAGATCTCCAGATCGCCGTATGGCTCACCGAGGCGCTGACCATTGTACGTGGATTCGAGGGGCTTGAGCTGGGGCTGCGGGTGACAGCGGGACTTGTTGAGCGCTTTTGGGACTCGCTCTATCCGCTGTCGGAAGAAGGCGACCTGGAATACCGGGCCGCTCCCTTCGAGTTCCTGAACGAGAAGGTGGCCGTGCAGGTGAGGCAGGTCCCGCTCACGGAAAAGACGGCAACCCGGGGGTATTCATGGCTCAAGTGGCAGGAATCGCGTGAGGTCGGTTTCGAGGCCGATACCAGGAACAGCTACGGAGATGTCGATGAAGACAGAAGAAGCAGGCGAGAGGAGCGGCTGACAGAAGGGGCGCTTACCGCGGAGGAATTCGATGCGGCGGCAGCCAGGTCGGAAGGAGAGTTCGGACAGGCGCTTCTTGGCACCGTCGGCAGATGTCGGGATGGTGTGCGGGTGTTGGCAGCAGCAGTCGGCGAAAAATTCGGTGGGGAGGCCCCAAGCCTGGCCGAGTTGGGGGTAGCCGTAGAAGCGTGTCATGGTCTGGTTGAGAAGCTGTACCGTCGGGTCCCCGACCAGCTTGGCCAGCTTGACCCGCTCGACCCGGTGGCCCCGCTCGACCCGCTTGCTCAGTCAGGCCAGTCCGATCCGTCCGAGCCGTCCGACCCGTCCGACCCGTCCGACCCGTCCGACCCGTCGGCCGCCCCCATCTGGAGCGAGGCCCTGGCCATGGCGGAGGCGGGTCAACTGCAGGAAGCCCTGGCCATGCTGCTGCGCAGTTGCAACAGCTCCGAGTCCACCCGCGACAGAAACCGGATTCGTCTGCTCATAGCAAGGCTATGCCTGAAGGTCGGACGCATGGACCTGGCAAGACCCATCCTGGAAGAGCTGCACGGGATGATCGAGGAACTCCACCTGGAGCGCTGGGAGTCGCCGCTGTGGATCGCCGAAGTGCTGGACGCCTACTACCAGTGCCTGCAGGCGGGCGACCTCCCGCAAGACGACCTCACCCTGTCCCGATCCCTGTTCAGGCGCATCTGCTCCCTGGACGTAACCAAGGCAATGCCGTACCGGAATTGAATCACCAAAAAAAAAGGAGGGACCATGACCAGATCAGAGAGCCTGCAACACAAGCTGGACCGGGTTAGGGCGCCGCGGGTCCGGATCACCTATGACGTTGAGACCGGCGCCGGTAGCGAGCTGAAGGAGATCCCCTTCGTGGTGGGCGTGCTCTCCGAGCTCTCCGGCAAACCCGATCAGCCCCTGCCGAAAATGAAGGAGAGGAAGCTGGTCGAGATCGACCGCGACAACTTCGACTCCGTCCTGGAGGGGATGAAGCCGAGGGTTGCCTTCGCCACCGATAACAAGCTGGCCAACGACGGTTCGAAGCTGTCCGTCGAACTCTCCTTCCGGAGCATGGAGGACTTCCATCCGGAACGGGTGGCCCTGCAGGTGGAGCCGCTTCGAAGACTGATCGAGGCGAGACGGAGACTTTCCGACCTCCTCAACAAGCTGGACGGAAACGACCGCCTGGACGAACTGCTCCGGCAGGTCATCGGCAGTTCGGAAACCTTAAAGATGATCGGACATGAAACCGGTGCTGTGCAACCAACTGACGACGATGCTTCGTAAAGGAGGGAGACCATGGCAGATCCAATAGAACCTCAGGTACTTTGCGCCGGGCCCTCTTGCGTCGACCTTTTGCAGCGCATCATCGAGGACGGACGCCTGGCCCGTAACGACGATCAGAAGCAATACGCGATCGAACTGGTAGGAGAACTGGTGAAGCAGGTCCTGGAAGGAGAGATCGTGGTGTCCAACGACACCGAGCGGATGATACACGCGAGGATTGCGGAGATAGACAAGCTGATCTCCGACCAGTTGAACGAGATCATCCACCATGCCGAATTCCAGAAACTGGAGGCCTCGTGGCGCGGGCTTTCATACCTCGTGCACGAGACGGAAACGGGCGCCAACCTGAAGATCAGGGTGATGAACGTGTCCAAGCAGGATCTTTTAAAGGACATGGAGAAGGCAGCCGAGTTCGACCAGTCCTCCTTGTTCAAAAAGATTTACGAGGAGGAGTTCGGCAGCTACGGTGGCGCATCCTACGGCTGCCTGGTTGGGGAATTCGAGTTCGGCAACAACCCGCCGGACCTCTCGCTCCTGACCCAGATGTCGGAAGTTGCCGCCGCTGCGCACGCCCCGCTTATCACCTCCGCTTCTCCCTCGCTTTTCAACCAGGAGCATTTCACCGACCTCGACAAGCCCAGGGACATGGCGAAGATCTTTCAAGGGGCGGAATACGCCAAGTGGAGGTCGTTCAGGGACTCGGAGGATTCGCGCTACGTGGCGCTTTGCCTGCCGCACGTGCTGATAAGGCTTCCCTATGGACCCGACACCGACCCGGTGGAGTCGTTTCAGTTCGAGGAGGACGTGGACGGCACCGATCACGGCAAGTACCTCTGGGGCAATGCGGCCTACTGCCTGGCAAGCCGCGTCACGGATGCCTTTGCCAGGTACGGCTGGACCGCCGCCATAAGGGGCGTCGAGGGGGGAGGCCTGGTGTCCGGGCTGCCCGCCCACACCTTCAGTACCGACGGCGAAATGGCGCTCAAATGCCCGACCGAGATAGCCATAACAGACCGGCGCGAAAAGGAGCTGGCCGATCTCGGCTTCGTATCCCTGGTCCATTGCAAGGGGACCGACAACGCCGCGTTCTTCAGCGTCCAGAGCGCCCACAAGCCGAAGAACTACGACACCGACGCGGCAAACGCCAATGCACGGCTGTCGGCGCAATTGCAGTACATCCTCGCCGTTTCACGCTTCGCTCACTACCTGAAGGCCATCATGCGGGACAAGGTGGGGAGCTTCGACACCAGGAAAAACGTCGAGGATTACCTGAACCGATGGATCAGCAGATACGTGCTTCTTGACGATGACGCGGGTCAGGAAATGAAATCGCGCTTCCCGCTGCGAGAGGCGAGGGTCGAGGTCTTCGATCAGCCGGGAAAGCCTGGCGTCTATCGCGCCGTCGCCTTTTTGAAGCCCCACTACCAGCTTGACGAATTGACCGTTTCACTGAGGCTCGTGACCAATCTGCCTGCACAGGCGAACGGATGACAGTGACAAAAGGGAGGATACCGCTATGGCATTTGATGCGTTCTTGAAGATAGAAGGGATACCAGGCGAGAGCAATGACGAGAAACACAGGGAGTGGATCGAGGTCCTGTCGTTCAACTTTTCGGTGACCCAGCGTCCTTCCGGTTCGGCCAGCACTGCCGGAGGCGCCTCCGCCGAGAGGGCGAACTTCTCAGATTTCAGCATCGTCAAGGCGCTCGACAAGGCATCCCCCAAACTGTTCGAGGCCTGCGCCACCGGCAAGCACATACCGTCCGTGGTCCTGGAACTCTGTCGGGCGGGCGGCGACAAGCTCAAGTACATGGAGTACAAGCTCAGCAACGTCATCATCAGCATGAACAACCCGGGCGGCAGCTCCCACGCGGGCGAGGTGCTCCCCGTGGAAGAGATCGCCTTCAACTACGGAAAGATCGAGCTGGCATACACGCAGCAAAGCCGCGGCGACGGTTCGGGTGGCGGCCAGGTCGCCTCAGGATGGGACCTTCAGACCAACAAGAAGGTGTAACACCGGGAGTGGCTGATGCGAAAGGAGTCGGACATACGGCCGTCGCTACTGGACAGGCTCATCGACCACGAGCCCCGGCTCCCTGTCGAGCCTGTCCAGTGGCGTGGAAGCAAATTGAGCGGCGCCACACAGGCGCTGCTTCGCGACCTGGAGAACCTCTTCAATGCGAGGAGGAATATCCGGCCACTCCCCGATTCGAAACGAGAAGTGAAGGCATCGATCTTCAGCTATGGCTGCAGTGATTTTATCTCGCGGAATCCGCGTTCCCAATCCACGAGGCAGCAGATCCGCCAGGAGATGGAGAGGCTCCTGGTGCTCTTCGAACCGCGGCTGAGAGAAGTCACCGTCCGGCTCGACACTTCTGCCGGCATCGGGCGTGTCCTTAATTTTCGCATCGACGCTCTGCTGCTGACCGATCCGATAACCGCTCCCATAACATTTGATACCTGCTTCGATATCAACAGCGGGTCTTACACGATCACAAAGTGAGGGACGATGCACGACGACTTCCTGGGTTACTTCGAACGGGAGCTGACCTTCATCCGTGAGATGGGGATCGAGTTCGCTAAGAAATACCCGAAGATTGCAGGAAGACTCCTCCTTGAGCCGGACAGGTGCGAGGATCCGCATACGGAGCGTCTGATAGAGGCCTTCGCCTTTCTCTGCGCCCGGATTCACAAAAAGCTCGATGACGATCTGCCCGAATTAACGCAGTCGCTATTGCATGTTCTCTATCCCCACTATATGACTCCCTTTCCGTCCATGTCCGTGGTCAGATTCGCCCCGCTTTTGAAGAACGTTCCCGAATCCGGGTATGTCATCGACAAGGGGACCGCGCTTTTCTCGAAGCCTGTGGACGGCGTCTCCTGCCAGTTCACCACGGCCTATCCCGTCACGCTGCGGCCCATGGAGGTGGTGAGCGCGGAGCTGGCAGAGCCGCAGCGGCTGGTAAAAGGTGCGCAGCAGTCGCTGCGCATCAGGCTGAAGCTGCATAACAACGCCTCCTTTTCCAGCTTTCGGGGCGACAGCTTGAGATTTTTCCTGAACGGTCAAGCGCAGCATGTCCACCTGCTGTACCAATTGCTTTTGAACAACGTATGCCACATTGAGTGCGCCTCGGTGGGCACGCCGTCCGCCTGCATCAGGGCGCTCGGACCCGATTCCCTGCGTCCGGTCGGGTTCGCGGAAGAGGAGATGCTCTTACCCTACCCGGTGCAGTCGTTTACCGGGTATCGGCTTCTTCTGGAATATTTCTGTTTCCCCCACAAGTTTCTCTTCTTCGACATCGTCGGTCTCTCTTCGTTTTCGAAGGAGGAATTCGGAGACACGATAGACCTGTTGGTGTACCTGGACAAACCGGCGAAGCATTCCCTGGTGGTGGGCACCGACACCTTCTGTCTTCACGCCACCCCTGTAGTCAACTCCTTTCAAACGATAGCGGAGCCGATCAGGGTCGAGCACCGGAAGACGGAGTACCGTGTGATTGCCGACCTGCGCAGGGCGGACGGCACCGAAGTGCTCTCCATCGATGAGGTGACGGCGACGATCCCGTCATCGCCCGTTAAAGTGAAGCAGTACCATCCGCTCTATTCCCTCAGGCACCACAGCGAAGATGGAGAAGGTGCCAGGGAAGGAGCCTACTGGCACGTGCAACGTCGGCCTTCAACCGTGGCCGGCGACAGCGGCACCGAACTCTTCCTCTCTTTTTCCGACCTTCAGTTGCAGTCGATGGATCCGATGGCGGAAACCATCATGGTTCGCGTTACCTGTTCCAACCGTGACCTCCCCGCCAAGCTTCCCTTTGGCGATCCTTCCGGTGATTTCGAGATCGAGACAGCGGCGCCGGTCGAGGCGATAAAGTGCCTCATAAAGCCGACAGCAACGCTGCGACCGGCACTGGGAGGCTCTCAGCAGTGGCGGCTGATCTCGCATCTCTCCCTCAATTACCTCTCCCTGGTGGAGGGAGGCGAAGACGCCCTGAAGGAGATACTGGCGCTCTACGATTTCGACGACTCCGCCTCTACAAGGCTGCAGATCGACGGGATTGTCTCTGTCAAGTCACGCCAAGTAACCAGGAGGATCGGCACAGGTTTTTGCCGCGGCGTGGAGGTGGCCGTCGACTTTGACGAGGAGAAGTACGTCGGAAATGGGCTGTATTTGTTTGCCTCGGTTCTGGAGCGGTTTCTCGGACAGTACGTGTCAGTGAACTCGTTCATCCAACTGGTGGCTAGGACCGTGCGAGGCGGCGAAGTACTGAAACAGTGGCCGCCAAGAAACGGGGATCGGGTGCTGCTGTGAGATCGAGCCGCCAATCAGATACCACGGGGTTGAGGAAGAAGTTCCACCGTTATCACTTCTTCCAGGCGGTGCACCTTCTTGAACGGATGGAAGCCGGCAGACAGAAAGTTGGGGAGGGGCTGTCGCCCAAGGATGAACCGATAACGTTTTCGGCAAAGACAGGCTTTTCGTTTCCGGCCAGTGAGATATCCGGCTTCGAGGAAAAAGATGACGAGCCACTGCAGATGGAAGTTGCCTTTATGGGGCTCATCGGTCCCTGCGGCGTGCTCCCCAACTGGTACCACGAACTTGTCTTGGAAAGGGTACGAGCGAAGGACCTCGCCATGGCAGCCTTCTACGATCTGTTTCATCACCGGCTCATCTCGCTTTTTTACCGGGCGTGGAAACGGAACCGGGTTGCAGCCCAAAAGGAGCCGGACAACAGCGATCAATTTTCCGGGTATCTATTGAGCCTTTTAGGATTAGGCACCAAGGGACTGGTTGCTGCGAACGGAGATCTGGAGAACTCACTGTTGATCAGCTGTGGGGAGCTAAGCCGACAGGTTCCGTCAGCCACAATGGTCGCCAAAGTCGTGCAACATCATTTTGGAATAGGCGCAGAGATAGAGCAGTACATTCCGCGTGTGACCCAGTTGGAGGTGTCGGACAGGACCATGCTGGGGCAGGCCAACAGCAAGCTCGGAGTAAACACAATCTGTGGAGGCGAGATTTGTGAGAGCCAGTCGACCTTTCGACTCCACCTGGGACCGATGGGTTTCCGACAGTTCTCAGAGTTTCTTGGGACGGGGCCGAGGTCGAGGGCGCTGGTGACATTAGTGAAGTACGTGGTGGGGATCGAGTACCAGTTCGAGGTGCGGCTCATACTGAAGAAAGAGGAAGCGCCCCCGTGCAGATTAGGGGAAAGAGGAGCCGATTGCGCGCGGTTGGGCTGGTCCACCTGGATCACAGCGCCCGGTACGACTCTCGGGACAGATCCCTTTATAACCCTAACCGAAGCAGATTTGGCAGGAGCATAGATAAATATCATCGTCCATGGAGCGCCCATGTACGCAGACCCCGTAAAGAGGCAACTGGCTCCCGTGTTGGCCAGCAAAAAGTCCAGTGAGCTGCAGGCGGCTCAGGCGCGCAAGACCGACGCCATGAGGCAGCATGAGTATGTGGTAGCGCGCGAATCCATACTCGGTGAACTTTCCTCACAGCCAATCACCACTTCCCAGGAATGCATCACCAATGCGAAGGCGGCGCGGCGCAAGGAACGCCTGGCATTGGTGAACGGTGAGGTCGTAGCCTGCCCGAGGCATGCCGCGGAAGCGGCGCGCTTGCGCAAGGACATGGACGAAGTAGAGAACATGCGTTGCGCCAAGCACGTCTATCTGGCCAACGATCCCGACGCCCCCCCCGAACTGCGCGACAACCCGCCGCCGGGGTTCCTGAAGCCAACGGCGGAGCAATTAGAAAAGATGGGGCTGGATGATGAGATGCTTTCACCTGATGGCACTAAGTTTAAAGCTGCTGTGTATATCAAAGATCCGTCAGTTTGGGGGCCGAATTCAAAGCCAAGCGCTGTGTTGGCATTACGTGGTTCTACCGCAGATGAGGAAGATTGGAACAATAACTTTTCTCAAGATGCAAATGCGGAAGCTCCATACTACAGAAAGGCTGTGAAGATCGGTAATCGCTTGGCTATGCGCGGAGCTTCTGTACATATCGTTGGCCACTCTCTTGGTGGAGGATTGGCTAGCGCCGTTCAAGGCGGCAGCGGCCTGAGTGCTTCGACCTATAATGCTGCGGGGCTACATCCCGCAACGGTAGCACGGTACACCCAAGACTTGGACCATGTGGCGGCTGAGGCTGAAAAGATCACCGCTATTCGTGTTAAGGGTGAAGTTTTAACTAAGACGCAGGAGTGCTTTTTGAAGTCCAAAGGGGTATCTATGCTTGCGCACGATGCCGTCGGCATCAAGCGAGACATCATGCCTTCACATGATGTGGATTACTTTAAGCAGCTAAAAAATGACAAAAAAATAGATGGTGCTGAGAAATACGACGAATATTTACATGGCATGGATGAGGTCATTAACTCAACTGAAAAAAGTAAAACTTCTGATGAATCAGCTTTAAAAAGCTGTAAAGACAACAGGAGCAAATAATGACGATTATGCAAATTCTTTTTGTGATTTTAGGGGGAATATTTATGCCTATTACAACTGCAGACGCTGCACAGATATTTAAGTTAGAGCCAGCTCAGTACTACTTTAGTTCAAAAACCCATTTATTGGTGACTGCAGCAATGACAGGAAATATGTCAATGGCACAGCAACTGGTGAATGAAGGTGCTAATCCGAATGATGAAGGACCGCCTGAGAGCAAATACAACCGGTTGCGACCATTACACTACGCCATTGCAGCAAACAACCGCCAGGCAGCAAGAATATTGATGGCTGTTGGTGCAGACCCGGAGATGAAAACAGAAGGTCCGGGCAGACCGCTGATGTTTGCAATGAGGCTGGATAATATGGAGATGCTAAGCTTCTTGCTGGATCTAAAACCTATCGATAGTTTAGCGCCGGACGTCCTGAAATCGCTGGTATTTGGTGCTGTAGATATTCCTCGTCCTCGGTGTTTGAAATTACTGCTTGAACGTGGTGCGCCAATTGATCTTGAAGATGGTGCAAGATCAACAATCCTCATGGCGGCAATGGATGCACAGGACTATGACCTAGCGGAGTGGCTCCTTCTTAAAGGTGCTTCCGTTAATACCGAGGCAGGTGGTGAGGTTACCCCAGCCTATGCTGTCGAGTTTTACTTGAAGAAGTTCAAGCCCGGCAGTCCTACCCATAACAAGGTGCTTCATCTGAAGGAAATGATGAAAGAACGGGGAGCCGTGTTCCCCGCTTTGAGCCCCGCGGAAATCCGGGCCAAGCGCGCACAACTGAAGAACCAGCCTGGAGACGAGCGCTGAGGATCTCAAAATGGCATACACCCAGGATGAAAAACTCATCTCGATCGCCACACCTCTCGGCGATAACGTCCTGTTACTGTCAGGCTTCACAGGCGCCGAAACTATATCCCGCGGCTTCGAGTTCGAACTTTCCTTGCTCTCGGAAAGGCCCTCCATTTCCTTCAACTCCATAATGGGCAGCATCGTAACGGTGACCATCAACCTTGCGGATGGCAACAAGCGGTACCTCAACGGAATCATCTCAAGCTTCTCACAAGGTGCGGTAGGGGGAGAGGGGGACGAGGATGCACGCTTTACCTGTTACCGCGCGACCTTGGTCCCCTGGTTCCGGACGCTTGCTCACAGCGCGGGTTCCAAAATCTTCCAGAACCTCTCCGTCCCCGAGATAGTGGAAAGGGTATTCAAGGCGCGGGGGTACTCCGACTACAGGATGGAGCTGCGCGGGAGCTATGAAAAGAGAGAGTTTTGCGTCCAGTACCGTGAGACGGATTTCAATTTCGTGTCGCGCTTGCTTGAGGAGGAGGGAATCTCCTATTTCTTCGAGCACGAGAAAGACAAGCACACCATGATCCTCGCCGACACCGCCGACGCCAACAAGCCTTGCCCTTATCAGAAGACCGCGTCCTGCCAGTTGAGCGGAAATGCCGCCCGTGAAGAGGATGTGATCTTTGCTCTGGAAATAACCCGGCAGATACGGGCATCCAAATACACCCTTAACGACTTCAACTTCAAGGTGCCCAACACAGGCCTCAACGTGGAGGTCCGGGAAGATGCACAGGCAAAGTCCGGCGAGCGGGAGATCTATGACGCGCCGGGGAATTTCGACAAAAGATCCGCCGGCGACAGGCTTGCGAAGATACGCATGGAAGAGGAGGAGGCACAGTCGATCAGCATCACCGGCAGGAGCGACTGCCGAGCCTTCGCCAGCGGCTACCGCTTCACGCTGCGACATCACTCCAACCCGAATCTGGACGACAAGGATTACCTCCTGTTATCGGTCCGGCACGATGCCACCGAGGGGTACGATGCCGATGCCGTATCGACCTACCAGAACAACTTCGAGTGTCTGCCCCACACTCTCCCGTTCCGCCCGCCTCGCATTACACCGAAACCGGTGGTGCAGGGGACGCAGACGGCCATCGTCGTCGGCCCTTCCGGTGAGGAGATCTACACTGACCGGCACGGTCGTGTGAAGGTTCAATTCCACTGGGACCGTGAAGGGAAGAAAGACGACAACAGCTCATGCTGGATCAGGGTCAGCCAGCTCTGGGCGGGAAACGGCTGGGGCGGGCTACACCTGCCGCGCGTCGGGCAAGAGGTAATCGTAGATTTTCTGGAGGGGGATCCCGACCGGCCCATAATAGTGGGGCAACTCTACAACGGGGTGAACTTGCCGCCGTATCCACTGCCTGAAGGGCGGACCAGGAGTGGCATCAAGTCCAGCTCCACGCCCGGAGGGGAGGGTTGCAACGAAATCCGCTTTGAGGACAAGAAAGGCGAGGAGCAACTCTTCATACACTCAGAAAAACGACAGGACAACCGGGTCAAGGGCGATTCGCTTGAATGGGTGGGGCAGGACCGGCACCTCGTCGTAGGGCGAAACCGGTATGAAAAAGTTTCCGGTGACCTGCACCTGACGATAGCGGGAGACCGTAACGAGAAGGTTGACGGAACTCTTTCAGTGACAGTGAACGCGGACCTGCAGCAGAAGGTCGGCATGAAGCACGCTCTGGAGGCCCGGCAGGAGATCCATCTAAAGGCGGGAAGCAAGCTGGTCCTGGAATCGATAGGGCAGATATCGCTGAAAGTTGGAGGGAGCTTCATCAACATCGATCCCGCCGGGGTGACCATCGTGGGCAACAGTGTCTCGATCAACAAAGGCGGATCGCCTGCCTGCGGCTGCGGTATCTCCGCTGAAGAACCGGCCCAGCCGAGGGAAGCTGACAAAAGCGGTTCGGGAACTTCGAACGAATCGACCGCGGCTGAACCTGTGACTCTGGGTCCGCAAGCTGCGGCGCTCAAAGCGGCGGCGCAGAGCAAGGCGCCGCTGTGCGACACATGAACGTGAAACCGAACGGTCCGTGAGACCGGAAACGAGGGTGAAACCACATGCTGCTGAACGACCTGAAAGCGCACCTCTTCTCCGAGGAGCCGACCACGGTGTTCGCCATATTGGATGGCGCGATGGTGCCCGGGCTCCCTGCACATCTCAACTCCTTCAGCCCCGAGTACATCTGTCTGTATCGCGGACCTCTGGAGCCGGACATGGCGCAGGTCGCTCCCTACCTCGCGCTGCTCGATCGCAACGCAGCGTTCACCGATTGGGTCCTCACCAACGGTTGGGGCAGGCGCTGGGGGATCTTTGGGACAACCAAAGCCGGTCTCCCGGAACTGCGGAAGCATTTCAGAAAGTTCGTGCAGGTGTCCGATGCCAGCGGGAAAGTCTATTACTTCCGCTTTTACGATCCCGCGGTGCTGAGGAATTATCTGCCTAAGTGCAGCGTAGAGGAGCTGAAAGAGTTATTCGGGCCGGTGCAGTGGTACTGGATGGAAGAAGTGGAGCCTCGGAACGGACGAAGGTTCCTTCTGGTCGACAACGCGCTGCGTGAGGACAGAATATCCATCGTGCAGCCCCACGAGAGATTGGGGGAGGTGTCATGGAAATTAGAACCGAGTTGATGAACGACGTGGCGCACGCCGCTTTCCTGGAAAAGCTGGACGCCACATTCCTGCGGGACCTGGAGGATTACAACGAGATAAATGTGGAGGAACGTCACGAGTTTCTGGTCGCTGCCACTGAACTGGCGGAGCGCAAAGGGCTCAAGTCCGAACAGGGCATCGCTTCGTATGCGCTTG
The DNA here is from genome assembly GCA_003490025.1 of Geobacter sp. Classification (GTDB taxonomy): domain Bacteria; phylum Desulfobacterota; class Desulfuromonadia; order Geobacterales; family Geobacteraceae; genus Geomonas. Next base: position 3,239 of record DNJC01000016.1, on the reverse strand, counting down.
CACTCTGGTACCTGGATCTGGATTTCGAGGAGAAAAGCAACGAGCTGGAATCTCTATTGGTCGGTCCTTTCCCCGAGGTGCGCAAGATCCACGGTATGAACCAGTGGGTGGAAGCTGTCATAGGCGATCCCGACAACATAGCCGCGGCTGACGAAGCTCTCAAGCGGTCGCTCAACCTGACTGAACCCTGGGGCAGGACCTGACTTTCCGAATCGCCCTCCAGACATTGAGCTGTCTGGAGGGCGGCTTTGCCCACACTGATAATCCCGTCACTGATTTCCTTCTTGACTTTCAGAATCATCCACTCTATAAGTTGATAACGGTTTTCATTATCGCATTATCTCTGCTTTGGAAACAGGCAGAACTGCCAGTAACGAAAAACCGGACGCGGGAGCGTCCCGGGATCTGTTCCCACGCTGGAGCGTAGGAACAATGGAAAGACATCTGAGTAATGATGGAGGGTTTATGGCTGTTCTTGGTTACTGGGGAGATGAAAGTTCGACAGAAACGGGTACAGCGGCATCCGCCAAGGTCGGTAACCTGAGGCTGGCATGGCAGGAGCTTGCCACTCGCTACCCGGAGGACCGCGACTGTCTCGCCTCGTTCCTTGTTCTCGAACTGGCGGAAGTATTGCAAGGGGCGAAACCCGCGAACCTGATATGCCTCACCAACAAGCGCCGTTCCTGCGGTCGCAACCTCTACCAGCTCTGGAAGCAGCACGGCCCGGCGCTGATCGCGGAAAGCGGGCTGGAAGTGAAGGTGCTCGCCGACCGGGGGAACTCCCTGCTCCTGCTCCTCTACTCGCAGGAAGCGCTGGGATCTCTCCTGGCGCAAAAGAGCGTCCGCATCATCCTCGGGAAGTCGGGGTACCCGCATCCGGAGGAGTTCGAAAAAGTGCTCTCAGAACTGGAAAAGAGGGTGGCAGGGGAGGGCTTTCCCCACGAGATCGGGGTCTTCCTCGGTTACCCGCTCAAGGATGTCGTCGGTTTCATGGGATGGGCCCAGCTCTCCTTCACCTGCCAGGGACCCTGGAAGATATTCGGGAACCCGGACCAGAGCCTGCGGCTTGCCGAAAACCACCGCGAGTGCCGTTGCCGTATGTCGTTGCAGCTCGCTTCCGGCTGCAGCCCGCTCGAATGTCTGAAAGGCGCCGCAAGGGAAGTGGCCCGTCCCGCGCAGCAGCCCCTTTTTTTGACGGCTTGATGAAAGTGGATGTCGATATCTAGTTGGCGTTTCATGACGTGGAGTGATGCAGGTGGCGGATCGGAGGAGGGGATATGTGCATAGCGGTGATAGGAGGGATGGACCGCCTGGGGAAACACTACCAGGAGGAGGCAGCGCAAGCGGGGGTGTCGCTGCAGGTTTTCAACAGTTCGCAGACGAACATCGCGTCGAAACTCAAAAAAGCCGACGCCCTGGTCATCTTCACCAACAAGGTTTCTCACCGGATGAAAAACGAGGCGATGCAGGTGGCGAAGTCGCTGGACATCCCGGTCTTCATGCACCACGCCTGCGGCGTCTGCACCTTCCGAAACTGCTTGAAGTGTCTTGGCGACAAGCTACTTTAAGCTTCATATCAGATCCCGTTTGTGATAGGAGTGTATCCTCTCTGTCCACTCCACTCGCACCAGGAACGGCATGCCGGAAAGCACCAACAGCAAAAGTCGCTTCTTTATCGTCCTCGGGATGCTGCTGGCGCCGGTCACCTTCCTCTGCGTCCGCTACCTCGACGTCCCGGTCGCGCTCTTCGTCAAGTACCACTTTTACGCCAATACGACCTGGTCGCAGATGACCTCGACCATTCCCGACCTTTTGCTGTTGGTCGTGCTGTTATCTACGGTGGTTTCTTTCCTGTTGTACTTCACGCGCAGCAGAAAGGGGATCTATGACGCCACCACTAACCTCGCCAGGGTCGTTCTCTGGGCGGCTCCCTCGTCATACCTTGCGAAGACCCTGCTGAAGATCGTTTTCGGCAGGGTGAACACGCGGCAGTTTTTGGAGCAACCGTCCCTCTACGGCTTCCACTGGTTTCAGATGCGGGAGCATTGCGAAGGTTTCCCGTCCGGGCACATGCTGGTCATCGTCGCGCTCCTTGCCGCCCTGTGGCGCTTCTATCCAAAAAGCCGCCCCCTTTGTCTGACCGTCGCGCTCCTCCTCGGCGTCGCCCTGGTCGCTACCGACTACCACTTCGTAAGCGACGTCATCGTTGGCGCCTATGTCGGGGCGCTGGTGGAGTTCGCCGTCTTCCGGTTGCTGTTCCGCCACCCGTTGCACCTTTCTTCCGGCCGAGTCCCCCCTCCCTGACCCTCCCCCTCCGGGGGCGGGGACCGCTTTGTCAAGACAGATAGGGCTCAAGCTCCTTAACTTAATGGCGCTGACCCCGACCCTCCCCTTGAAGATCATCGCCAGTCAGCAGGAAAAAATAAGCCCCTGCCGGGCTAGATCCTCTCCAGACGCGGCCGTAACTCGTTCCCGCCGCCTGCTTTTTCCCTTGCATCTGAAGCCTAAATCTCTTATATTTCAACGGCACACTGACGCCAGATGTAAAGCTTAAACCAACGATACGTAGCAGACTGCGGGGGCTCATCGCACCGCGTTCAGATAACGCATGGAAGGGGTTTAGCCGCCGAACGGTTAAGCCCTTTTTCTTTGAGGATAAAAGGTCAGGGAGGCCCAATGGAGAGAAGAGTTTTAGCGGCAGGAGACATGGTTGATTCGCAATGCACGCGCTGCAAGGCACTTTTGAACCACACGATCGTCGCCATGGTGGCGGGGCAGGTGGTGAGGGTGAAGTGCAACACCTGCGGCAGCGAGCACAACCACCGTCCTGTGAAAGAGCCAAAGGTCGCCGCTGCGAAGGGAGCAAAGGTCGAGAAAGAGCCGAAGACCCCGCGCGCCAGGGCAGCCAAGGCCCCGGCCATCTCCAACGAGACGGTCTGGGAGGAGATGCTCCGTCCCCTGGACCCGGACCTCGCCGCACCGTACCACATGGAAGGGAAGTTCCGCATCAATACCCTCATCAAACATCCGACCTTCGGGATGGGCGTCATCGCCTCCTGCCAGTCCGGGAAGGTAGAGGTCGTCTTCAAGGACGGGCGCAAGCTCCTCAGGAGCGCCAGCTAAACAAAAAAGCGCTTAACAGTGATGAAGGGGATAAAGGGGATTGCAAAACCTGCAAAGGTTTCATCCCTTTCATCCCCTTCACCTCGTTAAGCGCCTAGCAGGTTGTTGAAATTCAA
>DNJC01000085.1:179-15944 GCA_003490025.1 Geobacter sp. | reverse complement strand
CTCGCCCTCGTTCCCGGCATAGACATGCTGGACTTCAAGAGCACCATTTTGGGACGCAATTTCGGCAACATCCACTTCTCCGCCGGGATCAAGGGTGGGAAGCCGTACGTGATGCCGGCGATGCAGAAACAGCCCCATGCAGACGGAGCAGCCCCCGGCCTCCCGCCGGCCCACCCTCCCCTGGCCAAGCCCGAAGCGGAGGCGCCTAAGTACCAGCCGGTCCTGTCGGGAAAGGTCGTAGAGAGCATGGACTCCAACGGGTACACCTACGTCTGCCTGGAAAACGAAGGGCGCCAGACCTGGGCGGCCATACCCGCGACCAAGGTGAAGGCCGGCTCCGACATCACCGTATATCCCGGCAACATCATGCACGCATTCACCAGCAAGAGCCTGAACCGCACCTTCGAGAACATCGTCTTTTCACGTGGAGTAGTGCAGATCGACGAAGAGTAGCGGCGCCGTCACAGGGATCTCCGATAAAAGGGAGGGGCAAAGCGCCCCTCCCTTTTTTGTACCCCGCAGCCCCCCTCCCGACCTCCCCCCTCCGGGGGGAGGAGACAAGAGCATAAGTGCAGAGGATTGCCGATGACCAACGAGGAACTGAAGGCGAAGAGGATCGGGGTGCTGATGGGCGGGCTCTCCGCCGAGCGCGAGGTGTCGCTCAACAGCGGCAAGGCGGTGCTGGCGGCCCTTCTCAGACAGGGATATCAGGCGGTCGGCATCGACGTCGGCCGCGACCTGGCCCAGCGCCTTGGTGAGGAGAAGGTCGACATCGCCTTCGTCGCGCTGCACGGCCGCTTCGGCGAGGACGGCTCCGTCCAGGGGCTGCTCGAACTGGCGGGGATCCCCTACACAGGCTCCGGCATCCTCGCCTCCGCGCTCGCCATAGACAAGATCGCCTCCAAGGTCATGTTCGCCTCCGCCGGCCTCACGCTCGCCCCCTACCAGGTGCTGCGCCGCGGCCAGGAACTGAACCTCGCCAACCCGCTGCCGGTGGTGGTGAAGCCTTCCAAGGAGGGCTCCTCCGTCGGCGTGAGCATCGTGCGGGAGCCGGGGCAGATGGCCGCGGCCCTTGCGGAGGCCTTCCGCTACGACGCGGAGATCCTGGTTGAGCGCTTCATCGACGGGCGCGAGGTGCAGGTCGGCATCCTGGACAACCGCGCCATGGGCGCCATCGAGATCATCCCCAAGGGCGAGTTCTACGACTACGAGGCGAAGTACACCGAGGGGGGCGCGCAGCATATCCTCCCGGCGCGCCTTCCCTCCGACGTCTACGCGTTCGTTTTGAAAGAGGGTGAGAAGGCCCACGCGGCGCTTGGCTGCGACTGCTACAGCCGGGTCGATTTCCTGGTGACCGAGTCGGGGGAGTGCTATCTCCTTGAGGTGAACACCCTGCCGGGGATGACCGACTTGAGCCTCCTTCCGGAGATAGCCGGTGGAGCGGGAATACGTTTCGACGAGCTGGTGGTGCGAATCCTTTTGGCGGCCTCGCTCAAGATTTAAGAGTACCGAATCGGCAATTGCCATTTGAATGTAATGAAATCGAATCCACACGGTAACTAAATGCGAGATCTTCACGCGAAAAAACAGCGGGTGTCCCACAACAGGGTAAAGAAGGCGCCCAAGCAGCGTAAGCCGATCAACTGGGGGCCCATTCTCAAGTGGCTCTCCAGGGGTATTGGCGGCGCGGCCCTCTGCTCGGCGTTGGGGTTCGGCGGCTGGAAACTCTACGGCTACGTCTCGCATGCGACGCTGTTCCGCCTGGAGACCATCGAGGTGTCGCCGCTGACGCGGGTGTCGCGCGAGGAGATGATCTCCCTTGCCGGCATCAGGCCGGGCGACTCGATGCTCGGCGTGCGCCTCAAGGGGGTCGTGGCGCAGCTCTCGAAGAACCCGTGGCTCGAACAGATCCAGGTCAAGCGCTACTTCCCGCACACCATCTCCATATCGGCGACGGAGCGCTCGCCGCGGGCGGTAGCCAACGTCGGCTGCCTCTACTACCTGGACGAGAAGGGGGTCCTCTTCAAGTCCCTCATCGAGGGGGACCGGCTCGACTACCCGCTCATCACCGGGGTGAACGAGGAGGACCTGCAGAAGGACCCGGCCGGGAGCAAGGAGGCGCTGAAGACGGCGCTCCAGCTGATAGAGACCCTGAAAAAGGCTTCGGTCTTCAGCCTGAACGATGTCTCCGAGATCCACTACGACAAGGGGTACGGCTTCACGCTGTTCACAGTGCAGGGAGGGGTCCCGGTGAAGCTCGGCAACGGCGGGTTCCCGGAGAAACTGGAACGCTTCGCCGGCGTATATAAGGATCTTCAGCCGCAGATGCAGGCGCTCGATTACATAGATTTGGACTACAACGACAAAATTATAGTGAAAAAAGTGTAGGAAAAGGGGGGGAGCATGTCAGGAAGAAGGGACAATCTCATCGTAGGTCTCGATATCGGTACTACCAAGATCTGCGCCATCGTGGGGGCCGTAACGGAAGACGGGATAGACATCGTCGGCATCGGGACCAGTCCCTCCAAGGGGCTCAGGAAAGGTGTGGTGATCAACATCGAGAGCACCGTCTCCGCGATCAAGAAGGCGATCGAGGAAGCGGAGCTGATGGCCGGCTGCGAGATCAAGTCGGTCTACGCGGGAATCGCCGGCGGGCACATCAAGGGGTTCAACTCCCAGGGGGTCATCGCCATCAAGAACCGCGAGGTTTCCCCGGAGGACGTGAAGCGCGTCATCGAGGCTGCCAAGGCGATCGCGATCCCGATGGACCGCGAGGTGATCCACATCCTGCCCCAGGAATTCATCATCGACGACCAGGACGGCATCCGCGAACCGCTCGGCATGAGCGGCGTCCGGCTTGAGGCGAAGGTGCACATCGTCACCGGCGCCGTGGCGAGCGCCCAGAACATCGTCAAGTCCTGCAACCGCGCCGGGCTCGAGGTGGCCGACATCGTCCTCGAACAGCTCTCCTCCTCCGAGGCGGTCCTCTCGGCCGACGAGAAGGAACTCGGCGTGGCCCTGGTGGACATCGGCGGCGGCACCACCGACATCGCCATCTTCGTCGACGGCGCCATCAAGCACACCTCGGTGCTGTCGCTTGGCGGCAACCATCTCACCAACGACATAGCGGTCGGCCTGCGGACCCCGATGGCCGAGGCGGAGCGTATCAAGCAGAAGTACGGCTGCTGCCTCTCCTCGCTGGTCGGAAAAGACGAGACCATAGAGGTCCCGAGCGTCGGCGGCCGCAAGCCGCGCGTCCTCTCCAGGCAGCTACTGTGCGAGATCCTCGAGCCGCGCGTCGAGGAGATCTTCACCCTGGTGAACCGCGAGATCGTGAAGAGCGGCCTCGAGGACATGATCGCCTCGGGCGTGGTCATCACCGGCGGGAGCACCATCCTCGAGGGTATGCCGGAACTAGCCGAGCAGATCTTCAACCTCCCGGTCCGCCGCGGCCTGCCGCAGAGGATCGGCGGCCTGATCGACGTCGTTAATTCACCGGTTTACGCCACCGGCGTCGGCCTGGTCGTGTACGGCTCGAAAAACGTCAACGCTCATGAGTTCCCGACCCAGCAAAGCGACGACACGGTGTTCCGTCGGGTGAGCCGCAGGATGAAGGAGTGGTTCGGCGAATTTTTCTAAAAAAACACAATATGTAGTATTTTGCTCTTCCATTAGAAACGCAAACGTAGTATAAAAACGGCTAATATTTTTGCCATCGCCGGGGGGCGGAACCAAAGGGGGAGTACATGTTTCATTTCGATGAAAGCATCGACCAGAGTGCGAAGATTAAGGTTATAGGCGTTGGTGGCTCCGGCGGTAACGCCGTGAACACCATGATGTCGGTTGGCATCGCCGGGGTCGACTTCATCGTTGCGAATACCGACGCCCAGGCGCTCAGGATGTCCAAGGCGCCGGTCAAGATCCAGATCGGGACCCAGCTCACCAAGGGCCTTGGCGCGGGGGCGAACCCCAACGTCGGGCGCGAGGCGGCGCTCGAGGACAAGGACAAGCTGACCGAGTCGCTCAAGGGCGCGGACATGATCTTCATCGCAGCCGGCATGGGGGGTGGCACCGGGACCGGCGCCGCGCCGATCATCGCCGAAGCGGCCCGCGAGCAGGGCGCCCTCACCGTCGGCGTGGTCACCAAGCCGTTCACCCGCGAAGGGCGCCAGCGCCTGGCCAAGGGCGAGGACGGGATCAAGGAACTGAAGAAACATGTCGACTCCCTGATCGTCATCCCGAACGACCGTCTCCTCGGTCTCGCCGGCAAGTCGATGTCGATACTCGACGCCTTCAAACCCTCCGACGACGTGCTCCGCCAGGCGGTCCAGGGGATCTCCGACCTGATCACCCAGTCCGGCCTGATCAACGTCGACTTCGCCGACGTCAAGTCGATCATGAGCGAGCGCGGCATGGCGATGATGGGCATCGGGCTTGGCAGCGGCGAGAACCGCGCCGTCGACGCCGCGGTGAAGGCGATTTCCAGCCCGCTCCTTGAGGACATCGACATCTCCGGCGCCAAGGGGGTTCTGGTCAACATCTCCGGTTCCTCCTCCATGACCATGGACGAGTTCGACACCGCCAGCAAGGTGATCCACGAGAAGGTGCACGAGGACGCCAACATCATCGTCGGTCTGGTCATCGACGAGACCCTCGGCGAGACCATCAAGATCACCGCCATCGCCACCGGCTTCGGCGACCGCTTCGATCTGGAGAAGGGGCGTCACGAGATCAAGAACGTCAGCACCCTCGTCAAGCAGCCGGCCGAGATCAACCGCGAGATCCCGACCTACATCCGCGACAAGCAGAACCGCGACGTCACCAGGCAGCAGCGGAGCTTCCTGATGGAAGACGAGGACCAGTACGATATCCCGACCTTCCTGAGGAAGTCCGTAGACTAGGTAATGCCCTCGGTCACCCCCCGAAACGAGAAGCCCGGCCCCGAAAGGAAGCCGGGCTTTTTTGTTAAAGAAAGCGCGGTAACAGCCGATAGGTGTGAAGGTTCCGGAATCTAACGGAGGTACGTCGCCTCCCTCCTTCCGGACACGGGGTTCACATCCGAGATGTCAGAAGACCAGCCGCTTTACAACAGCAAAATAATAAGCACCTTCCTGAAGCTGCTCAACAAGAAGTACCCGCAGGTCGATCAGCGCGAACTGCTGCTCTACGCCGACATCAAGCCGTACCAGGTGAACGACGAGGGACACTGGTTCGCCCAGCGCCAGGTGGACCGCTTCCACGAAAAATTGACCGAACTCGTCGGCTGCGACATCGCCAGGGAAGGGGGACGCTACGCCGCTTCCGAGGAGTCCCTGGGTGTGATGGGCAAGCATGTCTTCGGCACCATAGGACCTGCCAATACCTTTTTCGCCATCGGCAACGCCGCCTCCAACTTCACCAAATCCTCTCTGCACACCTGCAGGAAAATCGCCGACAACAAGGTGGAGATCACGGTGACCCCGCTTGCGGGAGTCGATGAGAAACTCTACCAGTGCGAGAACCGGATCGGTTTCTACGAGGCCGTCGTAACCATCTTCAACCACCAGGCGCCTGAAGTGGAGCACCCGGAATGCATGTTCAGGGGAGGCTCGTGCTGCCGCTACATACTTTCCTGGGAAAACACCCCCTACGCGGTGGTCCGGCGCATTCGCAACGTCGTGCTCCCGCTGGTCCTCCTGCTGTACGCGCCGTTCGACTACTTTCTCGAGGTCGGTCACATCGGCGAGATGCTGGTGGGGCTCGGTTTCCTGGCGCTGGCGGCCTCCTACCTCGCGGAGCGCCTGGAGAAAATGGAAATCGCCAAGGCGCTCTCCAAGCTGAAGGAATCGACCGACACCATGATCGAGGAGATCGGCGTCAACTACGACAACGCCCGCATGGTGAACGAGGTGGGGCAGGCGATCACCAAGCAGGGGAGCATCAACGAGGTGCTCGAGAACGTCATCAAGGTCGTCGAGAAGAGGCTGGGATACGACCGCTGCGTGATCATGCTGGCCGATGCCAAGAAGGGAAGCCTCAAGTTCTGCACCGGCTACGGCTATGATGAAAAACAGCAGGAGGTGCTGGAAAAGACGAGCTTCAACCTCACCGACTCCGATTCCAAGGGGATCTTTGTCTCATGCTTCCGGGACCGCAAGTCGATCTTCGTCAACGATTTCGCCGAGCTGACCCATATCCACTCGCCAAAGAGCGTCTCCTTCTCCGAGACGATGGGGGCGGATTCCTTCATCTGCTGCGCCATACTCTGCGAAGGAGAGTCGCTGGGGGTCCTCGCGGTGGACAACATGAAGTCCCGGAAGAAACTGAAGCAAAGCGATCTGAGCCTTTTGACCGGGATCGCGCCGCTGATCGGCATGACACTGCGCAACGCCATATTCGCGGAGCGGGAGAAGAGGATCACCGAGCAGGTGCGGCAGTCACAGAAGATGGAGGCGGTGGGATTGCTGGCGCGCGGCATCGCCCACGACTTCAACAATCTCCTCACCGCGATAACCGGATTCGTCAACCTGGCGCAGATGAAGATGAGCCAGGACGACCCGGCGGCCGGATTCCTGGACCACGTGATCTCCGCCGCCGACCGGGCCGCCACGCTGACCAGGGGTCTCCTCACCTTCAGCAGGAAGCAGGCGACCAACCCCGAGTACACCGACCTGAACACCCTCGTCAACAGCGAGCAGAGGTTGCTGAGCCGCCTGATCACCAACGACATCGAGCTGAAGATCGAGATGAGCGAAGAGCATCTGCCGGTGTTCGCGGACTCGGGGCAGATCGACCAGGCGGTGATGAACCTGGTGACCAATGCGAGGGACGCCATGCCCGAGGGGGGTGTGCTGACCGTAAAAACGGGGATGATGGAGATGGGGGTGGAGTTCCTGGAATCCCACGGTTACGGCGCCATCGGTCAGTACGCCGTGCTTTCCGTCACCGACACCGGTACCGGGATGGACGACGCGACCAAGGCCCATATCATGGAGCCGTTCTTCACGACCAAGGAGGTCGGGAAGGGGACCGGCCTGGGGCTTGCGATAGTGTACGGGATAGTGAAGCAGCACGACGGCTACCTGGAGATAGACAGTCAACCCGAGAAAGGCACCACCTTCAACGTCTACCTTCCGCTTTTGACCACCCCCCCAAGGGCCTCGTACCCGTTCCTGCCGTAGCACCCAACCACCCCCTCACCCATCCAGAAACCCCACCCACTTCACCCTCAAGGTAGCCACGCCGAACTCCACCTCCACCACCCCCTTCAGCAGGTAAGGCCGCCTCTGGGACAGTTTGCGGCAGAACCTCGCGTAGACGTCCGGGAAGAAAGTGGCGTCGAAGATGGCGGTGACATCCTCGAAGGAGACGAATTCCATCGGCCGCCCGTTCTTGTCCTCCACCGCCTTCGTGGTGATCCACCACCCCACCATGGTCACCCACTTCCCCGCATGCCTGATCAGCTCCGAAGCCTTGATCGGCTTGTGCCGCTGCCACTCTCCCTTGTACAGGGTAAGAGGGTGCCGCGACACGAGGAAACCGAGCGTCTCCACCTCCTGCCTCAGCACCGTCTGCGCGTCGTAAGGGGGAGCCTGCGGCAGTTCCGTCTTCTGCTCGAAAAGTAGCGACGTCGCCTGCTGCTGGAAATGGAGCAGTTCCCATAACAGGGTTGGCCGCTTCTCCTCACCCTCGAGTCCATCGAAGCACCCCGCCTTTACCAGCCGCTCCGCGTCGGCACGCTGCACCCCGGCCCGGTTCAGAAAGTCGCGGAACGAAGCATAGCGTCCTTTCTCCCGCCGCTCTTTCAAAAGCCTCTCGGCTCCGTCCCGCGTGAGCCCGTCTATCTGCATCAGACCGACCCGCAGCCACTTGTCCGCGCCGGTGTACTGGTACTCGCTCTCGTTGATGTCCGGAGGGAGGATGGCAAGGCCTAAGCGGCGCCCCTCGGAGATGTAGGCGAACGGGGAATAGTACCCTCCCTGGTTGGAGATCACCGCCGCGATGAACTGCGCCGGGTGGTTCGCCTTCATGTAGGCGGCATTGCCGCTGAGGAGAGCATAACTTGCCGAGTGCGGCTTGCAGAACGAGTAGCCGGCAAAGGAGAGGATCTGGTCCCAGATCGGCCCCAGCACCTTTTCGGGGACACCCCGCTGCAGCGCTCCCGCGAAAAACTTGGCGCGGAAGTCCGCCAGCTTCTTCTCCCGGTGCTTCTTGGTGATCACCTTCCGGAGCTGGTCCCCCTCGCTGGCCGAGAATCCGGCAAGCTCCATGGCGATCTGGGTGATCTGCTCCTGGTAGATAGCTATGCCGAGCGTCTCGCCCAGCACCCCCTCCAGAAGCGGGTGCAGGTGCTCCCATTTCTTCCCCTGCATCCTGGCGATGTATTCCTGGATGAAGCTGTTCGCCGCCGGGCGGATGATGGAGGACGCCTGCACCAGCACCTCGAAGAGATCAATCTCGAAGGTCTCCGGCGGCGCCGTGCTGCTCCAGATCTTTCGCAGCAAGAGCCGGACGGAAGGAGATTCCAGGTAAAAACAGCCGATGGTGAGGCCACGCCGCAGCAGGCTCTGCGTCCTCTCGTCCTCCAGCGGACGCCAGCTCGCGTAATCGATCTCGATTCCCTTCTGCTCCTTCACCGCCGCCATCGCGTCCCTGATCACGGCGAGCGAGCGGTTACCGAGGATGTCGATCTTCACCAGCCCCGCGTCCTCCGTCTGGTCCTTCTCCCACTGGATCATCGGCAGCCCCTTGTTCGAGATCTCCACCGGGACGTAGCGGCGGATCTCGTCCGGGACGATGACGAGGCCTCCGCAATGCAGGGAGAGGTGGCGCAACTGCCCGTTCAGGCGCCGCGCCGTCGCCATGATCTCCTGCCAGTCCGAGGAGAGCGTTTCCCCCTGGAAGAGCGGGTGACCCGCCACCGCCGCGGCGCTCTGCTCCGCGCGCCAGAAACCGGAGATGCGCTCCGTCATCTCCTTGATCTCGAAGTCCGGCAGGCCGTAGACCTTCGCCACCTCCCGCAGCGCCGATCTACCCTTGAAGCCGACCTGGTTCGCCACCATCGCCGCACGCTTCGCGCCGTAGCGGGCGAAGGCGAAGTCGAGGATGGCGTCCCGCTCGTCCCAGGGAAAATCCACGTCGATGTCCGGCGGGTCCGTCCGCCCCTCGTTCAGGAACCGTTCGAAGAAGAGGTTGTGCCTGATGGGATCGACATGCGTGATGCCGAGGCAGTAGGCGACCAGCGATGCCGCCGCGCTCCCCCTGCCGCAGGTCCGCTGCGACTGTTTGGTGATCTCCTCCACGACCAGGAAGTAGTGCGAGAACCCCTTGTCCCGGATGATGGCGAGTTCCTTGTCCAGGCGAGATTGCACAGCCTCGTTGATGGAGCCGTAGCGCCAGATAGCCCCCAGTCGCGAGCGCTCCTGCAGCGTCTCGAAAGCCGCCTCCGAGCCGAGGTCGCGGAAGGCCGGGAAGACGGTAGCGGAGAAATCCCAGTCCGTCCGGCACATTTGCGCGATGCGCAGAGAGTTGGACAGCGCCTCCGGGCAATGCGGGAAGAAGTCCGCCATCTGATCGGCAGAGTAAAGCACGTCCGCCTCCGCCGCCGTCTGTTCGGGAGTAAGTCTGGACAGTTTGGTATTAAGATGAATAGCCCTCAGCACCCGGTGCAGGTGAAAGTCAGGGTTCTGCCCCTTCGCTCCGACTGGATGTGTGGACCCTCCATCCCCTCTCTCCATCCGGTCCCCACCCTCCCTCGCCCTCCGGGAGAGGGTCGGGGTGAGGGCGCCGGCCCCCCGGGAAGAGGCGACTGTCTCATCAATGTGGGCCTGGGTCGGGGTGAGGGCGCCGGAACCAGGCGATCTGTCCGGCTCGAAGGATCCCTCTTGCCCTGCGTAGCGCTCAGCGCGAAAGACGGCCCGCGACGTCGCCACCGCCGGCAGCCGCAACTCCCGCGACAAAACCAGCGCCCGGTGCATAGAGTGTCCCGGCGAGAGTTCAACGAAGAGCCTCTCGTCCGACTCCCTCTTGAGAGCCGAAAGGAGCTTGCCGTCATCGCTCAGCACCACCACCCCCCGCCGGTACACAGACAGCGCGTCGATCAGGTTGAAGCCCTTCCTGCAGTGGAGGTCCGAGAGGAGGCGCGAGATGTTGGCGTACCCCTCCTCGTCAGCCGCCAGCAGAACCGCACGGTTCAGCGCGGTAACCGCCTCAGTCCCGATGATAGGAGCGATGCCCGCGTCCCGAGCGGCATTGATGAAGCGAGGGACGCCGTAGAACCCGTTTCGGTCCGTAAGCGCGAGAGAGCGGGAGCCGAGTTGCGCCGCAGCAGAGCAGAGCGCCTCAGGCGAGTGCACCCCCCAGTTGGGAGACAGCGAAGAATGAACATGGAGATGAACGAACATCTGGCAGACCTTGAACTTTTTATCCCCTCCCCCGGAGGGGGAGGGTCAGGGAGGGGGGACGCTTTGTTTTTTTAGTTTTTAGTCACCGTCATATACCTATTCTGCTCCGGGTCCCAGGCAGTCGGCGGCTCGCTGGCCAGCGTCACCTCCCTGTGCGCCACCAGCCCCTTCCCCCAGCGCACCGCGCTCCGCCCATGCTTTTCCCGCAGCAAATCCAGCGTCTCCTGCAAATCGACCTCTTTCCGCGATACACCAGCCGCGACAGGCGCAAACAGATCCATCTGCCCCGCCTCCTCCGCCACCTGGTCGCAACTAAGCCGCAACCCCTTCACCCTCTGCCGTCTCTTGCAGGTTGCGAAGAAAAGTCCCTCCACCGCCGCCAGCAACTGCAGATCCAGCGAAGTAGCCACAGGGAGGATCTTCTTCCCCTGCTCGCTCACCCCGTCCGCGTACATCACCGACAGGGTAACCTTGCGCGCCCCCTTCTTCAGCCGGCGCAACCGCACCCCGCACCCCTCCACCAGCCGCAGCAACTCCGACAACAGCACCGCGTCGTCGTTCTCCTCCTGGTCCAGCAACCCCTCCTCCACGATCTCTGTGCTCATCCGCGGAGGCTGCACCGGCGAGCGGTCGATGCCGCAGGCCCGGTCATGCAAGAGAGGCGCGAAAGGTCCCACCGCCAGCCGCAACTGCGGCAGCGACAGCGCCGCCACCTGCTCCACCCGCTGCAGGTTCAGATCCCGGAAGAGCAGCGTCTGACGCGATTCGCCCACCCCGGGGAGAACCGACACAGGGAAAGGAGCCAGGAAACTCCGCTCCGCGCCGTGGAAGACGTCGTAGACCCCCGGCTCCTGCATGACATCCGCCGCCACCCGCGAGACCAGCTTGTTCACCCCCGCGCCGGCCATCGCCTCCAATCCAAGCTGCGAAGCGATAGCCCTCTCCAGCCGCGCCGCCACGTCCCGCGCCGGCCCGAAAAGCCTTCGAGACGCGGTGAGATCCAGAAACGCCCTCCCGGCGCCCGGTTCCACGATCGGCGTGAATTCCCCCGAAAGCTCCATCAGCGCCAGGGTCCCCTTGGCGGTCAGATGAGGATCGGGAGCGATGACGATGAGAGAAGGGCAGGATTTGCGAGCCAGGTAAATCGGAGTCCCCGCGTGCACCCCCTCCGCGGCCGCTTCCGCCGAGATGCACTGCAGCAGAGCCCGCTCCGAGTTGAGCGGGGCCACCGCCACAGGCCTCCCGCGCAGGTTGGAGTGGATGACACGCGCCAGGGCGATAGGAAAAGCCGGGACAGCTATGTGGAGGATTTGCCGGTCCATTTTCGATAAAACCTCATAGACCCGACCAGGATCCCCCTGATGTGGAAGTCATCCTCCTCAGACACAGTGATGGGACTCATGGCCGCGTTGGCGGGAAGCAGCTGGATGCTGTTCCCCTTTCGAACATACTTCTTGATGGTGATGGAGCCGTTCACCTCGGCGATCACCGTCTGGCCGTTCTCCGCGTTCGCCTGCGGGTGCACCGCCACGAAGTCCCCGTCCATGATTCCCATCTCGACCATCGAATCCCCGCGCACCTCGTACACCACGTTCCCCGGGCCCGCCATTGCCGACGGAACCTCGATGGCGTCCGAGAGCTGAAACGCCTCCACCGGCCGTCCCGCCGCCACGATCCCCACCAGCGGCAGTTCCATCCGCGCCGGCGTCGCAGAGGTGGCTATCAGGTCCCCCCTCCCTTGACGGGAGGGGGACAGGGGGTGGGTGAAGCTGCCATCTGCTGAGCCGATGAGCCTTGTCACCGTGGGATACTGCGGATTTGGCCCCGCCAGCTGCAATCCCCTTTTCGCGTTCGCTTGCCGAGCAAGCAGTCCGTGCCGTTCCAGGATGCGCAAGTAATGCTGCACCGTCCCCAGCGATTCGAACCCGCACCCCTTCGCGATCTCCAGCTGCGAAGGCTGGAACCCGTGCCCCTCGACGAAGCCCAGTATGAAATCAAGAACCCTCTTCTGTTTAGGCGTCATCTACACCTCCGCGCTTCCCCTTACCTCTACCCAACCAATACCCCTCGCCCTCCGGGAGAGGGTGGCCGAAGGCCGGGTGAGGGTGTTTTTTTGCGTTGCCAGTCTCTGCTCGGCAAGCACCGCAATTGAGTCCTCCCCGTAACGGCGTGGGATGCCGATCAGGAGAGTGACAATACTCGTAAGTTTGTCGTAAGTCAATAGGGTGCTGGTTAGCTTCATGGAGAGGAGGAAGGAAGGAGGAGGGAGGTGATCTAGTCTTCGTCTGGAGGTGTGGGCCACCTGCCGCGCTCGGTGGGGGGATCCAAGTTTTTCAAGCTTCTTGTTGGCTGCGACAAAACGTGCTATTTGAATCCAGGCAGCTAGCCAGACGGGAGGCGCTATGAAAACTCGATACGATCAGCCCGTGCGGGTCAATGGCAATTACAGGAGGCCAAAAACCGCGTGAGCCAATTGATCAACTCTGCTCGATATGATGGCCCTGAGACTATCACGCTCCGCAGTTCCGTTTGCCGTGCGGGTCACAACGGGGAGCGGATCGCTGCGCTTTTTTGCTGTACATCGAGGCTTGCTTCTGGTACTAGTGTTTTCAACACACCCGCCATGCCTCTCAACGATGCACACTTTGGCGGGTTTTTTGCGTTCGGAGGCTGCCAGTGACAGTCTTCGACAAGCCTGCTTTTTCTCCCGCCGAGCAGGTCGACAAACTGCGGGCCCGTGGACTGCGCATCGACGACGAGTCCCGCGTTCTGCATCACCTCGCCAATGTCAGCTACTACCGTCTCTCCGCCTATACTCGCCCCTTTTATATTCCCGACGATGCTGAGCACTGTTTCCAATCCGGCGTAGCCTTCGAAGATATCTTCAGCCTGTACGTGTTCGACCGTGAATTACGTTTGCTGCTTCTTGACGCCATCGAGCGACTGGTAGTCGCTTTGCGCGCGCAAATCACCAATACCCTTGCTGAACACCACGGACCGCATGGCTACCTGGAACCCTCCGTTTTCGACACCCGTTATCGCCATGATTGGTTGCTCAATAAGCTCGATCAAGCAGTCAAGGAGAGGGAGGTGGAAACCTTCCTCGCTCACTATCGAGCGAAGTATGTCGGCGCTCCTCCTCAGCCCCCATCTGGATGGCCGTAGAATTGTTGACCTTCAAGGAGGTCTCCTTTCTCTTATCCAACCTGCGGCACGAAGCGGACACCAAGCGCATAGAGCTGCATTTCGGCTGGAAATTTCCGGTTCTCAAATCGTGGTTCAGGAGTCTATCCGACTTGAGGAACCTTTGTGCCCACCATATGCGCATTTGGAACCGCGAATTCGGCAGCCGGCCGGAGATCCCCAAAAAACATCCACAAGATTGGCCGGTGCCGCCGCAGGCTCTGCCGACGGGCTCGCATCTGCATCCGGAACAGACACTGAATCCACAGCGTCGCTTATACATGCAACTGGTGGTAATCGAATCGCTGCTGCGGGTGGTGAACCCTGGAAGCGGTTGGGCGGAGCGCCTGGTGCGATTACTCGATCGTCATCCGCAGTTTTCGCGTCCTCACATGGGTTTTCCTCCGGATTGGGAAAAGGAGCCATTCTGGCAAGACGTCGTGCAGAAGTCGAGGGGAGGTGCGGCATGAGCTTTCCGCGCTACGAGAGATACAAGGATTCAGGTGTGGAGTGGCTTGGGGAGGCGCCTGAGGGGTGGCGGGTAATTCGACTAAAGAAAGTTGCTACAGTCCAGACAGGCATTGCCAAGGGAAAGTGACCGACGCCTACGGGAAAGGCTGGAGCCAAAAGCAACTGCTCCATTGTCTCCGCTTTGCAGAGACATTTACCGATGAGCAGATTGTCTCCGCACTGCGGAGACAATTGAACTGGACCCATATCAAGACCCTGATATATATCGACGATCCCCTCAAACCCGACTTCTATGCCCAAATCGCGCAGCTTGAGTTGTGGGATGCGGTGAACTTGTGAACCGCAATCCTGAAAAACAAAAGGCCCCAACGATTCCGTTGAGGCCAGCTGTCGACCGAGAATCCCCAGTCCTTGAAAGGAACACTACCGGGAAGGCGTGTGTTTGTCAATCAATGGAATTCAATGGCACGGGGGATTTTCATGTTATGAGAACCGATCACGACGGCGGTGCACCGGAAAGGTTGCCAGCTCCGATGCGATGTGGCCTGGGAGCTTTAGGTACGTCCATGAAAATCGGCGTTTCTCGGCCGGCGATGCAAGAAACGCCGAAAACCATGGGCGTCCCCGTAAACTTCGGCAGAAGTGGATGCGAGTGGAACTAAGCGGAAAGGTACCTGGTGTGGAGTAGGAAGAGCGGGTGAAAAAGCAGACCGGATAATGGGTGCCGTTCGCACCCACATCTCAGTCTTACTGCAGGCTTTATTTGCTGATCATTTTTCTGCTAGGCTTCTTTTCCGGCTGGATACGCACCGGGCTCTCAAGAGAACTGACCAGATTGATCTCGATCTTGATGTCGGTGGCGTTCACCACAGGACGCACCTGCCTGTTCTCTTTGTGAAGCGTCACGATCCCGAATTTCTCCATTGTCTTCAGAGTTCGGGAGATGTTGCTCACCTTCCGGCCGGAGATCTCTTCAAGATCCTTCAATGACCTGGGTTCTCTGGCTGCTATCATGGCCAGCAATTCCCTGTTGTCATTGCTCAAAACCTCGGCCATGGATCTTGTGGACTCGAACCACACTTTCGGCTCATCGGGCTGCGGGACATATTCACCCTTGGCGATCGCCAAGGTTCTCGCCATGTATTCTTCCCGGGACATGACACCCAGGTTCAGTACGTTTTTCATTTCTCTATCCTCTTTGCAAAGACGCAATTAAAAAGTGATGCCCGTCATAGCTGCAACTTCTTTCCAGAAGTCATCCAGCAATTTCGATGCTGACCGATACTCGTATGGAATGACCTTCTCCTGCTTGTGCAGGTGATCGAAGGTGACTTTCCTTGCCTTGTAGCCCTTCTTCTTTTCCTTCACTGCGTGGGCGTTGTCGAACCCCAGGATACGCGTGCTGTTCCGGTCATGGAGGGTCACCGAGTAGATTATGCCGTGTGGTACTGCGGGGGTCGGGGCAACTCGGTGGGCCTCAAATTTAACCCAATATCCTTTGTCCAGGAAGAAGATCTCGCCATCAAGGTTGAGCAGATTCTCCGGGGGCATCGGTGCTCCGTTGGTAAAGGTTGTGAGCTGCTGATAAGATACCTGTTCTGATGAAAAAAGCAAGGGGTAGCGAAGGGGCAATGGTACCAAGGAGCAGTGAGGGTCTGAAGGGTGTTAGGGTAGAGGCGAGAAGGGGGAGGTAAGCGGAATCCGGTGCAGTGCGTCGCATGGTGGGGGG
>DNJC01000085.1:0-127 GCA_003490025.1 Geobacter sp. | reverse complement strand
TCAGTTCTTGAAATTGACATTCTTGATTGCTGCGCAAACTACCTAGCTGGCTAGCTGTCCATGTCCAGACCAGACCCCGTGGCGTTTCAGACCCCGTGGCGTTTGAAACGGGGTTGGAGCCTAATGA
>DNJC01000154.1 GCA_003490025.1 Geobacter sp. | reverse complement strand
CTCTCCCGGAGGGCGAGGGTTTAGCCCTGGCGGGAGGGCAAGTAGCTGCAAACCGCCAGTAGCTGCAAACCGCCAAGTAGCTGGAACTCGCCGACCGTTGCGCCCCTCCCTTTTTCGGTTACAATCTTGCCATTGCCGGCCTTCTGATCATCAGATCCCCTCCTGCCTCCAGCCCCCCAAATCCCCCGGCCGCTGCAATAAGGACGCTGCCATGATCCTCGTCGAAAAGTACCAGGGATTGGACATAACGGAGCAGAGCGTGGAGATCGTGGAGCGCAAGGGGACCGGGCATCCGGACCAGATCTGCGACAGCGTCATGGACGCCATATCGGTTGCCCTCTCCAAGGCCTACCTGGAGCAGTTCGGCACCATACTGCACCACAACATAGACAAGGGGTTGCTGGCAGCCGGCCGGGTAAGGAAAGGGTTTGGCGGCGGTGAGGTGATCGAGCCGATGGAACTCACCATCGGCGACCGGGCCACCTTCGGCCTCGCCGGAAAGGAGATCCCGGTCGAGGAGATAGCCCGGGACGCGGCGAAGGGGTGGGTGAGGACGCACCTGCGAAACGTCGACCCGGACCGGCACATGACATACCGCTTCAAGCTTGCCCCGGGCTCGGAGGAGTTGACCGACATCTTCCGGCGGCCGGGCGAGGTGAGGGGAGCCAACGACACCTCCGCCGCCGTAGGCTATTACCCGCTGAGCCCCACCGAACAGGCCGTCCTTGCCCTCGAGAGGGAACTGAACGGCGAGCGGTTCAAGAACCTTTTCCCGGACACGGGGGAGGACGTCAAGGTGATGGGGCTCCGCTGCCGGGACGAACTCGACCTGACCGTGGCGATGCCCCTTCTGTGCAACGCGATCTCCTCCGAGAGGCAATACTTCGACCGGAAGGAGGCGATCCGCGCGGAACTGACAAGTTTCCTGGCGCAGGGGGGTGCTCCCTTTCGCCGGGTCTCCCTGCAGCTGAACACGCTGGACCAGCCGGGACGCGGGCTGGGAGGGGTGTACCTCTCACTGCTCGGCACCTCCGCCGAGGACGCCGATTCGGGGCAGGTCGGAAGGGGGAACCGGGTGAACGGCCTGATCCCCATCGCCCGCCCGATCGGGACCGAGGCCGCAGCGGGGAAGAACCCGATGAGTCACGTCGGCAAGATCTACAACGTCCTGGCGCACAGGCTGGCCCGCGAGATCTGCGACTCCGTCGACGGCGTCCAGGGGAGCTACGTCCTGCTGCTCAGCCGGATCGGCGACCCGGTGGACAAGCCTCACATGGCCAACGCGCAGCTCCTGATGGAGCCGGGGCACGAGGCGGCGCAGGTTGCCGCAGAGGTGGAAGAGGTGTTGGAACGCGAGTTCTCCCGCATCAACGACTTCTGCCTCGATCTCGCCAAGGGACTCTACCAGGTGAGCTGAAGGTGCGGTTCAGGAACGGTTGCTTTTTTTTCGTTAACGATGGGGTACACTATCGTAGCAATTCATTAGGGTAGGGGAGGGGTGGACATGGGTCTTGATGCGGCGGTGCTGAGCGAGGCGAATGTAACTGAGGAATCGGTCCGGGCGACCATCGCCGAGATCACCAAGGGGGTTTTCTCGACCATGGTGATGCTGGACGTGGTTGACGAAACGCCTCTGGAGAAGCCGGTGCAGAATTTCCACGAGACGGTCACCAGCATGGTCGGCCTTGCCGGCAGCCACTGCGGCATACTCGCCATCCACTGCCCCAAGAAGCTTGCGCTGCAGGTCACCTCCAGCATGCTGGGCATGGACGTGACCGAGGTGGACGACGACGTCAACGACGCCATGGGGGAGATTGCCAACATGGTCGGCGGCGACGTGAAACATATCTTCTCACCCAAGGGGGGGGACATCAACCTCTCCATCCCGACCGTCATCTACGGCAACGACTACGCCCTCGAGAGCGTGTCGGCCGCCGAGTCCCTCGTGATGCCCTTTGTCTGCGGCGACGAGCGTTTCCTTCTCTCTTTCAAGATAGGGAAGTGATTTTTCCGTTCACCGGCCCGTAACTGCTACAAAATGTTGACAAGAGCCGGTTTAGTGGTGAACAATGAGCAGTCGTTGAGATTTGGGCGCGACAAAGGCACGGCCGGCAGTTCGCCCGGTCGCGCGGCGCCCATGAATAAAAACGGAGGGTAATTGGACACCGTCTTGGTAGAACTGCTTGTCATCGCCGTCCTCATACTGCTGAACGGATTTTTCTCCTGCGCCGAGTTCGCAATCATCTCCATCAGAAAGAGCAGAGTTACCCAGCTGGTCTCCCTTGGCGACCAGCGGGCGGCACTGGTTGAAACACTGCAGAGGGATCCGCACCGTCTGCTGGCCATCGTGCAGATAGGCGTCACGGTGGTCGGCTCGACCGCTTCCGCCGTCGGCGGCGTGATAGCGGTGGACAACATCCGCCCGGTCCTGCAGGCCTCCCATTTCGCCATGGTACGCAACGCCGCCGAGCCCCTCGCCATCGGTATCGTCGTCAGCGCCATCTCCTATCTCCAGCTGATCCTGGGGGAGTTGGTCCCCAAGACCATCGGCCTGCAGTACGCCGATCCGGTCGCCCTGCGGATCGCCAAGACCATCACCGTGCTGGCGCGGGTGGCGAAGGTACTCGTCACCTTCCTCAGTTTGTCCAGCAAGGCGGTACTGGCGCTGTTCGGTCTGAAGGGGGAGGGACAGGCGTTCATGACCCGCGAGGAGGTGCAGCATATCGTCGCGGAGGGGCACGAGAGCGGCATCTTCAGCGAGACCGAGCACACCTTCATCGACAACCTCTTCGATTTCACCCACACCGCGGTGCGCGAGGTCATGGTCCCGCGTACCAGGATCGTCGCCTTCGACCTGAACCTCTCCAACGAGGAGATCCTGAACGGGGTGCTGGACAACATGTACTCCCGCTACCCGGTCTATCTCGGGAGCATCGAGGAGACGGTCGGCTTCATCCACGGCAAGGACCTCCTGGGGAGGATGGTGCGCGAGCCGGAGTTCGACATCCGTTCCATCGTCCGTCCCCCCGTCTTCGTTCCCGAGGGGAAAAAGGTGAGCGAGCTGTTGAAGGAAATGCAGAAAACGAGGGTCCACATGGCGTTCGTCGTGGACGAGTACGGCAGCATCAGCGGCATCGTGACGACGGAGGACCTGCTGGAGGAACTGGTGGGTGAAATCGAGGACGAGCACGACGTCGGGGAGCCGAGAACGGTGCAGGTGCTGGCGGACGGGACTTTCCTGGTCGATGCGCTGATCTCCATCTCCGACCTGGAGGACCTGCTAGAGATGGATCTCGGGGAGGATCTTCCCTACGACACCCTCGCCGGCCTGATACTGGACCGGATCGGAAGGTTCCCCGAACAGGGCGAGAAGTTGGAGTTGGGGGAGTACACCCTGATCTGCGAGGAAGTTACCCCCACGACGATCAGCCAGGTCAGGATAGTAAAGGCAGGGACTGGGGACTAGCCCCTGTTTTACCAGTCCCTAGCCCCTAGTCCCCAGTCCCTGTTTTATGCGGCTTCTTCGCCAGCAGCACCGAGGTGAGGATGGAGACGGCGAGGGTGCCGATGATCACCCCGAGCGACAACTGCAGGGGTATCTCGACGACGTCAACCAGGAGCATCTTGGCCCCCACGAAGGCGAGTATGAAGGAAACACCCAGCTTCAGGTAGGCGAACATCTCCATCACGTGGGCCAGCAGGTAGTACAGCGACCGGAGCCCCATGATGGCGAAGACGTTGGAGCTGTACACGATGAACGGGTCGTGGGTCACGGCGAGGACCGCCGGAATGGAGTCGACGGCGAAGATGACGTCGCTCGACTCGACCACGATCAGCGTCAGGAAGAGCGGGGTCGCGGCCAGGATACCGTTTCTCCTGATGAAGAACTTGTCACCCCTCGCCCTCTTGGTGATCGGCACGAAACGCCGCACCAGCCGCACCAGCGGGTTCTTCTCCGGTTCCACCTTGTCGTCCCCGCCAAAGGCCATCTTGATCCCCGTGTAGACCAGTATCGCCCCGAAGATGTAGACCATCCAGTGGAAGCGCTCTATCAGCTCGATGCCGACCAGGATGAAGATCCCTCTCATCACCAGGGCGCCTATGATCCCCCACTTCAGGATCTTCGGCTGCTGCGCCCGGGAGACGCGGAAATAGGAGAAGATCATGATGAACACGAAGAGGTTGTCGACGGAGAGCGACTCCTCGATCAGGTAACCGGTGAAGAATTCCAGCGCCTTCGCCGGCCCCATGAAATACCAGACCCCGGCGTTGAACGCCATGGCGAGGCTGACCCAGACGATGGTCCAGGAGAGCGCCTCCCGGAACTTGATCTCGTGGCTCTTCCGGTTGAACACGAAAAGGTCCAGGACGAACATCACCGCGATGATGCTCCCGAAAGCGAGCCACATCATTTCTCTTGTCGACAAGAAAGCCTCCTTTTAACGACCCGTCTGCATCTGCTCGAGTCTCGCTATCCTCTCCTCCATGGGAGGGTGGGTCGAGAAGAGCTTCATGAGTCCAGCCGCCGTAAGCGGATTAACAATGAACATGTGGGCCGTCGCAGGCCGCGCCTCCTGCATCGGGAGCATCCGGGACCCGGCGTCGAGCTTCCTGAGCGCGTTGGCGAGCGAGCGTGGATGGCCGCAGAGTTTCGCGCCGCTCTCGTCGGCCTGGTACTCGCGCGACCTGGAGACGGCGAGCTGGATCAGCATGGCGGCGATCGGGGCGATGATCGCGAGAGCCAGGCCGCCCCAGCCCCCCCCTTCCTCGTCGTCGTGCCTCCCTCCGCCGAAGATCGCCGCCCACTGGATCATGTTGGCCAGCATGGCGATGGCCCCGGCGATGGTCGCGGCGATGGTGGAGATCAGGATGTCGCGGTTGGCGACGTGGGAAAGCTCGTGCGCCATGACCCCCTCCAGCTCCTCGGGCGTCAGGATCCGCAGGATCCCTTCCGTCGCGGCGACCGCTGCATGGTCGGGGTTTCTCCCGGTGGCGAAGGCGTTGGGGCTCTCCGAGGGGATGATGTACACCTTGGGCATCGGGAGCCCCCCCTGCACGGCGAGCCTTCTGATCATGCCGTAGAAGGCGGGGTTCTCCATCTCCGTGATCTCCTTGGCGCCGTACATGCGGAGCACGATCTTGTCCGAGAACCAGTAGGAGAAGAGGTTCATGGCGCAGGCCATGAAGAAGGCCACGAACATCCCTCCGCGCCCCCCGATGGCGCTTCCCATGGCCACCATGATCAGCGTGAGCGAGGTGAGCAGAACCGCTGTCTTCAATCCGTTCATGACGTACCTCCAGGTGAGAAGAATCGCCAGATCAAACAAAAAGACCTTTACCCAGGCGCGTGGCGCCACTGGATAAAGGTCTTGCTTGCGTTGACGTGATGTCATTGCCCCGTGTCCGGGCCTTGCGGCCGTCTTGACGAACACCGGGTCGGTTGCCGTGGGAAACCGATAGCTACTCCCCTTTACGTTTATGAACTATAGGTAATGGTTCCCCCTGTGTCAACCGTTTCTTTTCCCCGCCCGCGGGGAGGGGGGACGTTGTTCACCCCGCGATGCTGTCGGTGAGCAGGATGGCGTCGGCGAGCTGGCGCATCGAGATCCTGCGGTCCATGGCGAGCCTCTGCATCCTGCGGAACGCCTCCGCCTCGGAGAGCTTGTCGCGCTCCATGAGCCGCCCCTTCGCCTTCTCGATCACCTTCCTGCTTTCGATGCTCTCCTTGAGCGTCGATACCTCCTCCTTGAGCCGGTCCACCCTGCGGGCCGCGGCTATGGAAAGGACCAGCGCCGCCATCAGCTCCTCCTCGCGGACCGGCTTGGCCAGGATGGTGGAGACGATCGACTCGCCCCAGGTCTGCACCGACTCGAGGTCCGAACTCTCGGCGATCATGATGATCGGCAGTCCTGCCTTGTCCCAGAGCTTTTTCACCGTCTGGCTTATCTCCAGGTCGTTGGCGCGATACTCGATAACCGCTGCCTCGGGATGGCTGGCCAGTGCGGCCTCGTAGAGTTCGCCTGGCGTCCCGGACGCTATTATTTCAGCAAATCCCCGATCCCTGAGCCTGTTTTTTAGGCTATCCAACAGCTTCTCGTCGCGAATGTACAGGATCGCTTTACCCATGAATTTCACCCCCTTACGGCGATTTGGACGGCCGCTTTGCGGCTGAACGATATATGGAAGAGCATAGAGCGTTCCAAAAAAGATGAACTGGTGCTATAAGTCTAGGGTCATTTGGAGGTGCTCGTGAAAAAAGGGTTAGTTGCCGCGCTCCTGCTGGTGTTTGTCGCGGCTGTAATTGTTTTTCTCCGCCACAGGCCCGAGGACGGGAATGCACAAAGCTTGCGCATCTCGGGGAATATCGAGCTGACCGAGGTGCAGGCGAGCTTCAAGGTTCCCGGGAGGGTGCTGGAGCGCAAGGCCGACGAGGGTGTCCTGGTCCGGCGCGGGGACGTGGTGGCCCGGCTGGAGGATACGGAGCTTGCCGACGCGCTCAAGGTGGCGCAGGCTGAAGCGGATGCCGCGGCGGCGAACCTGGCAGAGCTTCAGGCGGGATCGCGCCGCGAGGAGGTGGCGCAGGGGGAGGCGCTCCTGGCGCGCGCGGAGGCCGAGGCGGCCAGGGTGGCGGCGGACTACGAGCGGAGCGCGGCGCTTTACGCGAAGGAAGTGATACCAAAGCGTGACTTCGACGCGGCGCGGGCCGCCAACGAGCAGTCGCGCGCCGCGGTGCGCGAGCGGAGGGAGGCCCTGCAGCTGCTACGCAAGGGGCCGAGGGCGGAGCGGATCGCGGCCGCAAGGGCGGCCCTGGAGGGCGCGCGGGCGCGGGTCTCCAGCGCCAGGGAGCGGCTGGGGTATGCGACGCTTCTGGCGCCGATTTCCGGCGTCGTGCTCACCAAGTCCGTGGAACCGGGCGAACAGGTGGCGGCGGGGACCCCGGTGGTCACCATCGGGGACCTGGGGGATTGCTGGCTCAAGGGGTACATCCCGGAGAAGGAGCTGGGGCGGGTTAAGCTCGGGCAGAGGGCGCGGGTGACCACCGACGGCCATCCCGGGAAGGTGTTCGAGGGGAGGGTCAGCTTCATCTCCTCCGAGGCCGAGTTCACGCCCAAGAGCGTGCAGACCGAGAAGGAGCGGGTGAAGCTCGTGTACCGGATCAAGATCGCCGTGGCGAACCCCGGAATGGATTTGAAACCGGGGATGCCGGCGGACGCCGATATCGAGCTGTTCCCCTCGCAGCAGGCGCGCCCTTGACGGAGGTGACGCCTAAGTGAGCGACGCGACCGAGGTCATCAGGGCGGAGGGGCTCAAGAAGAGCTTCGGGGAGGTCACCGCCGTGGAGGGGCTCACCCTCGGCATCCCTGCCGGCGAGCTCTTCGGCCTGGTCGGTTCCGACGGCGCGGGGAAGACAACCACGCTCAGGATGCTGGCCGGCATCATGGAGCCGAGCGGAGGCGAGGCGCAGGTGCTCGGGACCAGCATGACCGGAAACGCCAAGGCGGTGCGGGGCGAGATCGGGTACATGAGCCAGCGCTTCGGCCTTTACCCCGACCTCACCGTACTGGAGAACCTCCTCTTTTACGCCGACATCCAGATGATCCCGCGCCGCGGGCGCGACGCGAGGATCGAAGAACTCCTTTCCTTCAGCAATCTCACTCCCTTCAGGGACAGGTGGGCCGGGAAGCTCTCCGGCGGGATGAAGCAGAAGCTCGGCCTCGCCTGCGCGCTGGTGCACAAGCCGCGGGTCCTTTTCCTGGACGAGCCGACCAACGGGGTGGACCCGGTCTCGCGCCGCGACTTCTGGCGCATCCTGTACGGGCTCCTTGCCGAGGGGGTCACCATCCTGGTCGCCACCGCCTATCTGGACGAGGCGGAGCGCTGCGGCAGGGTGGGGCTCATGCACCGGGGGAGGCTTCTTGCCTGCGACACGCCGCGCGCCCTCAAGGGGCTGATGACGGGTGGGGTGCTGGAGCTGACCACGCCCGAGCCGCGTCGCGCGGTGCGGCTTCTCTCCGGCGTCTTTCCGTCGGGGTCCGTGGCCCTTTTCGGAGAGAAGCTGCACCTGTACGCGCCGCAGCCGGAGCGGGCCAGGGAGCAGGCGACGGCAAGCCTGAAGGAGGCGGGGGTGGAACTCTCCCGCGTGAGGCTGGTGGAGCCGTCGCTGGAGGATCTTTTCGTTTCGCTTTTGCGGTCGTCGGACGTCGGACGTCAGACCGGTCGGACAAGTCCGACAAGTCCGACAAGTCCGACTCCGACAGCTCCGCCCAACTCCGCCCCCACCCCCCAAGTGAGCCTGCGCGAGCTTACCCGGCGTTTCGGCGACTTCACCGCCGTGGACCGGGTCACGCTCGACGTCGCCCGCGGCGAGATCTTCGGTTTCCTGGGACCCAACGGCGCAGGGAAGTCCACCACCATCAGGATGCTCTGCGGCATCCTCCCCCCCACTTCGGGGAAGGGGACGGTGGCGGGGTACGACATCGCCACCCAATCGGAAAAGATCAAGAACCAGATCGGCTACATGAGCCAGAAGTTCTCCCTGTACGAGGACCTGACCGTAGAGGAGAACATCAACTTTTACAGCGGCATCTACCGCATCCCGCAGGACAAGAGGAGGGAGCGCAAGGAGTGGGTGATCGAGATGGCCGGGCTCTCCGAACAGCGGCAGGTCCGGACCTCCGCCCTCTCCGGCGGCTGGAAACAGCGGCTGGCTCTCGGCTGCGCCATCCTGCACGAACCCCCCATCGTCTTCCTCGACGAACCTACCTCCGGGGTCGACCCCATCAGCCGGCGCAGCTTCTGGGAACTGATCTACCGGCTGGCGGGCGACGGCGTCACCATCTTCGTCACCACCCATTACATGGAGGAGGCGGAGTGCTGCGACCGCCTCGGCTTCATCTTCGGCGGCGAGCTGATCGCCCTCGGGACCCCGTCCGAACTGAAGAAGGAGTTTCCCGGAGAGATCCTGGAGATACGGTGCGACAGGCCGTTCGAGCTGTTGCAGCGGGTCGAGAAGCTTTCGGGGGTGAAGAGCGCGGCCCTGTTCGGGGCGGGGTTGCACCTGGCGGTGGAGAACGCGGAACTGGCCATGCCGGTCATCCGTCAGGCTGTTTCCGACCTTCAGCTCGCCATGGAGCCGATAACACCCTCCCTGGAGGACCTGTTCGTCTCCTTCATGGAGGCGAGGACGGCCCGGCCCTGAGCCGTGGTGCCGCTTTTCTAATGTTTTCGGTCCAGCCGCCGATAAAGAGTAATCGCAGCATCATTACCGGGGACCCTGGGCCCCGGCGGTTGCAGCACCCATCCCACGTAAGGTTCGGTCCATGCGCACTAAGGGAGCACCAGCACCTCTTGAAAACGGACGGAAAACAGCCTGGAGCCTGCTCGCCTGCCTCCTGCTGGTGATCTGCATCGCGGTCGTCCGGCTGCAGGAGTGGAGCGTGGCGGTCCTCGTTCCCCTCTTCCTCATCGGCGCCGAGTGGCTCCGCTTCAAGTGGCGCCGGCGCTCCGACGACGCGGTCAGGCGGAGCGAGGAAAGGCTCCGGATATCCCAGCGCATCGCCCATATCGGGAGCTGGGACTGGGATGTCGGAAGCGGCAGGCTCGACTGTTCCGAAGAACTTTGCCGCATCCTCGCCATCCCCTTCGCCGAGGCCCCGGCCACCTACCACGAGTTCCTGGCGCTCCTGCCGGAAGAGGGGAGGGAAACCGTAGCCGCCGCCGTCGAGCAGGCGCTCACCGGGGAGGATTCCTACGCGGTCGAGTACACCCTGGTACGCCCGGACGGTGTGGAGCGGTTCGTTTCCGAGGTGGGCGAGGTGTTCCGGGACGAATCGGGGATACCTCTGCGGTTGGTGAGCGTGGTGCACGACGTCACCGAGCGCAAGGAAGCGGAGAGCGCCCTCTTCTTCGAGAAGCGCTACCGCGGGCTGATCGAGAACCTGCCGCAGCGTATCTACCTCAAGGACTGCAACTCCGTCTACCTCTCCTGCAACTCCAGTTTCGCCCGCGAGATCGGCCTGGAGCCCGGGGACGTCTTCGGCAAGACCGACTACGACCTCTTCGCCGCGCCGCTGGCCCAGAAGCGCCAGGAGAACGACGAGCGGGTCATGGCGGCGGGGACCCCGGAGGAGCGCGACGAACAGCGCGAGCGGGACGGGGCCTGGGTCAGCAAGGCGCTCATCCCGCTCAAGGACGACAAGGGGAAGGTCTACGGCCTGCTCGGGGTCTTGACCGACATCACCTTCCGCAAACTGGCCGAGGAACAGCTGAAGGAGAGCGAGGAGCGCTTCAGGAACACCTTCGAGCAGGCTGCGGTCGGCATCTGCCATCTCGCCCTGAGCGGCATCCTGATCCGCATCAACAGGCGCTTTTGCGATATCCTCGGCTACACCCAGGACGAACTCCTAGGCTCGACCCTGGAAGAGACCATACACCCCGAGGACCGGGCGACCGAAAAGGAGAACGCGGCGCGGCTCTTGAGGCGCGAGATCGACAACTACAGCACCGAGATGCGCCAGCTCTGCAAGGACGGCTCGGTGGTCTGGGTGAACATCACCAAGTCGCTGGTCTGCGGGCCGAAGGGGGAGCCCAAGTACCTGGCCGGCGTCATCGAGGACGTCACGGCCAAGCGCGAGGCGCAGGAGTTGCGCCGGGAACGCGACATGGTGCAGGCGGCGAGCCAGGCCAAGAGCCAGTTCCTGGCCAACATGGGGCACGAGATCCGGACCCCGATGAACGCGGTCATGGGACTTAGCCGCCTCGCCCTGAAGACGGAACTCAACACCAAGCAGCGCGGCTACCTGGATAAGATCTGCTCCTCCAGCAGGACGCTTCTGGACATCATCAACGATATCCTCGACTTCTCCAAGATCGAGGCGGGGAAGGTGGAGCTGGAGAAGACGGAGTTGAGCCTGCACGAGGTGCTGGGGAACATCTCCGACATGCACCACCTGAAGGCCCACGAAAAGGGGATCGACTTCAAGGTCCGGCTCGCGCCGGAACTCCCGAAGAAGCTCGTGGGCGACCCGCTCCGCCTGACCCAGGTGCTGAACAACCTGATCGGCAACGCGGTGAAGTTCACCGAGAAGGGGGAGGTGGTGGTCGCCGTCAAGCCGGTCCAGCGCGACGGGGGGGACGTCCGCGTCAACTTCTGCGTCCAGGACACCGGTATCGGGATCGCGCCGGAGCAGATGGAGAAGATCTTCACCCCCTTCACCCAGGCGGACAGTTCCACGACCCGCAGGTACGGCGGGACCGGCCTCGGCCTCTCCATCAGCCGGCAGCTGGTCGAACTGATGGGGGGGGCGCTGCAGGTGGAGAGCATCGCCGGCTCCGGGAGCAGCTTCTCCTTCACGGTCGACTTCTCTCTTCCCTGCGCCGCCAAGGCGCTCGGGGAGGCGCTGGAACAGGAGCAGGAACTGCGCAGCGTGAAGCTCTTGGTGGTCGACCGCGATCCCGTCTCGCGGACCGCGCTGCAGGAAATCCTGCAAGGGATGCCGATGGTCCAGGAGTTCGTCGCCACCGTGCCGGCGGCCCTTGCCGCGCTGAAGGACGAGTCGCGCGCAGGGAGCCCCCCGTTCGACCTGGTCCTGGTGAACGGCGCCACAGCCGGCGAGGCGGGCATGGAAAAGCTCTGCCGCAGCGTCTGGAGCCGCTACGGCTGGCAGCTCCCGATCCTCGCCACGGTGAGGCCGGACAAGATGGAAAAGGTGCAGCAGCAGGCGGACGAGTGGGGGCTGAGCGCGGTGTTCGTCACGCCGGTGCGCCCTTCCCTGGTGCTCGACGGCATGGTGCGGGCGCTGTCGCGTGTCGGCGAGCCGTTGCCCGAGGGGACGCCGAGGTGGCCGGAAAAGGGCGTTGCCGAGGCGGCCGGCAGGAAAACCGCGGCTCCCGCCCCCTTTGCCCCTTTGAGGCTCGCTGCCGAGAAGACCAAGCTGGAGCGCCTGCTGGCCAGGAACAGCCTCGACGCCAAACGGCAGTTCCTGAAGTTCTGCAAGGAAATTCCGCCCGGGGTTTTCGCCTCCGAGATCGGGGCGCTGGAAGTGTGCATGGAGAAGCTTGATTTCAGAAAGGCTCGGCAACTGCTGGCGATCTTCCCGGCAGACAAACTTGAGTCGTCCTCCGAGAGGGAATGCCTATGAAACGCCAGACGGTGATGATAGTCGACGACACCCCCGCCAACATCGAGATCCTGAGCGAGAGCCTGGGCGACGACTACGAACTCTTTTTCGCCACGAGCGGCGCGGACGCGCTGGAACTGATACGGGCCGACAAGCCCGACCTGATCCTGCTGGACATCATGATGCCCGGCATGGACGGCTACCAGCTCTGCGGGATATTGAAGGACGATCCCGGCACCCGCGACATCCCCATCATCTTCGTGACCGCGATGATCGGCGAGGAGGAGGAGATCAAGGGACTGGAACTCGGCGCCATCGACTACCTCACCAAGCCGATCAGCCCGCATATCGTCAAGGCCCGCGTGAAGAACCACCTGGAACTCAAGCGCTACCGCGACCTCCTGGAAACGCTGGCCAGTGCCGCGGACCGGGCCAAGAAGGAGTTTCTCCGCAGCGTGAGCCACGAACTGAGGACGCCGCTCACCCCGATCATCGGCATGACCGACCTGGTGCTCAACACCGAGGAGGACGACAACAAGCGGAAATACCTCACCATGGTGCAGAAGTCGGCCCTGAGGCTTCTGGGGATCGTCGAGGACCTGATCGAGACGAGCAGGCTGGAGGGGGAGGGGATGGCCCCGGAGAACCACCCCTTCTCGCTCAAGGCCTTCCTTGACACGGTCACCATGGAGGCCCAAACGGTCTCCAGCGCCAAGGGGCTCGAGTTCAGGGCCGCCATAGAACCTTGCCTCCCCGATGCGATCATCGCGGATCAGGGGATGCTGCACAAGGTGATCACCATGCTCCTTAGCAACGCGGTGAAGTTCACGCCGGAAGGGGAGGTGGCGTTCGAGGTGAGCCGGCAGGAGGTGGCGGGGGAAAGCATGCTGCAGTTCGCCGTTTCCGATACCGGCGTCGGCATCGACCAGGGGGACCTGGAAAGGATCTTCAGCGAGTTCACCCAGTCCGACGGCTCCATCACGCGCTCGTTCCCGGGGCTCGGGCTCGGGCTCACCCTGGCCAGGCGCATGACGGAGCTGATGGACGGCAGCATCTGGGCGGAGAACCGTCCCGATGGCGGGTCCATATTCCAGCTGCAGATACCGCTGGTTCTCGCGGAGACGATGCCGGGCGCCGTTGCCTCCGCCCCGGCAGCCGGAGTGAAAGGTTGAAGTTCAAGAGGGTGTCCGCCGTTGCCAGGAAGGAGTTCCTCCACGTGCTGCGCGACTGGAGGAGCCTCGGCATCGGCATAGCCATCCCCGTGGTGATGCTTTTCCTGTTCGGCTACGCCCTCACCCTCGACGTGGACCGGGTGCCGCTCATGGTATGGGACCAGAGCGAGACCCCCGCCAGCCGGTCCTACCTCTCCGGATTCAGCGCCTCGCGTTACTTCCATCTCGTCGGCAACGCCCGCGGATACCGCGAGATAGAGCGGGCCATCGACTCGCGCCGGGCGGTCATGGCGCTGGTGGTGCCGGTCGATTTCGCCAGGAAGGTCGGTTCCGGACGCGGCGTCTCGGTGCAGGCGATCGTCGACGGCAGCGATTCCAACGTCGCCTCCTTCGCCCTTGGGTACGCCGAGGCGGTGAACGGCGCCTTCTCCGCAAAAGTCACCATGGACCTCTTGCGCCGCAGCGGACAGCCCCCTCCGGTCAGGGGGCTCGAACTGCAGCCGCGGGTCTGGTTCAACACGGACATGGTCTCGCGCAACTACATCTTCCCCGGCCTGATGGCGGTGGTGATGATGGTCATCGCCGCCCTTCTCACCTCCCTCACCTTCGCGCGCGAGTGGGAGGGGGGGACCATGGAGCAGCTGATCGCGACGCCGGTGACCGGCGGGGAGCTGATCCTCGGGAAGCTGATCCCGTACTATGCCATCGGCATGTTCGATCTGGTCCTCTCCGTCCTGGTCGGCGAGTTCGTGTTCCGGATACCGCTCAGGGGCGAACTCTGGCTCATCTTCGCCTCCTCCTCGATCTTTCTGGTGGGCGCGCTCTCGCTCGGGATGCTGATCAGCATCGTCACCAAGAGCCAGTTCCTGTCCAGCCAGATAGCGCTGGTAGCCACCATGCTCCCGGCCTTCCTCCTTTCCGGTTTCGTGTTCCCGATCGCCAATATGCCGTACCCGATCCAGCTCTTCACCCACATCGTCACGGCGCGTTACTTCGTGGTGCTCCTGCGCGGCATCTACCTGAAGGGACTGGGGTTGAACCTTCTGTTCGGGGAGGCCCTTTTCCTCATCGCCTTCGCGGCCCTGGTGCTCGCCCTGTCGCACCACAAGTTCCGGAAAAGGATCGAGTAGGAGAAGAGCGTGTTCGAGCGACTGAAGGCCATGCTGATCAAGGAGTTCATCCAGGTGCTGCGCGACCCGCGCATGCGCTTTGTGATTTTCGTCATCCCCGCGGTGCAGACCCTCATCTTCGGTTACGCCGTGAACACCGACGTGCGCCAGGTGGCGACCGCCATCTACGACCTGGACAACAGCAGCCAGAGCAGGGAGATCGCCTCCCGTTTCCTGGAGTCCGGCTACTTCCGCCTGCAAGAGCGGGTCTACGACGAGAAGAGGGCGCAGGAACTGATCGACAGGGGGGAGGTCAAGGCGGTGCTGAGGATGAACCACGGCCTCGGCGAGGAGCTGGCAGGCGGACGGGGGGGGGCGCTGCAGCTTATCCTGGACGGCACCGACTCCAACACGGCGGGGATCGTCCTGACCTACGCCGGCCGGATCGTGGGTGACTACAGCCGGCAACTGCAGCTGGACGCCGCGTCGCGCATGGCGGGGCGGCAGATGGCGCTGAAGGGAGTGGAACTCGCGAGCCGCGCCTGGTTCAACGAGAACCTGGAAAGCCGGAATTTCTACGTTCCTGCCGTCATCACCAACATCGTCTTCATCATCACCATGCTTCTGTCCAGCATGGCGGTGGTGCGCGAGAAGGAGATCGGCACCATCGAGCAGGTGATCGTCACCCCGATCGGCAAGGGGGAGTTCATCCTCGGCAAGACGGTCCCGTTCGTGCTGATCGGGTTCATCGACGTGACGCTCATCTCCCTGGTCGCCGTGTTCTGGTTCGAGGTGCCGTTGAGGGGGAGCATCCCGCTTCTCTTCGGCGCCACGGCGCTCTTCCTGATGAGTTCGCTCGGCATCGGGCTCCTCATCTCGACCATAAGCCGGACCCAGCAGCAGGCGATGATGAGCGCCTTCTTCGTGATCTTTCCCTCCATACTCCTCTCCGGTTTCGCCTTCCCGATAGAGAGCATGCCGCAGGCGGTGCAGTGGATCACCTGTGTCAACCCGATGCGCTTTTTCCTGGTCATCATACGCGCCATCTTCCAGAAGGGAGTGGGGATCGACATCCTCTGGCCGCAGCTGCTGGCCCTGCTGCTGATCGGCGTCACCATCCTCTCCAGCGCCGTGATGAGATTCAAAAAGACGCTGGGTTAAATCGATGTAGAAATATCCCCTTGACCACTAGGACGTAATCCCGTACGCTCTTGAGGGAGGTGACAGGATATGAAAGTGCTTTCTGCAAGTGCGGCACGTGCGAACATGTACAAGCTCATCGACGAGACGGCTGCGTCCCATGAGCCTGTTTGCATCACCGGAAAACGAGGAAATGCAGTGCTGTTGTCCGAGGAAGATTGGCGTGCCGTGAATGAAACGCTTTATCTGCTCTCCGTGCCGGGAATGCGTGAATCTATCGTGGAAGGTTTGGCGACTCCTCTTGATGAATGCAGCGAAGAGCCTGGCTGGTGAGTTGGCGTATCGTTTTTAGTAAGCAGGCGCAGAAGGATGCCCAAAAATTGCAGTCGGCTCAATTGAAGCCAAAGGCTGAAAAGCTGCTTGACTCTATTCGACAGAGTCCCTTCAAGATCCCTCCTCCATATGAGAAGTTGCTCGGTGACCTTTCCGGAGCCTACTCCAGGCGGATAAATTTGCAGCACCGTCTGGTGTATCAGGTCTATGAGGAAGAACATGTGGTGAAAATCATCCGCATGTGGACACACTACGAGTGATTTCTTCCGCGCATGATGCTATAGTCCCCCCCATGACAAGCCAACAGAGAAGACATGTGCACGTCGCCTGCGCCATCATAGAGCGGGACGGACTGGTGCTCTCGGCGCTGAGAAGCGCCTCCATGAACCTGCCTTTGAAATGGGAGTTTCCGGGGGGGAAGATCGAGCCGGGTGAGGGGCGGGAGGAGTGTCTGAGACGTGAACTTGTGGAGGAAATGGGAGTGCGGATCGAGGTAGGCCGCCCCCTCACCCCGGCGACCCACAGTTATCCCACCTTCGACGTGACGCTTTATCCCTTCGTCTGCAGCATCGTTTCCGGCGACATCACCCTGCACGAACACTCCGCCATCGAGTGGCTTACGCCCGCCAGGATGCTGGAACTCGAATGGGCCGACGCCGACGTCCCGGTCATCCTGGAGTACCAGCAGAGCGTGCAGCCCGGGGCCTGATTTCCTGTAGGAGCGGCATTTCTGATGGAGCCGCAAAATATTGAATTGCCTGCTAAATACCTAAAATAACTGAATAATAGTGCAGTTTTTCCTTGGTGTACCTTTGATGTTGTAGTAATATAACCGCTGCAAATTCAGCCGGTTAGCGGAGTCCATGTGATTCACATCAAAGACCACAAA
>DNJC01000123.1 GCA_003490025.1 Geobacter sp. | reverse complement strand
AAGGACCAGAGCTACTTCCTTTTCACCATGAACCAGGAACAGCTTTCCCGCACCATATTCCCCGTCGGTGGCCTTGAGAAGCCGCAGGTGCGGGAACTGGCGGCGAGCTTCAACCTCCCCGTGGCCCAAAAGCAGGAAAGCCAGGAAATCTGCTTCATCCCCNNCCACGACGGCATCCACAAGTACACGGTGGGTCAAAGGCGCGGTCTCGGCATCGCGTGGAAAGAGCCGCTTTACGTCACGGCGATAGAGAGCGCGACATCGCGGGTGGTGGTAGGACCCAAGGAAGAGCTCCTGATCGGCGGTTTGATGGCAGCGGAGACCACCTGGGGAGACAGGCCGATAACAGGGACCTTCCACGGCGCCTGCAGCATACGCTACCGTCAGCACCCCTTCCCCTGCACGGCGAAACTGCACGACGACGGCCGGTTGCAGGTCGACTTCGCCTCCCCCCAGAACGCGGTGACACCCGGTCAAGCCGTGGTCCTTTATGACGGCGACAGAGTGGTCGGCGGCGGGTGGATCCTATAGAATGTCCCCTCCCCCGGAGGGGGNNCCTCCGGGGGGAGGAGCTGTGGACCCGTGGACAAGGGACTGCCCGGCCTCTGCTGTTAGCGGTTTTTACCCCAGCCGCCGGAAGGACGACGCCTTGATCACCGCGTAGATCTCGTTTCGCGCCTGAATGGCAAGATCATCCGCCGCCTGTACCACGACCTCGGCGATGAGCGTCTCGTGGCCGCACCTGAGTTCCACCCCCACCTTGTTTCCCGAAGGAAAGGTATCCACCACGGTGCACTTGAGCAGGTTTCGCGCGCTGACCGCCTCGGGATGCCTGGTGAAAAGTATGATGTCCCGGGAGGAAAGCTCGAAGACAGCCATACCCCCGTCGTCCCCCGCCGAAACGAACAACTCCTCCATCCCCCACCGGTACACGTAAAGCCCCCCCACCTTGCGCAGCTTCTCGACCTGCAAGAGGTTGATGTAACCCACCTGGCTCAGCCCCATCCGCTCGCGCGCCAGTTGCTCGGGACTCGTCTGCCCCACTACCCGCCCCCCGGCCATCGCCAGCACCTGCTCCGTCATGAGCCGTATCTCCAACAACGAGTGGGAAATGAAAAGATAGGGGATTCCGAACTTTTCACTGGCACGCTTCAAGTAGTGCATGACCTGCAACTTGAGGGAGTCGTCCAGGGCCGAGAGCGGCTCGTCCATGAGGAGCAGGCGCGGGTTGGCGAGGATGGCCCGTCCCAGCGCGACCCTCTGTTTCTCCCCCCCCGACAGGTGATTCACCCCACGCTTCAGCATCCCTTCCAGTTTCAACACGTGGACCAGCGCCTGGAATTCGACCTTCCGGTGCTCCGGCGCGCAGCGCTTCAACCCGTACAGCAGGTTGGCCTCGACGCTCAGGTGTGGAAAGAGGCAGCCGTTTTGGAAGACGATGGAAACCCGGCGCCGCTGGGGCGGCAGATTGATCCCCCTGCGGCTGCTGTAGAGGCATTCCCCGTCCAGGAATATCTCGCCGCTGTCCGGCTGCTCCAGTCCCGCGATCAGGCTGACCATGGTGGATTTCCCGCTCCCGGACACGCCGAAGACCCCGGTCTGCTCACCCGACGCGGTGAAGTCGACGTCGAGATTGAAGGCGCCGCCGAAGCTTTTGCTTGCCACCATGCGCAGTTCCACGTCAGTTCCTCCTGGCCAGCTTCTTGTTGAGCAGTTCATGCACCAGCAGCACCAGCATCGAAATGGCGATGGCGACGCCGCAAAGGGAAAGGGCCGCCGTCTCCCCTCCCGGCGCGCTCGCGTAATCGTAGATGGCAAGCGGTATGGTTTGCGTCACCCCCGGCATGTTCCCGGCGACGATGATGGTGGCTCCGAATTCACCTAGGCTGCGGGCAAACATGAGCGACGCACCGGCAACGATACCGGTGCGCGAGAGGGGTAGGATGATGGTTAGCAGGGTGTCGAGCCAGCCGGCTCCCAGGGTCCGCGAGGCATGGATGAGCTGAAGATCGATGGAGGCCATGCTGATCCTGATGGATCGAACCAGAAGAGGAAAACCGACCAGCGCCGAGGCGAGGACCGCTGCCTTCCAGGAGAAGATGAGACGCACGCCAAGCAGCTCCAGAAGCGGCGCGAGAAAACCGTTCTTTCCGAGGACGACGAGCAGCAGGTAGCCTATCACCACCGGTGGCAGGGTGAGGGGAAGGTTTACCAGTACCTCCAGCAGCAGCTTGCCCCGGAACCGGAAAAATGTCATCAGGTACGCATAGACAAAACCGAAGGGAAGGCTCAGGGCCGTCGCCGCAACGGCAACCTTTATAGAGATCCTGATCGCGTCGTAGTCTGCGCTGTTCAGCAAGGCGTTTTCCAAAGGCTCCTCCTTGCTGGTTGCTTTAGCAGGTTCTGTTCCAGATCCCGCAGCACAGGGAAACATGCCGCCGACGCGGTGTTTAAGGGCGGCCCGCCCCGTTTTCGTTCAGAAGTGCCCCCCCCCTTTGCTGAAATATCCGGCACAGTATCCCGATACGAGGCACAGTCGCATCGCCTAACCCGCATAGCGATAATTTCCGCTATAAGTCCCTCCCCCCTTCAAGGGGGAGGTCAGGAGGGGGATGGGGCCAGGTCTGGCGCAGGATACGTTCCAGGTCCTTAGCAGACGTGGAGAGTTGCATATAAAAAGGCTTACGTGCGAAAAGTACCGGCGAGAAGATCGGCCGCGGCGGATTCCCCGATTTCGGCAACGATGACGCCGTACCCGGTATAAAGCATCGTCTCCAGGTCGGCCGAGCGGTGGGAATCGCTCCCCAGGCAGGAATAGACTCCCTGTTTCAGGAATAGGATGGCGCGCTGCTGGATCTCGTCGCCGTACATCCCGGCAAAGCTGCCGAGATTCCCCTGGAACCTGCAGCCGGACTGCAACAGGTGGTGCATGAGGGAGACCTGCTCATCGGGTTCATGATGCCTGCCGAAGAAGGCGGGAAAGGCTGCGCGCCACCCACCTTCGCGAGAGGGTGGCGCGAAAGCCTTGCAGCGCTCCGGGTGGGCGATGAGAGGGAGCAGGCCCCGGATGGCAAGGATGGAGGTGAAGGAAGGAATGACGTCGGCATCGGCGCGGAACGGGGCCTCTACCAGCATGTAATTCGAAGGGCCGACCGTGAGGGCGTGGGGCAGCAGGGCAGGGAGAAACTCGTCCAGGTAATGCTCGGTGCCCGGCACAAGATGCAGCTCTATCCCCTCCTTGTCGAGGATGGTCTGCATGGTCGCCGTGTTTCGGACCACATGCTCCGGCAGGTTCTCATAACACCCCCTGATCATGTGTGGGGTGCAGTGCACCGTGGTGAAACCGAAACGCGCGAGAACCATGGCAATCCGAAGCGACTCTTGCAGGTCCGAGGCGCCGTCGTCAATGGCCGGAAGCAGGTGGCAATGGTAATCGATCATTTCTCTTTTCATGGCATACCCTGTATCACTTAAGCCGCCGTAAGTCAAAAGCAGATAGTTTACCACTGAAAATTTCGAAATCGACGACTCTCAGATAAGCTGGCTGCAACAGAAGTGTACTCACAAAAAACCTGTGTTGCCAGATATCTCCGCCTCTTGCTTCTTCATCTTCGCCGCGAAAATGATTTGACTGTCTCCCCTTGCCATCAGCAGCTGCGCCGGTAAAATGAAGCTGGTGCGAGGCAGACCTTGGACAAAAAATACCTAAAAAACGGGCAGTTCAGTGAGTTCATAGAGACGCTTCGCCTCTTCGGCGACCTGCACGGCCCGACTATGTCAGATACCGGGGTCTTTGCCTTCTCGCCTGTCTCCGATCCTTCCCAGCTTCGCCTGGACTACCAGAGGACTCAGATACCTCCCAAGAAATACCTCCTCCCGTTCAGGGAAGAGATCCTCAGCTACCGCGAAGGGAACTATCGGCAAAGCCACCATCACACGCCGGAGATCATCCTTTTCGGTGTCCATCCTTGCGACCTGGACGGCATCGCCTACCTCGACCGCGTATTTCTGGGCGACTCCCCCGACCCCTGTTACGCCGGAAGACGTGCGCGGCTCACCCTGGTCGGCCTCTCCTGCGTCCCGGACGATTTCTGTTTTTGCTCGGGTTTAGCCGAACCTCCCACCTGCGACCTGTTCCTTACCCTGCAAGGCGACGGTTTCAAGGTCGATGCGCTGAGCGCCAGAGGTAAGGAGATTGCACAGGCGGCAAAAGACCTCCTCTCCCTGGAGGCGACCGGCGCCACGGTACCCCTCCAGCGGACCGGGATCACGGCGCAGGACCCGCAACTCCGTTTTTCCGACAACCCGCTCTGGGACAAATTCGCCACGACCTGCGTTTCCTGCGGGGCCTGCTCGGTCTGCTGCCCGACCTGCTACTGTTTCGACGTCAGGGAATATCCCTCCCTCGACGGCGGCGGGATACGCCTCAGGGAATGGGACAACTGCCTCTTCGTCACCCACGGAGAGGTGGCCGGAGCCAATTTCCGCGGCTCCAGGCTTGAAAGGCTCCGTTACCGTTTCCTGCACAAGTACTGCGGCTTCACCCCCCTGCAGGGGATGACCTCCTGCGTTGGCTGCGGCCGCTGCAAGGAGGTCTGCCCCGTGGACATCGACCTGCGCGAGCTGACCGTGAACCCGGACCAGGGAACAGAGTCGCCATGACCACCCAGAACTCGCACATGCACACACCGTTTGCCGCCACGCTCCTGGAGCGGCGGGACCTCTCCGCCGACACGGCCCTTTTCCGGGTGGCGCCGGAAGAGTCCGCGCTCCGGACGCTCTGCTCGTTCGTGCCGGGGCAGTTCGTGCAGCTTTCCGTCCCGGGTGGGGGTGAGGTACCGATTTCACCGGCGGACCTCCCGGCTGCAGACGGCACGCTGGAACTCTGCGTGCGCCGTGCGGGGCACGTCACCGAGGTTCTGCACCAAGCCGCTACCGGGGCGACCCTGGGCCTGCGCGGCCCCTTCGGCACAGGTTTCCCCCTGGAGGAGATGGCCGGACGCCCGGTCCTGCTCCTTGCCGGCGGGCTCGGCATCGCGCCGCTCCGTTCGCTCCTCATGCACCTTTTGCGCAACAGGAACGACTTCGAGGAGGTAACGCTGATGTACGGGGCGCGGCAGCCAAAGCTGATGCTGTTCCGGGAGGAACTGGCCGCCCTTGCCGCGAAAGGGGGACTGAGGCTTTTTCTCACCGTCGACTTCGCCCCAGAGGAGTCGGCCGGCACCTTCTCGTGCGCGGTCGGACTGCTGCCGGACCTGCTGAAGGGGTTTCGTTTCGACGCGGAGCGCACCTATGCCGCGGTCTGCGGCCCGCCGCCACTGTACCGCTGCCTGATCGGCGAACTTCAAAAGGCGGGCGTGGAGGCGGAGCGGATCCTGCTCAGCCTGGAGCGGAGGATGCGCTGCGGCATCGGGCGCTGCTGTCACTGCGCCATCGGGCAGAAGCTCTGTTGCGTGGACGGCCCGGTTTTCCGCGCCAGCGAGCTGCGGCAGATACCGGAGGCGCTATGACCCGCCCCAAGCTCGCCATAGCGGGACTCACCGCCTGTTCCGGCTGCCAGCTGACACTTTTGAACTGCGAGGACCAGTTGGTCGATGTGGCGCGCCTTTTCGACCTGGTTTATTTCCCGATGGGGGAAAGCGGCAGCGACCCCGATGCGGTTTTCGACGCGGCGATAGTCGAGGGGGCCGTATCGACCCCGGCGGACGTGGAGCTACTTTTCGGGCTGAGAAACGCGAGTCACCTGCTGGTCGCCTTCGGCACCTGCGCCCTCTGGGGAGGGGTCGCCGCCATGAACAACAAGGTTTCGGGCCGGGACGAACTGGTGCGGCAGGTTTACGGCGACAGCGGCCGCATCGAGAGCTTCCCCCCCTCCCCCATGGGCAACTTTGTCAGCATCGACTTCGCCATTACCGGCTGCCCGCCGGAAAAGCACGACCTTCTCGCCCTTCTCGCGGCGGTCCTGGCGGGGACCCTCCCGCCGCTGCAGAGCTATCCGGTCTGCACGGAGTGCCGCAGCCGCGAAAACCTCTGCCTGTTGCTGGAGAAAGGGGAACTCTGCCTTGGCCCGATCATCCAGGGTGGCTGCAACGCAAGGTGCCCGGCGACCGGGATAGTCTGCGAGGGGTGCCGCGGGCCGGTGCGGGAGGCCAACGTGGCGCAGGAACTGGAACTGCTGCTGGAGCGAGGCTTCGACAGGAAAGAGATCGAGCGCAGGATGAGCAGGTTCACGCCGGAGTGGGATTATGGGAAGCGTCGTTGAAATAAATCCCCTGACACGGGTGGAAGGGCATGGCAGCGTCAAGGTGTACCGGGAAGGGAGCCGGGTCGAGCGGGTCGACCTCTGCCTGACCGAGTCCCCCCGCCTTTTCGAGGCGCTGCTGATAGGGAAGAGCTACGCGGAGGTCCCCGAGATCATCTGCCGCATCTGCTCGCTCTGTTCGACCGTCCACAAGGTGACCGCGCTTCTCGCCGTGGAGGACGCCTTCCAGGTCGAGGTATCCGAGGTGACCGCCCTGACCCGCGAGCTGATGGTGCAGGGAGGACAGATCCAGGACCACGCCCTGCACCTGTACTGCCTCCTCCTTCCCGACCTTCTGGGCGTGCGCGGCGTCGGGGAACTGGCGCTCAAGGCGCCGGAACTCCTGAAGACCGGCCTCGCCATGCGCAAGGCGGGAAACATGATCCAGGAAACGGTCGGCGGGAGAATAATCCATCCGGTCAACATCATCCCTGGCGGCCTCGGGCGCAGGATCGGGAAAGAGCAGCTCTTGCTGCTCAGGTCGGAGCTGGAAGCCATCCTCCCCTCCTGCAAGGAGGCGTTCCGCCTGTTCCGCACCCCGTTCCCCTTCCCGGAACTCCCTAAGCCCCACTGCATGGCGCTCGCCCCCTCCGCTGCCGTGCCGGCGGCAAGGCGCCTGGTTTTCTGCGACGGACACTCCTTCCCCGTCAGCGACTACAGGGATGAGATCTGCGAAGAGGTAATCCCCCACTCGCATGCGAAGCGGGCCCGGGTGCTCGGCGCCGACCCTACCGTCGGCGCGCTGGCGCGGCTCACGCTTCAGCCGTGCCCCGCAGCGGGTGCGGATGAGATGCTCAGGAGCGCACGGGAGGAGATAATCGGCAAGGACATACGCGGCAACAACGTGGCGCAGGCCATAGAACTGTGGCAGGCCGTGGCACGCGCCCTGGAGCTTATCGACAGGCTTGTGGAACTGGGGGCTAAGGGCGGGGGGAACGTGAAGATCCTCCCGAGGCGGGGTCGTGGAAGCGCGGCCTGCGAGGCGCCGCGAGGCGTGCTGATCCACAGCTACGATTTCGACCAGGAGGGGATCTGCACCGGGGCCGACGTCATCACCCCCACCTCACTGAACCAGGGAGCGTTGGCGCGCGATCTCCTTGCGCTGGGACGCGGCATGGACGCAGAGGATGACCTGAGGCTGACAACCGCGATGGAAAGGTTGGTCAGATGCTACGATCCATGTATCTCCTGCTCTGTCCATCTCCTGCGTCTCTAACTGGAAAAGAGCTGCGCAAGACCGAAAGCAACATTTGTTGCACCACAAACGTTGACGTTTCCCCCGCA
Organism: Geobacter sp.; assembly: GCA_003490025.1. Taxonomy (GTDB): domain Bacteria; phylum Desulfobacterota; class Desulfuromonadia; order Geobacterales; family Geobacteraceae; genus Geomonas. Next base: position 7,818 of record DNJC01000123.1, on the reverse strand, counting down.
TACTCAGAGAGAATTACTGCTAGAGTGAGCGTCGAAAGCAACACCTTTCAGGCAAACAGCACGCGAAGCAAGTGAAATGACAGGCAGTTTCTGACAGTTAAAAAGGACCAAAAGTTACGGTTAATCGCACCCTTACATCAGATAAATTTAATTTAATCTCCTTCTTGACAGTATAAGGCCGGTTGATAGACTTGGTCGCAAGCTTTCGCATGAAAATGCGAGCTGCTCTGGAATACTCGCAGCGCATCCGTTGAGTCCCTGACTACCTTTCCTTTCAACGTGTCCCCGTTCTCAGTCGTGGTGAGCAAGCCCTCATACAGCAGAGGGAAGCCTAAAGCGTCTCATCGGGGTATAGTGCGGCAAAGGTCAGTAACTCAAAACTTCTCGCCACGGTATTCCGGAGCAATTTAAGATTGGCGTTATTCGGGACAACGCTGAAAGCGACTTATCTCATCCGCCAGGCGGTCTCGCAGCCGCTTGAAAAAGGGAATCCGAACCGGCACAAAGCATCTGCATGGTCGGCAACGAGCAAGCAGCTGTCTCCCGGGGAGGCTTCACCGACGGATCAGTAGAAAGTGCCCCGTTTTAACGCCAATGCAACATGAAGGGTCCATGGCCGCCGCCATGGACCTTTTTTCGTTCGAGGAAACCTGGCTGCGCGCAACTATCGGTAACAGCGGACATTTCCTTGAAACCAGACGGGACAACGCCTTGGAGCGGTACATCCAAGTAGTTATATTCTTAGGATAAAAACGAGGAGAGGTCTTCCACAAAAGCTGTGGATAACTCTGTGGGAAAACCACTCGCGGGAGCGATGAAAAAGCGGCATTAACGCTAACAATAGCGTTTTGCCTATTTTTTAGGCAGGGCAAAACCCAATCCGTCCTACCCCTTCAGGCCCGCCTCAAGGTTCGGGTAAAGGAGTTTGATGCCGAGTTTTATGAGCATCCTGCTGTTGTCTACGACCCGGGATTCCGAGAAGTACGAGATCATGAGCGGGGTCATCACCCGCCGCGCCTCCTCCATGGTCACCTGTCTCGGCCTGGGGAGCCCGAGCCGGTCCGCGGCCGCGTTGAAGTAGGTGGTCATGCTGCTGGGCGAGCCGTCGCTCACATTGAAGATGTCGCCGTCCTCCCCCCTCTCCAAGGCGGCAAGGCAGATGCGGGAAAGGTCGTCGGCATGGATACGGTTGCTGGGGTGCGACTGCTCCTCGCGGAGCACGGGCTGTCCGGTGGTGAGCTGGCTGACCGGAAGGCGGTCGGAGGCGTAGATCCCGGTCACCCTGAGGATCACCACGGGGACGCCACGCTCCTTCCCCCACTGCGCAAAGAGCCGTTCGGCGTGCAGCCGCCTTTTCCCGTGCGCGGCCTGCGGGCGGGGCTCCGCATCCTCGGTGACGACCTCGCCGCCGCAGTCTCCGTAGACGGAGCTGGTGCTTATGTAGACCAGTTTTCCAGGCTCGTCCCCCGCCGCAATGGAGGCGCAGAAGTTGCGCGCCCTGGTATCCTCGATCCCGCCGCCGGGCGGTGGCGCCAGGTAGATGACACCGGCCTTTCTCGTCGGCAACGCTGACAGCGTGGCAGGCTGGTCAAGATTGCCGGTAAGGTGCCTCACTCCGGCAACCGGAGCCTCTTCACTCCTGTTGAAGGTGCTGACGCTCGTCCCCTGCTCCTTGGCCAAAATGGCGACGCGCCGCCCGATGGCGCCGCAACCGACGATCAAGAGATGTTCCATTATGCAGATACCCCTTTCAAAGTTGTGGTGATTCTCCGCTTTCTATCTACCAGAAAGGTTCCATCGCTGCCAGCATAAACGGTAACGCTCAGCATTCCGCCGACAGCCCCCTAGCATGGCCCTTCACGGCTGCGCCGACCCAACACGCCGTAATCGCACGTTTTCACCGCCGCCCGCGTTCATGCCAAAAGACCGCCCCTCTCAATGGTAAATGATGTCTAATGTGCTATCGTTAACCATTTGAAGAGGGAAAACAGCATGATACACTCTACCGGGAAATACGTGATGCTTCTGCTGCTCGCGGGGTTTTCAACGACAGCGTCACTCGAACCTAAGCCGCAGCCGGCCCCGCTTGACCAGGAAGAATACCTGGAAGCGGACGACTGGTTCGAGATGGGAGTGGCGCTGAACGGTGAAGGGAGGTACCGCGAGGCTGTGGAGGCGTTTAACAGGAGCATCTCCATCGCGCCAGACAATCCCCTCTCCTGGCTGAACCTCGGCACCGCACAGGCCCTCAGCGGCGACTACACCCGGGCCATTGAGTCGCTGAAAAAGTCGGTCCGGCTCGACCCCAAGCTCGCCCTGGCTTTTTCCAACCTGGGGGAAGTCTGCTTCAGGGCGGACCGGTTCGAGGAGGCGGCGCAGGCGTACAGCATCCTCCTTTCCTTTTGGCCCGATAACGCGAATGCACTCTACAAGCTGGGACTGTCCCACCTTTTCCTGAACGACCCGGGCAAGGCGCAGGCGGAATACCTGGCGCTCAAGATAATCGACCCGGATCTCGCGGAAAAGCTGCGCCACGCCATCAACCAGAGCGTGGCGAAGTGACTGGAGGAGCATCATGCGTTACTCGCCGCTTCTTACCGACCTCTATGAACTGACCATGCTTGCCGGCTACCTGGAACAGGGGATGCATGAGCGGCCGGCCGTATTCGATCTCTTCTTCCGGCACAACCCCTTCAACGGCAGCTACGCGGTTTTCGCGGGGCTGGAGACGGCCCTTTGCTACCTGGAGCAGTTCAGGTTCGAGGACGAGGAACTGAGCTACCTGGAAGGCCTCGGGATTTTCCCCAAGAACTTCATCTCCTATCTCGAAACCTTCCGCTTCAAGGGGAGCATCACGGCCCCCGCCGAGGGGAGCGTCGTCTTCGCACGCGAGCCGTTGCTGACAGTCGAGGGGGGGCTTGCCGAGGCACAGTTCATCGAGACGGCGCTTCTCAACATCATCAATTTCCAGACCCTGGTCGCCACCAAGGCGGCGAGGATCAACCATGCCGCCGGTGAAGGCACGGTACTCGAGTTCGGCCTGCGTCGGGCCCAGGGGCCCAACGGCGGCCTTTCGGAGGCGCGGGCCGCGTACATCGGCGGGGTACGCTCGACGAGCAACGTCATGGCCGGCATGCGCTACGGCATCCCGGTCAGGGGAACCCACGCCCACAGCTGGATCATGGCTTTTCCCGACGAACTCACAGCCTTCCGGTGCTACGCGGACTCCTTCCCGGACAGCAGCGTGCTGCTGATAGACACCTACGACACGCTGAAGAGCGGGCTCCCCAACGCGCTGATGGTTGCGCGCGAACTGAAGGAGAAAGGCCACCAGCTGGTCGGCGTCAGGATAGACTCCGGCGACCTCGCCTACCTTTCCCGACAGGTACGGGCCGCCTTCGATGCGGCCGGCCTCCCCGGGGTGAAGATCCTCGCCTCCAACGAACTGGACGAGTACGTCATCGATTCGATTAGGAAGGAAGGGGGGAAGGTCGACATCTACGGCGTCGGCACCAGGCTCGCCACCTGCGCGGGCGAAGGGGGAGGCGCGCTGGGGGGCGTGTACAAGCTGGTCCGGATAGGCGACGAGCCCAAGCTCAAGGTGACCAGCGACGTCTCCAAGGCGACGCTTCCGGACCGCAAGAAGGTGCTGCGGGCCGTGGCGCCCGACGGCTCCTTCATACAGGACATCATCACCCTGCAGGACGAGGAGATCGCGCCGGGGGCGATGGTTTACGATCCTGCCAACCCTCTGCAGCACGTCCGCATCCCGGCTGAGGCGCGCCTGGTCCTGATCAGGGAGCCCGTCATGGAAAGAGGAACCAGGTGCGCCCCCTCCCCCACCCTGGAGAACTCCGCCGATCACGCCAGTAATGAGCTTTCCCGCCTCCCGGAGGGGTGCCTCAGGCTGGTCAACCCGCACATCTACAAGGTCTCGATCAGCGCCGGAATGAACTCGCTCAGGATGAAACTCGTGACCCAGATCCAAAGCAGATACTCCTTGACCTGACCCTGCATCAAAAAGCATCGGAGGCCCGTCATGCACCGCAGAGCGGCACTACTCGTTGTCGATGTGCAAGTCGATTTCTGCCCCGGCGGGGCGCTTGCGGTCCCCAAGGGAGACCTGGTGATACCGGTTTTGAACGGGTATCTCGAACTGTTCAAAAGGCGGGGCTCCCCCATCTTCGCCTCCCGGGACTGGCACCCTCAGGAGAGCAGGCATTTCATCGAAAACGGCGGCATCTGGCCCGCCCATTGCGTTCAGCAGACGCAGGGAGCCCAGTTCCACCCGGGGCTCGTGCTCCCGGAGGAGACCATCGTCATCTCCAAGGGGATCGCCAAGTGGGACGACGGGTACTCCGCCATGCAGGGGGTAACGGAGCATGACACGCCGTTCGTCATGCTGCTGAAGCACATGAGACTGGACCATCTTTACGTGGGGGGGCTCGCAACGGACTACTGCGTCAGGGAGACCGCGCTTGAGGCGCTCAAAGAGGGGTTCAACGTGACGCTTCTGGCCGATGCGGTGCGAGGCGTGGAGCTGCAGGCGGGGAATTCCGACCGCGCCATGGCCGAGATGGTGCACGCAGGGGCGGACATGGCGACGCTGACGTCCATCGGCAGCATGCTGGTCAGCGAGGGGGAGGCGGCTATTGCCAACGATCGACAGTCTCCGCCATAGGAGCCGATCCAGGTTCGAAAATGTACCAACATCATACAAAAATATGCTCCGGGCAAAAATGCAATGTCCCGGGGCATTTTTTTTTGACACAAAAGGCGAAACGCGCTAGATTACAGCACATTAAAAACTGCTTGCGCGGGGAGTCTACGATGATTAAGACGAACAATCTGAAAGTAAAAAGCATCACTCCGATCATTGCACCTACCGATTTGAGGCAGGTCTTTCCATTTTCGACCGAATCCGGCGCGTGCGTAAGCAGAAGTCGCGAAGCGATAATCAAGATACTGAGGGGCGAGGACAAGAGGCTGATGGTCGTGGTCGGCCCCTGCTCCATCCACGATCCCAAGGGGGCGCTCGAGTACGCTGAAAAGCTCGCCGCCCTGTCGAAGGAAGTCTCGGAGGAACTCCTCCTTATCATGCGGGTGTACTTCGAGAAACCGCGCACCACGGTGGGGTGGAAAGGTCTCATCAACGACCCGGACATGGACGGCAGCCACCTGATCTCCAAGGGGCTCGGCATCGCCCGCGGGCTCCTCACCAAGATCACCGAGATGGGACTCCCGGTCGCCACCGAAATGCTCGATCCGATCACGCCGGAGTACCTGGCCGACCTCCTCTCCTGGGGGGCCATCGGGGCGAGGACCACGGAATCCCAGACACACCGCGAGATGGCCAGCGGCCTTTCCTTCCCGATCGGGTTCAAAAACGGCACCGATGGCAACCTGCAGATCGCCATTGACGCGATGAAAGCGGCGCTTCACTCGCACAGCTTCCTCGGCATCAACAGGGACGGCCTCACCTCGATCGTCCAGACCACCGGCAACCCCGACGTGCACATGGTGCTGCGCGGCGGGAGCAAGAAGCCGAACTACTCCCCCGAGGACATCGCCAAGTCCGAGGAAATGCTGAAAAAGGCGGGGCTCAACCCGACCCTGATGGTCGACTGCAGCCACGGCAACTCCGAGAAAAACTTCGCGAAGCAGCCGGAGGTGCTGAACAGCGTCGTGGACCAGATCGTCGCGGGGAACCGGTCCATTTCCGGCGTGATGATCGAGAGCTACCTGAAGGAAGGGAACCAGCCGATGCCGAAGAACCTCTCCGAGCTCGCCTACGGCGTGTCGATCACCGACAGCTGCATCAGCTGGGAAACCACGGAGAAGGCCCTGCGCGAGGCGCATGCAAGGCTCAAGGCCTGCGGCGGGAGAAAGCTCGCCTAGAAGGCAACGTCTCCTGGACGCACCCTCCCACAACATCAGACAAATAAAAGAAGGCCCCGGAGTTCCTGCTCCGGGGCCTTTCTGCATTACCGCTTATTTATCGAGCGCTACTTGGCGGTGACCAGGTAGAGCGGTTTGACGAAGGTCGCATCGGTGGCGGCACGGACCTCTTCGACCACGTCCTGGGGTACCGCGGAATCGAGCGAGAGGATGACCATCGCCTCTCCCTTCTTCTCGCGCCTCCCCAGGTTCATGGAAGCGATGTTGATCTCGTGCTTGCCGAGGATGGTGCCGATCTTGCCGATGATGCCCGGACGGTCGCCGTAGGCCATGAGGAGCATGTGCTCTTCCGGTCTGAAGTCCATCTGGTAGTCGCGCAGCTTCACGATGCGCGGCACCCCTTCGAACAGCGTGCCGGAAACGAGACGCTTCTCGCCCGGACCTTCGATGCTGATGGTGATCATGTTGGAGAACGCCTCAGACTGGGTCGATTTCACCTCTTCCACCACGATCCCCATGTTGTCCGCCACCAGTTGCGCGTTCACCATGTTCACGTCCTGCTCGACGCGGCGGTTCAAGAGGGACGCGAGACCGCAGACGGTGATCGGGGTGCAGTCGTGCTGCGAGATGTTGCCGGTGTAGGTGAAGGTGATCTTGTTCAGGTTGGTGTCGACCAGCTGGATGATGAAATCGGAAAGGACGTTCATCAGGTTCAGGTAAGGGCGCATCTGCCCCATGAGGGATGCGTCGAACCTAGGGATATTGATGGCGTTCTCGATCGGCTGTTCGTCCAGGTAGTGGATGATTTCGCGCGATACGTCGACGGCGACGTTGACCTGCGCCTCGAAGGTGTTGGCCCCCAGGTGCGGCGTGACCACCATCTTCTCGTGTGCGATCAGTTTCTTGAGGATCTCGGAATCCGGCGGTTCCTGGCTCCAGACGTCGAACGCGGCGCCTGCCACCCTCCCCGACTCGAGCGCTTCCAGCGTCGCCTCCTCGTTGTAGATCCCGCCGCGGGCGGCATTGATCAGGATGACCCCGTCCTTCATGGCGGCGAATTCCTTCTTGCCGATCATGTTGTGGGTCTCGCCGGTAAGCGGGGTGTGAACGGTGATGATGTCGCAGACGCGGATCAACTCGTCCAGAGACACGAGCTTGACGCCGAGGTCGTGCGCCCTTTTTTCAGCGATGTACGGGTCGCAGGCGAGCACCTCGCACTCGAAAGCCTTCAGGCGGGTAGCCACCCTGCCGCCGACCTTACCGAGACCGATGACCCCGGCAGTCCTACCTTTAAGTTCATACCCGGTGAAGGGAGCGCGTTTCCATGCGCCGCTTTTCAGGGAGTCGTTAGCTTTGGTGACGTTACGGCAGAAGGAGAGCAGCAGCGCCATGGCGTGCTCGGCCGCGCTGTTCGTGTTGCCGAAAGGTGCGTTCACCACGATGACACCCTTGGCGCTGGCGTAGTCGACGTCCACGTTGTCCACGCCGACGCCGGCGCGTGCGACCATCTTCAGGTTCTTGGCAGCATCAAGCAGGGGCTTGTCCACGGTGGTGCCGCTTCTGGTGATGATAACGTCGTAATCTCCAATGACAGAGTAGAGCTCTTCCTTCTTCAGTCCCAGCTTGATGTCCAGTTGCACGCGCGGGTCCGCCTGCAAAAGCGCCAGTCCTTCCTGAGCCACTTCATCGGTTACGATAATCTTCATTGCCACTCCTTTTGGTATTTGTTCGTAGAGAAACAGGGGACTGCCACTGCTTGTTCTACGTCCTGCGATTAATCAAGTTCTACGTTCTACGTCTCACATACGTTCAATGTTCAGTGTTCAATGTTCAGTGTTCTGTATCAACTTCTATGCATGCTCGTGCCCAGCTCAATGCGCCTGGTCCAACTCCCCCTCGCCCTCCGGGAGAGGGCCGGGG
>DNJC01000036.1 GCA_003490025.1 Geobacter sp. | reverse complement strand
GAGGAATGGGCCGCGCTTCTTGCCGCGGTTGAGCGGGACGGCTCGGTGCCGCCGGCGGAGTTGCTGTCCCGGGTGGCGGAAAGGGTTGCGCTCCTCACTCTCCCCGGTGCGGCAGCCCCCCTGGTGGGCGCCATCGAGATGATCCCGGACCTGGCGCTTGGGCTGTCCATAGGCTGGCGGGATATGGAAGTGCTTCCCCTTGTGGAAAGGGAGGGATTGCCGGAGTTGCTGCGCCGTTCGGTGCAGAAGCTGGCCCTTCAGATAAAACAGGGGGACGGCGAAACCGGAAACGGCGAGGAGGAAGCGGCGACGGTGAAACTGGTCGCGAAAGTCCTCGGCTATTACGGCCCGGTACAGCTTTCCTGGCTGAAGCGGACCGTGGGGCTCCCCGACGACCTGCTAAACGATACCCTCCACTCGCTGGAAGAAACGGGAGCGGTGCTGCAGGACCAGTTCCTGGAACAAAGCACGGGGCCTGAGATCTGCGACACGGCCAATCTCGAGGCGCTGCTCCGGATGCTGCGCAGGTCGAGGAAGCCCGTCTTCGAGGCGCTGGACCTCTCCTCCCTGCCGCTTTTCCTCGCCTTCTTCCAAGGGGTGACAAGGCCCGGGAACAGCGCCGATGACCTGCGAGGGACGCTGGAGCAGCTGCTGGGCGTTCCGCTCACCGCCGGGATGTGGGAGGAAGAGGTGCTCCCGGCGCGGATGCAACCGTACTTCAACGCCTGGCTCGACAGCCTGATGCAGGAGAGCGACCTCCTCTGGTTCGGCTGCGGCCAGAGAAAGCTCTCCTTCGCCTTCCCCGAAGAGCTGGATCTCTTCCAGGGGAGCGACGCCACAGGCGATAAGGAGGCTGGCGCGGCGTCAAGTTTGATCCCCGATCCCAACGGTCGCTACAGCCTCTCGGCGATCTGCTCGACTTCCGGCCTCCCGGCCGCCAAAGTCACCACGGAACTCTGGAAGGGCGCCTGGAGGGGCGAGATCAGCAACGACTCCTTTGTCTCGGTGCGCAAAGGGATTCTGAACCGATTCGTCAGGCGCGAGTCGGAGCCCGGCCCAAGCAGGAGCCTCAGGCGCGTGCCGGGGAGCCGCTGGAACCGGGGCNNCTCCCTCCCCTGCAATGGGGCAAGCTGTTCAGGACGCTGCGCATCATGGAGATGTCCGGCGAGATCCTCTCCGGCAGTTTTTTCACCGGCGTTCCGGGGCTGCAGTTCATCTCCCACGAGGCGTACCGGCTGCTGGAGCAGGGATTGCCCCGGGAGACCGTGTACTGGATCAACGCGGCCGATCCCGCCTCCCTTTGCGGCAGCGGGCTGGAAGGTTTCCGCGACCGCCTCCCCGCCCGCCTCCCCTCGACGCACCTGGTTTACCGGGGTGCCGACCTGGTGCTGGTTTCCAGGCGCTTTGGGAAGGAGCTGGAGATAAATGTCGAGCCCGACCATCCGCGCCTGCCCGAATACCTCGGCTTCTTCAAGGTGCTCCTCTCCCGCGAGTTCAATCCGCTGAAAAGGGTATCCGTGGAACGGATCAACAGGGAACCGGCGGCGGCATCTCCCTATGCCGCCCCGCTCAAGACCTTCGGATTCCAAGAAGCGTACAGCGGCCTGGAATTGTGGAGGAAGTATTAAGTCCAAACCGGGGAGCGGACGCTGGCCGTGTAGCCGCCATCCTCGGCGGGGACCAGCTCCATGCTGTTGGTGATGCAGGGGATGCTGTCCTCGGGGTGGTGGGTGACGTAGAGGATCTGGGTATTCCCGGTTCGGCCTAAATGATCCACGAGTTTCAGCACCATTTCGCGGTTCACGTCGTCCAGCCCCTGGCACGGCTCGTCCAGTATCAGCAGATCCGGCTGCTTGACCATCGCCCTGGCAAGAAGGACCAGCCTCTGCTCGCCATAGGAGAGGTCGCGGAAGGAGTCGCCGCTGCGCTTTTCCATGTGCAGCAGTTCCAGCCATTCGTGCGCTATTTCCTGCTGCCTCGGTGAGTACTGCGCGTACATGCCGATGGAATCGAAGAAGCCGGAGATGACCACCACCTTGACTGTGGCGCCGACGCGGTACTCCTGCTGCAGGGATGTTGAGACCAGGCCGATCCGCTTCTTGATATCCCACACCGTTTCACCGGTCCCCCTCTTCCGTCCGAACAGGCTGATATCGTTGGCGTAAGCCTGGCTGTTGTCGCCGCTCACGAGACTCAGCAGCGTCGACTTGCCCGACCCGTTCGGCCCGCTGATCTTCCAGTGTTCCCCGCTCTTCACGGTCCAGTTGACCCTGTTCAGGACGCGCTTCTCGCCATAGGTCACCACCGCGTCCTTCATCTCGATCAGAGGCACCTCGGCAGGGAGTCGAGGCGCGCTGTGGCCGCTGTCGATCTCCGGCAGCGCATCGGGGAGCGTGTAGTGGAAGGCGTGGAACCGGCGCAGCGGTTCCGAGTTCAGCATCTCGTCCTTGGAGCCGGACCTGAAGATCCCGCAGTCCTTCACATAGGCTATGTGCGTCGTCCCGGGGAGTATCTCACTGAAACGGTTCAGGAGCAGGATGACCCTGATGCCATGTTCGATGCAGCGGGTTATCAGGTTCCTCAGCGCGGCGCAGGAGTGCTGGTCCAGGCCGTCGAACGGCTCGTCCAGGACAAGGAGTTCCGGCTCCTGCAGCAACGCCTTGCAGATCAGTACCTTGCGCATCTCGCCGGTCGACAGGAATTTGAGCCCCCGCTCCAGAATGGCGGTGAACCCCAGCTGTTGTGCGAGGTCGGCGAGCTGTGCTTCGTCTGCGGCGGTACCGGAAAGGATGAACTTGGTGACCGGGGTTCCCTCGGTGACATAGCCGAGGAAATCCGAGTCGTCGTTGTACCTCTCTATCTCGAGGATCTCGTCGACCTTCTCGAAGGCGACGAAGGCCGACCGTGCCGGGACCCGGCAGTTCCCGGAAATGACGGGGAGAGCGTTGCAGAGGAGCCTCCCCAGGGACGACTTCCCCGACCCGTTGGCCCCGACCAGCGCCCACTGCTCCCCCGCGCCGATCTCCAGGGTGATTCCTTCCAGGCTCTTGCGGTCGTTTATTTTGGCGGTCACTTCAATTAAAGATATGGCAGACAATCTGGTGTTCCTCTTATGCCGCGCCTTGACGTCATGACGCGAATGTCGCTATGCTCTGAACAGGAGGTTGATATGCGCGCACCTAGAAAAAAAAACAACCGTCTATCTGGACGCTGCGCTGCACCGGGCGCTACGGCAAAAAGCGCTAAAAACATCCCGCTCCCTCTCCGATCTAGTCAATGATGCGGTGCGAAGCGCTCTCGCCGAAGATGCTGAAGATTTAGCTGCCTTCGAGGAACGAGTCCATGAACCGCTTGTCACGTATGAAAGCTTGTTAAAAGAACTCAAAGAAAATGGTCGTTTATAGCATCCTGCTCAGAAATAATCGAAGGGGTGAGCACATACAGCGCTCACCCCTTTTTTTATGGATCTAGCTCTTTTTGTCCCGCGTTATTTTTTCTCCAGGAATTCCCGCCCGAAGGGAGACATCTGGCGCAGACGGGAGATGATCGGCGGGAGTTCCTTGATGACCGCATCGATCTCGGCGTCGGTGGTGAACCTGGAAAGCGAGAAGCGGATCGAGCCGTGCGCGCAGGTGAACGGCACGCCCATCGCCCTCAGCACGTGGGACGGCTCCAGCGAGCCGGAGGTGCAGGCGCTGCCGGAGGAGGCGCAGATCCCTTTCTCGGAGAGAAGCAGCAGTATCCCCTCCCCTTCCACGAATTCCATCGCGATGGAAAGGGTGTTGGGAAGACGGTCGGTCCCGCCGCCGTTGATCCTGGTGTTGGGGATCGCTGCCGTCAGTTCGCGCTCCAGCCTGTCGCGCATCTCGCGCACGCGCCCCCCCTCTTCAGCCATGTGCAGCTGTGCCAGTTCGCACGCCTTCCCCATGGCGATGAGCGAGCCGGTGTTCTCGGTGCCGGCCCTGCGGCCGCGTTCCTGGTGCCCGCCGACCAGAAGCGGGCGGAACGGGGTGCCGCGGCGCACGTAGAGGACGCCGATCCCTTTCGGCGCATGGAGCTTGTGGCCTGAGAGCGAGAGCATGTCGATGGCCGACTCTGCCATGTTCAGCGGAATCTTCCCGACTGCCTGCACGGCGTCGGTGTGGAAGAGAGCGCCCTTCTCCTTGACCATCCTGGCGGCTTCCTCTATCGGGAAGATGACGCCGGTCTCGTTGTTGGCGTACATGAGGGAGACGATGGCGGTGTCGTCGTCGAGCGCGGTCTCAAGTTCCTTGAGATCGAGCTGGCCGTTGCCGTCGACGTTCAACTCGGTGATCCGGTAGCCGCGCTTGCTCAGGTTGCGGCACTGGGTCAGCACGGCCGGGTGCTCGACGCGGCTGGTGATGATGTGGCGTTTCTCCGGGAACACCTCGATGGCGGAGCGGATGGCGGCGTTGTCGCTCTCGGTGCCGCAGGCGGTGAAGACGATCTCGTCCGGAAGCGCACCCAGAAGGGCTGCGACACGGTTACGCGCCTCGTCCACCTTCTTCTGCACCTGCCCGCCGAAGAAGTGCATCGAGCTGGGGTTGCCGTACAGCTCGCAGAAGTAGGGACGCATCTCCTCGAAAACCAGCTCGTCCACCTTCGTGGTCGCGTTGTTATCAAGATAGATCTCTTTCATCCCTGTACCTCCTGTACGACGATGTCGGATGAGACCAGTTCGCGCAGCTTCTGCTCCACGAATTTGGCGGTGTTGCCGGAGGAGGCGCAACCCGCGCACGCCTTGCGGAAGGCGACCTGCACGGTGGAGCCGTCGATGTCGACCAGCTCGAGGTCGCCGCCGTCAGCCCAAAGCTGCGGACGGACTTCGTTCTCCAGGGTTTCCTGGATGAGCTGCATCTTCCTCAGGTTGGTCAGCTTGACCGGTTTTTCCACGGCTACCTTTTTCTCCTCGCCCAGCACCTCGGCGATCAGTTCCTTGATCTTCGGGATGCAGCCGCCGCAGGCGCCGCCCGCCTTGGTGAAGTGGGTCACCTGCTCGGCGGTGTGGAGCTTGTTGGAGGCGATCACCTTCTTCAGGAAAAGGTCGGTAAGTCCGAAGCATTTGCAGACGATCTCCCCCTCGGTATCGACGTGGTCGTGACCGTGCACGGGAGCCTCCACGCCGCGGTACTTGGCGATGGCGACCTCCAGAGCCTCCTGCCCCATTACCGAGCAGTGCATCTTCTCCTCCGGAAGCCCGCCCAGGAAATCGGCGATCTCCTGGTTGGTTATCTTAAGCGCCTCTTCCAGGGTTTTCCCCTTCACCATCTCGGTGAGGGCGGAGGATGAGGCGATGGCGCTGCCGCAGCCGAAGGTCTGGAACTTTGCATCGACTATCCGCTCTTTGTTCTCGTCCAGCTTTATGAAAAGCTTGAGGGCGTCGCCGCAAGCCAGGCTGCCTACTTCGCCGACCGCATCCGCATCGATTATTTCACCCACGTTCCTAGGGTTGAGGAAGTGTTCTTTTACCTTGTCAGTGTAGTCCCACATAGACCCTCCTTCTAATTAGTCCGGCTATCATAGCGCAAAGCTTGCAGAAAGAGAACCCCAAAACTCCAGGATATCACACCATATAAGTCGGGTACCTTTCCAATGAAACATCAGCGAAACCTACTGCAATTCCCGCTCCTTTTTTTGCGGCGGTCCGGGCGCTGTCGTTATCCCACCGGGAAATAAAGGGAAAAAGCGATGGCATTGCAAAAGCGCGGGAAACTGGAAGGTAACCATCTGATCGATGAACGGCAAGGGGTGCCTGTAAAAATAGCAGCGGCAAAAAAGACAGGACCAGGGGGAGGGACAGGGTGGGGGAGCCAGCCTTTCTGCCCCCCTCCCAACCTCCCCCCTCCGGGGGGAGGAGCAGAATCAGGTGGACTGCGTCCGAATGTTCCCTCCCCCGGAGGGGGAGGGCCAGGGAGGGGGGAGTCAACTTTTGCTTTTACGCTTTGCCGACGATGAACTGCCGGCCCGCTTCAACCAGTGCCTGCAGCCGCTCCTCGCTGGCCGCCTCGCAGTAAAGACGTACCACCGGCTCGGTGCCGGATTTGCGGAACAGAAGCCAGCTGCCGTCCTCCAGGATGAACTTGTTGCCGTCCACGGTTACCTTTTCCTTTACCGGCTCCCCGGCGAAGCTGGTCGGCGTGGCGGCGATCCGCTGCGGGAACACCTCTTCCAGCTCCGGCGAGAGGGTGATGTTGACGCGCTTGGTAAGGTAGCGTCCCACCTTGTTGTAGAGCCGCTCCAAAAGCGCCTTGACCGGCATCCCTTCGCGGGCGACCATCTCCGCCACCAGCAGGCAGGCGAGGATGCCGTCTTTCTCCGGCACATGCCCCTTGATGGTGAGCCCGGCGCTCTCCTCGCCGCCGATGATTATCTTGTCCTGGCTGATCAACTCGCCTATGAACTTGAAACCTACCGGCGTCTCGAAGACCTCTACTCCGTGCATCTTCGCCACGGCGTCCACCAGGTGCGAGGTGGCGACGGAGCGCCCTACCCCGCCGGTCATCCCCTTGACCCGGATCAGGTAGTCAAGCAGCAGCGCGATGACGTAGTTCGGCTCGATGAAGCTGCCGTCGCCGTCGATGATGCCGAAGCGGTCGGCGTCGCCGTCGGTGGCGATGCCGAGGTGAATTTCGGGATCCTGCTGCACCAGCTTGATGAAATCCTGGATGTATTTCTCGGAAGGCTCGGGAGGGAAACCGCCGAAGTACGGGTCGCGGTTCGCGTTCATCTGGACCACGTTGACGCCGTGGGCCCTGAGAGGCTCGGCAAGGTAACCGCGGGCGGTGCCGTAGAGCGGGTTGACGGCGATGGTGCCGAGCTTTTTTATGACGTCGAAGTCCACCTTCCCCGCCAGGTCGTCCAGGTAATCCTGCATCGGGTCGATCTCGACCAGGAGCCCCTTCTGCACCGCCTCGTCCAGCGGACACTCCTTGTAGCATATCTCGCCCAGCATCTCGTTGGCGCGGCGCTCGATGTCGTTGGTGGTCTCAGGCAACGCGGGGCCGCCCCAGGAGGGGGAGAACTTGATGCCGTTGTACTCGGGGGGATTGTGACTGGCGGTAAAGTTTATGGCGCCTGCGGTTTTGCGTCTCAGGATCTCCAACGCGATGACGGGGGTCGGGGTGTCGCGGACGCAGAGAAAGGCGGTGATGCCGGCGCCGGCCAGCACGCGAGCGGCCTCGCGCGCGAACGCTTCCCCCATGAAGCGGGAATCATACCCCACGATGATCCCCTTCCTTGCCTCCCCGGAGGCCGTGACGTTGTCCGCAATGGCTTGCGTGACGACTTTCACGTTCTCGAAGATGAAGTCCTCGCACATGATGCCGCGCCAGCCGGAAGTGCCAAACGTGATACGCTGCATAAAAATCCCTCCTGGGTGTATTGAATAAGGCGCCGGATGGGATAAAATGACCCGCTGTGATACGATAAGTATCGGAAAACAGGGGCACCCGGCAGCCGGAAAAAATAATTACTAGAGATTAATGCATCGCTTTTGCAGAGTCAAGCTTTACGCAAGAAAGACGGGATTTTTAGAGTTGACATTTTTCTTTCGAAATTGGTAGAGTAAGCCCTATCAACGATTACGAAGGAATTCAGGAGGCTTAAACGATGCAATGTCAAACCGTACTTCCCGGTGCCGAGTGCACCTTCTGGGGCAAACAGGGTTGCGTATTTACCGAAGGGTCCTGCCAGCCGATTGTGGAAAATTGCGAAGGTTGTGAAAGGGTGGTGGACAGCTCCATCGGGAAGGTTTGCAGTGCATATCCCGCTCCCGAGAAGAAGTGGTCCGCCGGCCTCTGCAACTTCGCTACCCACGTGAAGGTTGAGATCAAGACCGACGACTCGAAGATGAACCCGCTCAAAGCTTCCAAGAAGGCAGCCGGCGCGAAGAAGAAAAAGTAGGGCTCGGCAGGAAACGCAGCACCTTAAAGAGGGAGGACCCAGGTCCTCCCTCTTTTTTTTCGTCCTCACCCCACCCTTCTCGCGGTTGCGCGCCGAGCGCTTGAGGCCTCCTCCGCCAAAGCGGAGTTGGCCGCGGAGGCCGTGCGCGCAGCCCCGGGCGTAAGGGTTATTCGAAGAACCTGATCTGAGGCAGGGTCGGGATCAGCCCCAGCTCGAAGGCGTGCCGGAAGAACAGGCGGGCCCCGTCGAGGTGCGCGTCGGTCAGCTCGTAAGAGATCGTCTGCCAGTAATCCACCAGCTCCCTCTCCCCTATCCACTGCCGCTCCGGACACTTCGCCGCTATTTCGGGGTACGTCGCGTACGCGACATGCTTTGCCTCGACCAGGTCGCGGGCCAGCGCCGAGAGCCCGGCACGCTTGGCGATGGCCGCGTCGCGCCTTACGATCCACAGGGCGAACACGAACGGCAGCCCCGTGAACTGATGCCAGAGTTCCCCGAGGTCATAGCAGCGGAAATCAGCGCCGGACCTGGCTCCCTTGAGCGCCTGGTCGCCGATCAGGAGAAGCCCCGGGTAGATCTCAAGCGCCTCGGCAAGCGGGAGCGTGGTCCGCTCGAAACTGTTGCTGAAGCCGTATTTTCGGGCCAGCAGCACCTTCAGGAGGTTCACCGAGGTGTCGGACTCCGCGGTGAGCCCTATGGGGCAGCCGTCGAGTTCCTCGATCGGTACGCGGGAGAAGAGAAAAACGCTCTTCACCGCACCGATGGCGCTGATGGAGAGGTCGGGGAGCAGGCAGTACTTTTCGTGCGCCGTGGCGTACTCGATGGAGGAAGAGGGGCTGACGTCCAGTCCTCCCTGCCGCAGCATGGCGTTAAGGCGGGCGGGGACCCCGTCTATGAAGCGGTAGCCGGTGCAGTCGAAATTGGAAGCCAGGGCGGAGAAGATGGGGGTGCAGTTCGCGTACTTGATGTGTCCAATGTTGATCGTCACTGGTAAAACTCCGAAAAGCTGAAGGTACGGCGCAAAAGGAAAAGGCGAGAGAACCCCTCGCCTTTCCTTGCATATGCACAGCTAATTTCTCAGTCCGCTACGGATACGTAGTCCTCGTAGTGTTCCGCGGACATGAGGAGGTTCATCTCCTCGGCATCGGCCATCTCGATCACCACGAGCCAGCCGCCGTCGTAGGGGTCGTCGTTGACGAACTCAGGGGCGTTGCCGAGTTCGGAGTTCACTTCCAGCACTGTTCCCGAGAGCGGGGCGTACAGCTCGGCTACGGTCTTCCTGGCCTCGATGGAGCCGAAGGAGTCGTCCTGCTCNNGCGTAGTCGGTGATGCCGATGACCGCACGATCCCCTTCCTGGCGAACCCAGAAATGCTCTTTGCTGTACTTCAACTCTTCCGGAAAGTCCATAGCTTACTCCAGTACCAGCCTTTCGATGAAGCCGGTGTCTATGTTACCTTCGATGAAGTCTTTGTTGGCCATGATCCTCTTGTGAAAAGGGATCGTAGTCTTTATACCCTCAACAATGTACTCGTCAAGTGCCCGGGCCATCCTCTTGATCGCTTCGTCCCTGGTGTCGGCGTGCACGATCAGCTTGGCGATGAGCGAATCGTAGTGCGGCAGGACCGTGTAGTTCGTGTAGACGAAGGAATCGACCCTGACCCCGAGGCCGCCGGGGGTGTGGTGATCGGTGATCCGGCCGGGGGACGGGGTGAACTTGATCGAGTCCTCGGCGTTGATCCGGCACTCGATGGCATGCCCCTTGATCTTGATGTCGTCCTGGGTGTAGCGGAGTTTGAGGCCGTAGGCGGAGCGGATCTGCTCCTTGACCACGTCGACGCCGGTCACCATCTCGGTTACCGGGTGCTCCACCTGCACGCGGGTGTTCATCTCCATGAAGAAGAAGTTGTTGTTCTTGTCGACCAGGAACTCCATGGTCCCGACGCTGTTGTAATTGACAGCCTTGGCGGCGGCGACGGCTGCGTCACCCATCGCCTTCCGCAGTTTCGGGGTGGTGACGGTGGAGGGGGCCTCCTCAATCACCTTCTGGTGGCGGCGCTGAATGGAACAGTCGCGCTCGCCCAGATGCACCACGTTGCCGTGCTTGTCGGCCAGGATCTGGATCTCGACGTGGCGCGGGCTTTCGCAGTAGCGCTCGATGTAGACCTCGGGGTTGCCGAAGCCGGACTGCGCCTCGGCCCGTGCGGTCGCGAAGGCGTTCGGGAGGGCCGCCGGGGAGTGGACGATCTTCATGCCGCGTCCGCCGCCCCCCGCTGTCGCCTTGATGATGACCGGGAACCCTATCTCCTTGGCTACCTTGATCGCCTCGGTGACGTCGTGCACGCCTTCCTTGGTGCCCGGGAGGATCGGCACCCCGACCTTGATGACCGCCTGGCGGGCGGAGATCTTGTCCCCCATGATGCGCATGCTCTCGGCGGTCGGTCCGATGAAGGTGATGCCGCACTTCTCGCAGATCTCGGCGAACACCGGGTTCTCGGAGAGGAAGCCGTAGCCCGGGTGGATCGCTTCGGCGTCGGTCAGTTCGGCGGCCGAGATGATGGCGTTGATGTTGAGGTAGCTTGAGAGGCTCGGAGCGGGACCGATGCAGACGCTCTCGTCGGCCAGCTTGACGTGAAGGGACTCGCTGTCGGCAGTGGAATAAACCGCCACCGTCTTGATCCCCATTTCCTTGCAGGTCCTGATGATCCTGAGGGCGATCTCCCCCCTGTTGGCGATAAGTATTTTATGAAACATTTATCTCTCCAAAAGCCCAAAAACAGATGAAGGCAAAGACAAAGATCAAGGTTTCCCCTGCTTTATCTTTATCTTCATCTTAATCTTAGCCTTAGCGTTAGTCCGGGTTAGAGTTTTTCCACGA
>DNJC01000024.1 GCA_003490025.1 Geobacter sp. | reverse complement strand
AGCCCCCGCTTTTAGCCTTTCCACGCAGCTGTACGGGACCTCCATGCTGCCCCGTCCGCTCCCCATGTTGATCCCTTCCTCGATGCCGTGAAAATCGGAACCGCCGGTCCAGACCAGCCCGGTCTTCTCGGCGTACGCCCTTAAAAAAGCGCTTTCCTGCTCGCTGCAGACGTTGTTGTAGGCCTCGACACCGCTGAGCCCCATGGCGCCAAGCTCGCCCATCAGACGGACCAGCGTTTCGCGGTCATTGGTGATGGTGGTGGGGTGGGCGAGGACAGCGACCCCGCCGAGCCTCTTTATCGTCGCCAGCGCCTCGTCTACCGGGAAGTAACGCTTGGGTACGTCGCAGGGGAGGAGGTAGCGGACGAAGGCATCCTGCATGTCGCGGGCGTACCCCTTGGCCATGAGCACCTGCGCTATGTGCGGGCGTCCGAGAGCCCCCCCGGCCAGGGCGGCAGCGTCGACGCTCGAGATGGGGGCTCGCCCCTCCACCGCCAGCTTCTCGTTGATCCTCCCGACGATAGCCTCGCCGCGTGCCTCCCTCCGGTCACGGAACTCCTTCAGCGTGTCGAGAAGGATCGGGTCGCGATGATCGAGAAGGTAGCCCAAAAGGTGCACGTCGTGGTAGGAGCCGAAGGCGACGGAAAACTCAATGGCGGGGAGGACTTCCACTCCGTAGCCCGGCCCCGCGGCCAGGGCCTCGTCAATGCCGTCCACCGTGTCATGGTCCGCGAGGGCGATCGCCTTGAGCCCCAAGTCGGAGGCCATGGCGACAAGTTCGGTGGGAGTCTTGACGCCGTCGGAATAGGTAGAATGAATATGCAGGTCAACCAGGTTTTTCATTTGTCTCTCCAAATATTGATCAGTAGGCCATTATAGGAGTTTTCACTTTTTCTGCAACAGCTAAGCACGTCACTTAGCAGTTGCCATGCGGAATCGCTTCTTGTATAACGAACGGTGCTATTTCGCTGTCTGAAAGGGGTTGCCGTGGCAAAGAGTAAAGGGATGGCGGGCGCCGTGTTCGCGCTTTCCACGTTCATAATAGGCGGGATTCTCACCTTCTCCGGCCTCGGTTTGATAGCTTTCATGAAAAATAAGGACCTGCTAGGCTGGGGCGAGGGGCGCAGTGTCGGCATCCTCTTTGTATGCGTCGGCCTCCTTGCCTCCATACTCGGGGTGCTGATCATGCGCATCATCCGCAACAGGTTCTAGCATGCGGGATGAAGAGATCCACCAGGCGGTTCGGATCCTGACCGAGGTCGTCAAGGGTTGGGTCACCCCGGCGGTCACCATAGTGGCGACCCGGGACCGGGACCCCTTCAAGGTGCTGGTCTCCTGCATCCTTTCGCTTCGGACCCGGGATCAGACCACGGCCGAGGCCTCGGCCCGCCTCTTCGCGCGTGCCGATACGCCGGAGAAGATGACCCGGTTGAGCGTGGCGCAGATCGAGCAGTTGATCTATCCGGTCGGCTTCTACCGCGTCAAGGCGGAGCAGATCCTGGAAATCTCGCGCCAGTTGTGCGAACTCTACGCCGGGAAGGTTCCGGACGAGATCGAGACGCTGCTCCGCTTCAAGGGGGTCGGCAGAAAGACCGCCAACCTCGTGCTGACTCTTGGCTTCGGCAAGCCTGGGATCTGTGTCGACATCCACGTGCACAGGATCTGCAACAGGTGGGGCTATGTAAGCACGAAGAACCCGGAGCAGACGGAAACCGCGCTGAGACAGAAACTGCCGGCCGAGTACTGGATCATAATCAACGATCTTCTGGTTACTTTCGGACAAAACCAGTGCACGCCTGTCTCTCCTCGCTGCTCCACCTGTCCTGTGTACAGGTTCTGTGACAGGGTAGCGGTAACTACGTCCAGATAAAACAGTGTTGCACAAGAACGATCTTTGAGTATAATGGGGCCTTGAGTTTTTGAGGAATGCGAACATGATTTTCTGCTGATGCAGAGCATCAGCCACCTTGGGGGGATTATGCTGAAGAAAATCGGTTTTGTAGGTTTGGGCACCGTCGGTGTTCACATGGCTGCCAACCTGGCCAAGTCGGATTACCAGTTAACGGTGTTTGACCAGGATGCCGCTGCTGTAGCGGAACTGGAAAAGCTCGGTGTCAAGATCGGCGCATCGCCGATGGCGACCGCAAAAGGGCAGGACCTGGTTATCGTGATCGTGCCGGAGAGCGAGTTCCTGGTCTTTGGGGAGCAGGGCGTCCTCGAGGGTATCGACCCCGGGACCATACTTGTCGACATGGGTACCCACTGCATCGAGACCATCGAGCGGATGGCGCAGGAGGCCGTGAAGCACCGGATCATGTTCCTCGAGGCGCCGGTGTGGGGGAGCAAGGAGCACGCCGCCAACGGGCTTTTGACCATCCTGGCCGGCGGCGACGAGGCCCTTCTTGGGCGTTGCCGCGAGCCGTTCTCCTACTTCGGGCTCAACATCATTCATATCGGCAAGATCGGCGACGCGACCCGCATGAAGTTGATCGTGAACCTGCTGCAGGCCGAGATGATGCAGTCGCTCTCGGAGGGGCTGGTCTTCGGCGAGAAGATGGGGTTCAAACCGGACAAGATCCTCGAGGTCCTGGACTCCGGCGGGGTCGCCTCGCCGCTCTTCCACTCCAAAGGGCGCTCCATCGCCCGTGGCGATTTCAGCCGAAATCTGGCGCTCAAGTACGTGAACTCCCAGATGCTCAGGGTGCTCGAGTCCGCCGAACAGCTCGGCCTGGACCTGCCGGCTGCGAAGACCGTCTCCAAGATCTTCCAGCAGGCCGTCACCGACGGCAGGGGAGAAGAAGACTTCTCCGCCATCGTCAAGCTGCTTAGGAAATAGAGCCGGATACCACTCCGGATTTGCGGCAACGGAAAGGGGCGCCCCCAAAAGGCGCCCCTTTTTGCGTCCGGTTGACACATCGTCCCCCCTCCCTTGTTCATCGTTCCTACGCTCCAGCGTGGGAATGCAAAGCCCCTGACGCTCCAGCGTCAGCTGCACGTGCTATTTCTTGAGCGGTCAGTAAAGATCACCGGACGCTGGAGCGTCCTGCAACGTGTTCCCACGCTGGAGCGTAGGAACAATAAAACTTAACGGCAGTGGGGGTCGGGGTGGGGATGGGTGAAAGCCGGGGGGGCATTACTGGTAGAGTCGGCATGAGCGGATACGTATTAAAATAATTTGGCTGTACAAAATTCAGGGCGCAGGAGTAAAAATAGTAGTCCGATTTTTTGCACGCCGAACTTCACCGGATATCCCTCTGGCTAGAACGCAACCTTTTCCAACTTTACAAGTAATAGATTTCAATAAAGTAGCCTTGATCTTTCACCAGTAACATTACTCTCACTACTTGCAGTATGGAAGTAATAGGATAATTATGGGTAACACGAGAAGAAATACCTTGGTTGTAATGGCTTTATCCTTAGGGATCGTGGCGGCAGGTTGGTACGGCCTTAGCTCCTGGAATACCAGCCAGTCCGACAAGGGGAAACAGATAAGCTACACCGCCTTCATGGACAAGGTCAACACCGGCGGCATCGCCAAAGTCAGGATCGCCGGCGATCAGATCACGGTCGAAGGGATGAAAGGGGAGAAGTTCCTGCTTTTCCTTCCTTCCGGCGCCAACGTTGCGGAATTCCTCCTTTCCAAAAAGATAGACTTTGCGGCGAACCCGCCCAAATCGGAGACGAGGTGGTTCGAGATCAGCATGATCGGCCTGGTCGGCGTTTTCATCCTGATGATGCTGAGAAGGTACGCCGGTGTGGGACGGAGCCGGGCGAAGCTCGTCGACTGTTCCGAGTCGAAAACATGCTTCGGCGATGTCGCAGGGGCCGAGGAGGCGAAGGCGGAGCTGCTCGATACGGTGGAGTTCCTGAAGGATCCGCAGAAGTTCTCGACCCTCGGCGGGAAGATGCCCACCGGCGTCCTCCTGGTCGGCCCCCCGGGAACGGGCAAGACGCTCATAGCCAGGGCAGTCGCAGGCGAAGCAGGCGTGCCGTTCTTCTCCATCTCCGGCTCGGAGTTCGTCGAGATGTACGTAGGCGTCGGCGCGTCGAGGGTGAGGGATCTGTTCGTCCAGGCGAAGAAGGCGTCCCCCTGCATCGTCTTCATCGATGAGATCGACGCGGTCGGGCGCAAGCGCGATGGTGCATCCGGCGGCGCCAGCGACGAGAGGGACCAGACCCTGAACCAGCTCCTGGTGGAGATGGACGGCTTCTCAACCAACGAAGGTATCGTGGTGCTCGCAGCCACCAACCGCCCCGAGATCCTCGACCCGGCGCTGCTGCGCTCCGGCCGGTTCGACAGGGAAGTGGCGGTGGGCTCGCCGGACATCAGGGGACGCGAGGCCATCCTGAAGGTGCACGCGAAGAACGTACCGATGCACGACGAGGTCGACCTGATGGTGATCGCCAGGGGGACCCCCGGCTTTTCCGGCGCCGACCTGGCCAACGTGGTCAACGAGGCGGCCATCCTTGCGGCGCGCGGCAACAAGGAAAGCGTCGAAATGATCGATTTCGACAGCGCCAAGGACAAGGTCCTGATGGGGGCGGAGAAGAAGTCGATGGTGCTTTCCGAGAAGGCGAAACTGAGCACCGCCTATCACGAGGCGGGGCACGTCATCGTGGCGAAGCTTGTGGCGGGGGCCGACCCGGTGCACAAGGTCTCCATCATCCCGAGGGGGAGGGCGCTCGGCGTGACCATCCAGATCCCCGTCGAGGACATCTACTGCTACACGAAACAGATGCTGGACGCGCACCTGAAAGTTCTCATGGGCGGGCGCGCAGCCGAGGAACTGATCTTCAACACCACCACCACCGGCGCCGGCAACGACCTGGCAAGGGCGACTGACACGGCGCGCAAGATGGTCTGCGAGTGGGGCATGTCCCATGCCTTCGGCCCCGTCGCCTTCGGCAACCACGAGAGCACCGACCCGGGCGCGGGCGGGGCCAACAGGGGGAAGGGTTTCAGCGACACCACCGCCCTGGAAATCGACAACGAGATCCGCTCCATAGTCAGTACCTGCTATTCCGAAGTCATGAGCCTGCTGCAGGACAACATGGACGCGCTGGAACGGCTCACCGCGGAACTGGTCGCCAAGGAGACCCTCGACAGCGCCGAGATCGACGCCATCCTTGGGCTTACCCCCTCCGACTCAGACGAGGAAATCTCCGCAGCCGCATAAAACCTTCTTTTCTCATTACATAGCCGCCACCTCTTAAGTTGAGCCGATTAACGACGATCTTCCGCTATACGTCCCTCCCCCTTCAAGGGGGAGGCCAGGAGGGGGATGGGTTTTGCTTCTGCGCAGGCCCCTTCAAAAATTGCGAGGAGCCCTTCAAAAATTGCGAGGAGCCCTCCAAAAATCGCGCGGGGCCCTCTAAAAGTCGCGCGCCGAGCAGTTCCTAATGGGGAGGGTCCTCTCTACATCGCGTAGAGCCCTCTCTACATCGCGTAGAGCCCTCTCCACATTGCGTGGAGCCCTCTCTACATCGCGTAGAGCCCTCTCCACATCGGGTGGGGACCAGTCCACATCACTTGGGACCCGGCCCACATCGCTTGGGACCCGGCCCATATCGCGTTGCGACCACTTCACATCGTGTGTGGTCCACTCCACATGGCGTAGGGACCGTGCGCTCGGGCATCGGCTTCCCGCTTTTGCTGACACTCTACGAGGAATGGGCGCTCAAGTCTGGGGAAGGTCTTGAAGCGGAGCTGGATCAAGCCGAGCGCGGGCTTGCCTTCTCCATGGTGGGCTCCTACTTATCGACCGAGGCCGCGGAAATGGCCGAGGCAAGGGTGAGCCGGATGGTGCAGAGCCCCGTGGCGAGTTTTGCAGCCAAGTTATAAAGGGGGGCTTCAGTCGAACTGGCCCTATTTAACGGGCGCTGGAATATATAACTGCGGCATCAGTCGTTTTCGAGCCGGTGACGATAATGTGGTGCGCCCACATGTGTACAGGCGCATACGAAAAGTGCTGCGAAGCAGGCGGAGGTGAGGTTATGCTTGCCGGTAACTGTGTTAAATGCTATGTAAATGTCTGGCCCGACAGCGTAATTGATTTTCAGGAGCAACCATGACAAAGAACGACGTCTTCCGCAGGCTGCGCTACGCGCTCAACCTCGACACCAAGGCGGTGGTAGAGATTTTTCGACTCGCCGAGCTGAAGATGGGGCAGTCGGATATAACGGCGCTGGTGAAGAAGGAAGAAGACGAAGGTTATGTGGAGTGCAGCGACGCGGTGCTGGAAGCTTTCCTCGACGGCCTGATCTCGTATAAACGCGGCAAGAGGGAAGGGGAGCCAGAGAAGGGAAAGGAAGAAACCCTGCTCACCAACAACGACATCCTGAAAAAGATACGGATCGCACTGGCGCTGAAGGAAGAGGAGATGCTGGCGCTGTTTAAATTGGCCCATTTCCCGGTGTCCAAGTCGGAACTCTCCGCCGTCTTTCGCGCCAAGGGGCAGGAGAACTACAAGCAGTGCGGCGACCAGATGCTGCGTAATTTCCTGAAGGGGCTCACCGCCAAGTACCGGGAAGGGACGCTGTAGGAGCGGCATTCCTGCCGCGATTCGACCGATGATCGCGGCAGGAATG
>DNJC01000114.1 GCA_003490025.1 Geobacter sp. | reverse complement strand
ACCGGCCGCTCCGACTATCCGAACCAGGTGAACAACGTGCTCGGCTTCCCCTTCATCTTCCGCGGCGCGCTCGACGTCAGGGCCAGGGCCATCAACGAGGATATGAAGCTCGCCGCCGTCAAGGCGCTGGCGAGCCTCGCCCGCGAAGAGGTGCCCGACTCCGTCAGCAAGGCCTACGGCAACGAGAAGTTCAGCTTCGGCCCGAACTACATCATCCCCAAGCCGTTCGACCCGCGCGTCCTCCTGCACGTCGCCCCCGCCATCGCGCAGGCGGCGATGGACACGGGTGTAGCCCGCCAGCCGATCACGGATATGGCGAAGTACATCGAGCAGCTGGAGTCGTCGCAGGGCAAATCCAAGGAGATCATGCGCATCATCATCAACAAGGCGAAGAGCGACCCGAAGAAGGTCGTCTTCTCCGAAGGCGAGGACGACAAGATCCTGCGCGCCGCCCAGACCCTGGTGGAGGAGGGGATCTGCCGGCCGATCCTCGTCGGCGACAGGAAGAAGATAGAGCAGAAGATGGTCGATCTCAACCTCGACCTGGAGGTGCAGATAGAGGACCCGTCCGACTCCGAGCTGACCGAGGGGTACGCCGAGGAACTCTACCGCTTGCGGCAGCGCAAGGGCCTCACCATGTCCGAGTGCCGGCGCATCATGCGGCGCAAGTCCCGCGCCCACTTCGCCACCATGATGGTGCAGATGGGGCAGGCGGACGCGCTCCTGGGCGGCATCGACACCCATTACCCGGAGACGATCCGCCCGGCGCTGCAGGTGCTCGGCAAGAAAGAGGGGCTCTCCAGCGTCCACGGCCTCTACATGATGGTGTTCAAGAAAGGAGTCTACTTCCTGGCCGACACCACGGTCACCATCGACCCGACGCCAGAGGAGCTGGCCGAGACGGCGATACTGGCCGCCGAAAAAGTAAGGATGCTCGACCTCGAGCCGCGCGTCGCCATGCTCTCCTTCTCCAACTTCGGCTCCGTCAACCACCCTCAGGCGAGGAAGGTGCAGCGCGCCGTGGAGATCGTCAAGGAGCGCGCACCGGAGCTGATCGTGGAAGGTGAGATGCAGGCCGACACCGCGGTCGTCCCCGAGCTTCTCGAGGGGATCACCTTCTCCAAGCTGAAGACGCCGGCGAACATCCTGATCTTCCCGGACCTCAACTCCGGCAACATCTGCTACAAGCTGCTGCGCCGCCTGGGCGGGGCAGAGGCGATCGGCCCCATCCTCATGGGGATGAACAAGCCGGTGCACGTGCTGCAGCGCGGCGACGACGTGAACGACATCGTCAACATGGCCGCCATCGCGGTGGTGGACGTGCAGAATCTGTAGCACGCCGGCCTTTCCTGGCTGAGGCGATATGGAGCCTCCCCGCACGTCGGTCTGGTCGGGAGACTACTGGTTATGGAATAGGGGCAGGTAACCATACCTGCCCCGTTTTTTTCAACAAGACCAAATCCTCATGCCCAACATCCTCTGATTTATTCAGCAAGGTGGACTTTAGCCAGACGCACCCAGACGTGTCGGGTTCCGGCAGTGCTGGAGGGGGTGGATCTCACCGTCGCCGCCGGGGAGGGGATGATCGCCATCCCCCTGCCGGTTCCCGGGATCAAGCTGGGGCTCGCCAACCCTCGCCACGCTGCTGGCGCTGCGCGTTTACACGCCGTCGTCTATTATCTCCCCCTCCTGCTCCTGGCGGCAATCCCCACCGGGGTCTGCACCGGATACGTCTCCTAAAAGCGCTCATGCAGGAAAGCTCCTCACTCGTTGCAATCATTTGCCCGTCAAAGAAGGACACCCGACAACCTCAGAAACGTTCACCGAGCAAGGAGCAGACCTTTTTAGACGGCTGCGATGCGGAGAGCGCCGAGCAAAGCCAGTCATGAGCGCACATCGGATTTGTAGGATATTCACGGACTTTTGCGTCGGCACGGGCGGCTCGATTCCGATGGTCGGTTCTGCAATTGGAGTCGCGGCCATGGGAATGGAGAAGATCCGTTTTGTGGTTGCGGTTTGCAAGGCAAATGGACGGATGACTCCGGGCGGGGCTGTTGCGGGAGCGCCGGCGTATGCTGTTCAACGCGGGATTCGTGCCGGGGTAACGCGTCGGAATGAACAAAGGCCGCATCGACAGACGTTAGAGTCATCGATGCGGCCTTCGTCTTTCAGCGGGCGAACAGGCTACCAGTTAAGGTTGCTGCTTCGCTTCGGTGTCAATTACTCGGAGCCGAGCGTCGGCATGGTGCGCTGCTCTACCGCATTTTTCACCAGTGCGCCGAACCTGTAGATGCCATGAACGAACTTCCCGTAAGGCATGGTCAGGAAAATCCCCATCACCATGCCGAGGTGGGCTACGACCAGGGTCGAGACGGCGCCGGTTTCGCGGAAAGCCGTCAGCAGGAACCCGGTCAGGCTTGTCAGGATAAGGAGGATCAGGAAACCCGCGTCCATGCCGTTTTGCTTCTGGTCAGCCAGCAGGGTGTTGCGCTTGCTTTTGAGCCAGAGCAGCCCGGCCGGCCCGATCAGCAGACCGATTCCTCCCACTGAGCCGAGAATGACTGGAAGACTCCGGACCAGGTTCAGCTTCCCGACCCCCGGGATCGGCGGTGGCCCTTCCCAGCCCAGCAGGTAGTGGAAGACCGTACCGACGGCGGTCGCCGCGAAGCAGAGGATGAACCCGTAAAAGGTAAGATGGTGGAACCGGCGCCGGGCGTTGGACTGGAACTCCTCTGGGTACGCGCAGCCGCCTTCCGCACCATCCAGGTACCTTAGTCGCAGGACGTCGCCGACAGCCTGCGCCAGAGCGGTGAAGCTCACGGAGCCCTCTGCTTTTCCCGAGGTGTCTTTCCAGAAGCGGGCGTAGCCTGCGGCAAGCGCCACGAAAAGGAGGGCGGCAGCTGTCCCGAAGGTCAGGACCATGGTGTGGTGCGACATGACTGCATAGAAGGCCCCTTCGGCATCGCTATACGCCGAGAGCAGCGACTTGGACGTGGCGGAAGTGAGCATGATCGCGAGTATGATCACCAGGCTCAGCGCGCTGATCACGGCGGTGGCCAGACCGTTGTTTTTGAACAGCCCCGCCAGGGGGCCAGGCCAGGCGTACTTCTGGTAGGTCGCCATCCTGATTTCCGCGAGCGTTTTCGGGAAATTCAGCTCGAACTCCTGGGGAGGAGCGTACTGGCAGGCATAGTAACACTCCGTGCAGTTGTGGCAGAGGTTGGCCAGATAGTTGAGGTCGTCCTCCTTGAAGGTCAGGCGACGCTCCATGGCCGGGAAGACCGCGCAGAATCCCTCGCAATAACGGCAGGCATTGCATATCCTCATGACCCGCTCGCCCTCAGCCACCAACTCGTGCGGTATCGACTTAAGCGTTGACATAAAGCGAAGCCTCCTTTCCTGCAATGCGACCGAACACGGTCCCGATGGTCATGCCGAATCCGGCGAGATACCCCTTGCCCAGAATGCTGCCGGCCATCAGCTCGCCCGCGGCGAACATGTTCTTGGCCGGTTTGTCGTCCTGCATGTAGATCCGAGCCTGCTCGTCCACGCTCACCCCAAGGTAGGTGAACGTGATCCCCGGCCGCAGGGGGTAGGCGTAGAATGGCGGTTTGTCCAGGCGACGCGCCCAGTGGGACTTCTGCGGCGTGATCCCCTCGGTTGCGCAGTTGTCCAGAACCGTGTGGTCGAAGGTGCCGGGCCTGACTGCATCGTTATATTCGGTTACGGTCTGCACCAGTTGCTCCGCATCCAGCCCGAGTTTCTTCGCCAGCTCCGGGAGCGATTCCGCCTCGATCGGCGGGAACACCGGCGGCATGAAGGTCCCCATCGATTTCGAGTCTATGATGGAGTAGCCGATCTGGTCCGGCTGGCCGGCTACCAGCCTCCCCCAGATGGCGTACCGCTTCGGCCAGAAGTCCTCGCCCTCGTCGTAGAAACGCTTGGCGTACCGGTTGACCACGATCCCCAAGGAGACGCAGTCCACCCGGGTGATGATGCCGCCGTCGAACTTCGGCGCCCGCGCGTCGATGGCAACGGCGTGGCACTGGGTCGGGTCGCCGATGGTCTTCACTCCCTGCTCCATCAACATCTTGAGTACCGTTCCCTTGTCGTAGGGAGTACCGCGGATGATGAAATTGTCGGCCGCATCGCCCCAGGCCTGCTTCAGCCAAGCGACATTGGACTGGAATCCGCCCGCGGCGGCTATGAGGGCCTTGGCGCGGATCTCGTGGGTAAAGCCTTTCCTGACGAAGACGGCGGAGGTGAACTTGCCGTCTTGGATCTTCAACTCACGCACCTCCGAGTTGTACTCGATGTCCACGCCCAGGAGTTCGGCCGAACGATAGTAGGCGTTGACCAGCGCCTTGCCGCCACCGAGGAAGAAGGCGTTGGTTCGGGAGAGATGGAGCGTGCCACCAAGCGACGGCTGGAAACGGACGCCGTGCTGCACCATCCATTTCCTGCAATGCGCGGAGTCGCGGATGGCCATCCGGGCAAGTTTTTCATTGGTCTGCCCGCCGGTGACCTTCAAAAGATCTTCCCAGTATTCGCGCTCGGTGTACGCGTCCGTCAGCACGTCTGCCGGTCCGTCATGCATGCAGCGCAGGTTGCGCGTATGCCTGCTGTTGCCTCCCCTGAACTCCTTCGGTGCCCCCTCCAGGACGAGCACGCTGCACCCGTTGCGACGGGCCGTAATGGCGGCGCAGAGTGCGGCGTTCCCCCCCCCTACGATCAACACATCGTACACGCGAGATAAATCCATAACTGTCTCCTTTTGAGCGCCCTATTGCCCTCAGGCGCTGTGAACCGTTTGGAGACATGATAACGAAGGAAAGCAATAAGTTATAATACTTTGTTTTTATATATTTCCATAAAAATATCTTATGGTTTAATTTATCCCCAAAGACAGCTTGTAAGCCGATTTAGACTGTGTTCAGTGGCAACCGGACTATAGTTAAGATCAAAAAATACGAAGTAATCTGTATATGAGATTTTGCCCTTGATTTAATACTTAGGCGCTGGTAGATTTCGGGTACAGCGCCATATCGGACGATTTGCATAAGCAAAATCTATTGTTTTGATTTGTTTTGTTTATGAAAGGCTGCAGGGCGAGAATGAGGT
Organism: Geobacter sp.; assembly: GCA_003490025.1. GTDB lineage: Bacteria > Desulfobacterota > Desulfuromonadia > Geobacterales > Geobacteraceae > Geomonas. The sequence goes on along the minus strand of DNJC01000114.1, from coordinate 18,173 downwards.
GGTCCTATGAACGACAGAGACTGGGAAATTTTGAAGGTACTCCATGAAAAGCAAAACCTAACGCAGGCTGCAAAAGCGCTGTATATCTCACAGCCGGCCCTAACCTTCCGGCTGCAACAGATAGAGGACAGCTTCGGCGTGAAGGTAGCCCATCGCGGGAGAAGAGGAGTGGAGTTCACCTCACAGGGCGAGTACTTGGTCAAGTACGCCAAAGAGATGTTGCTGCAGCTGCGGCAAACGAAAGAGCAGATCTGGAACATGGAAAACAGCGTGACGGGGATCTTGAGACTGGGCGTGACCGGTACCTACGCCTGCTACCGTTTGCCCTCCCTGCTGAGCCAGTTCATCGCGAAGTATCCCGACGTTGAATTCAACGTGACCACCGGCTGGAGTTCGGAGGTGGTGGGGCTTCTCTACAAGCATGAAGTACATGTGGGGGTTATCAGGGGGGATCACGACTGGCCGGAGCAGAAACAGCTCCTCATGGAGGAGCCGATCTACATCGTATCGAAAAACAAGATCGAACTAGAAGATTTGCCTCGTCTGCCGAGGGTGGATTACAAGACCGATCCCTCGCTCAGGAGCACCATCGATGCATGGTGGATTGAAAACTTTTCCTCCTCGCCGATGATCTCCATGCAGGTGGACCGCATCGAGACCTGCAAGGAACTTGTGTACAACGGGCTTGGCTATGCCATCATGCCCGGCCTGACCCTGAAGGACCAGCCCGACATCCACACCATCGACCTCATGTCCAAGGACCGGGTCCCGATTCGCCGCAACACCTGGCTTCTTTACCGCAAAGAGTCCCTGAACCTGACCTTGATAAAGACGTTCATCGAATTTCTGACTTTTTGTTCTACGTTCGAGACAATCAAAAGGGATTAACCGATCAGGTTAATCCCTTTTTTGTGTCTGCGTACCTCGCTGGATCCGTCAACTGCCGCAGATCGCCTTTGCCGGCGCGAACCGGCCCGGCGGCGATTTCAGTGCCTCCCCTCGTCGCGCCACCCGACGGCGCCGAAGTGGGAGCTGCCGATGAAGGTGTAGACCAGGCTCACGGTCCCGTCCCTTTGGGTCTTGCTGGGCTGGTTGCCGTATTGGGAGTCGCGTATCGACTCGACGTATTGGAGCCCGACGCCGTGGCGGCGGTAGACCCTCACGTTGAACCCGGTCAGGACCCTCACGATGGTCTCCGAGCCCCCCTGCTGATCCAGGGCGCTGTCCGTGTTGGTAAAGCGGCCACTGCCGGCGACATAGTAGCCGCGCGCGTCCAGATCCAGCGCCACTCTGTCGCCAAAGAGCATGCGAAGCGCGAGAAGCGCCTGGGGGGCGACCCCGTAGTGGTAATCCCGGTCGCCCGACGAGATCGGGGTGGTTCCGGCGGCGCCGAAGCCGACTCCGCCCAGTAGCGTACCCTGCAGCGCCACTGCCGGGGCGACCCAGTACTGGCCGGTGGTACCCAACGAGAGGGCCGTGGTCGAGACGCGGAACACGGTCGGCGACAGGTAGTCGTAGCTGCCGTAGAGTCCCCAGATCCCACGATAATCGTCACCGGCGTGGTAATCCCTGCCGTAGAGAAGTCCGCGCAGCAGCACGTCGTTTACCGGGTTGGTCTTGTTGAGCTGACCGGTTATCTTGAAGTCGAAGTAGTCCATTGGACGCCGGTAGCTGTAGCCAGGCTTCCCCGGCAGCCCGTAGGACATGTTGAAGCTCAGGTTCGCATCCAGCTTGGTGACGCTGTTGAAGCTGGAACCGGCCTGGAAACGCCAGGCGGTGGCCGGGTTCTGGCTGGGAAAGATGGCCTTGAACCGGTCGCCGAACGCCGCGCGGTTAAAGGCGGTGGGCGGCGAGATGATCGCCGCGCCCACTTCGTGCCAGGTGTCGGGCGTGGGCCCGTCTTCCTTGAGCACCAGTTCCGCCATCCTGAACAGCGCCTCGCCTAGCAGGCTGCCCGCATTGCCGGTCGTGATCTGATCGTTGATGGAGGGGGGATCGGTCTCGCCGGCCATTTTCCAAAGAAAGCTCCCGGCATTGCTGTAGGCGAGCGACTCCCAGAAACCGAGGCCGGATGAGCGCGCCAGCCCGTACATGGTCGCTCCCTGGTAGGGGTGCCCGAACTGGTTGATGTTGAAGGGGTCCTGGTCGAAGACCCAATGCTGTTTGCGCAGGTGCTCCCAGCTGCTGGAGAAGGTCGAGCTGTACACCTTTTTGCCGTCCTGTGTCTGGTTGGAGTAGGCAATCCGGTCGTAGGCGCTGAGCAGAACCAGGAAACCCGGCACCTCGAGAGCCGGGATGAGATAGCTTTTGCCGGCCCCGGTCTCCCAGTCGAGCGCCTGCCGCGGCGCGGCGTCCGCTTTCGCCGCGGCCCGGTACGAGCCGGCCGAGGCCACGGCTGCCGGCTCCCGCTTCTCATCGCGCCGCCAGTTGTACGCGTTTGCGTCCTCTGCCGCGGCAGCAGGTGGAGCCTGCCGCAGCGCGGGCTCGGCAACTTCCTGCCGAGCGGCCGCCGCGCCGGCCTCGGGCGCGTTGTCGAACCCGCTGAGAACCGGCGCGAGCATGGCAAGGACAATCAACGTGTGCAGGGACCGCAAGGCGGCTCCGGTTGTCTGGCGCATGTGATCTCCGCTTCGGCGCAAGTCGCGACACCGACCTGCGCCTGAAAAGTAAAAGCTATCTATGTTTCTTCAGGTGCTTTTGCGCCGGTTGTTTCTTCTCTTTCTCTCCCATCATGGGCGCCATCTTCATCATTTCCTTGTACTGCTGGTCCGTCAGGATGCTCCGCATCTGCTTCATGGCCGACAGCATTCCCAGGTGATGGTCTGTCTTTATCGCGGATATCTTCTTCGTCGCGGCGTTCGCCTTCTCCAGGTCGAAATCCTTCGGTTCCATGATTTCGGCGAGCTCGATTTCGGCAATCTTCTGGTCCGCCATGAACCGGGCCTGCTTCTTCTGCATTTCCCTGTGCAGGGACTTCATCTTCATCATCTGGTCGTCGGTCAGTCCCAACTTCTCCGCATGCTCGATGCACATGCCCATCATGTCGCCCATCATTCCCGATTCCTTCATCTGTCCGTGTCCCGGCCCGTGGCCGGTCATCGGCATACTGTGCTTCATCTGGGCGAATGCCGGAAAAGGCACGCTGAGCGCTATCAAGGCCACCGCCGCCAGCAGTATCGATACGGAATTTCCTGTTTTCATGATCGTTCTCCTCATTTGTGGGTACTGTCGAATGTTCAGAACCTGAATCCTAGTCGAGGTCGTGCGAGGTGCTGGGCAAATAAATCCCCCCCTTGAGTACCACGTAGTTGGCAATAGCATGATGGGGTGCTTTACAACTAGCGTGCCAGACAAGCCCGGCAGGAGTCGTTCGCCAAGCGCCCGAAACTGCGGGGTTAAATCGCAACCCGGCAGGGGAGGGGGAGGTGGCCGTTCACACGCAATCCGTCGTTTTCAACCACAACTGTACTATATGGCGGATCGCGTTGCAGACAGCGGCACTCCGCCGCAGCGGCCTGCACCCGGCGCACGCCGCTCCCTGCCGGGTGCAGGGCGAAAAAAGAGGCCTTGCCACCTAGGATGAGGACGAGGCCCATAAAAAACGTGAAAGGGATAATACGTTCGGTGACGACTGCGCCCGGGCGGAGACGCGGGTGAGGCGGCGTCCGACATCCAGCGGTATCATGACTCCGGGATCCTCACTCTGCCGCGCGGGTTGTGCAGGTAATTGGCCCCCTGCTTGAGGAGGAGGGTCATCCCGTTTGCCGGCAGCGGGTGGCTGAAGTAGTACCCCTGGGCCTCCTCCCCCCCCTCGGCCTGAAGCCAGGCGAGCTGCGAGGCGTTCTCTACCCCTTCCGCGATCACCTTGAGCTGCATGCTGCGACCTATGCTTATGATGGCCCGAACCACCGCCATGTTGTCGGTATCGAAGGCGATGTTGCGGATGAAGGACTGATCGATTTTCAGCTTGTCGATGGGGAGCTTCTTCAGATAGTTGAGGCACGAATAGCCGATCCCGAAATCGTCGATGGAGAGCTGCACCCCGAGGGCCTTCATGGCGGCCATGCTCATCAGGACCTGCTGGGGGTCGTTCATGAGGGTGGCTTCGGTCAGCTCCAGCTCCAGGCACTCCGGCGGCACCCCTGTTTCAAGAAGGGCCGACTCGATGGTCTCCTCGAAGTCCGGCTGCTGGAAGAAAGTGGCGGAGAGGTTTATCGCCACCGAGAGGTCACCGATCCCCTGCCGCCTCCACTGCCGCAGTTGGCGGCAGGCGGTGAGTATGGTCCATTTGCTGATGGAGGTAAGAAGCCCGGTCTCCTCCGCTATGGCGATGAAATTGCCGGGCAGGGTCAGCCCCTTGACGGGGTGCTGCCAGCGGATCAGTGCCTCCATGCTGTTGGATTTTCCCGTGACGATGTCTATCTTCGGCTGATAGTACAGCACGAACTCGCCCCGCTCCAGTGCCTGCCGCAAATCGGCCTCCATGATGAACCGCTCGCGGGCGCGCTCGCTCAGCTTGCTGGAAAAGAATTGATAACTCTTGCCGCCGGATTTCTTGGCGTGGTACATGGCGACATCGGCGTGTTTTAGCAGGGTCAGGTAGTCCGTGCTGTCCTTGGGGAACAGGCTTATGCCGATGCTGGCGCTTACTGCGGCATTCCCCCCCCCGACGGGAAAGCCCGAAGCGATGATTTTTTTCGCCACGACGGTGGCCGCCTCGGCATCGCAATCCCAGAGCACGATTACGAACTCGTCCCCCCCAAGGCGCGACACGATGTCGCAGTATCGCGTGCAATCCTTCAGCTGCTTTGCCACTGACTGCAGGACCCTGTCTCCGACATCGTGACCCAGCGAGTCGTTTACCTGCTTGAAGCCGTCGATATCCAGAAACATCAGGGCGATGCTTCTGCCTGCTCTCCGGGCCACCGTCAACACCTGGCCTATCCGCTGGTACAGCGTGCTGCGGTTGGGAAGCCCGGTGAGAGGGTCGTGGTGGGCCAGGAAAAAGATGCTCTTCTCCGCCAGTTTCAGGTCGGTTATGTCGAGGATGAAGCCGTCCAGCCTCGAAATCGCGGTAACTCCTCCTTTTTCCATCCTCTGCACCGAGCAGCTGTTCAGTATCCACCTTTCGGAGCCGTCTTTGTGCAGGATGCGGTGCCTGATCGGCGCGGGGGTCTTGCCGGCATTGATGGCGTCCCAGAAAAGGGTCACCTGTTCCCGATCGTCCTCATGGATCATGGTGAACCATAAAAACGGGTCTTGGGCGTAGTCCTCGGAGGAGTAGCCCGTGATGTCGACGCACTTGGGACTGTGGTAGGTCGAGGTGATGGCGTTGTCTTCGAAGCTCACGCTGTAGACGTACTCGTTTATGTTGTTGACCATGGTGCGATACTGCTCCTCGCTCTTCGATAGGGCCAAGGCTACCCGCTTTTGCTCGGATATGTCCGAAACGGCAAAGCGGCATTCGAACCCCGAGCCGCAGAGCGCGGCCTCGATACGCACAAAGTAAGGATCACCCCCCTGCGGGCGGAGCGTCGCCTCGAAGGACTCCTTCTTCGGCGCGGCGAACACCTTCCCCAGAAATTCGGAGAAGCCGGGTCGGGCCTCGTCCGGCATGAAATCACAGAAGAACCTCCCCAGAAGATTTGTGCGCTCGACGCCCAGGAGGCTGGAGCCGCTCAGGTTCGCGGCACGGATAACCCCTTCCCGGTCCAGGGTGAAGTAGCCGATCGGGGCGAAATCGTAGAGGTCGGTGTACTTGTTCAGGGCCGCCTCAACTTCGTCCCTTGCCTGGCTGAGCTCCGCATTCTGCATCTCCAGTTCGATCTGGTGCACCTGCAGCTCATGGAGGAGCCTCTGCGTCCTATCCGCCATCCGGCACGGTTTCGCCTCTCCCCGCCGGATGTTCGACGGTTCCTCGGTAGCGCCCTGCTGTTCTTCTGATGCTGACCGGCCAAGGGCCTGCTCGGATTCCATCTCTGACCTCTGTCGATCCGCTCCCCGCTTTCAGGAGAGTCGGTACTCATTACCGGTGCTGCCGGTACTGATGGAGCCATGACCGGGGTTCCGCTGTAAGGAAGCGTGGATCTTCTACTTCCTAGTATTCCTCGAGGTTGCTGAACTCGCCCGAGACGAGGAAGTTCCGGGGCGACTCCACGAAGGAATAGATGTTCTCGACGATGCTCAAGTGCCTGCGCTCCTCGTCGACGATCCTCAGCAGGAGCTCGCGGGCCTCATTGTCCTTTGCCTTCGCAGCCAGCTCCAGGTAGAATCCGATCCCCTTCTGCTCCTGGCCGATGACCGTCCGGTAGGCGTCGGGAGCTTTTCTAAGCTCGGCCATCAGTTCCCGCCTGGCGAGCAAGGGCTGAAAAAGGCAGGTCACCTCCTGCAGGGCCTTGAATCGCGACTTTGGGGGAACCGCACCCGCTTTCAACTCCACCAGGGCATCGTGATGTTCCCGCTCGGCCTGGGCCAGGACGGTGAAGAGATACTCCATTTCCGGGGTGCCGGCCGCCTCTGCCAGTCGCAGGTAGTGCACCCTCGCTTCCTCTTCCATCTTGATGGCGCAATCAAATATGTTCATGGCGCTTCTCCTTTATGGTTGCCCCTTGTTTTGGACTTTCCGACTGCGATAGCTTTTGCTCAGACTTTTCGCCATACATCCTCTCGTCGCTCAGCTTCAAGGCTCTGGTAAGCTGGCCCCTGTGTTTTGCGGTGGCTATGCCGAAGGCGATGCTCACCCGGCCGTTCGCGACCTCCGGAGATTTCATGATCCGGTTTACGGCTTCCCTGGCCACATCGGTTGTGGTCTCCGGCAGGATCGCGGCGAATTCGTCTCCTCCCATCCGGGCAACGATATCCTTGGTCCGCAAGGCGTGCCGGATGACCCGGGCCGTCATCTGGATCAGTTCGTCTCCCGCCGCATGGCCCAGGGCGTCGTTGACGGCTTTCAGGCCGTTGATATCCGCCATCACCACGCTCATGGGAAACATCTCGCCCTGGGCCAGCCGTTCCAGCTCTTCGTCGAAAAAGGCCCGGTTATAGAGGCCGGTCAACGCATCGTGGGTGCTTTCGTGGCGCAGTGCCACCTCCACCTCCTTGTGCGCGGTCACGTCATGGGCGATGCCTATGGTGCCGATGACGGCTCCCTTGCTGTTGAAAATGGGAGTCTCGACCTTTTCCAGGTACTGGACGCTCTCCTGCGGGCCGGAGCTTACCTCCTCGAAGCAGGTGCGGCTGCCGCTTGCCACCACCTCCCGGGAGTCCTGCCGGTATTTCTCGGCCAGCTCCGGCGGATAGATGTCGTAATCGCTCTTTCCCGCCAGCTCCTCCGGGGAGGCGCCGAAGGCCTGGCAGAACGGCTCGTTTGCCGCGAGATACCTCCCCCTGCGGTCCTTGAGCCACGCCATGTTGGGGATGTTGTCGAGGATGGCCTGCTGCTGACGCATGACTTCCCCGATCCGCTCTTGCGCGAGCTTTCGCTCCGTGATGTCTTCCATGGCCAGCAGGATGATGCGCGAGCCCGATTTCTCCAGGAAGATCTCCCGGGCGTTTAACAGCATGATCTTTTTGCCGATATCCAGGAACTCATGCTCCACCTCGTAACCGGTCAGCACCGTGTCGTGGGGGAGTATCTCCTCGAAGAGCACCCGCAGCTTCGGGATGTCCCATTGCCGGTTGCCCAGGTCGTAGATGAAATAGCCGATGGTTTCTTCGGGGGTCACCTTGAAGGTGTCGTAGAAGCTGTTGTTGGCCGTGACGATCTTCAGATCGAAGGAAAGTACCACCAGCGGTTCGCGCACGGTCTGCACGATGCTCTCGGCGTACTCCCTCGCCTCCTCTACGTCGGTTTTCAGCTCCAGGCATAGCTGTGCGGTCAACGCCAGCGTGGCGCAGCGCTCGCGCAGTTCGGCGACCTCCCGGAGCAATTCCGCTTTCGTTTTTCCCGGATCCTTCATGACTTGCCTCTATGGTTTGCATCGGCCAGACCCGGCCGGCTCGGGGGAGGAGGCTTCAGCGCCTGCCCCGGTCGCGCCGCAACGCCCCGATCCAGATCATGACAATCCCCAAGATGCCCGTCACGATCATAGTTTCCCCCAGCGTATGGTTCCAGCCGCCAGGCGGAGTGAGTACCAGCATGGCGCCGCCGACCACCAGCGCCGCCGCGGCGATGGCCCCGGTCAGACGCTCAAGGTTGCGGCTCACGCGCCCCCCCAGGGCCTCCAGGGCCGGAGTCTGCAATCGTCCCAGATCTCCCTCGGCGAAGCGTCGCAGGATGCGGCGCGTGTCGCCCGGCGCGTCGCTTGCCAGGCGCTCCATCTCGCGGGCGAACTTGCCCGTCTTTTCCTTGATGTGCGGCAGCGAGAAGTGCTTGGCGGTCAGGCGCGCGATCTCCTGTCGGAACGATTTCAAGTAGTCATGTTCCGGGTCGAGCTGGCGTATCATCGATTCCAGGATGACGAAGGTGCGCGTCAGGAGGAAAAACTCGGCGGGATTGTGGACCCCGTGGCGGCTCCCGGCGCGCAGCAGCGACTCGAAGGAATCCCCGATGGAGACCTCGGCCAGCTCGGTTCGGTGGATCTCGGAGAGGACGGCCTTTATGTCCATGAGAAGTGCCCCGCGGTTCACCTTCTCGCTCGCCGTGGTCATTTCCAGATAGGCCTCGGTGGCCGCCCGGGCGTCGCTCTTTACCACCGCCTCGAGCAGCAGCGTCAGCGAATCGCGCATCGGCTCGTCCAGCTCCCCCGTCATGCCGAAGTCGAGCAGGGAGAGCCGCCCGTCCGGGAGCACCAGCACGTTGCCGGAGTGCGGGTCGGCATGGAAAAGCCCCTCCTCGAAGATCGTCTGCAGGGTGAGCCTCACCAGTGTGTTGATCAGACGCGGCATTTCCTCGGGATGCAGGCGGGCGTAGAGATCGACCCTTTGGCCGGCTGAAAACTCCATGGTGAGGACGCTGCTGCTGGAATGTCCGGCCACGACATCCGGAATCCAGAGATCCGGGATATCGGCCAGCGCCTTGCGAAAGAGGACTATGGAGCGCGCCTCGTGGCTGAAATCGGTTTCCCGGTTCAGGCTTGCGGCGAATTCCCGCACCAGTACGGGCAAATCGAGCGCGCGCAGGCGCGGAAAGAACTTCTCCCCGATCTTTACCAGGTAGAACATCGCCGCGATATCGGTGGAGATCATCTCTTCGAGGCCGGGGCGCTGCACCTTTACCGCCACGCGACACCCGGAGTGCAGCGTAGCCTCGTGTACCTGGGCGATGGTGGCCGCGGCCAGCGGTGTTTCGCCGAAGGTTGCGAAGAGCTTCGCCATCGGCTTGCCGAGTTCCCGCTCGACGGTGCGGCGTACCGCAGCTATGGGGCGTGACGGGAGCTGGTCATGCAAAAGCTCGAGTTCGTCGATGTAGGCATCCGGCAGCAGGTCGCGCCGCAGGGCGAGCACCTGTCCGAACTTGAGAAAGGTCAGTCCCAGTTCCTCGAAGGTTTCCCGCACCTCCGTAGGTTGAGGCCAGTAGTCCTTGCCGCGCATGACGCCCAGGAACTTGTGCCGGGCCAGTACCCGCAGTATCTGCAGTAGCCGCGGGGCTGCCCGCACCAGGCTGCTTTTTTCGGGATCGATGGTCAATGGCATGGGTTACAGGACCTTGCGCCCCTGAATGACCCGCACCAGCACGACGATTACGGCTATGACCAGCAGGATGTGGATCAGGCCCCCCATCGTGTACGAGGTGACGATCCCCAGGAGCCACAGGATTATCAGAATAAGGCATATTGTCCAAAGCATGAGGTTCCTCCGTTGCTGCGATGCGTCTCGGCAAAGCTTCCAGACCGAGAAGACCCGCCGGAGATGTCTTCTCCTTTTTTATCGGTGGGATTTTCCCTTTTATCGCAGCATGGTAGCAGCACGGGGTGTGCCAAAGGGCGAGTCTCGCCCGCGAACCGGCCGACCGCCACGCCTGGCCCGGGTTTCGGCCCGCTCTGCCGGCATGACCGGTGGGCTCGGCGCGTCGGCCCGGGCCACATCATTTGGCGGAACCTTCGCATTTCGCGGCAGGACTCGAAGAAGTTCCCTCGTGCCGAGGCGGCGACCGGCCGAAAGCCGCGTATGCCGACCGGAACTGCGCGACAGCTAATTAAAACTGTGATATATTGCCACTTATGAAAAAGCCACGGAGAAACCCTACAGAGATCGCACCGGGCGAGGACCAGCTTGAGCGCTCCAATCCCGCGCCCTTTCCCGTTGTCGGCCTGGGCGCCTCCGCCGGCGGGCTGGAGGCGCTGGACCAGTTTCTGCGGCAGGTGCCCAAGGATAGCGGCCTCGCCTTCGTCATCGTGCAGCACCTCGATCCCACCCACAAGGGGATCATGGCCGAACTGTTGCAACGCACCACCGACATGGAAGTTTTCCAGGTCAAGGACCGGATGGCGGTCCGGCCGAACTGCGTCTACGTGATCCCCCCGAACCGCGACATGTCGATTCTGCGCGGCGTGCTGCATCTCTTCATGCCGACGGCGCCGCGCGGCCTGCGCCTACCCATCGACTTCTTCCTGCGCTCCCTGGCCTGGGACCGGAAGGAACTGAGCATTGGCGTCGTCCTCTCCGGCATGGGCTCGGACGGCACCGTGGGGCTTCGGGCCATCAAGGAGCAGGGTGGACTCGTTCTCGTGCAGGAGCCGGCCTCGGCGAAGTTCGACAGCATGCCAAGGAGCGCGATTACCGCCGGCGTGGCCGACCTGATCGCCCCGGCCGAGCATCTGCCGGCAAAGCTCATCGACTACCTGGGCCACGCGGTCCATATCGCCAGGGAAAAGCTCCCTTTGGAGGATAAGGACCAGGGCGCCCTGGAAAAGGTCGTCATCCTGCTGCGGGCCCAAACCGGCCACGACTTCTCCCTGTACAAGACGAGCACCGTCTGCCGCCGCATCGAGCGGCGCATGGGGCTGCACAAGATCAGCAGGATCGCCGGGTACGTACGTTATCTGCAGGAAAATCCCCAGGAGGTGGAACTCCTTTTCAGGGAGCTGTTGATCGGCGTGACCAGCTTTTTCCGCGATCCCCAGTCGTGGGACAGGCTGCAGTCGGAGGCTATCCCCGCGCTTTTGGCGGGGCGCCCCGACGGAAGCTGCTTCAGGGCCTGGTCGGCAGGGTGCTCCACCGGCGAGGAGGCCTATTCGCTGGCCATCGCCTTCAGGGAGGCGCTGGAGCAGGCGGCGCCCGGACAGGGTTTCAGCCTGCAGATCTTCGCGACCGATCTGGACCAGGACGCCATCGACAAGGCCCGGCAGGGGCACTATCCTGTCGGGATCGCGGCCGACCTGACCCCGGAGCGGCTGAGCAGGTTCTTCATCCAGGAAGAGAGCGGCTACCGGGTCGGCAAGGAGATACGGGAGATGGTGACCTTCGCCGTGCAGAACGTCATCATGGATCCTCCCTTCACCAGGCTCGACGTCCTGATTTGCAGGAACCTCCTGATCTATCTGACGCCGGAACTGCAGAAAAAACTCCTGCCGCTCTTTCACTACAGCCTGAGTCCGGGAGGGGTGCTGTTTCTGGGGAGCTCGGAGACCGTGGGGGCATACCCCCATCTCTTCGAGCCCCTGAACCTCAAGGCGAGGCTGTTCCGCCGCAGCGAATCGGTGCTGGGGGGAGATCCGATAGCTTTCCCCCCCTCGTTTTCCCCGGCCCTTCCCGGAGCCACCAAGGAGTCAGCGATGTCGAAACCCGAAGCCAGCCTCCAGTCGCTTGCGGACCAGCTGCTTCTGCAGCAGTTTTCCCCCCCCGCGGTGCTCACCAACGACAAGGGGGATATCGTCTACATAAGCGGGCGGACCGGCAGATACCTGGAGCCCGCAGCAGGCAAGGCGAACTGGAACATCTTCGCCATGGCCAGAGAAGGGCTGCGTTACGAGCTGGGGAACGCCTTCAACAGGGCCCTGCGGCAGCGCGAAGCGGTCACGGTCAGGGGGCTTAAGCCCGGCGACGATGACGGCAGCCGGGCCGTCGACATCACGGTCCAGACAGTCGAAGCCCCGGAAGCGCTGCGCGGCATGGTCATGATCGTCTTCAGCGATGTCGCGGCGCAGCCGGAAGTGAAGAAGGCGCGGCGTGGCTCCAAGGGGAGTGCCGTGGGGGACGTCAGGGTCGTGGCGCTGGAGCAGGAGCTTTGCCACTTGCGCGAGGCGCTGCAAACCACCCGCGAGCAGATGCAGTCCTCGCAGGAAGAACTCAAGTCGGCCAACGAGGAGTTGCAGTCCACCAACGAGGAGCTGCAGTCCACCAACGAGGAGCTGACCACCTCGCGGGAGGAGATGCAGTCTCTGAACGAGGAACTGCAGACGGTGAACGCCGAACAGCAGTCCAAAATGGACGAGCTTTCACGGGTGAACGACGACATGAGGAACCTCCTGAACTCCACGGAGATCGTCACCGTCTTCCTGGACCGCGAACTCCACGTGAGGAGGTTCACAAGCGGAGCCGACAAACTTTTCAAGCTGATCCAGGGGGATGTGGGGAGGCCGCTTTCCGACATCGCCAGCGAACTGCTCTATCCCGGGATGTACGACCAGGCGCAGGAAGTGCTGCGGACCCTGGTCTTCTCCGAAAAGGAAGTCGCTACCGGCGACGGCAGGTGGTACCTGGTGCGCATCATGCCTTACCGCACCCTGGAGGACGTCATAGCCGGCGTGGTGATCACCTTCACCAACATAAGCTCCGCCAAGGCGCTGGAGGCGGAACTGCGCGCGGAGAACGCGAAGCTGAAAAGCCTGCTGGAAAAGGGAGCGTAACGCCCGGAAGCCGCCGCCCCCACCTGCAGGAAAAGAAGAGGAGCCCGTCATGGCTAGAGTCGACCAGGAACAGCAAGCGTCAAAAGCTGCCGCAGTAAAGGGGTGCCGAACGGCAAAACAGCAGCAAACGACGGAAGAGTCGAACTGCTGCGAGCTGGACCTGGAGGCAAGGCGGCTGCTTCATGAGCTGCAGGTCTATCAGGCCGAGCTGGAAAACCAAAACGACGAGCTGCGCCGTTCCAGGGAGGAACTCGAGGCGTCGCGCGACGCCTACGCCGAGTTGTTCGACTTTGCGCCTGTGGGCTATGTTTCCCTCGACAGGGGGGGTGGGGTCCTGGAGCTGAATCTTGCCGCCGCAAACCTGCTGGGGATGGCGAGGGGTGCCCTGGGCGGCAAACCCTTCGCCGGTTTGATAGCCGATGCCGACGGCAGGGAGACCTTCGAGCGGCACCTCGCTCTCGTCAGGCAAAGGGCCGGCGTGCAGAGATGTGAAATCAGGCTGCTGCGAAACGACGGCGCGGTGATCTACGGACAGCTGCAGAGCGTGGCGCTCGCCAGGGAGAACGAGGCGAGGTACATCCTCACCTCGATAGTCGACGGCACCGCGCGCCGGCAGCTGGAAGAAAAGCTGCAAAACGCCCACGACAAACTGGAGGCAACCGTCGGGGAGCGGACTCGCGAGCTGACCGAGGCCAACCTGCAGCTGGTGCGGGAAGTACAGGAGCGTAAGCAGGCGGAGAACACGCTGGTGCAGTTCCTGGCGGAGATCAAGACCCTGAAGGACCGGCTCCAGGCAGAGAACGTATACCTGCACCAGGAGATCGCCCAGGTGCACGGCGCCATCGTCGGCCAGAGTAACGCCCTGAAGCACGTGTTTTTCCGGGTCGAACAGGTGGCGCCCCTGAACTCGACAGTGCTTCTCCTAGGCGAGACCGGTACCGGGAAGGGGGTGATAGCGCGCGCCATCCACAACGCCAGCGCACGCAAGGACCGCCCCATGATCACGGTGAGCTGCACCGCACTGCCGGCAACCCTGATCGAAAGCGAGCTCTTCGGCAGGGAGAAGGGCGCTTTCACCGGGTCGGACGCCAGACAGATCGGGCGCTTCGAGCTGGCCGACGGCGGCACCATATTCCTCGACGAGATAGGCGAGCTGCCCCTGGAACTGCAGGCAAAGCTGCTGCGCGTCATCCAGGAGGGGGAGTTCGAGCGCCTGGGGAGTCCCAGGACCATCAAGGTCGACGTGCGCATCATCGCTGCCACCAACCGCAATCTGACCGACGAGATCCGTACCGGCAGGTTCAGGGAAGACCTGTTCTACCGGCTCAACGTTTTCCCGATCACCCTGCCGCCTCTCAGGCAGAGGAAGGGGGACATCGAGTTGCTGGTCAAACATTTCGTCGCCAAATTCAACAAAAAAATCGGCAAGAGTATAACCAGCGTGTCCAAGGAGACGCTGGATCTCCTGGAGCAATATCATTGGCCCGGCAACGTGCGGGAGTTGGAAAGCGTTGTCGAGCGGGCGGTAATCCTGAGCCAGGGGGAGGCACTTGCGGTGCTGGACCGCTTCGAGAGCTTCTCGGGGAGCGTGGGGGAGCTTGAACATGAGGTTAAGGTGATGTCCGAACTGGAGCACGATCACATCTTCCAGGTGCTCCAGAAAACCGCCTGGCGCATAGAGGGGGAAAAAGGCGCGGCGGTACTTCTTGGCATGAAACCCAGCACCTTGCGCGCCCGGATTCGCAAGGCGGGCATCTCCCGCCAATAAAAGAAACCGTCGTCTCTTCCTGGTTCCACCCCCCACCGTTCTCCGATTCAACCGTTGCAGCGCCCCCCATTTTCTTGCAACTTCTCAAACCATCCACCGCGCACCCGGTACCAGCCGTCGAACGGCTCGCATTCCCGCCGCGGGATATCCTCCCCGCCACCGTATTTTGCAGTTATGCCGGAAATGACGGAATTCTTGAAAGATCCCTCCTGCCGCAATCCGCAATTCCCCTGTATTGGCGACATGTTGCATCCGTTTCGCGCTCTGGCGTGCTAGTTGCTACTGGCTAATTAAAGAACGGGCAGGTCGTTGTCCGGGGAAGTTTCCTTTTATGCGATTGCGAGGCGAAAAGTCCATGGTCCAAGCCAGCATCAGGATTAGCGTGCCGCCGGAAAAGCTCAAAGAGGTCCTGCAAACCTTCAAGGCGATACTCGCCCCGATCCGCAAAGAGCCGGGGTGCATCAGCTGCAGTTGCTATCTGGATGCCGAGGTGGAAAACAACATCTGCTTCATGGAGGAGTGGCAGGGTGGCTCCGACCTCGACGCCCACCTGCGTTCGGACAATTTCGGCGTCATCGCCGGAGCGATGGACCTGTTCATCGCGGAGCCGCAGGTCAGGTTCCAAACCATTGCCTCCACGGCCGGGATGGAGGCGATGACCGCGGCGCGGAGACGATAGCAAACTGGTTGATATGAATTCTTTTGTCATGCCTAAGGGGGATGCCATGAAATCTGGCACGGGGGAGAAGGTGAAGGAGGGTTCTCGCGAAGCCAAGGGGAACCCGGGGTTTAGGGGGGACGCGAAACTGCAGGCCGGGGGCTTTCCCGCGACAGCTCCGGATACACGCAGGGAGCGGGCGGTCACCTCCCCGTGCGCCCGGATCTGCTCCTGGTCGCCCGATTTCGGATCGATGCTGCACCGCGGCAGGGTGCAAACGGATGGGCCTTTCGGGAGAAAGGAGTCGGATGCCTGGATTTCATCGATGGGGTCGACCCGATGTGACTATTAGCAACGCCAGCTCCAGGAGGCCACACGCATGTCAAAGTCAGGTTATCTGTTAGCCGCTTTCGTCCTTTCCCTCTCCCTGCTCAAGCCGTTTCCCGCAAGCGGCGGCGCCTCGGATCTATCCGCAGATGTCATGATGTTGGTCATCCCGTTGTCGGCCATCGCCATAGCCTATTTCAAGGGAGACGCCGAGGGGGAAAAACAATGGCTGCGCAACGTGCTTGCCAACCAGGCGCTGACTTCCATCGCCCGCATCGGGTTCAACGAAACGAGCTGGGGAGAGCGCCCAAACGGCCACCCCTACGGTTTTCCCTCCGGGCATGTCGCCTTTGCGGCTTCGGGGGCGTCCTTTCTGAGCGAGCGCTACGGCTGGAGCTACGGGGTGCCGGCTTGGCTTCTGACGGGCTATGTGGCCAACAACCGGGTCCAAAACGGCCATCACCACTGGCGGGACGTGCTCGCCGCAGGCGCACTGTCGTACGGGGTCGGCAAGTTGTTCGTCACCCCGGAAAACGCGGCGCATCTGGCGCCTGTGGTCGGACCTCAGTTCGTCGGCATGCGTTGGCAGCGCTCCTGGTAGCGCCGCGACCGTCATTGTGAAAAGACCAGCGCGCTGTAGGGGGCGATGGAAAGCTCTCCCTGGCAGGGAAGACCGTCGCGCTCCCCTGCCTGCGCGGAGAGGTCCCAACTCTGATGCCCCTCGAAGACCTCGCTGTACCCCTGCCAGTCGCTGTTGAACCTGAGCTTCCAGATCCCCGGGGCAGGCAGGCCGATGAGGTAGCCGTCCTGCGCCTGACCGAGAAAATTCGCCACCACCACGACGTCGTCCCCGGGTCCGCCCCTGTCCCAGCGGTGGAACGCGATCACCTTGCGCTCTTCGTTTAAGTGATGAACCTGGGTGAACTGGCCGCAGAGACCGCGCGTGAAGCCGTCCCGGTTCAAGCGCAGCCTGATCAGGTCACGGTAAAGCCGGACTATGCCGCGGAACTCGTCGCGCTGGTCCCAATCCAGCGGGACCGTGTCGCGGAACCATTCCCCCTCGAGAAACTCCTGCCCCTGGAACAGCATGGGGATGCCCGGAGCGGTGAAGACCATGGCGGCAGCCAGCGTGGAGCGCTTCTGGGCGTACCATCCCCTCGGGTCGTCCGGATTGACCTCTTGCGGTACGCGCGCCTTTCCGTTGGCGACTTCGTCGTGGGATTCGCTGTAGATGACCCGGTCGAAGGCGTCGTCGTTATAGCGGTAGCAGATCGCGTCGCGGATGGCCGACATCGAGCGCTCTTCGTCCTCCGGGGTGATCACGGCCCGACGTATGGGGTGGACGAAGTTGGCGTCCCACTGCGAGCCGAAACCCGCTCCCCCGGCACCCGCGGGCTTGGTGAGCCAGTTGTTGTTCTGCAGATCCTCGGCGATGGAGATGCGTCCGGGGAATTTTTCGGCGATCTGCTCGTTCAGCCACTGCAAAAGGCTCCACCCTTCGGGCAGGTCGCTTTCGGGGGCGCCGTCGACGCTGCGGATGAACTGGGTGCAATCGAAGCGCAGTCCGTCCACGCGGTATTCGTCCAGCCACATGAGTGCGTTGTCGCAGATGAACTGGCGCACCTCGCCGCAGCCGTAATTGGGGCGGGTTTCGCCCCACGGCGTGTGCGAGCGGTGGTCGTTGTAGAAGTAGAGGCCGCCCCGTTCGTTCTCGGACCAGCCGTCGAACTGCCAGAGGTCGAGGTCGTCCGGGCCGAGGTGGTTGTAGACGACGTCGAGGAGCACAGCTATTCCCTGCTGGTGGGCGCGCCTGACGAACCGTTTGAAGGCGAGCGGGCCTCCGTAGCCGAGTTCGACGGAAAAGATGTGGGCCGGGTTGTACCCCCAGGAGCGGTCTCCGGAAAACTCGCCGATCGGCATGATCTGTATCGCGTTGACGCCGAGTTTCTTCAGGTGGCCCAGACGCTCCGACACCGAGGAAAATCCNNCCTGCCAGTCGAAGTCCGCGGCATGCACCACCGCGTCGCCGACCGAACCGGTGACTTCGCGGGCGTACGGGTCGATGCGCTTGAACTCCCCGCTATCCGTGGAGAGGAGGAACTTGTACCGGTCGCCCGCCCGGGCCTCCCGCACGTCGGCGAACCAGTTGCCGTTCCCCTCGGCGCGCATGGGGTGCTTGCCGCCGTCCCACCCGTTGAACGATCCGATGACCGATAACCGCCTTGCGTGCGGCGCCCAGACGCGGAATCCGACCCCTCCCGCGTGCGGTATTGCCCCCATCCCCCCGATCTTTCCCTGCCTGCTCATGGAAATTCCCTCCGCAGTTAGCGAGCTACCCCATGGTGAAAAAGAAGGTCGCGCCTTCCCCCGGTTTGCTCTCGCCCCAGACCCGGCCGCCGTGGCGCCTGACGATTCGGTCCACCGTGGCGAGGCCGATGCCGTGCCCCTCGACGTCCGTCCCGGGCATGCGCTGGAAAGGGGCAAAGAGCCGGTCCGCGAACGACATGTCGAATCCGGGTCCGTTGTCCCGGACAAAACAGGTCGGTGTTCCTGCCAGCCGCGTCATGCCGAACTCGATGATCGTCTTTTCCAGCTCGAAGCCATGCTTCCAGGCGTTGCCGATGATGTTGTC
>DNJC01000139.1 GCA_003490025.1 Geobacter sp. | reverse complement strand
CGATGTCGTGGCACTCAACATCTACGTTCTACGTTCTACGTTCAATCCGACTCCCCTCGCCCTCCGGGAGAGGGTGCCCGAAGGGCGGGTGAGGGGGGCGCCACGAAGCGCGCTGTTGCCGCGAGAAGCACCCTCACCCCCTCCCCTCTCCCGAAGGGCGAGGGGAGAGCTGGAGAAAGTACGAAATAGACCGGTTTTTAGGCGTTGAAAACCCGCTCAAGGATGTGCTATGTGTGATAGGTTCGAAACCAGCCCAAAAACGTGCCTGAAGAGGCAACAGGAGATATAAAACGATGCTCGACAAGGAAAAAGCGGAAAAAGCCCTGGACCTGGCGCTGAGCCAGATCGAAAAGCAGTTCGGCAAGGGCGCCATCATGAGGCTGGGCAACGACGAACCGCTCCCGGACGTGGCCTCCATCCCGACCGGCTCGCTCTCGCTCGACCTGGCCCTTGGCGTCGGCGGGGTCCCGCGCGGCCGCGTGATCGAGATCTTCGGACCCGAGTCCTCCGGTAAAACCACCCTCGCGCTCCACATCATCGCCGAGGCGATGAAGCTCGGGGGGATCGCCGCATTCGTCGACGCGGAGCACGCCCTCGACATCGGCTACGCCAGAAAGCTCGGCGTCAAGACGGACGACCTCCTGGTCTCCCAGCCGGACACCGGCGAGCAGGCGCTGGAGATCGCCGAGACACTGGTGCGAAGCGGCGCCATCGACGTCCTCGTCATCGACTCCGTCGCCGCCCTGGTGCCCAAGGCGGAGATCGAGGGGGACATGGGCGACTCCCACATGGGGCTCCAGGCACGCCTCATGTCCCAGGCGCTCAGGAAGCTGACCGGCATCATCTCCAAGTCCAACTGCTGCGTCATCTTCATCAACCAGATCAGGATGAAGATCGGCGTCATGTTCGGCAACCCCGAGACCACCACCGGCGGCAACGCGCTCAAGTTCTACGCCTCGGTCAGGATGGATATCCGCAAGATCGCCGCGCTGAAGCAGGGAAACGACATGATCGGCTCCAGGACCCGCGTCAAGGTGGTGAAGAACAAGGTGGCCCCCCCCTTCAAGGAGGTCGAGTTCGACATCCTCTACGGCGAGGGGATCTCCAAGGAAGGTGATATCCTCGACCTGGCCGTGGAGCGCAACGTGGTGGAAAAAAGCGGCGCATGGTTCTCCTACGGCAAGGAGCGCATCGGCCAGGGACGCGAGAACTCGCGCATCTTCCTGAAGGAGCACCCGGAGATCACGGCCGAGATACGTGAAAAACTGGTCGCACCCCAACAAGACGCCGCAGCATCCGGCGCAGCCTAAACCATGGAACTTAACGAGATCCTCGGCATCGCCATGAAAGCCAAGGGGTCCGACATCCACCTGAAGGCGGGGCTCCCCCCCATCGTCAGGATCGACGGCTCCCTGCGTGCCATCCCCAACGCGGACAGGCTCTCCTCGGAGTCGGTGCGCAACATGGCCTTCTCGATCATGAACGAGAGGCAGAAGCGGATCTTCGACGAGAACTACGAGGTCGACCTCTCCTACGGCGTCCCGGGGATGGGGCGCTTCCGCGTCAACGCCTTCGCCCAGCGCGGCACGGTCGCCATGGTCCTGCGCGCCATCCCGATCGCCATCCCGACGCTGGAGACGCTGAATCTCCCGCCGGTCCTGAAGAAACTCTCCCTGGAGCAGCGCGGCCTGATCCTCGTCACCGGCACCACCGGCTCGGGCAAGTCGACCACGCTCGCCTCCATGATCGACTACATAAACGAGCACCGGACCTGCAACATCATCACCATCGAGGACCCGGTCGAGTACCTGCACAAGGACAAGAAGAGCCTGATCAGCCAGCGCGAGGTCGGCTTCGACACGCTCACCTTCGGCAAGGCGCTCACCTCGGCCCTGCGGCAGGACCCGGACGTGATCCTGGTGGGCGAGATGCGCGACTACGAGACCATCGAGACGGCGCTCACCGCGGCGGAGACCGGCCACCTGGTCCTCTCCACCCTGCACACCCTGGACGCGGCAGAGACCATCAACAGGATCATCTCGGTCTTCCCGCCGTTCCACCAGAGGCAGGTGCGCATGCAGCTCGCCGGCATCCTGAAGGGGGTCGTCTCGCAGCGACTGGTGCCGCGTGTCGACGGCAAGGGGCGCGTCCCGGCCGTCGAGATCATGATCGGCACGGCCCGCATCAAGGACTGCATCGACGACAAGGACAAGACGAAGCAGATCCCCGACGCCATCGCCCAGGGGCATACGAGCTACGGGATGCAGACCTTCGACCAGTCCCTCATGGCGCTTCTCACCAAGAAACTGATCAGCTACGAGGAGGCGCTCAGGCAGTCGAGCAACCCCGACGACTTCGCCCTCAAGATCTCCGGCATTTCGTCAACCTCCGACTCGACCTGGGACGACTTCGACGAAGCGCCGCCTGCGGAAGACGGCGATCTGGTCATCGAGAAGTACTAGGTGAAAAAAAGCACCTCCTTCGACTGCAGCCTCAAGGTGCTGTCGCTGCGGGACCATTCCGAGGCCGAACTCCGGAGGAAGTTGAAGGAGAAGGGGTACGCCGGGGAGGAGATCGACCAGACCGTGGCGAGGCTGAACGAGCTTAGCTATCTCGACGACCTCCGCTTCGCGCGCAGCTTCGCTTCATCCTCCGTCAGAAACGGGAGGGGGTACGGCTCCAGGCTGAAGATGGAACTGACCCGCCGCGGCGTCGCCGCCGACATCGTCGCCCAGGTGCTGGGGGAGCTGGCGCAGGAGTACAGCGAGGCGGAGTTACTGCGCGAGTTGGTGGCGCGGCGCTACGCCGGGTTCGACGCGGAGACGGCGACGGACAAGGAAAAACGGAAGGTGGTCGGCTACCTGCAGCGAAAGGGATTTCCCCTCTCCGCCATCTTCAGGGAGTTCAAGGGGCACGGCTACGACTGAAGCGATCTCCCTCGACGACTCTCCCCTCGCCCTCCGGGAGAGGGGCTGGGGGTGAGGGCGCCGCCAAGTTGCTACCGATCCGAGCAGCAGAAGACCCTCACCCCGGCCCTCTCCCAAAGGGCGAGGGAGAGCTGGGACCAGCCGGACCCAGCCATAGCAGGGCGAGTGTTTTACCAGTTCGAAAACATTTTCATATATTCCATTTTTTGAGGTTTTTTTATGACAGGCAAAGAGATCCGGGCTCAGTTCTTCAACTTCTTTCAGAAAAAGGGTCATACCCTGGTGGAGAGCTCGAACCTCATCCCGCGCAACGACCCTACCCTCCTTTTCACCAACGCAGGCATGAACCAGTTCAAGGACACCTTCCTCGGGATGGAGAAAAGGGACTACGTCAGGGCCGTTTCCTCGCAGAAGTGCGTCAGGGCCGGCGGCAAGCACAACGACCTGGAAAACGTCGGGCGCACCGCGAGGCACCATACCTTCTTCGAGATGCTGGGCAACTTCTCCTTCGGCGATTACTTCAAGAAGGAGGCGATCGGATTCGCCTGGGAATTCCTCACCGTCGAACTCGGCCTCTCCAGGGACAAGCTGTACGTGACGGTCTACAACGACGACGACGAGGCGGCCGACATCTGGCACAACCAGGAAGGGGTGCCGCGCGAGCGGATCTACCGCTTCGGCGAGAAGGACAACTTCTGGTCCATGGGCGACACCGGCCCGTGCGGCCCCTGCACCGAGATCTTCTGGGACAACGGCCCGGGGACCGGCTGCGGCAGCCCCGACTGCGCCGTAGGGTGCGACTGCGACCGCTACATGGAGATCTGGAACAACGTCTTCATGCAGTTCAACCGGAGCAAGGACGGCACCCTCACGCCGCTGCCCAAGCCGTCCGTCGACACCGGCATGGGGCTCGAGCGCATCTCGGCCGTCATGCAGGGCGTCACCTCGAACTACGACACCGACCTCCTGCAGGGGATCATCCGCCACATCGAGGTCGTTTCCAGGAAGAAATACCGCGACGACGAGAAGGACGACGTCTCCATGCGCGTCATCGCGGACCACGCCCGCGCCGTCACCTTCCTGATCTGCGACGGCGTCCTCCCCTCCAACGAGGGGCGCGGCTACGTGCTGAGGCGCATCATGCGCCGCGCCGCGCGCCACGCCAAGATGCTCGGCGTCTCGGAGCCGATGCTGTACCGGATCGTCGACGCGGTCAACATGATGATGGCGGACGCCTACCCGGAACTGCTGGAGCGCGAGCACTACGTGAAGAAGGTGATCCTGGCCGAGGAGGAGCGCTTCGCCGAGACGCTCGACCGCGGCCTGGCCATCCTCAACGAGGAGACCGCCGCGCTCAGGGCCAGGGGTGAAAAGGTCATCTCCGGCGAGGTGATCTTCAAGCTGTACGACACCTTCGGGTTCCCGGTCGACCTCACCGCCGACATCGTCGAGGCCGAAGGGTTCGCGCTGGACGAGGACGGCTTCGCCCTCTGCATGGAGAAGCAGCGCGTCAAGGCGCGCGAGAACTGGAAAGGGTCCGGCGAGCAGGGGCTCGCCTCCATCTACAAGGAGCTGCACGGCACCGGCATCACCAGCGACTTCGTGGGCTACACGGAGCAGAGCACCTTCTCCCCGATCAGCGCCATCGTCAAGGAAGGGGTCCTGGTCGAGGAGGCGAACGCCGGCGACGAGGTGGAAATCATCACCCAGTCCACCCCCTTCTACGGCGAGTCAGGGGGGCAGGCGGGCGATACCGGCGTCATCTCCACCGGCTCCGGCCACGTCGAGGTGACCGCCACGGCGCGCCCCTTCACCGACCTCATCGTGCACCGCGGCAAGGTCCTCTCCGGCTCGATCAGGACCGGCGAGGCGGCGGACTTGAAGCTCTCCGTGGCGGGCCGCGCCGCGACCGCCAGGAACCACACGGCGACCCACCTCTTGCAGGCGGCGCTCCGGGAGGTCCTGGGCGAGCACGTGAAGCAGGCGGGCTCCCTGGTGACCCCGGACCGGCTCCGCTTCGACTTCACCCACTTCCTCCCGATGACCCAGGAGGAGATCCGCAGGGTCGAGACCCTGGTGAACGGCCACATCATGGGCAACGCCCCGGTCGACTCCCGCGAGATGCCGGCGGCCGAGGCGCTCGCCGCCGGCGCCACCGCCCTTTTCGGCGAGAAGTACGGCGACGTGGTCCGCGTGGTCCGGGTGGGGGAGGTCTCCAGCGAGCTTTGCGGCGGCACCCACGTCCGCGGCGCCGGCGAGATCGGCTTCTTCAAGATACTCTCCGAGGCGGGGATCGCCGCAGGCGTGAGGAGGATCGAGGCGCAGACCGGCAGCGGCGCCCTCGCCGTCGTCCACGGCATGGAGGATGAGCAGCGCGGCATCGCGACGCTTCTCAAGGCCGAGGGGGGAACGGCGCTCGACAAGGTCGAGAAGCTGGTCGCCCACCAGCGCGAGCTGCAAAGGGAACTCGAGGCGCTGCAGGCGCGGCTGAACGCATCGAAATCCGCCGACCTGATCCAGCAGGTGCGGGAACTGAACGGCGTCAAGATCCTCGCCGTCAAGGTCGACGGCGACGCCAAGGGGTTGAGGGAACTCTCCGACACGCTCAAGCAGCGGATCGGCTCCGGGATCATCGTCCTGGGCGCCGCCGACGCGGCCAAGGCGAACCTCCTGGTGGCGGTAACCCAGGACCTCGCCTCGCGCTGGAAGGCTGGCGACATCATCAAGGCCATCGCCCCGATAGTCGGCGGCAACGGCGGCGGCAAGCCCGAACTGGCGCAGGCGGGGGGCACCAAGCCGGAGAACCTCGCAGAGGCGCTGGAAGCCGTGTACCGCATCGTAGGATAAAAAACCCTTGGCTCCCCGCGCATGCAGGCGCGGGCGATGCTGCAAACTGGCGCCAACCGGGAAGGCTAAGCATGCTGGACATCACCCAGAGGTCAGATCAGGAACTCCTGCAGGACAGGGACAAGAAAACCATCCTCATCGTCGACGATGAAGCGGTGATCCGCGACCTGTGCAAGAGGGTGCTGCACGACTACAACGTGGTCGAGGCCGGGGACGGGGTCGAGGCGTACGAGATCTTCCTGCACGGCGGCATCGACGTCATCCTGACCGACGTGATGATGCCGAGGCGTGACGGCATCGAGCTGCTGAAAAAGCTCAAGGAACGCGAGCCGACCGTGGTGGTCATCATCATGACCGGCTTCGCCGACAAGGAGCTGATCCTGAAGGCGCTGAAGGCCGACGCCGACGACTTCATAACGAAGCCTCTCAACCTGCTGCAGTTGAAAAGTGCCATCGACAAGGCCCTGGTCAAGAAGGCCCTCAAGGAGGAGATCGCCAACCTGAGGAACCTGGACCGGGCCAAGACCGTCTTCCTCTCGCTGGTCTCCCACAAATTCCGCACCCCGATCACCTCGATCTCGCTCTTCCTGCAGAACCTCGCCGCAGGGATCATAGATCCGAGCGACGAAGGCGCCAAGGACCACATCGGGCTCGTCTATAACGAGGCGTGCTACCTCGGGAACCTGGTGACCGACCTCCTCACCTTCTCGGCCGTCATGGACAGCAGCGCCGGCCTGAACCTGGAGCCGTGCAGCCTCGACCTCATGATCCCCAAGCTGCTCAAGGAGTCGAAGGAGTGGCGGGACAAGCCGGGACTCGCCTCGCACACGGACCTCGAGCCGGTGCCGGAACTCCTGCTGGACCGGGAGAAGATCGGCTTCGCCCTGCAGCAGATCATCGGCAACGCCATCAAGTTCTCCAGGGATACCGGGCTCGTCTGCGTGACCCTCAGGAACCGGGAGGACGACTGCCTGATCACCGTGGAGGACAACGGCATCGGCATCCCGATGGAGCAGCTCCCCAAGCTGTTCGAGAAGTTCTACCAGGTCGACGCCGAGAAAACCGGTCAGATCAGGGGCTTCGGCCTCGGGCTGTTCTACGCGCGCGAGTTCGTCCGCATGCACGGCGGCAGCATCAGCATCGAGAGCGAGGAAAACGCCGGCACCCGCGTCCTCATCAGCCTCCCCAACAAAGCCAGCCAAACCGCCTGATAACCTTAGGCTCCAGCCCTATTTGAAGTTGATTATTTCCCCCTATCTGTTATATTAGCGTCTTTCTATGCGGCAACCGACAAGGCAGAGGCGCTCATGCAACAACTCATAGAGAAGGCGAGCACACTCATGGAGGCGCTCCCCTATATCAGACGTTTTTCGGGGAAGACCATCGTCATCAAGTATGGCGGTCACGCCATGGCAGACGAGAAGCTCAGGAAGTCATTCGCACTCGACATCATCCTGCTCAAATACATCGGCATCAACACCGTCGTAGTGCACGGCGGCGGGCCGCAGATAAACGAGACTCTGAAACGTTACGGCATAGTCTCCGAGTTCGTGAAGGGAATGCGCGTCACCGACGCGGAGACCATGGGCGTGGTCGAGATGGTACTGACCGGGCAGGTAAACCGCGAGGTGGTGGGATACATCAACCAGCACGGCGGTCGTGCGGCGGGGCTCTCCGGCAAGGACGGGGACCTGCTGATCTGCGAGAAGCTGCTGCAGGAAGTGAAGCGCGACGACGGCGGCACCGAGATGGTGGACATCGGCTTCGTGGGCGATGTCGTCGAGGTGAACCCGGCCATACTGCAGGCACTGGAAAAGGGAGGCTTCATACCGGTCATCGCGCCGGTAGGAGTAGGTCGAAACGGGGAGAGCTACAACATCAACGCCGACGTGGTGGCGGGCAAGGTGGCCGCGGCGCTGCACGCGGAGAAGCTGATCCTTCTCACCGACGTCTCCGGCGTCAAGACGAAGGATGGGGAACTCCTCTCCAGCATCCCGCTCGCCGAGGTGGGGACCCTGATCGACAACGGAACCGTGACCGGCGGGATGATCCCGAAGGTTACCTGCTGCACCGACGCGCTGGCCGCGGGTGTCAAGAAGGCCCACATCGTCGACGGCAGGATAGAGCACGCCATACTCCTGGAGATCTTCACCAACGTGGGGATCGGGACGGAGATACAGGCGTAGAAACCAAAAAAACCGTTCTATGTTCTACGTTCTATGTTCTATGTTGTTAACAGCTGTTACAACGTAGAACATAGAACGTAGAACCTAGAACAGGTTCTGGAGGTTAGAACCTAGAACAGGTTCTGGGGGGTTTTATGACTTCAACAGCTTGGATTGAAAAGGCTGACAAATACATCATGAAGACCTACGGGCGGTACCCGCTGGTGCCGGTCAAGGGCGAGGGGTGCTACCTCTGGGACGCCGACGGGAAGAAATATCTCGACTTCCTCGCCGGGGTCGCCGTCAACAACCTGGGACACTGCCATCCCAAGGTCACCGCGGCCCTCGCGAGCCAGGCGGCGGAGCTGATCCACTGCTCGAACTACTACCACATCCCGCAGCAGATCGAACTCGCCGAGCTTCTCTGCGGCCTCTCCTTCGCCGACAAGGCCTTTTTCTGCAACTCGGGGGCGGAGGCGAACGAGGCGGCCATCAAGCTCGCGCGTAAGTACAGCCGGGAGAATTACGGCCTCGACCGCTACGAGATCATCACCGCCATCTCCTCCTTCCACGGCCGGACCATGGCCACCGTCTCGGCCACCGGACAGGAGAAGGTCCAGAAGTTCTTCGATCCGCTCCTGCACGGTTTCCGTCACGTCCCGTTCAACGACGCCAAGGCGCTGCGCGAGGCTATCGGCCCCTGCACCTGCGCCATCATGCTGGAGCCGATCCAGGGCGAAGGCGGCGTCGTCGTGCCGGACGCCTCCTACTTCCAGGAAGTGCGCCAACTCTGCAACGAGCAGAACCTGATCCTCATCTTCGACGAGGTGCAGGTCGGCATGGGCAGGACCGGCAAGATGTTCGCCCATGAGCACTTCGGCATCACCCCGGACATCATGACGCTCGCCAAGGCGCTGGCCGGCGGCGCCCCCATCGGGACCATGCTCGCCACCGACAAGCTGGCCGAGGCGTTCACCCCCGGGACCCACGGCTCCACCTTCGGCGGCAACCCCCTGGTGACCGCGGCCGGCGTGGCGACCATCCGCGCCATCATGGAAGAAGGGATCCTGAACCACACCGAGGAGATCGGCGAGTACCTGATGGGCGAACTGGAGGCGCTGAAGCACAAGTTCCCCGGGCTGATCAAGGAGGTGCGCGGCATCGGCCTCATGATCGGCGTGGAGCTTTCCATTCCGGGCGGCGACATCGTGAAGACCGCGCTCTCCCGCGGGCTGCTCCTGAACTGCGCCCAGGAGAAGGTGCTCCGTTTCGTCCCGCCGCTGATCGTCGGGAAGAAGGAGGTGGACGAGATGCTCGCCACATTCACCGGGATACTGCAGGAGTTGTAGGCTCTTCCCTCCACCTCCGCTTGCTCCCCTCGCCCTCCGGGAGAGGGGCTGGGGGTGAGGGCGCCGGCCCGGAGCGACAGAGGCATAAAAAGACAAAACCTCCCTCACCCTGCCCTCTCCCGGAGGGCGAGGGTGAGTTGGAGCCAGTTGGAATGGTTAAAAATAAACCGACAAGCGAGATCATCCAAATGAAAAGAGACTTCCTCGCCCTGAGCCAGTTCTCCAAGGCCGAGCTGGACGCCATGTTCGTCCTGACCAAGGAGCTTAAACAGAAGCAAAAGAGCGGCATCGAGCATCACCTCCTCAAGGGGAAGTCGCTGGCGATGATCTTCGAGAAGTCGTCGACCCGCACCAGGATCTCCTTCGAGGTCGGGATGTACCAGCTCGGCGGGCACCCGCTCTTCATCGCGAGCAAGGACTCGCAGATGGGGCGCGGAGAGCCGATCAAGGACAGCGCCCGCGTCATGGCCCGCTACTGCGACGGCGTCATGATCCGCACCTATGCCCAGGCGACGGTCGAGGAATTCGCCAAGTACTCCTCTGTGCCGGTCATCAACGGCCTCACCGACCTGCACCACCCCTGCCAGATCATGGCCGACATCTTCACCGTGATCGAGCACAGGGGCGGCTACCAGGGGCTGAAGTTCGCCTGGATCGGCGACGGCAACAACATGGCCAACACCTGGATCGAGGCTGCCGCCATCTTCGGTTTCGACCTGACCCTCGCCTGTCCGGAAGGGTACGACCCGGACCCGCAGGTGCTGGAGTGGGCCCTAAAGCACGCCACGTCGAGAATCGTCATCACCCGCGACCCGAAGGAAGCCGCCAAGGACGCCGACGTCCTGAACACCGACGTCTGGGCCAGCATGGGGCAGGAAGAGGAGCAAAAGATCCGCGAGAAGGCCTTCGTCGGCTTCCAGTTGAACGAGGAGCTACTCGACCTCGCCAAGGGTAACGCCATGGTGCTGCACTGTCTTCCCGCCCACCGCGGCGAGGAGATCACCGACGATGTCATAGAAGGGCCGCACTCCGCCGTCTGGGACGAGGCGGAAAACCGCCTCCACGTGCAGAAGGCGATCATGGCTACTTTGATGAAATAATCCGACTGATCGGACCGATCCGACCGATCAAAAATGAGAAGGAGAACCTGATGGCAAAAAAAGAAGTGAAAAAGATCGTCCTCGCCTACTCCGGCGGGCTTGACACCTCCATCATCCTCAAGTGGCTCAAGAACGAGTACGGCTGCGAGGTCGTCACGTTCTCCGCCGACCTGGGCCAGGGGGACGAACTGGAGCCGGTGCGCGAGAAGGCGTTCAAAACGGGCGCGGACAAGGTCTACATCGACGACCTGCGTGAAGAGTTCGTGCGCGACTTCGTCTTCCCGATGTTCCGCGCCAACGCCATCTACGAGGGTCAGTACCTCCTCGGCACCTCGATAGCGCGCCCGCTGATCGCCAAACGCCAGATGGAGATCGCCAAGATCGAGGGTTGCGACGCCGTCTCCCACGGCGCCACCGGCAAGGGGAACGACCAGGTCCGCTTCGAACTCGCCTACTATCACTTCAACCCGGCCATCACCGTCATCGCCCCCTGGAGGGAGTGGAAGCTCAACTCCCGCCAGGCGCTCATCAACTACGCCAAGCGCAACGACATCCCGATCCCGATCACCAAGAAGCGCCCCTGGTCCAGCGACCGCAACCTCCTGCACATCTCCTTCGAAGGGGGCATCCTGGAGGACACCTGGCTGGAGCCGCCCGAGAACATGTTCGTGCTGACCAAACCGCCGGAGAAGGCGCCCAACAAGCCGCAGTACATCGAGATCGAGTTCGAAAAGGGCGACGCGGTCGCCGTTGACGGCGTGCGCATGTCCCCGGCGGAACTCCTCGCGCACCTGAACACCATCGGCGGCGAGCACGGCATCGGCCGCGTCGACCTCCTGGAGAACCGCTCCGTCGGCATGAAGTCCCGCGGCGTCTACGAGACCCCGGGCGGCACCATCCTCAGGGAGGCGCACATGGCCGTCGAGCAGATCACCATGGACCGCGAGGTGATGCACCTCAGGGACTCCCTGATGCCGCGTTACGCCGAGATGATCTACAACGGCTACTGGTTCTCGCCGGAGCGCGAGATGCTGCAGTGCCTCATCGACGATTCCCAGAAGACGGTGAACGGCGTGGCGAGGATCAAGCTCTACAAGGGTCACTGCCGCACCGTGGGGAGGAAGTCCGAGAGCGACTCGCTCTTCAACCTCGACTTCGCGACCTTCGAGAAGGACCAGGTCTACAACCAGGCCGACGCCGAGGGCTTCATCAAACTGAACTCGCTCAGGCTGAGGATCCGCTCCCTGATGCTGGCCAACAAGAACAAGTAAGGCAACAGGCAGTCAACTGGAGGGTCATAGGGGCACGAGGCTATCGTGCCCCTATCCGCTTTATATGGAGCAAAACGGTTTCAAGGCCAGCCATATCGTCACCTCCGTCGTCGCCGTCATCATCGACACCGACGACCGGGTGCTTCTCACCAAGAGAAACGTCCCCCCCTTCCAGGGCGAGTGGGTGATGCCCGGCGGGAAGATCGATCTTGGCGAGCCGATAGTGGCGGCGCTCAAGCGCGAGGTGTGGGAAGAGGTCGGTCTCGAGGTTGAGGTGGGGGAGCTGATAGACGTGTTCGAGCATGTCACCCCCGGCGAAGACAACTACCACTTCATCATCATCTACTACCGCTGCACGCCGCTTTACTGCGACGTGACCCACAACCACGAAGAGGTGGCCGAGGCGCGCTGGGTGAGCAGCGCGGACATTGCCAACTACAAGATGCCAGCCGGGGCGAAGTTCATTGCTGGCAAGATTTTCAAGCAATTGACAATTGACGATTGACAACGGGAAAGCAATTGACGATGGACAATTGAGGTTCAAGTGGTCAAGATCATCGAGAAAAACGTCGAACTCGATTTCCCCTTGGGTCATCACCTGCACTGCCTCATCGCGCAGCTGCCGAACCGCCTGAAGCGCGTCGACCATCTCTTCAAGCTGGTCGACGCGGAGGAACAGTGGACGACGGTGAAGGGCGTCCTCGACATGGTGGCTGCCGGAGAGGGAAACCTCAAGCGACTCCACTTCCTGATGTTCCCCGAGAGTTCCATCCCGCTGGCCCGCTTCGACGAGATGCTGTACACGGTCGAGAACCGCTTCCGCTCCAACACGGTGACCATCTTCGGACTGGAGCAGATCACCCTGGAGCAGTACCGCGGCATGCTGGCGAGATTCAAGGAAGACAACGCGGAGGCGCTGCAGTTCCTGGAGCAGGACGTCGATTCCGGCGACATCCTCATGACGCCGGTGAACTGGTGCTGCGTCGCGGTCAAGGAGGCAACGGGGCGGCTCCGGGTCTTCCTGGAGGCGAAGACGCACCCCTTCCGCGGCGAGGAGTTCCTGGACAAGGACCACGACCTGTACCGCGGCCGCCATTTCTACTTCTTCCGCGGAGGACCCGCCTGCTTCAACTTCATGGCGATCATCTGCCTCGATTACCTGTACCGCGACCTCTACTCGTCGAACATCAAGCAGATCATCGACCACTCCAACCGGCTCTTCTTCACCATGAGGCAGTCGCTGGACGCCCTCTTCGTGATCCAGTGCAACCCGAAGCCCGAGCACCGCGCCTACCGCGAGGTGCTCTCCGGGTTCTACGGCGAATACCTGGAGGACACCCCGGGGGTGCGGGACACGGTGACCGTCTTCGGCAACTGTTCCGACGAGAGCGAGATAGAGGGGGTCCGCTGCCAGTCGTGCTACGGCGTCTCCATGGTGACGATCAGCGGCAGGCACAAGATGCCCCCGTACCAGGAGAAGGAGTTCGCGAGCGACGATTTCGACGGCGCTCCGATCTGCCGGCTCAGGTTCGGCACCGGGACCAGGCTTTTCTACTTCAACCTCCCGCTCAACCACGAGCTGGATCCCAGGAGTTCCAGGGTGCCGCTCAAGGTGCACTCGGTCCTGCGCTGGAGCGACGACGCCGGCTGGGTGAAGGTGGGGGGCGCGGTATAGGAACAACGGCTCCACTATCCGAAGTGGCAGCCTGCAGCAATTTCAAATGAATCGGGAGATCGAAAAAATGTCCAAAGACAAACTGTGGGGCGGGCGCTTCACCCAGCCCACCGACAAGTTCGTAGAAGAGTTCACCGCCTCCATCAACTTCGACAAGCGCCTGTACCACCAGGACATCCGCGGCTCCATCGCCCACGCCACCATGCTCGGCCGTCAGGGGATCATCCCCACGGAAGACGTCGAGGCCATCGTCGCGGGGCTGAAGGAGATCCTGGAGAGGATAGAGGCGGGCAATTTCGACTTTTCGGTCTCGCTGGAAGACATCCACATGAACATCGAGGCGAGACTCTCCGAGAAGATCGGCGACGCCGGCAAACGCCTCCACACCGGCCGCTCCAGAAACGACCAGGTGGCACTCGACATACGGCTCTACCTGAGGGACGAACTGGTCGAGATCATGGCCTACATCGACAGGCTGATCGACTCGCTCATTTTCCAGGCCGAGGAGAACATCTCGGTGATCATGCCGGGGTTCACCCACCTGCAGACCGCCCAGCCGATCCTGTTCAGCCACCACATGCTCGCCTACCTGGAGATGCTCAAGCGCGACAGGGAAAGGATGCAGGACTGCCTGAAGCGGACCAACGTGCTTCCCCTGGGCGCAGGGGCGCTGGCCGGCACCACCTTCCCCATCGACCGCGAATACGTGGCGGAACTGCTCGATTTCCCGGCCGTGACCCGCAACTCGCTCGACTCCGTCTCTGACCGCGACTTCGCCATGGAGTTCTGCGCCGCCTCCTCGATCCTCATGGTGCACCTGTCGCGCTTCTCCGAGGAGCTGATCCTCTGGTCCACCAGCGAGTTCAAGTTCGTCGACCTCTCCGACTCCTTCTGCACCGGCTCCTCCATCATGCCGCAGAAGAAGAACCCGGACGTCCCCGAACTGGTGCGCGGCAAGACCGGGCGCGTCAACGGCAACCTGGTGGCGCTCCTGACCCTGATGAAGTCGCTCCCGCTTGCCTACAACAAGGACATGCAGGAGGACAAGGAGCCGCTCTTCGACACCATCGACACGGTGAAGGGTTGCCTCAAGGTCTTCGCGGACATGGTGCGCGAGATGCGGGTGAACCCGGCGCGCATGAAGGAGGCGGCAGCCGGCGGCTTCTCCACCGCGACCGACGTGGCCGATTACCTGGTCAGGAAGGGGATCCCGTTCCGCGACGCGCACGAGATCGTCGGCAAGACGGTCCGCTACTGCATCGAGAACGAGATGGACATCCCGGAACTCTCCCTCGCCGAGTGGCAGCTCTTCTCCGGCCGCATCGAGGCCGACATCTTCGACTCCATCACGCTGGAGGCTTCCGTCAACGCCCGCAAGGCGACCGGCGGGACCGCGCTCGAGCGGGTGCAGGCGGAGATCGCCCGGGCCAAGGAAGGAAGGTAAGCGGTGGACTTCTCGCGCCGCCTCCTCCCCGGCATGCTGCTCCTTGCCGCCGTGGCGCTCTCCGGCTGCGGCAAGAGAGGGCCTTTGATACCACCAGAGGCGCTGGTGCCGGCACCGATCTCCAACCTGGCGCTCGCCCAGAAGGGGGGCCAGATCCAGGTGAGCTGGTCGGCCCCGGGTAGACAGGAAGGGAAGGCGCGGCTGCAGGACCTCGCCGGTTTTCTCCTGTTCAGGCGTCCGGTGCTCCCCCCGGGAGAGGACTGCGAGGAGTGCCCGACGGCGTACAGTCAGCTGGCGCGGATAGATCTCGACTACCCGCAGGGGGCGAGGCACGTAGGCTCCCTCTGGATCTACGACGACCGCGACCTGAAAAAGGGGGCCGTCTACCAGTACAAGGTCCGCTCCTTCACCGAGCAGGGTGCCCAGAGCAAGGACTCGAACAGGGCGCGCCGTGCCGTCGTTACCCCGCCCCTCCCCCCGGTACTCGAAGCGCCTCCCTCCACCGAGGCCGTGGTCCTCAACTTCGTGGCGCTCCCCCCGGAAGAGGGAACCCTCCTGGGTTACAACATCTACCGCGCCAGGAAGGGGGAGGCGCTGCCGCTCACCCCGCTCAACAAGGCGCCGTTCACCGGCAACACCTACAGGGACGAGGAAGCGCGCTTCGGCGCCTCCTACGACTACGCCGTGACCAGCGTCGCGGCGGTCGGCCAGGAGACCGTGGAGAGCGCCCAGTCCAACCTGGTAACGGGGGCGATCCAGGAGCCGGATTAGCCCGCGTTCCTTGCGTTTTTGACCCTTTCATGATAATAACCGACAGTACGTATTAATATCTGGCCGCCGCCCAACGGCGCATATGGAGCAGGCATGAAGATCACCAGAGCCGAGGTTGAGCACGTAGCGAAGCTCGCCCGTCTTGACCTTTCCGATCCCGAACTTGACACCCTGACGGTGCAGATGGACTCGATACTCACCTACGTGGAGAAGCTGAACGCCCTCGACACCGACGGCATCGTGCCGACCTCGCACGCGGTCCCGATGGAGAACGCCTTCCGGCCGGATGAGCGGAAGGATTCCATCGGCGTCGAAGCCGCCCTGGCCAACGCGCCCCAGCGCGCGGAGAGTTTCTTCAGGGTTCCCAAGGTTATAGAGTAGGAGCGCTTCGCCTCCTCTGCCGCCAACTCTCCCTCGCCCTCCGGGAGAGGGTCGGGGTGAGGGAAGCGCAGTAGACGTCATAGCCGATGCTACGGATGACCTTCGTGGCGCCGCCCTCACCCGGCCTTCGGCCACCCTCTCCCGGAGGGCGAGGGGTAGCAGGTCAAGGGGGAGAAGTAAAAAGATTTGCATCCCGGAGTGTTATCAATGGAAATTTTCGACCTTACCATACACGAGCTGCACGAGAAGCTTCAGGCGAAGGAACTCTCCTCCGTCGAGGCCACCCGCGCCATGCTGGCGCGCATCGAGGCGGTGGACGACAAGGTGAACGCCTACATCACCGTCACGCCGGAGCAGGCCCTGGCCGAGGCGGAGGCCGCTGACAAGCGGATCGCCGCGGGCGACATCGCCACCCTTACCGGCATCCCGGTCGGGCTCAAGGACATCTTCATCACCAAGGGTATCCGCACCACCTGCGGCTCCAAGATCCTTTCCAACTTCATCCCCCCGTACGACGGGACGGCCGTGGCGCGCCTGAAAGAGCGCGGCGCCGTGATCGTGGGAAAGCTGAACCAGGACGAGTTCGCCATGGGCTCATCGAACGAATCGAGCTATTTCGGTCCGGTGAAGAACCCCTGGAACCTGGAGTGCACCCCGGGCGGCTCCTCCGGCGGCTCCGCGGCCGCCATCGCCGCGCGCACAGCCACGGCGACGCTGGGAACGGATACCGGCGGCTCCATCCGCCAGCCCGCATCCCACTGCAGCTGCGTCGGCCTGAAGCCGACCTACGGGCGTGTCTCCCGCTACGGCGTCATCGCCTACGCCTCCTCTCTTGACCAGGTCGGGCCGCTCACCCGCGACGTCACCGACGCGGCCATCATGCTCGGCGCGGTCGCAGGCTACGACCAGATGGACTCCACCTCGGTCAACACCCCGGTTCCCGACTACGTTGCGGGCTTGGGCGCCGGTGTCAAAGGGTTGAAGATCGGGCTTCCTTCCCAGTACTTCATCGAGGGGCTCGACCCGGACGTGAAGAGGGCGATGGATGAGGCGATAGCGCTGTACAAGAGCCTCGGCGCCGAGATCCGCGAGGTGAGCCTGCCGCACACCGAGTACGCCGTCGCCACCTACTACATCATCGCCACCGCCGAGGCTAGCTCCAACCTCGCCCGCTACGACGGCGTCCGTTTCGGTCATCGCACCGAGGACGCCCGCGGGCTGGCGCAGATGTACGCCAAGAGCCGGGCCGAAGGGTTCGGGTCCGAGGTGAAGAGAAGGATAATGCTCGGCACCTACGCGCTCTCCTCCG
Organism: Geobacter sp.; assembly: GCA_003490025.1. Lineage (GTDB taxonomy): Bacteria > Desulfobacterota > Desulfuromonadia > Geobacterales > Geobacteraceae > Geomonas. The sequence goes on along the minus strand of DNJC01000139.1, from coordinate 12,363 downwards.
GCTACTACGACGCCTACTACCTGAAGGCCCAGAAGGTGCGCACGCTGATCCAGCAGGATTTCCTGAACGCGTTCCAGGAAGTGGACGTGCTGCTCACCCCGATCGCGCCGACCCCGCCGTTCAAGATCGGCGAGAAGCTGGCAGACCCGCTGCAGATGTACCTCTCCGACATCTTCACCATACCGGTGAACCTGGCGGGGACCTGCGGACTCAGCATCCCGGCGGGATTCAGCGCCGCTGGGCTCCCCATCGGGTTGCAGCTGATCGGCAAGCCGTTCGACGAGCAGACCATCCTCTCGACCGCGTACTCCTTCGAGAGAGAGACCCAGTGGCACCAGAAAACGGCGCCGCTTTAAAGCGAAAACCATTGGCACGGAGAAAATCTGAGCAAATCTGAGAACCTCTAATCTTCTGGTTTAACCAAAAGCTTTTAGCCGTGTTTGCTCAGAAGTTCTCAGATTTTCTCCGTGCTAAGGGTTTTAAAGTTTGGTTTCCTCCTTTCTCAGATTCAAGGTTTTGGAGCTTATTATGAAATACCAGGTTGTCATCGGGCTCGAGGTGCACACCCAGCTCACCACCAACACCAAGATTTTCTGCGGCTGCTCGACCCGCTTCGGCGCCGAGCCGAACTCCCAGACCTGCCCGGTCTGCCTCGGCTTCCCCGGCGCGCTCCCGGTCCTGAACAAGAAGGTGGTGGAATACGCCATCCGCGCCGGCCTCGCCACCAACTGCTCCATCACCAAGCGAAACGTCTTCGCCCGGAAGAACTACTTCTACCCGGACCTCCCCAAGGGTTACCAGATCAGCCAGTTCGACCTCCCCATCTGCCAGCACGGCCACCTGGACATCGACATCGAGGGCGAGACGAGAAGGATCGGCATCACGCGCATCCACATGGAGGAAGACGCCGGCAAGCTGGTGCATGCCGACATCCCCGGCGTGGACGACTCCTGCGTCGACCTGAACCGCGCCTGCACTCCGCTCCTGGAGATCGTCTCCGAGCCGGACATGCGCTCCCCGGACGAGGCTATCGCCTACCTCAAGAAGCTGCACCAGATCGTCATGTACCTCGGCATCTGCGACGGCAACCTCGAAGAGGGGAGCTTCCGCTGCGACGCCAACGTCTCGCTCATGCCGGTCGGATCCAGCACCTTCGGCACCCGCGCGGAACTGAAGAACATCAACTCCTTCAAGTTCATCAAGCAGGCCATCGAGTACGAGATGGAGCGCCAGGCCGAGATCCTGGACGAGGGGGGACGCATCATCCAGGAAACCCGCCTCTTCGACCCGAACACCGGCACCACCCGCTCCATGCGCGGCAAGGAAGAGGCGCACGACTACCGCTACTTCCCGGACCCGGACCTGGTCCCGATTATCATCTCGGACGAGTGGATCGAGGAGGCACGCGGCACCCTCCCGGAACTCCCGGAGGCCAAACGCGCCCGCTTCATGACCGACCTCGCCCTCCCCGAGTACGACGCCGAGGTCCTGGTGGCAAGCCGCGAACTGGCCCAGTACTTCGAGGACACCTTCACCCTCTTCCCGCAGGCGAAGACCGTCTCCAACTGGGTCATGGGCGAAGTGACCCGGGCACTCAACGACGACGGCCGCAGCATCTCCGACTGCCCGGTCACCCCGGCGCTCCTTGCCGACCTCCTGAAGCTGATGGAGAAGGGAACCATCTCCGGCAAGATCGCCAAGACGGTCTTCGACGAGATGTACAAGAGCGGCAAGGCCCCCGAGAAGATCGTAGAGGAGAAGGGGCTGGTCCAGGTCTCCGACACCGGCGCCATCGAGGCGATGATCGACGAGGTGCTGGAGAAGAACCCCGGTCAGGTCGCGGAGTACAGGGGGGGCAAGGAAACCCTCTTCGGCTTCTTCGTCGGCCAGGTGATGCGCGCCTCCAAGGGGAAGGCCAACCCGGCGCTGGTGAATGAGATGCTGCTGAAGAAGCTCAACGGGTAGCACGAGGTAACGACCATGTCCTTCAGAACCATAGAGTGGCGCGACAACAAGGTGATCATGATAGACCAGACCAGGCTCCCCGCCGAGGAGGTCTACAACGAGTACACCGATTTCCAGGGTGTCGCCGAGGCAATCCGCGGCATGGTGGTCCGGGGCGCCCCGGCCATCGGCATCGCCGCCGCCATGGGGGTAGCCCTAGGGGCGCGGGAGATTCTCGCCGACAGCTTCGACACCTTCTACCGCCAGCTCGAAAACGTCTGCGACCTCTTGGGCCGCACCAGGCCCACCGCCGTCAACCTCTTCTGGGGACTGGAGCGGATGAAACGCGTGGCGCTGCAGCATAAGGAACTCGACCTCCACTCGATCCGCGAACTGCTGAAGGCCGAGGCGATCAGCATAGAGAAGGAGGACCTGCACATCTGCAAGGAGATCGGCAGGCACGGCGCCGCCCTCGTCAAGGAAGGGGCCGCCATCCTCACCCACTGCAACGCCGGCGGCCTGGCAACTGCCGGCTACGGCACGGCGCTCGGCGTCATCCGCGGCGCGCACGAGGCGGGCAAGGGGATCCGCGTCTTCGCCGACGAGACCCGTCCCTGGCTCCAGGGGGCGCGCCTCACCGCCTGGGAGCTGATGAAGGACTCGATCCCGGTCACCCTGATCACGGACAACATGGCGGGCTGGCTCATGAAAACCGGGCAGATCGACTTCTGTGTGGTAGGCGCCGACCGCATCGCGGCCAACGGCGACACGGCCAACAAGATCGGCACCTATTCCGTCGCCGTCCTCGCCAAGGAGAACAGGATCCCGTTCTACGTGGCGGCCCCCATCTCGACCCTCGACCTCAAGCTCGCCAACGGCGACCAGATCCCGATCGAGGAGCGCGGCGCCGAAGAGGTGACCCAGATAAAGGGGATCCAGATCGCACCGGAAGGGGTCAAGGTGAGGAATCCCGCCTTCGACGTGACCCCCGCGAAATACATCACCGGCATAATCACCGAGAAGGGTGTGGTTCGGGGCGACTACGAAAAGGAACTCAAAGCCCTGGTCGGCCAATGAGGCGGCTCGCCGACCTCGGGGGGGCGCTTCTCGCCGCCCTGTCAGCACCTGCGACGGACGAGCTGCAGCACATCCTTGAGCACGCCGGTTTCAGCTACGGCGCCCGCTCGGTCGAAAACCTGCGGCTCCTCTCCGCCATCCTCTCCGGCGAACGCCTGGTGGAACTCGCCATGTCCGCTCTCGCCACCCCTCTTCCGGACATGGCGCTGAACGGCTTCGAGCGCATCGGCACCATCGTGGATCGCGAAACGCTCCTGGAACTCAGCTCCCGCCGGGCGCTTCTCACCCAGCTGATGAACATCTGCGGTTCTTCCCCCTTCCTCACCAACATCATCTGCCGCGATCCGTCGTACCTCGACAGGCTCTTCATCCAGCGCGAGATCATGCACAGCCGCAGCGAAGAGGATATGCTCGCCGCGCTGCGAAGCCGCGTCCCGGAAGGGACCAGCTACCACGACCTGCTCCCGCACCTGCGCCGCTTCAAGTACACCGAGATGCTGAGGATCGCCGCACGGGATCTGAACGGACTTTCCCCGCTCGAAGAAGTGACCGCCGAACTCTCCGCGCTTGCCGCCGCCACGCTGCAGCTCGCCTACGAGACCGCCCATCGCGAGCTGGCCGCCGAGCATGGCGACCCCATGATGCGGACCCCGGACGGCCTGGCCCCGGCGGAGTTCACCATTTTCGGCATGGGGAAGCTGGGGGGACGGGAACTGAACTTCTCCTCGGACATCGACCTGATCTACTTCTACTCCTCGGACAAGGGCGAGACGACCGGCATCCCGGACGGCCGCGGCGGCCTCAAGAACAAGGTCTCCCTGCACGCCTTCTTCGTGAAGGTAGCCGAGATGGTGAGCCGCGCCATTTCCCAGGCCACCGAGGACGGCTTCGTCTTCAGGGTCGACATGGGGCTGAGACCCGACGGAAAGGCCGGCGACCTGGCCACCTCCATGCGCTCCGCCGAGGTGTACTACGAGTCGTGGGGACAGTCGTGGGAGCGTGCCGCCATGATGAAGGCCCGCCCCGTCGCCGGTTCCATCGAGCTGGGCGAGGCGATCCTCAAGGCGATCGACCCTTTCATCTACCGGCGCTACCTCGACTACAACCTGATCGAGGACATGATGTCGATGAAGAAGAAGATCGACGCCTCGCTGGCCAGGAGCCAGGAGGGGGAGGTCAACATCAAGCTCGGCCGCGGCGGCATCCGCGAGATCGAGTTCTTCATCCAGGCCCTGCAGCTCGTGTACGCCGGCAAGAACCCGAGGCTTAGGGAAAGGAACTCGCTCAAGGCACTGGAGACGCTGAAGGAATCCCGCGTCATCAGGGAAGCCGACTGCATGGCCCTGTCGGAGGCGTACCGGTTCCTGCGCACCGTCGAGCACCGGATCCAGGTGGTGCAGGAGCGACAGACCCATTCCCTCCCGCGCAAGGACGCCGAGATGCGCGCGCTGGCCAGGCGCTGCGGCTACCTCCGCAAGGACGGCGCCGCCCGCTTCAAGGAGACCCTCGAACTGCACCGGCATGCGGTCTCGTCCATCTACGGCGACCTGTTCCTGTCGCGTGACGAGCGGATCAAGGAGGAGGTGCTCCCCGAGGTCTACCTCTTCTTCGACCCGCGCGCCGATGCCGATCTCATCAAGGACATGCTGGAAGAGAGGCGCTTCGAGCAACCGGACGCCGCCTACCAGAACCTGCTGGTCCTGCGCGACGGGCCGGCGAAGCTCAACCTCACCGAGCAGGGGAGGCGCACGCTGGAAAAAATAGCGCCCCTCTTTCTCCAGGAAGTCTTCGCGTCCCCCGACCCGGACCTGGCCCTCGCCAACCTGGAGCGGTTCCTCTCCTCTATCAGGACCCGCTCCTCCTTCTACGCGCTTCTGGCGGAAAACCGCGATATCCTGAAGCTCCTCACCTCGATGTTCGGGATGTCGGAGTTCCTCTCCAAGATCTTCATCGGGCACCCCGAGCTTCTGGACGGCATGACCTCCCGGGGTTACGCCTACCTGCAGAAGGAGCGCGCCACCATGGCGCAGGAGCTGGACGGCTTCCTCGGCCAGGCAGACGGCTTCGAAGAGCAGCTCGACGCCATGCGCAGCTACCGCCACGAGGAGTTCCTCCGGATCGGGATGAACGACATCTACGGCAAGATGAAGCAGCCCGAGGTGGCGCGTCAGTTGACCGACCTGGCCGACGTCTGCCTCGCCGCCGCCTGCCGCATGGGCGTCGAAGAGCTGGCCCGCTTCGGACGCCCGCAGGTGGTCGACGAGGACGGAACCAGGCACGAGGCCGCCTTCGCCGTGGTGGCCATGGGGAAACTGGGGGGCTTCGAACTCAACTACCACTCCGACCTGGACGTCATCTACATCTACGACGGGCAGGGATTCACCGACGGCGAGAAGAGCCTCACCAACCGCGAGTACTTCGCAAAGCTGGGGCAGAAGATCATCCTGGTGCTGACCACCCAGACCCGGGAAGGGTACGCCTACAAGATCGACACCAGGCTCCGTCCCTCCGGCAACGCCGGGCCGCTGGTCACCTCGCTGGAGTCTTTCCAGGCCTACCACGCCACCGAGGCGCAGATATGGGAGCGCCAGGCGCTGACCAAGGCCCGGGTCACCTACGGGGATCCGAGGCTCAAGGAGGCGATCGAGCAGGTGATCGAGCGGACCGTCTACGGCAGCGGCGCCGACGACACGGTGAGGGGCGAGATCCACCGGCTGCGCATGAGGATGGAGAACGAACTCGCCAAGGAGTCGTCCGGCAGCTACAACATCAAGACCGGCCGCGGCGGCATGGTCGACGTCGAGTTCATCGTCCAGTTCCTGCAATTGAAGCACGGCTGTTCTCACCGGGAACTCCGCAGCTGCAACACGCTCGAGGCGCTGGAGGCGATGCGGCTGAACGCGATCATCCCCGAGCCCGATTACCAGGCGCTCGCTGAGGGGTACCGGTTCCTGCGACGGCTGGAGAACCGGCTGCGCATCATCAATGACTACTCCATGAACGACCTGGGCGGCCCCCTCCAGTACCTGAACAAGCTGGCCCGCAGGCTCGGCTACGACCCGTTGCTGAAGAACCCCGGCCAGGCGCTCATGGCCGATTACGAGCGGGTCACCGAGGCGGTCAGGGAGGTGTACGGGAGGATACTGGGCGGAGAGGCGGCCACCCCTGAATCTACTTAACTTGTGCCGCTGCTTCCCAAGAGAGTGAGGACTAGACTTTCGTCCCCTCCCCCGGAGGGGGAGGGTTAGGGAGGGGGCGCTTGCGGCTCTCGAAACCCTTCCCCCCTCCCAGCCTCCCCCCTCCGGGGGGAGGAGCGCACAGCGAAATCCATCCTTATAACATGCGGTGATTATTCAGGTCGTTAGATGCAGGAGGTTTTGTGGACGTACGGATCTATTACGAAGACACCGATGCGGGCGGGGTGGTGTACCACGCCAATTACATCAGCTACATGGAGCGGGCGAGGACCGAGTTCCTGCGGGGACACGGGCTTTCGGTGCGTGAGATGCACGACATGGGGATCATCTTCCCCGTGGTGGCCATAGAGGCGAACTTCAAGGCGCCGGCGCGGCTGGACGACCTCCTGGAGGTGCAGACGCAGATCGTGGCCCTGAAGAACAGCTCCTTCACGGCGGCGCAGCAGGTGATCAGGAAGGAAGACGGCAAGCTCCTGGTGGAGGCAAAGGTGACGCTCGTCTGCGTGAGTCCGGAGATGCGGGCAAAGCGCCTCCCGATCGAGATCCGGGAGCTTTTCCACTCGCTGATGGAGCAGGACCAGGGTTGACACGGCGATGCCGCTGGCGGTGAGAGCTGTAGGAGCGGCATTCCTGCCGCGACCGGCGCCCTCACCCGGCCTTCGGCCACCCTCTCCCGGAGGGCGAGGGGACCAGATGCCGACAGAACGAAAAAGAAGGGGCGAATGATCTGATCATTCGCCCCTTCTCTATTTATTAATCAGGAAGAAATTGAGTTTACAAGACAACGCTGGGAGGCGTGTTTTTCCTCTCCCGCCGCTCCTCCATGAGCATCTCCACGGCAAGCAGGAAGACGCCGACGCAGATGGCGGAGTCGGCGATGTTGAAGGCGGGCCAGTGGTGCCCCTGCCAGTGGACATCGAGGAAGTCGATCACCTCGCCCAGCCTGACGCGGTCGATGAGATTACCCAGCGCCCCGGAGAGGATGAGGGACAAAGAGACCGCCGAAAGCTTCTGGTCCTCGCGCAGGCGCTTGATCACCACCAGGATGACCAGCACCGCTACCGAGGAGACCAGCAGGAAGAAGGGAAGCCGGTAGACGGAATCGGCGAGGATCCCGAACGCCGCCCCCTTGTTCCGGAGGTAGGTGATATTGAAGAACCCTTCGATGACGGTGATGGAGCTGTGCAGCGCCATCGACTTGTCGACGTAGACCTTGGTCAGCTGGTCCAGGACCAGCACCAGCGCCGTAACCGTCACGAGTATGATGTATCTCAGTTTCATAGAGTTCCCATACTACTTCACCGCCGTCAAGCACTTAGGGCAGAGGGTCGGGTGCTCGGAGTCCTGCCCGATCTGCTCGTCGTAGCACCAGCAGCGCTCGCACTTCTCGCCGGGCGCGGCGCTGACGGCTATCTCCAGCCCCTCGATGACTTCGGCACGGTACACCTCGCCGGAAAGCTCCCCGACCAGGCCCGCCTTGGAGACGATGAAGATCTGCGCCAGTTCCGCTTCGAAATCCTTCAGCAGCGCCTCGGTCTCGCCGGTTGCCTTGATGGCGACCGCCGCGTCCAGGGAGTGGCCGATCACCTTCTTAACGCGGGCGAGCTCGAGCGCCTTGGAGACGTCGGAACGGATCTTGATGATCTTGTCCCAGCGCTCTTCCAGAGCTTGGTCCTTGACCTCCGGGGTGAGCGCCGGGAAGAGCGCCATGTGCACGCTCGACTCGCGCTTACCCGGCATCTCGGCCCACACCTCCTCGGCGGTGAAGGAGAGGACCGGCGCGACCATGCGCACCAGGGAGTCGAGGATCTTGTACATAACGGTCTGCCCGCTTCTCCTGGCGACGGAGCTGCTCTTGCTGGTGTAGACCCTGTCCTTCAGGATGTCGAGGTAGAAGGCGCTCATCTCGACGGTGCAAAAGCCGTTCACCGCGTGGTAGAGGATGTGGAACTCGGCGTCGTTGTAGGACGCCAGCACCTTCTCCTTCAAAAGCTCCAGCTGGTGCATGGCCCAGCGGTCGAGTTCTGGCATGTCGGCGTAGGCCACCTGGTCGGTATCGGGGTTGAAGTCGCTGATGTTCCCGAGGATGTAGCGGCAGGTGTTCCTGATGCGACGGTAGCTCTCGGAGAGACGGGTCAGGATTTCCTGGGAGATGCGGAGGTCTTCGCGGTAGTCCTGCGCCGCCACCCAGAGCCTCAGCACGTCCGCGCCGAACTTCTTGATGACGTCCTCGGGGGCGACCACGTTGCCGACCGACTTGCTCATCTTCCTGCCGGCGCCGTCCATGACGAAGCCGTGGGTCAGCACGTTCTTGTACGGGGCGCGGCCGCGGGTGCCGACGCTCGCCAGCAGCGACGAGTGAAACCAGCCGCGGTGCTGGTCGCTACCCTCGAGGTACATGTCGGCGGGGGAGGAGAGGTTGTCGCGCAGCTCCAGGACGGCGGCGTGGGAAACGCCGGAGTCGAACCAGACGTCGAGGATGTCCGTTTCCTTGTCGAAATCACCCTTGCCGCAGGAGGGGCAGGTGGTCCCTTCAGGGAGGAACTTGGCGGCGTCCCAGTCGTACCAGATGTCCGAGGTGTGCTCGGAGAAGAGGTCGGCGATGTGGTGCATGATCTTGCCGTCGGCCAGGACCTCGCCGCAGCTCTTGCAGTAGAAGGCGGCGATGGGAACGCCCCAGGAACGCTGACGTGAGACGCACCAGTCCGGGCGGTTCTCGATCATGCCGTAGATGCGCTCGCGGCCCCACTTGGGGATCCAGTTGACGTTGTTGATCTCCTGCAGCGCCTTGCCGCGCAGGTCGTTTCTCTCCATGGAGATGAACCACTGCTCGGTCGCCCTGAAGATGATCGGCTTCTTGCAGCGCCAGCAGTGCGGGTAGGAGTGCGAGATATCCTTGTGGCCCAGGAGCGCGCCGACCTCGATCAGCTTCTCGATCACGTTCTTGTTGGCGTCGAAGACGAACTGCCCGCCGAAGAACTCGATGTTCTCGTAGAAGCGGCCGCGGTTGTCGACCGGGTTGTAGATGTCGAGCCCTTCCTTCAGGCCGAGTTCGTAGTCCTCCTGGCCGTGGCCGGGGGCGGTGTGGACGCAGCCGGTGCCCGCCTCGAGCGTCACGTGCTCGCCCAGCAGGATGACGGAGTCCTGGTCGTAGAACGGGTGGCGGGCCAGCCGCTTCTCCAGGATCCTGGACGGGAACTTCGCCAGCACGTTCCCTTCGGCGCCGATCTCCTTCAGGAAGCTTTCCTTCAGCCCGTCGGCCACGATGACGACTTCGCCGTTCACCTCAAGCCCGACGTAGTCGAGTTCGGGGTGGATGGCGATGGCGAGGTTGGCCGGGAGGGTCCAGGGGGTGGTGGTCCAGATCACCATCGACGCCTTCTTGCCGGAGAGTTCCGGGACCAGGGAGCCCAAGTCCTCTTTCAGCGCGAACTTGACGAAGACGGAGGGGGACTTGTGGTCGGCGTACTCGACCTCGGCCTCGGCGAGCGCCGTGCCGCAGGAGGAGCACCAGTGCACCGGCTTCTTCCCCTTGTAGAGGCCGCCGTTCTCGGCGAAGCGGGCCAGTTCGCGGGCGATGGCCCCCTCGTAGCTCGCGTGCAGCGTCAGGTACGGGGTGTCCCACTCGCCGAAGATCCCGAGGCGCTCGAACTCGGCGCGCTGGATGGCGACGAACTTGTGCGCGTACTCGCGGCAGAGCTTGCGCATCTCCAGCTTGGAGATCTCGTGCTTCTTGGAGCCGAGGTTCTTCTCCACCTGCAGCTCGATCGGGAGGCCGTGGCAATCCCACCCCGGGATATAGGGAGCGGTGAAGCCGTCCATCCTCTTACTCTTCAGGACGATGTCCTTCAGTATCTTGTTCAGGGCGTGCCCGATGTGGATGTGTCCGTTGGCGTACGGGGGACCGTCGTGGAGGACATAGCGCGGCCTCTGCTTCCCCGCCTCTTCGATCTGCTTGTATATGGCGACCTGCTCCCACTGCTTGAGCATCTCGGGCTCGCGCTGGGGAAGATTCCCCTTCATGGGAAAGTTGGTAACGGGCAGGTTCAGTGTGTCCTTGTAGTCCATGTAAACGGCCTCCGTGCTGTCGATTAAGCCATGAGAGAAACGACTTAAACTACAAGTAATGCCGCGTAATGTCAAGCGGAAACGGGGATTTAACTTGTATTGCCGGGGATCTGGTGATATAAGAGCGCTGCTAATTAGAGAGGACCGTGAAACCATGCAAAAACATGAACAATCATTCTGGGGCGGGATCGTCAAGTCGATGGGACTCGTCTTCGGAGACATCGGCACCAGCCCCATATACACCCTGACCGTCATCTTCGCCCTCACCAAACCGACTTTGGACAACGTGCTCGGGATACTCTCGCTGGTTTTCTGGACCATGACCATACTGGTGACCGCCGAGTATTCCTGGCTCGCCATGAACCTCGGCCGCAAGGGCGAGGGGGGGACCATCGTCCTCAAGGAGATCCTGGTCCGGCTGCTGAAGCCGGGCCGCAGCATCGCCTTCATAGGCTTCCTCTCGTTTCTGGGGGTCTCGCTGCTTCTGGGCGATGGCGTCATCACTCCGGCAATCAGCATCCTTTCCGCCGTGGAGGGTATGGTTCTCATTCCCGGCCTTCAGGACCTGCAGCAGGGAACCCTGATAACGTTCGCCGCTTTCATCGCCATCGTGCTGTTCGTCTTCCAGTTCCAAGGGACGGACAAGGTGGCCGGCGCATTCGGCCCTATCATGGTGGTCTGGTTCATAGCTCTGACGGTCTCGGGGGTGGTTTCCATCGCAAACCACCCTGAATTGATCAAGGCGGTCAGCCCCTACTACGCGGCCAAGTTCTTCGTAGACAACGGTTTCTCGGCCTTCTTCGTCCTTTCCGAAGTGATCCTGTGTGCGACCGGCGGAGAGGCGCTCTATGCCGACATGGGGCACCTGGGGAAAAAACCGATCATCCGCGCCTGGTACTTCGCCTTCGTCGCGCTGATCATCAACTACTTCGGCCAGGGCGCCTATGTGCTTAGCCACGGCACCGAAAAGAACCTGCTTTTCGGCATGATCCTGTCGGAAGCCCCCGCCCTGTACATCCCCTTTCTCATCCTGACCATAATGGCGACCATCATCGCCTCCCAAGCCATGATCAGCGGGGTGTTCTCGGTCATCTACCAAGGGATCACCACCCGGATCATGCCCCTTTTGAAGGTCGACTACACCTCAAGTCAGCTTAAATCCCAGATTTACATAGGTTCCGTCAACTGGATGCTGCTTGCGGCTGTCATCTTCATCATGCTGATCTTCCGCAAGTCCGAAAACCTGGCAGCCGCCTACGGCCTCGCCGTCACCGGCACCATGACCATATCCGGCATCATGATGATCATGATCTACAACCGGACCACGAAAAGATGGAAGGTCCCGTTTGCGGTCCTGGTGACCATAGTCGACTTCGTCTTCTTCGCGGCTTGCCTGAACAAGATTCCGCACGGTGGTTACTGGTCCATCATTCTGGCGTCCATCCCTTTCTGCGTGATTCTCATCTGGACCAGGGGGCAGCGCGCCCTATACAGGGCCCTGAAGCCGCTCGACATCGACACCTTCCTCATCTCCTACGACCAGATCTACCACAAGGGGCACAACATACCCGGGACCGGCCTGTTTTTCACCCGGGAGTGGAACGTGGTTCCGCCCTACGTGGTGCACTGCATCATCCGGAGCAACATCATCTACGAGCGAAACGTCTTCATCTCCATCATCAGGACCGACGTGCCTTTCGGCGTCTCCTACAAGCTGACCGAGGGGCGCAGCCAAGGGCTCGATTCCTTCGAGATCTTCGCCGGGTACATGGAGGTCATCGACATCGAATCGCTCTTGAAGAAAAACGGCATCAACGAGAAGGTCATCTTCTACGGGGTCGAGGACATAACGACCGGCAACCCGATCTGGAAGATATTCAGCACCATCAAGAAGCAGAGCCCGAACTTCGTGCAGTTCAACAAGCTCCCCGCGACCAAGCTGCAGGGGGTCGTAACACGGGTGGAGATGTAAAAACGGAAGAAGGCCCAGGTACATCCATAAAGGCGTCAAACAAGCAAAGGCCGCACCCGAAACAGGGATGCGGCCTTTTGAGTTCTTGTAGGAGCGGCATTCCTG
>DNJC01000037.1 GCA_003490025.1 Geobacter sp. | reverse complement strand
CAGGAATGCCGCTCCTACAGGTGAAGAAGGCGGTGAGCCGTCGTAGGAGGGTGTCATGAATATCAGGAAATAACACAAGCAGGAGATCGCCCTGAACCTGTTGGAAACCGCACTGGGTCTCTACTTCGCCAAGAAGGAACTCTTCAGCGTCATCACCCTGGCAGGGGCCGCCGAGGAGATCCTGGGACAGCTCCCTTTACCAAACGGCCCGGAGTCTAAGCATCCGTTCCGGGCCGTTCTCGATATTCTGCGTCCGCGCAAGCACAAGGCGGTTGAAGGAACAGGCCCAGCCTTGGAGAGCGACCTTCACGTCCACCTGGACCTCGAGCAGGAGGCCCTGTTTCTACTGGGGAGGGCGATAGACGACTATGGGGCGGTTGCGGGTGCGCTGAGCGCAAGGATGCTCAGGTTCAACGAGGAGGTCAGGGGAAGGAAAGGGTAGCCCGTGACTACTTGAAGCGGGCTCCCTCGATCAGGACTCCGTAGCGGTACCCCGACCCGAAATCCATGTTGTTGTAGAGAGTCCCCCGTGCGGTAACCACGTCGCCAATGTTAGGCAGGTCCTTGGTAGTGATGATCAGGTTGTTGTTCTTCTTTTTCTCCGTGCCGGTTCCGTCCTGGATGTGCACCCAGTTCCTCTTCAGTATCCGCGGCGACACCTTCACCACCTTCCCTCTGACCACCACCGGCTTTTTCTCCAGCTGCTTGCTCTTGGCGTATATCTGGGCTACGGTAAAGGCGTTCGGTCCCTTGGCCTTCTTGATACGCTCGATGCTCAGCGGGGTAGGGCTTGCCTTCTTGGCGACCGGCTCCGCTTTCCCCTTCGGTGCCGCCTGGGCCCCTGGGACACCCTGGTGGGCCATCTTGATCGCGGCAGGGCTGAGCTGCACCGTCGTGGCGTTGATCACGCCGGCGGAAAAGATGACCTTGTCGAACTTGCGATTCAGCGCCTTGCTGGTGAAGTTTTTCATCTCGAAGCCCGGAATCAGCGTCAGCTCCTGCCCCACGGCAACCTTCATGACCGGGACCGCTACCCACACCTTTTCGTTCCCGTTCTTCATGAAGATGTAGGTGTAACCTCCGCCGTCCATGGTTTCCAGTACCTTGCCCGAAAGCGCTATCTCTTTGGGAGTCGGTTTCGACGCAGAGCCCGGAGGCGTCTCACTGGCTGAGTAAGCGTGCTGTGCGGCGAAGGGTACAGCTATGGCAGTGAGGAGGCTAAGACGCATTGCAAGTCGCTTCATCGAGGAACTCCTTGGGGAGATTGCGGTTGCTCACAGGGAGTCAATCCGTCACCGGCAGACTACCTTTTTTTCAGCCCCGTTGACAAGTTTTTTGTGACGGTGCATTCCGTGGAACCGTAAACAGAACGGTGCGAATGTGCCGGACCAGATCAGTGTCACAAAGGGAGAGGGGATTCGCGACAGTATCACTTGCGCCGGTTGATTATCAAGTTATATTTGTGTGGTCACATTAGACTGGCCTGGTGACGTCATTGATGATAGGCAGTCGCAGAGCGTCCTGTCATGGAGCTAAGTGCCGGTGCGGCAGGGAAGGGGGACCTACATGAACAAGAAAGTCGGTGTGCTGTTGGTTCAGGGAATGGGAACGGTAACGGACGATTTTGCCCATGACACCATCCAGGAACTGCGGGAGAGGATCGCCGGGCGCGGGCTGAACCGGGACGAGATCGCATGGCAATCGGTATATTGGAATTCGCTTCTGTCGGCAAGGGAGAACCGGATGTGGGTGGACCTGGCCGCCCAGAACGATCTCAACTGGGCGAAGCTTCGCAAGTTCTTTCTCAACGCCTTCGGGACCGTGACCGCGTACCACTCCGCAAGTGACCGCCCCGATAGCCTGTACCAACAGATTCACGGCATCGTGCGCGATTCCCTCCGGGAACTGCGGGCGAAGCTCGGCAACGAGGACAAGCCGCTGCTGGTCATCGCCCATTCGCTCGGCTCGGTCGTCATGTCGAACTATATCTGGGACCGGCAACAGGGAAGGGATGAGGCGAGCTACGGGGGGAGCCCGTTCGAAAGGATGGAGACCCTCTCCGGGATGATCACGCTCGGGAGCAACATTCCGCTTTTCACGCTCGCCTGCGACCCGATCTCCAGCATCCAGTTTCCGCCGCCCACGCTGCCGGAGCCGCTGAAGAAGAAAGCGAAATGGCTGAACCTGTACGATTCCGACGACGTGCTCGGCTGGCCGTTGAAGTCCCTCAGTCAAAGTTACAGCCAGGCCGTCAGCGAAGACATCGAGGTGACCGTCGGCAACATCCTTACCTCGTGGAATCCCGCCAATCACTCGGCCTACTGGGCCGCCGACAGCGTCATCAAGCCGGCCGTCTATCTCCTTTCCTCGATTCTCGAGGCGTGCCACTCGCCGGTCGAGGTAAACCCTGGGGAGGAGCTAAACCCATCCCCACCCCGACCCTCCCCTTGAAGGGGATGAGGTTAAGGGGAGGGAAGGGTTATTGTTCCTACGCTCCAGCGTGGGAACACATTGCGTGACGCTCCCGCGTCGGTTTATGTTTACTGACGGTTCTAGATATAACAGTCTTTAGCTGACGCTGGAGCGTAGGAACGATGAAGTAACAGTCTTTAGCTGACGCTGGAGCGTCAGGGGCTTTGCGTTCCCACGCTGGAGCGTAGGAACGATGAAATGATGTAACAGCGTCAGCGCGTAAAAAAGGCGCCCCCATTCGGGAGCGCCTTTTTCCGTTTGCCTGCTCTGATGCTGCGGATACTACACGATGCTCTGCATGCCGGTCATGGCGGCGCGAAGTTCTGCGCCCACTTCCTCGACTAGGTGGCTGCGGATCTCGGCGTTCACCGCCACCAGCAGCTTGTTGTCGACGCTGTTGTCCTTCACCTCGATCCCCTTGCCGATGACGTCGGTCCCCACCTTGGCCATGAAGTCCTTCAAAAGCGGAACGCAGGCGTGGGAGAAGAGGTAGCAGCCGTACTCGGCGGTGTCGGAGATGACGCGGTTCATCTCGTACAGCTTCTTTCTGGCGATGGTGTTGGCGATGAGCGGGGTCTCGTGCAGGGACTCGTAGTATGCGGACTCCGGCTCGATCCCGGTCTCGACCATGGTCTCGAAGGCGAGCTCGACGCCGGCCTTCACCATGGCGACCATGAGGATCGCCTTGTCGAAGTACTCCTGCTCGCTGATGTCGCCGGCCGCCTCGGTCTGCTCGAAGGCGGTCTTGCCGGTTTCCTCGCGCCAGGTGAGGAGCTTCACGTCGTCGTTGGCCCAGTCCTGCATCATGGTCCTGGAGAATTCGCCGCTCATGATGTCGTCCATGTGCTTCTGGAACAGCGGACGCATGATGTCTTTCAGCTCGTCGGCCAGCTTGAAGCAGATCAGCTTCGCCGGGTTCGAGAGGCGGTCCATCATGTTGGTGATGCCGCCGTGCTTGAGCGCCTCGGTGATGGTCTCCCAGCCGTACTGGATCAGCTTCACCGCGTAGGGTGCGGCGATGCCGTTCTGGGTCATCTTGTCGAAGCAAAGGAGCGCGCCCGCCTGCAGCATGCCGCAGAGGATGGTCTGCTCGCCCATCAGGTCGGATTTCACCTCGGCCACGAAGGAGGATTCCAGCACGCCGGCGCGGTCGCCCCCCTGAGCGGAAGCGAGCGCCTTGGCGATTTCAAGGCCGTCTCCGTTGGGGTCGTTCTCACCGTGCACGGCGATCAGGGTCGGGACGCCGAAGCCGCGCTTGTACTCGGCGCGTACCTCGGAGCCGGGGCATTTCGGCGCGACCATGATGACGGTCAGGTCCTTGCGGATCTGGGTCCCTTCCTCGACGATGTTGAAGCCGTGGGCGTAGCTGAACACCGCACCCTGCTTCATGAAGGGAACGACGGTTGCCACGACGTTGCTGTGCTGCTTATCGGGGGCGAGGTTCATGACGATGTCGGCGGTCGGGAGGAGTTCCTCGTAGGAGCCGACCTTGAAGCCGTTCTCGGACGCGTTGAGGTAGGACTGGCGCTTCTGTGCGATCGCCTCGGCGCGCAGCGTGTAGGAGACGTCCAGGCCGCTGTCGCGCATGTTTAGGCCCTGGTTGAGGCCCTGTGCTCCGCAGCCGACGATGACGATCTTCTTCCCCTTGACGTATTCGCAGCCGTTGGCGAATTCCGATGCGTCCATGAAGCGGCAGGTGCCGAGTTCCTGCAGCTGGCGGCGCAGCGGCAGGGTGTTGAAATAATTCTCTCCCATCGTTCTCTCTCCTCTATGCTTGGTGTGGTTACGGGTACAGGTGTGAAAGTGTGCCGACTCTACAATAATTTTCACATTGCGTAAATTGAATTATAGTGCATATTGTATTGCGCCAAATGCAATGCCGTCGGCGCTTAACTACAGGTGGGGTGAACATGGATCTACGTGAACTTGAAATTTTTCTGACCACAGCCGAGATGCTGCATTTCGGCCGGGCGAGCCAGGCGTGCAACCTGAGTCCCTCAGCGCTCACCCGCACCATACAGCGGATGGAGGAGCAACTGGAGCAGCCGCTTTTCCTGCGCGACAACCGCACCGTCACCCTCTCGCCGGCGGGAGAGCGCCTCAAGTCGTACGCGCGCCTTTGCCTGCAGGAGTGGCAGAGTTTCCGCTCCTCTATCAAGAACGACCAGGCCGTCGCCGGGTCGCTCTCCATCTACGCCTCGATCACCGCCGTGTACGGGTTGCTCCCGCAGCTTTTGGAGTCGTACCGCGAGAGGTATCCCGAGGTGCAGCTGGAACTGAGGACCGGCGCCGCCGAGCAGGCGGTGGCCCAGGTGCAAAGCGGCGAGATCGATCTTGCGGTGGCCGCCCTCCCCGACCGGCTGAGATCGAGCATCGAGTTTCTCCCCATCGTCACCATCCCCCTCATATTCATCGCACCGAGGCAGGCGGGAGCGGCCGAACTGCCGCTCAAGGGGGGGCGGCTCGACCTCTCCCGCGCCCCGCTGGTCCTGCCGCAGACCGGCCTCTCCCGGCGCCGCCTCGATCAGTGGCTCAAGGAACACCGCATCACGCCGAACATCACCTCCGAGGTTTCCGGCAACGAGGCGATCATCGCGATGGTCCGCCTCGGCTGCGGGGTCGGCATCGTGCCCCGGCTGGTCCTGGAGCGGAGCCCCTTCCGCGACGAGGTGGCGGTGCTCGATAACGCGCCGGAGCTGAAGCCCTACGACGTGGGCCTTTGCACCAGCAAGAGGAATCTGCAGCGCCCCAGTGTCAGCGCCTTTTGGCGTCTGGCGGTAGAATCCTCGGCCAGGGGATGATACCGGTCCCAACCGGCGAAGGTGAATCGCGGCAGGAATGCCGCTCCTGCAGGTCGGGAGACGGGGCGGGAAGGGGTGGTTACGGGGCCATTTGGTGCTTGACAATTGAGAATATGGCCTTGCCTTCGCTGCTCCCGTGTGCTATATAAGTTTGCTGTTTAAAATTCGCACGCCATCTGACTGTTACCGGCGGTGCCCGCAATGCGGGTTCCGGTATCCTGGGTGGCGGAGGGAAAACCAAAGGAGAAAGAACATGTCGAACATCACCATGAAGGAACTGCTGGAAGCCGGCGTCCACTTCGGACACCAGACCAAGAGATGGAACCCCAAGATGAAGCCGTACATCTTCGGCGCACGTAACGGGATCTACATCATCGACCTGCAGAAGACCGTAAGGCTCTTCAAGAGCGCCTACAGCTTCGTCACCGACGCAGCCCAGGCTGGCGAGACCGTCCTCTTCGTAGGCACCAAGAAGCAGGCGCAGGACTCCGTCGCCGAAGAGGCGCAGCGCTGCAACCAGTACTACGTCAACGACCGTTGGCTGGGCGGCATGCTCACCAACTTCTCCACCGTCAAGCAGAGCATCGACCGTCTCAAGCGTCTCGACGCCATGATCGCCGACGGCACCATCGAGGCTTACACCAAGAAAGAGCAGCTGAAGCTCGGCAAAGAGCGCGAGAAGCTCGAGAAAACCCTGGGCGGCATCAAGGGGATGGGCAAGGTCCCGGGCGTGCTGTTCGTGGTCGACCCGAAGAACGAGGAGATTGCCGTCAGCGAAGCCAAGAAGCTCGGCATCCCGGTCGTCGCCATCGTCGACACCAACTGCGATCCGGACGACATCAACTACGTCATCCCGGGCAACGACGACGCCATCCGCGCCATCAGGCTTCTGACCAGCAAGATGGCTGACGCTGTCCTCGAAGGCGGCCAGGCAAGAAACGCACGCCTGCAGACCGGCGCAGAAGAGGAATTCGCAGCCGAGGGCGAGGCAGCCGTCGAAGAGACGCCCGCCGAGGCCTAGTCTTTCCGCTTCAGGCCGCACCGGCAGCATCCATAAATACAACATGACTAAGAAGCCCGCGCTTGAACGGCGCGGGTGACTGTGGAGGATAACGTGAGCATTACAGCGGCACAGGTAAACGAACTCAGGAAAGTAACTGGCGCGGGACTGATGGACTGCAAGAAGGCCCTCACCGAGACCGGAGGCGATCACGAGAAGGCGATCGACTACCTCCGTACCAAGGGTCTGGCTGCGGCCTCCAAGAAGTCCGGCCGCGCTGCCACCGAAGGTCTGGTCGGCTCCTACATCCACGCCGGCGGCAAGATCGGCGTGCTGGTGGAAGTGAACTGCGAGACCGACTTCGTGGCCAAGAACGAGAACTTCCAGGCATTCGTGAAGGACATCGCGATGCACATCGCCGCGGCATCCCCGCTCTTCGTCCGTCGCGAGGAAGTGCCTGCCGAGATGATCGAGCGCGAGAAGGCCATCTACCGCGAGAAGGCAAAAGAGAGCGGCAAGCCGGCAGCCATCATCGAGAAGATCCTCGACGGCCAGATCAACAAGTTCTTCGCCGACGTCTGCCTCATGGAGCAGCCCTACGTGAAGGATCCGGACAAGACCATCGAGACCTTCCTCAAGGAGACCATCGCGTCGATCGGCGAGAACATGAGCATCCGCCGTTTCGCCAGGTTCGTCCTCGGCGAAGGGCTCGCAAAGAAGGAAAGCGATTTCGCGGCAGAGGTCGCCGCGGCGGCCGGCCAGTAACACGACCAAGAAGAGCCGGCCATGAAAATGGGCGGCTCTTTTTTTATCTGCAGCAAAGCAAACTCTTTGGCAGCGTACGGATCTTGTCCGCCGGTTGTTGCCCCGCGCAGCACGCAGCATCCAGGTCCGCCCGCTGTACCTATCCGTGATTGAGATTTTTCCAGCATCGAAAACAGCAAGGTGACAACGATGGCAGAACCCTACTACAAAAGAGTACTTCTGAAGCTCTCCGGCGAGGCCCTTGGTGGCGAGCAGGGGTATGGCATTGACCCGAACACCATCACGGCTATCGCCCGCGAGGTGAAGCAGGTGGTGGAACTGGGCGTCGAACTCTGCCTGGTGATCGGCGGCGGCAACATCTTCCGCGGCCTAGCCGCCTCGTCCAAGGGGATGGACCGCGCCAGCGCCGACTACATGGGGATGCTGGCGACCATGATCAATTCCCTCGCCATGCAGGACGCGCTAGAGAAGGTCGGCGTCGATACCAGGGTCCAGTCCGCCATCGCCATGGCCGAGGTCGCCGAGCCGTACATCCGCAGGCGCGCCATCCGGCACCTGGAGAAGGGGAGGGTGGTCATCTTCGGCGCAGGCACCGGCAACCCCTACTTCACCACCGACACGGCGGCAAGCCTCCGGGCGATGGAGATCGGCGCTGACGTGATCCTGAAGGGGACCAAGGTGGACGGCGTCTACTCCGCCGACCCCAACAAGGACAAGAGCGCCACCAGGTACGGGACCCTCAGCTACCTCGACGTGCTGAGAAAGGGGCTCCAGGTCATGGACGCCACCGCGATCTCGCTTTGCATGGACAACAGCCTTCCGATCATCGTCTTCGATGTGACCACCGACGGCAACGTCGTCCGGGTCGTCAACGGGGAACCGATCGGCACCCTCGTCAAAGAAGGAGAATGAGCATGATCAAGGATGTCATCGCCAACATGAACGTCCACATGGACAAGAGCATAGACTCCCTCAGAAAGGAATATCAGAGGGTACGCACCGGCCGCGCCAGCACCTCGCTTCTTGACGAGGTGAAGGTGGACAGCTACGGCAACCTTTCGCCGCTGAACCAGGTCGCCACCCTTTCCGTTCCCGAGGCGAGGACCATCACCATCCAGCCCTGGGACTCCAAGATGATCCAGCCGATCGAGAAGGCGATCATGAACGCGAACCTGGGCCTCACGCCGGCCAACGACGGCAAGACGATCCGCCTGAACCTTCCCCCGCTCACCGAGGAAAGGCGCAAGGACATCGTGAAGCAGCTGAAGCGCGACGCCGAGGAGAGCAAGGTGGCCCTCAGGAACATCCGCCGCGACGCCATCGACCAGCTGAAAAAGCTCGAGAAGGACAAGTCGATCTCCGAGGACGAGCTGAAGCGCGCCGAGAAGGAAGTCCAGGACTCCACCAACAGCCACGTCGCCAAGATCGACGAGGTGCTGCAGCACAAGGAAAAAGAGGTGATGGAGGTCTAAGGACCGACTCAGGCAGGGGGAGCGAGCTCCCCCTGCGCCTCTCACGCGGCGAGGATCCCGTTTCGCGCAACACCCCCGGTTCAAGGGGATTTTTTGTTTTAAGGGTGGTCATGAATAAGTTAGACCCGAAAAACCTCCCCAGGCACCTAGCCGTCATCATGGACGGCAACGGTCGCTGGGCGAAGCAGCGGATGCTGCGCAGGATCGTTGGACACCAGAAAGGGGTTGAGACGGTAAGGGTGATAGTCGAGGAGTGCTCGCGCCTTGGCATCGGCTACCTCACGCTGTTCGCCTTCTCCGCCGAAAACTGGCTCAGGCCGAAGACGGAGGTAAAGGCGCTCATGGCGCTTTTAAAGCAGTACATCCGCGGCGAGACCGTGCGGATGATGCAAAACGACATCCGTTTCAACGTGATCGGCAACCGCCAGGACCTCCCCGAGGACGTCAACGCCGAGATCGAGAACGCCATCCGGAAGACCTCCGGCAACCGCGGCATGCTCCTCACCCTGGCGCTTTCCTACGGGAGCCGCCAGGAGATGGTCGCTGCGGCCAGGACCCTCGCCCGCGACGCCGCGGCGGGGAAAATCGATCCGGAGGAGATCGACGAGAACGCCTTTTCCGGCTCCCTTTTCACCGCTGGGATTCCCGACCCGGATCTGCTGATCAGGACCAGCGGGGAGATGCGTATCAGCAACTTCCTGCTCTGGCAGCTTGCTTACACGGAACTCTACTTCACCGACGTCAACTGGCCCGACTTCGACAGGAACGAACTGGCGCGCGCCTTCCGCGACTACCAATCCAGGGAGCGCAGGTTCGGCAAGACCAGCGAACAGCTCGGCCAGGATCAGCCGTAGGGTTTCCCTGCCCGGGGAATCCCCCATAGGAGTCCGCCATAAAACGACTAGCCACCGCAGCGGTGCTGCTGCCGCTGCTGATACTGTTCATCCTGAAGGCGTCGGCGTTCCAGTTCTCCTTGCTGGTCATCCTGCTCTCCCTTCTCGGGCTCGAGGAATTCTACCGGATGGCGCTTCCTTCGCGCCGCGGCGAGGGGAGGCTTGCGGCAGTGGCGGGTGCTTCCGCCCTCTGCACCATCTTCTCCGGCAATCCGGTGCTTGCGCTGCTGGCGCTCACGGCCCTGGTGCTCGCCTTCTGCCTGGTCGCGCTCTTCAGGCTGCAGGAGATACCCAAAGCGGCCGCAGACGCTGCGCTGGTGCTGATGGGGTTTCTCTACGTGCCGCTGCTCCTTGGCCACCTGATCATGATCAGGATGCTCCCTCACGGCGTCTCATGGATCTTCCTGATCATGGTGATCGTCATGGCGGGGGACAGCGCCGCCTACTACGTCGGCTCGTCCATTGGAAAGAACAGGCTCTACCCCCTGGTCAGCCCGAAGAAGAGCGTCGAGGGTTCCATCGGCGGGTTGGCCGGAAGCGTGATCGGGGCGCTCATCGCGAAGTACACCTTCTTCCCCGAGCTGGCTGTCGCGGACTGCATCGCGACGGCCCTCATCCTGGGGGTCCTCGGGCAGCTTGGCGACCTCTTCGAGTCGCTGATGAAGAGAAGCTGCGGCGTGAAGGACTCCGGGACCATCGTTCCCGGCCACGGCGGCATCCTGGACCGGCTCGACAGCATACTCTTCGCCGCTCCCGCCGCCTTTTACTACGCCTATTTTCTGTTTCGCTGATCCTGCGTCTCCGCTCGTTTTACCGGGCGGCGCGACTTGACTTGAGACATCTGCGAGGGAAAATGAAAAATCTCACCATTTTAGGCTCGACGGGATCGATCGGGGCAAGCACGCTGGAAGTCGTGGCGGCGCACCCCGACATGTTCCGTGTCGTGGCGCTTGCCGCAGGCGCGAACCTTGAGCTGCTGAAAACCCAGATAGAGAATTTCAAGCCGGACCTCGTCTCGGTGCTGAACGCCGAGAAGGCGCGGGACCTCAGCCGGATGCTTCCCGGCAGGAAGCCGGAGATACTCCACGGCGTCGAGGGGATGATCGCGGTCGCCACCGCTTCCGAGACCACCATGGTGGTCGCGGCGATAGTCGGGGCTGCCGGGCTGGTCCCGACCGCCGCCGCCATCATGGCAGGAAAGGACGTCGCGCTCGCCAACAAGGAGACGCTGGTCACCGCCGGGCACCTGATCATGGAGATGGTGCGCGAGAAAGGGATCAAGCTCTACCCGGTCGACAGCGAGCACTGCGCCGTGTTCCAGTCGATGGCGGGGCACCGCAACGAGGACATCGCCCGGGTGATACTCACCGCATCCGGGGGCCCTTTCCTCAACTGGGGGAGCGAGCGGCTGGCGAGCGCCACCGTTTCCGACGCGCTGAATCACCCCAACTGGAGCATGGGGAGGAAGATCACGGTCGACTCGGCCACCATGATGAACAAGGGGCTCGAAGTGATCGAGGCCCGCTGGCTCTTCGACATCCCGGTGGACAGGATCGCCGTCAACATCCATCCGCAGAGCATCATCCACTCGATGGTGGAGTACGTGGACGGGAGCGTGATGGCGCAGCTCGGGATGCCCGACATGAAGGGGCCGATCGNNCGCCTACGCGCTCACCTACCCGGCCCGGGTCACCACCGGGGTCAAGCCGCTCGATCTTACCTCGCTGTCGGGGCTCACCTTCTTCAACCCCGACACGGAGAGGTTCCCCGCGCTGAAGCTGGCCTACCGGGCGGCCCGGTCCGGCGAAAGCATGCCGGCCGTGATGAACGCCGCCAACGAGNNGATCGGCTTCATGGCGATAGCGGAATCGATCGAGAAGGTCATGGACCTGCACGAGCCGCACGCGCTTCGCTCCATCGAAGAGGTGCTGGAGGCGGATCGCTGGGGGAGAAGGAGCGCCAGGGAGGTTCTTGGCGTACGGCAGTAACCTGAGGCACCTTGGCGGGAACAGCAGTGAAGTCTCCCCCTTTGAATAAACTTCTGAGGCACAGCTTGCCGCGACCCCTTTCTCCGGGGGCACGGCAGAGGAAACCATATGAGCATACTTTTCGCCATCATCGCCCTGGGGGCACTGATATTCATCCACGAACTCGGGCATTTCATCTTCGCCAAGACCTTCGGCGTCGGGGTGGAAAAGTTTTCGCTCGGCTTTGGTCCCAAGATCTTCGGCAAGCAG
>DNJC01000118.1:1432-5522 GCA_003490025.1 Geobacter sp. | reverse complement strand
AAGCCCCAGGAGCGCCACCGTGGCGGCCGCTATCGGGCTCGCGGTGATGGCCTGCTGGGAGGCGATGACGGCGATCGACATCGGTCGCTCGGGGCGCACGCCGGTTTCCCGCGCCACCTCCGCGATGACCGGGAGGACCGAATAGGCGACGTGGCCGGTGCCGGCGAACAGGGTGAAGAAGTAGGTGACCATCGGTCCGAGGAAGGTGATCCGGTCCGGGTTGCTCCTGAGGATCCTTTCCGCCAGGGAGACCAGGTAGTCGAGTCCGCCTGCCGCCTGCAGCACCCCGGCGGCGGTGACCACTGCCGCGATCATCAGCATGACGTCGATGGGCGGGGCGGTCGGTTGCAGGTGAAAGACGAAGGTGAGGACCGCGAGTCCCAGGCCGCCAAGGACTCCGAGCCCGATGCCGCCCAGCCGGGCTCCGACGAAAATCGCTACCAGTACCACGACGAACTCAAGCCAGAACATGTTGCTTCTCCCCTGTTTTTTTGATTGGGTGCTGCTTTCATGAAGGGACATAGCATCGGTGATGCCAACTCAGGGGAGAGTTGGTAAGTGTACGCGTTTACGATGTTTTTAGGCTAGGATGAGCGGGCTGGGAATTAATGAGGGGTATGCCGAGGGGTATAGGTTTGGCGGGGGTGGTAGGTAAGTTGTTAGAATTACAATAGGTTTTTGGGAGTTATGCCGTCCGGTATAGTATGCCCGTGGGTATATCCCTTTGGGCGCTTCCCTCACCCGGCCTCCGGCCACCCTCTCCCGGAGGGCGAGGGCTAGGCTGGAGCTGCATTCCTGCGGCGATTATTGGGATCGAGGGAAAGCCGCTCCTACAGGAGTTCCCCCTCCAACTCTTCAAACGATGGCAAGCTCACCCTCGCCCTCCGGGAGAGGGGCGGGGTGAGGGCGGCGGTCGCGGCAAAAACGCCGCTACAGGGGCAAAAGAGCAGGCTAGGACCGCTGGTGCTTGAGCCTCTTGCTCAGGGTCGGCTGCGAGACCCCCAGGAGCCTCGCGGCTATGGACTGGTTCCCGTCGGCGCGCCGCACCGCCTCGGCGACCAAGAGGTCTATCGCCTCGGTGAACCCCGGTAGCCGCTCCAAGGGATGGAACGGGTTGCCCGACGGCCCCGTCGTCTGCGCCGGCGGCAGGTCGGCCGGCCGCTCGCCGATGGCACGGATGAAGGCCTCCATGGAGAGGACCCCTCCCTGGTGCAGGCTGACCGCGTCGTGCACCATCGCCTTCAGCTCGCGCACGTTGCCGGGGAAATCGTAGGTGGAAAGAAGCACCGGAAGCTCCTTGGGAAAGGTCGGTTTCTTCTTTCCCAGCTCCCGCGCCGCTTGACCCAGGAAGTGCTCGAGAAGGAGCGGGATGTCCTCCTTGCGCTCNNTCCCGGTGCGTCGCCACGACGACCCGTGCCCTGATCCGCCTGGGGCGGTCGCTGCCGATGGGATAGTACTCCCCTTCCTGCAGGAGCCTCAAAAGCTTTACCTGCGAGGCGAGGCTCAGGTCGCCGATCTCGTCCAGGAAGAGCGTCCCTTCGCCGGCCTGCTCGATCATGCCGTTTCTCGCCTCGGCGGCGCCGGTGAACGCCCCCTTCACGTGGCCGAAGAGGGTGTCCCCCATCATGGCGTCGTCGAGTCCGGCCACGTTTACCGCAACCAGTTCCCCCTTGCGGCCGGAGAGCGCGTGCAGCGCGGCCACCACCAGCTCCTTCCCCACGCCGCTCTCGCCGGTCACCAGTATCGGCTGGGAACTCTGCGCCACCGCCTCGACGTACTGGAAGATGGAGCGCATCCCCTTCTCGGCGGTGACGATGTCGCTGAAGACCTCGGGATGCTCCAGCCGGTCGTAGAGGAAGCGCCGCCGCATCTCCCGGTTCTCCAGCTGCAGCTCCTTCTCCCGTACCGCGCGCCTGACCCCCTTCACGATCCGTCCCTCCTCGGAGGTCTTCACGTAGTAGTCGAAGGCGCCGCTGCGCATGCAGGTGACCGCCGTCTCCAGCTGGTTCATCCCGCTCACGACGATGACGGTCACCTCGGGGTGCTCCTCTGAAATCCGCCCCAGGAGTTCCTCGCCCGAGAGGTGCGGCATGGTCAGGTCGAGCAGGACCACCCCGACCGTGTGCTCCCCCAGCATCTTCATGGCATCCCGGCTGTCGGAGCAGGTCAGGATGTTGTTGATGCCGCCGCGCTCCAGGGCGATGCCCATGGAGTAGAGCCAGTCCGGTTCGTCGTCCACCAGCAGGACGCCGAAGGAGGGGTAGAGGGTTTCGTTCATGATGANNAGACCGAGAGGCCGAGGCCGGTGCCGCCGCTCTCCCTCTTGGTGGTGAAGAAGGGATCGGTCAGGCGGGGGAGGTGCTCGGGCAGGATGCCGCTCCCCTGGTCCGCCACCTCGAGGACGACCTCGTTTTTCCAGCTGACGTACCGGGTGGTGAGCGTCACGGCGCGGTCGGGGCCGGGGAGGGCCTGGCAGGCGTTCACCAGCAGGTTGACGATCACCTGCTCGATCCGCTGGGGGCTTCCATGCAGTTTCGGCATCCGCTCGCCGTAGCTTGCGCCGAACTGGCCGGTGCTCTTCTCGATCAGGTTTCCCAGCAGGCGAACCGCGGCCCGCGCCGTCTCGTTCAGGTCGAAATCGACCGCAACTCCCGGCTCCTGCTGCCGCGCGAAATCCTTCAGGTCCTCGACTATCAGCTTGACCCGGCGCGCCCCCTCCTGCATCTGCTGCATCAGCCGGGGGATCGCTTCCCGCATCCTGGAGTAGCGAAGCCCCGCGAACTCGAAATCGCCATGGGTCCGGAAATGCTCCTCGAGGATCGGTTCCGCGTCCCGGAACGCCTCCATCACCACCGGGATGTTCAGGAGGATGAGGCCGTTGGGGTTGTTGATCTCGTGCGCCACCCCGGAAACGAGGATGCCGAGCGCCGCCATCTTGTCCGCCTGCACCAGTTGCTGCTGGCGGTTCAGCAGTTGCTCCTCGGCGTTTCTGCGCTCCTCCACCTCGCGGGTCAGCTCGGCCGTCCGCGCCGCGACCTCGCGCTGCAGGGTGCGCGACCAGAGCACCGTTCCGCCCATGATCGCGAGAAGCGGTGCGAAGACGATCGCCCCGTACTTGAACGCCTGGCGCCAGGTGAGTCCCGGCGGTTCCAGGACGCCGAGCCACCTGTTGTAGATCTGCTGGTATTCGCCGGTGTTCTTCAGGATGGCGAGCCCCTCGTTGAATCGGGCCAGCAGGGCCGTGTCCCCCTTTCTCACCGCGAAGCAGTACTGCTGGGCCGAGACCGGGTCTCCCACGGCGTCTAGGTTGGTGAGCCCCAGTTCCCGAATCAGGTAGAGACCGGGGAGCTTCGCCATCACCGCGTAGTCGTGCTTTCCCGAGGCCAGGGCGCGCAGCACGTCCGCGTGGGTCGGCACCGGGACGACCCTGGCGCCGACCTTCTTTGCGGCCAGGAACTCCTGCATGATCCCGTCGTTCAGGACCAGGACCTCCTTGCCCCTAAGGTCCGCGAGGGTCGGGTGCGTCGATCCCCCTTTCCGGGCGAAGATCGAGTGGTGCACGATGGTGTGGGGAGGGGAGAAATCAGTCGTCCGCGCCCGCAGGTCCGAATACGACATCCCTTGCAGGAGGTCGACCTTGCCGTTTTGCAGGTCCTGGCGCCGCTCGGACCACGCCCCCAGGCGGAGCTCCACGTTCAGCCCCATGACCCTGGCGACAGCCCTGGTCAGTTCGACGTTGTAGCCGCGCGGATTGCCGTCCTTGTCGACGAACTCGTAGGGGGGGTAGCTCCTGTCTCCGCCGACGACGACGAGAGCCCTGTCGTCTGTCGCACCGTGGGCCGGGGCGAGGAGGAGCAGGAAGAGCATGATGAGGGTCACGGTCCCGAGGACGCCGCGTTTGGCGCCGCTGGTTGTCGCTGCAGATCGCATCTCGAATCCGTCTGTTGGGGCCCCGGCCGTCATCGTCGCGGCGGGAGGTTAATGGTTTGAACGGTTATAGCATGGATCGGGGCAATAGTCCGTCACTGATTGGATGAATGTGGGACCGCTAATCATTGTTTGGGAGATGATCGTCGGGGACGGTACAGCG
>DNJC01000118.1:0-1415 GCA_003490025.1 Geobacter sp. | reverse complement strand
GGGTCGGGGTGGGGATGGGTGGCTCATACAGAAGCCCTTGTAATAAAAACAAAAATCTCATAGGATTAAACTATATTAACGGTCCAACGGTATTTCCCTAACCTGCACTGGGTGGGGTAAGGAGGCTGCGATGCCAGAAAAAGGTGAAAGATCGATCGGCCAACTCGTCACCGAGTTGACGCAGGAATTGCGCACGCTCTTCCGGCAGGAGATTGAACTCTTTTCGGTTGAGATGAAAGAGAAGATGGCGAGCGCTGTCAAGGACGCAGCCGCGATCGGTGTGGGCGGCGTCATAATCGTTACAGGGTACCTGGTGTTGATCGCGGCGATGGTGTTGGGGCTTGCGACTGTAATGCCGGCATGGGGTGCAGCGCTGGTGGTTGCCGCCATATTCATCGCTACGGGGGCGGTCCTGGTCCTGAAAGGGAGCAAGGATCTGAAACAGGTTGAATTGAAGCCTGAGAAAACGGCGGAGACCCTGAAGGAGACGGCAAAATGGGTGAAAACGTTAAGATTACCGAGGAGCAGTCGTCGGCAGACCGGCTTCGCGAGCAGATCCGGCATACGGAAGGCGATATAACGGAGACGGTGCACTCGCTCGAACGGAGATTGTCCCCCCGTTACCTGCGTGAGAAGGGGACGCGCAAGGCGAAACTGGTCGGCTGGCAGGGAACGGCGAGGTTCTTGGAACTTGCGCAGCGGACCTCGGTGCAGTTCTCCTTGGTGGGGGCCGGTGCGGGTGCTCTGTGGATGCTGTTGAGCAAGAGGAACCGGTCCAAAGTCACTGCGAGGAAGGTAGTTAGGAGAATCGAAAAACCGGCCGTATCGGGGCTGGCTCTGGCTGCCACTGCGGCGAAGGCTTTTCTGAGCGGCGCCCGCGACACGAAAAGGACCGGAACGACCCGGCCGGGGCGGAAGCAGGCATGGCGCGGGTTCGCGACGGCAATCGGCGCGGCGCTGGGAAGTTACTGGTACAGCCATAGAGAACGCAGGGTCTGACGGCAGGCAGGGAAACACGACGGCGACAAGGGGTCGCCAGGGAGACGGATATGAGAAGACATGCGAGCACGACGGCAGAGGTGGTCAGCTTTTCAGCCGGGGCATTGGTAGGGGCAGGGCTTGCCCTTCTGTACACCCCTAAGACGGGGCAGGAGGTCCGCGAGAAAATCTCCGATGCAACGGACACCGCCATGGCGAAAATGAAAGGGTACACCGCCGAGGCCCAGGAGAAACTGAACAGGAACCTGGAGAAAGGACGGGAGTTCGCTGAGGAAAAAGTGTCCCAGTTCTCCGAAGAGAAAGAACAGTATCACTAGCCCGAAGCCGGCAAGCGGCAGGCGGCAGGCGTAAAGGGGGGGCATCCGAAACAGGATGCCCCCCCCTTTTTTGGTTTCAGGCCGAGCAGTACCTCGGTT
>DNJC01000028.1:46683-48644 GCA_003490025.1 Geobacter sp. | reverse complement strand
GCGACAGGATCGCCGCAGCCGCGGTAGACGTCGCGGCCCATGAACCGATCCCGAGCGATTCGCCGCTTCTCGCCGCAAAGAACTGCATCGTCACCCCGCACATCGCCTGGGCCACGCTCTCCGCCCGCCGCAGGCTCATGGCGATCACCGCCGAGAACATCGGCGCGTTCCTGGCCGGCACGCCGCTGAACGTGGTGAACGGGCTCTAGCCGCTGCAGCTTTGCACATTGTTTGGCAAAAAGAGGCCACCTCGAGGCCACCTCGACAGGGGGCCTCTTTTTTCACGACTGCGCGGCGAACCGGAGCCGCAGCGACTCCCCTTTATCGGGCCGCCTGCTTGCCGTTTATACCACGAGGGCGTCACGCGGATGACGGGAACCAGGCGCGTATCACGGCTAACCGGCTGTAACCGTTCGGTATAATCCGGAAGAGGTGACGGGGTCCACACCTTGTGTGGAAAGCGCTGTGGAAAAGAAGTGGATGAACTTCAAAACCCTTTTGAAAACGGGACGATCTGCGATTTGCCTGGAAAACGGGCACCGACAATCGAACGATGTTTAAATAATAAGATTAATNNTAGGTCTTGACATGATTCAAACGCTGTGATAATTGGTAAAACCCTTTTGATTTTAACAGCTTGTTTTTTTCGTTAACCGGTTCCGTCCAATGATCGAGAGGAGGGGGTAACTCATGTCGCAACAGATCGAGTTGACTGTAGGGGGGCTGCTGGACGACATCGCCGGGAGATTCCCGGATAACGAGGCGCTTGTCTACGTGGAAAGAGGATTGCGCTACAGTTATCGCGAGTTCAACGAGCGCTGCCGCCAGGTGGCGAAGGGACTGTTGCGCATGGGGGTGAAGAAGGGGGACCACCTCTCCATCTGGGCGTACAACGTCCCGGAATGGGTCGTGCTCCAGTTCGCCACCGCAAAGATCGGCGCAGTCCTCGTGACGGTCAATACCAGCTACAAGTCTGCGGAACTTGAGTACATCCTGAACCAGTCCGACTCCGGCACCCTCTTCCTGGTGCGGAGTTTCAAGGACACCGATTACGTCGAGACGCTGGGCAACGTGGTCCCCGAGCTGGCCGGCAGCCGCCCTGGGGAACTGGTCAGCGCCAAGCTCCCGTTCCTGAAAAACGTGGTCTTCATCGGGGAGGAGACCCCTGCCGGGATGCTGAACTTCGAGCAGATCGTGGAGCTGGGGCTCGAGGTGCCCGATGAGGAACTCGCCGCCGTGGAGCGGACCCTCTCCTGGCACGACGTCATCAACATGCAGTACACCTCCGGCACCACCGGCTTCCCCAAGGGTGTCATGCTGACCCACTTCAACGTGGTGAACAACGGCTTCAACATCGGCGAGTGCATGCGCTTCACCGAGAAGGACCGCCTCTGCATACCGGTTCCTTTCTTCCACTGCTTCGGCTGCGTTCTGGGTGTTATGGCCTGCGTCACCCACGGCTCGACCATGGTGCCGGTGGAGATCTTCGACCCGCTCAAGGTGCTGCAGGCGATCGAAAAGGAGCGCTGCACCGCGGTGCACGGCGTTCCCACCATGTTCATCGCGGAGCTGGAGCACCCGCGCTTCGCGGAGTTCGACCTCAGCTCGTTGAGAAGCGGCATCATGGCCGGTTCCAATTGCCCGATCGAGGTGATGCGTCGCGTGATCCGCGACATGCACGCCGGCGAGATCACCATCGCCTACGGCCAGACCGAGTCCTCCCCCGTCATCACCCAGACCCGCACGGACGACCCGCTGGAACTCAAGGTCTCCACCGTCGGCAAGGTGCTCCCGAACGTGGAACTCAAGATCATCGACATCGAGACCGGCGCGGAACTCCCCCCCGGCAAGCAGGGGGAGCTTTGCACCCGCGGATACCTCGTCATGAAGGGGTACTACAAGATGCCCGAGGAGACGGCCAAGGCGATCGATGCGGACGGCTGGCTCCATACCGGCGACCT
>DNJC01000028.1:0-46570 GCA_003490025.1 Geobacter sp. | reverse complement strand
CCTACCCCATGACCGCCAGCGGCAAGATCCAGAAGTTCAAGCTCCGGGAGATGGCCATCAGGGAACTGCAACTGGAGGAAAACCTTTAATGGGAACGGGTGCGACTCCCTTATCAAGGTATTAACCCGCTGGTTGTGCGGGTATTGACGAAGAGTTCATAGTGCGCTATCTTTCCCTCTCCTTCATGAGCCATTCATGAAAAGGAAAGGAGGGAAGCATGCGGCTGACGCCGAAAAATGAACTTGAATACCGCTACAGAAGATTGCAAAACGAAATGGCGGCCGCCGGTCTCGACGCGGTCATCATGGTTCAAAACGCAGACCTTTTCTACTTCACCGGCACCACCCAGGTCGGAAACCTCTACGTCCCCGTTTCGGGGCAACCTCTCTACCTCGTGCGCCGGGACTTCCTCCGGGCGCGCATGGAAAGCGCTCTCGCCGAGGTGATTCCCTGCCCGGCGCTTGGCGAGATCCCCGGCATCCTCCTCGACCACGGTTGCGGCGCGCCGAAACGACTCGGCCTCGAGCTCGACGTGCTGCCTCATAACCTCTATCAGAAATACCGTACCCTCTACCCGCAGGCGGAGCTTCTCGACGCGTCTAAGCTGATACGTCGGGTGCGCATGGTCAAAACCCAGTACGAGATACACATCATGCAGGACGCCGGCAACCAGGCGGACAAGGTGTACCGCCGCGCGGCGGAATGCATCCGCGAGGGGATGACCGAGGTCGACCTCGCCGCCGAGCTGGAGCACCTGGCGCGCCTGGAGGGGCACCAGGGGTATGTGAGGATGCGGGCCTTCAACGGCGAGCTTACCGGCGCCCACGTGGTGGCCGGCGCCGACGGGGCTGCCCCGGCCTGCACCAACACCCCCCTGGGGGGGATGGGGCTGACCCCTGCCTTCGGGCACGGGGCGAGCTACAACAGGATCCGGCGCGGCGAGCCGATCGTGGTCGACTTCGCAAGCTGCTTCGACGGCTACCTGGTCGACCAGACCAGGGTCTTCGCCATAGGGGAGGTGTCGGACCGGATACGGCGCGGCTACGAGGACATGCTCCGGATAGAGTCCCTGATGATGGAGCTGGTGGAAAAAGGCGCCACCTGGGGAGGGGTCTACCACGGCTGCCTCGCGCTGGCGCGGGAGATGGGGTACGACGACAACTTCATGGGCATCCCGGGGGCGCAGGTCCCTTTCATAGGGCACGGCCTCGGGATCGAGATCGATGAATATCCTCTCATCGCCAGGGGGTTCGACTCGGAGGCGCTCGAGCCGGGAATGGCCTTCGCTTTCGAACCAAAACTGGTGTTTCCCGGCGAGGGGGCTGTTGGCATAGAAAATTCATTTTATCTGTCAGAACAGGGGCTTAAACGATTAACCTTCTCCAGTCAGGAACTGGTCATCCTTTAGGTTGAATTAAAAAGTATGCAAAATAGTAAAACGCAATTTTTTTATATTGAAATTGCGTGAGGTCGATGGTATACATTTGAAAAATCTTTGTATACAGTATACCTTTCTAACGCCCCCGGTCGAGAATCTCGACACGACCGGCACGGTGTCTGCGGGCGATATCGATCGTTAATTCATCAGTGTGTACTCAACCCCAACAGCAAAGGAGATCTGGCACATGACGCAATTAAAAGAGAAGTTGTTTGAGAAGATCCAGGCCCACCGTCCCCGTATCACCAGGCTGACCAAGGAGTTCGGCTCCGTGATCATCGACAAGGTGGACATCGGTCAGTGCATCGGCGGCGCTCGCGACATCAGGAGCCTGGTCACCGACATCTCCTATCTCGACCCGCAGGAAGGTATCCGCTTCCGCGGCAAGACCATCCCCGAGACCTTCGAGGCGCTGCCGAAGGCAGCCGGCTCCGAGTACCCGACCGTCGAGTCGTTCTGGTACTTCCTGCTGACCGGCGAAGTTCCGACCGCAGACCAGGTCACCGCCGTCGAGGCCGAGTTCAAGACCCGTCAGGTGGTACCCGAGTACGTCTACACCGCAGTGCGCGCCCTCCCGAGGGACAGCCACCCGATGGTCATGCTCTCCGTCGGCATCATGGCGATGCAGAAGGACTCCAAGTTCGCAGCATTCTACGGCGGCGGGAAGTTCAACAAGATGGACGCATGGGAGTCCGTGTACGAGGATGCCAGCGACATCGTCGCCCGTATCCCGGTTCTCGCCGCCTTCATCTACAACCTGAAATACCGCGGCGACAAGCAGATCGCCATCGATCCGAAACTCGACATGGGCGCCAACTTCGCCCACATGATCGGCCAGAGCGAGCAGTACAAGGACGTGGCAAGGATGTACTTCATCCTCCACTCCGACCATGAGTCCGGCAACGTCTCGGCTCACACCACCCACCTGGTGCACTCCGCTCTCTCCGACCCGTACTATGCATACTCCGCAGGCTTGAACGGCCTCGCAGGCCCGCTGCACGGCCTCGCCAACCAGGAAGTGCTCGGCTGGATCATGGAGTTCCAGAAGAAGCTGAACGGCGCCGAGCCGACCAAAGAGAACGTCACCAAGGCCCTCTGGGATACCCTCAACGCCGGCCAGGTCGTTCCGGGCTACGGCCACGCGGTTCTCAGGAAGACCGACCCGCGCTACACCGCACAGCGCGAGTTCTGCCTCAAGACCCCGGGCCTCAAAGACGATCCGCTGTTCAAGCTGGTCGCCATGATCTTCGAGACCGCTCCGGGCGTCCTCACCGAGCACGGCAAGACCAAGAACCCCTGGCCGAACGTCGACGCGCAGTCCGGCGTCATCCAGTGGTACTACGGCCTCAAGGAGTGGGANNAAGTCCGTCACCACCGACATGCTCGAGAAGTGGGCTGCCGAGGGCGGCAGGAAGATGTAGGAACAAGCTTGAAAGCAGGAAGGGGGCGCCTCGGCGCCCCCTTTTTTTGTCTGCGGGGTAACAAAAAAAGGGAGGCTCGCGCCCCCCTTTTCGCTTTCGGATCGTTTTTCTTCGGGTGAACCTCCCTCTAAGCCTCTTTCTCGCCGAATACATCGGCCGTGAAGAGGTAGAGGTCCGCCCCCTCCTTCCAGTCCTCCTTCTTCAGTCCCGCCTTGAGCGCCGTCTGGTTCAGGAAGGTCTCCCTGTCCCACCCCTGTTCCGTGGCCACCTGGGGGAGCAGCACCCCCCTGGAGAAGTTCTTTTCCAGGTAAAGGCCGTGCTTGCCCACCACAACCTCCTCAGGTGACTCCGCCTTCCTCAGGGGGGAGAGAACAGATACCTCCAGGTCGAAATGGAGCAGGTCCTCCTCCTTCATCGGGTAGAAACGGGGGTCCCTGGTGGCGGCCGAGGCGGCCATTTCCTGTACCAGGAGGTAAAGCGGCTTATCGCTGGTGAAGTTGCCGATGCATCCCCTGAGGGCCCCCTGCTTCTTGATGGTGACAAAGCATCCCTGCGGGGTGAGCAGGTGAGCGGCAGTCACCTCCTGTATCTTCAACTTTCCCGTTTTCACGGCTGAAGTTATGGCCTCCCTGGCCAGCTTCAGAAGGAGTTTCCTGTCTGTGGAGTTAAGCGTTTCGTTCACGAGTCCTCCTTAATGACGGTGGTGCGCCGGACGGCTGAAAATTAATGTAGTTAAAATAATATATTTGCGTACTGTTTACAAGCCCTATCAGCACCGCCCGGGGCACAATCCTCCGTTGAACGGCGCCCTCCACGCGGCGTGTCGTTTCGGCTCCCCGAAGAGAAGTTTGCTGTCGCCGTATAAGCTCTTTCCGCGCGGCTTACAGGTTACTTCGGGGGGCCCGGGTCACTCCTGGCCGGCGGCTCCTGGCGCGGCGTTTCCGGTGCGGGCAACCTGCTTTGGCGGTGCTGTGAAAGCGCCAATTAACGCGGGGTTACGGTGATGTGAGAAGGCGCATGAGTATCCGGTCCCGGTATCCCGTCGGCGGGTAGAGATCTTTAATAACTTTTTGGATTTTCCAGCTTTAAAAACTGTTGACTTTTATCGAAATCCTAGTATATTCGCCCTTTGTTGCGACACAAAAAACCATGCGCTTTGCGCAGTAATGGTAAATCTAAAAAGAAAAGAGGTGATATCGTCAATGAAAAAACTGATCTCCTTGGCACTTTGCCTGGCTCTGGCCCTGTCCTTTGCTGCTGGCTGCAAGAAGAAAGAAGAGGCTCCGGCTCCGGCTGCTGAGCAGGCAGCTCCTGCTGCACCGGCAGCTCCGGCTCAGGCTCCGATGTCCTCCGCAAAGGCTCCGGAAGCCGCTCCGGCCGCCCCGGCTGAGAAGAAGTAATCTGGAACAGGGTGCGCCCTGTCTCCAAAAGAGCCCACAGAGAGATCTGTGGGCTTTTTTTGTACCTCTTTCCCCCATTTGCCTTGACAATCGGCGAGGCAAAATGCTAATTAGAACGGTCGTCTACTACAATGATTCCGGAGGAAGAAATGGAAAGAACTTTTGCAATCATAAAGCCTGACGCAGTGGAGAGGAAGGTGACCGGCAAGGTCCTCGAGATGATCGAGGCTGCCGGGTTCGATATCGTCGGGATGAAGAAGATCCGTCTCTCCAAGGCCCAGGTCGAAGGCTTCTACTACGTGCACAAGGAGCGCCCGTTCTTTGGCGATCTCTGCGCCTTCATGTCCCGCGGCCCGGTCATCGTGCTGGCGCTCGAGAAAGAGAACGCCATCGCCGCATGGCGCACCCTGATGGGCGCCACCA
Source organism: Geobacter sp. (assembly GCA_003490025.1). Taxonomy (GTDB): domain Bacteria; phylum Desulfobacterota; class Desulfuromonadia; order Geobacterales; family Geobacteraceae; genus Geomonas. Next base: position 41,888 of record DNJC01000028.1, on the reverse strand, counting down.
ATCCGGCCAACGCCGACGAGGGGACCATCCGCAAATCCCTGGGCGTCAGCATCGAGGAGAACACGGTGCACGGCTCCGATTCCCCCGAGTCCGCTTCCTTTGAAATTCCGTATTTCTTCAACCAGCTAGAGCTGGTATAATCCGAAACGATCGAGGCACAAAGAGCCCTTCACTAGAAGGGCTTTTTTATATTCAGACATGGAAAAGACAGATATAAAGAATATGACCCTGCAGGGGCTCGAGGCGTACATCTCCGGGCTCGGCAAGGAGAAGTTCAGGGCCAAGCAGATCTTCAAGTGGCTCTACCAGATGGACGCCACGAGCTTCGACGAGATGACCAACGTCTCCAAGGAGTTCCGGGGGATCCTGCAGCAGAGGGCTGAGATCAGCAACTTCGTCCCCGAGGTGGTGGAGGCTTCCGGCGACGGCACCCGCAAGTACCTGTTCCGCCTTGGCGACGGAAACGCCGTGGAGAGCGTGCTGATCCCGGACGAGGGACGCAACACGCTCTGCATCTCGAGCCAGGTCGGCTGCGCCATGGGATGCGCCTTCTGCCTGACCGGCAGCTTCGGTCTCTCCCGCAACCTGACCACCGCCGAGATCGTGAACCAGGTCTGCGCCGTGAAGCGCGAGCAGCCGGTGAGCAACATCGTCTTCATGGGGATGGGGGAGCCTCTGGCGAACCTCTCCGCGGTCATCCCGGCGGTGCAGATCCTGACCGATCCGGACGGGTTCCAGTTCTCGACCAGGAAGGTGACCGTATCGACCTCCGGCCTGGTCCCGGAGATGGCCGAACTCGGGCGCTCTGTCACGGTGAACCTCGCCGTGTCGCTGAACGCCACCACGGACGAGGTGAGAAGCGGGATCATGCCGGTGAACCGGCCCTATCCCTTGCGGGAACTCCTGGCGGCCTGCAAGGCGTTTCCCCTGCCGTCCCGGCGCTGGATCACCATGGAGTACGTCCTGATCAGGGACCTGAACGACTCGCTCGAAGACGCGAAGAGGCTGGTCCGGATGATCAGCAACATCCCTTCCAAGGTGAACCTGATCCCGTTCAACGAGCACGACGGCTGCGACTTCAAGAGTCCGACCCAGGACGCCATCGACAGGTTCCACAAGTACCTTCTGGACAAGAACGTGACGGTGATCACCAGGTCGAGCCGCGGCAGCGACATTTCGGCGGCCTGCGGGCAACTCAAGGGAAGGCTTGATCAAAAGAGCGGGGAGTGCTGCGACTGCGGCGACTCCCACTGAACCTATATTTAAATTACTGCGGGAGGTGCAGATGGCTAACGAGGTGATCGGGGTTATCGGCGGCAGCGGGCTTTACGAGATGGAGGGGATGACCGGGGTGACCCAGGTGACGGTGGATACCCCCTTCGGCAGGCCGAGCGACGAGTACGTGACCGGGACGCTGGACGGCGTGCAGATGGTCTTCTTGCCGCGCCACGGCAAGGGGCACCGCTTCACCCCGAGCGAGGTGAACTACCGTGCCAACATCTACGGGATGAAGAAGCTCGGCGTTACCCGCATCATCTCCGTGTCGGCGGTGGGAAGCCTCAGGGAGGAGATCGTCCCGGGGCACATCGTCGTCCCGGACCAGTTCATCGACCGCACCCGCGGCTTCCGCAAGGACACCTTCTTCGGCAACGGGATCGTCGGGCACGTGCAGTTCGCGGACCCGGTCTGCGGCGAGCTTTCCAGGACCCTTTTCGACGCGGCAACCGAGGTGGGCGCCACGGTGCACAAGGGGGGATGCTACGTCTGCATGGAAGGGCCCGCCTTCTCCACCCGCGCCGAGTCCCACCTGTACCGCTCCTTCGGCGCCTCCATCATCGGGATGACCAACCTGACCGAGGCGAAGCTGGCGCGCGAGGCGGAGATCTGCTACGGTGTCATCGCGCTCTCCACCGACTACGACTGCTGGCACGACTCCCATGAGGATGTTTCCGTGGAGGCGATCATCGAGATCATCAAGTCCAACGTGGCACAAGCGAAGAAGATCATCCGCCAGGCCGTCAAAGAGGTGGCAAAGGAGCGCGGCTGCGGCTGCGCAGAGGCGCTCAAGTACGCCGTCATCAGCGATACCTCGGTGATTCCCGTGGAGACCAGGGAGAACCTGGAGCTGATCCTCGGCAAGTACCTGTAGTAGTACGGTGCGGGAACTCCCGTAAGCTCCGGCGCAAGTGGTGCTGGGCGTCGGCGGCGCAGGCGGTCCCACTCTTAATCTAAATCTCAAACTTGATCTCAATCTTTATCTTTATCTTTATCTTTATCTTTATCTTTATCTTGATCCGTTACCTGGAGGGAATATGAGCATACTCGTCGTTGGTTCCGTGGCCCTTGATTCCGTAGAGACCCCCTTCGGAGAGAGGGACAGGGTGCTGGGAGGTTCAGCCACCTACTTCTCCACCTCGGCCAGCTTCTTCACCGACGTCAACCTGGTAGCGGTGGTGGGGGAGGATTTCCCCGAGGAGCATACCCGCTTCCTCGCTTCGAGGAACATCGACCTGACCGGGATGTCGCGCGTGCCGGGGGAGACCTTCCACTGGAAGGGGCGCTACGGCTACGACCTCAACGAGGCCCAGACGCTGGAGACGCACCTGAACGTCTTCGAATCCTTCAGGCCGGTGATCCCCGAGTCGTATGCCGATGCGCAGTACCTGATCCTCGCCAACATCGATCCCGAGCTGCAGGCCGAGGTGCTGAACCAGGTCAGGAACCCGAAGGTGGTGGCGTGCGACACCATGAACTTCTGGATCTCCTCCAAGCCCGAGGCGCTCAAGAAGGTGATCGGCCGGGTCGACTTCCTCATCATCAACGAGGGTGAGGCGCGCCAGCTCTCCGGGGAGGCGAACCTGGTGCGCGCCGCGAAGGCGATCATCGGGATGGGGGTGAAGAACCTCATCGTGAAGCGGGGGGAGTACGGCGTCCTGATGTTCAACGGCCACTCCGTCTTCGCCGCCCCCGCCTTCCCCCTTGAGACGGTCTTCGACCCCACCGGCGCGGGGGACACCTTCGCCGGCGGCTTCATGGGGTACCTCGCCAACACGGGGAACCTGAGCGACGAAGGGGTGCGCCAGGCGATCGTCTTCGGTTCCGTGATGGCATCCTTCAACGTCGAGGCGTTCAGCCTGGACCGGCTGAAGACCCTGACCTACCCGGAAATCGAGGCACGCTACCGCAGCTTCAAGAAGATGACCCATTTCGAGGGGGTGGGGGAGCTGTAAACCGCCGCCAGACGGCCTCCGGCTGAATGCCTCTTCATTGACAACGATCTGGATATCTGTTAATTTTTCCAGGTACTTTTCCAGGTGCATATACGGTAGCTTACAAGTGAGGTTTATGTCCCGTCCAATCCCGATCATGCTGGCCGTCTTGCTCCTTTTCGCTTCCGGGTGCGCCCTGAGCCAGAAGGACAAGAACAGGTTCACCTACCATTACCAGATGGGGCAGTCCTTCTACGCCGAAAACAACTTCACCGGCGCCCTGCAGGAGTTCACCGAGGCGGAGAAGCTGATGCCTGAGGACCCGGAACTCCTGAACCAGCTGGGACTCGCCTACTTCCGCAAGGGGCGCTTCGACCTCGCCGAGGCGAAGTACCTGAAGGCGCTCGGTTACCGTCCCGGTTACTCCGAGGCGCGCAACAACCTGGGGGTGAACTACCTCGAGATGAAGCGCTGGGACGAGGCCATCGTCCAGCTCAGGACGGTGCAGGACGACATCTTCTACCAGGGGCAGGAGAGCGTGGTCATCAACCTGGGGCTCGCCTTGCTGGGCAAGGGGGAATACCAGCAGGCCCTGACGGTCTTGCGGGGCGCTGTCGCCAAGAACGGGAGCGATCCGCGTCTCAGGCTGCACCTCGGCCGGGTCTATTTCGCTCTGGACAAGACGGAGCTTGCCATCGATGAGTACCGAAAGGCGCTGCAGATAAACGGCTCCTATGCCAGCGCCCACTATCACCTGGCTCTTGCACAGGTGAAGTTGAAGGACACGGAGGCCGCCAGAGGCGCCTTCCGCGAAGTGGTCCGCATTGCGCCCGATTCGGAGATCGGTCAGCTTTCCAGGGAATACCTGGACCTGCTGAAGTGAGGTGACGTGCCCGAGGCAGATGCAGAGAACAGCGCAGAGATGCCGGTAGGAGAGTACCTTCGCGGCGTGCGCGAGGCGAAGGGGCTCCAGCTCGACGATGCGGCGCGGGTGACCAAGATCGGGAAGAGCTACCTGATCGCCATTGAGGAGGGGGAGTTCGAGAAACTCCCCAACGCCGCCTACATCAAGGGTTTCCTGCGGCTGTACGCGGGGTACCTCGCCCTTTCGGGCGACGACGTCGTGGCGAGGTACGAGCGGGGGCTTCCCGCCGCACCGCGGCCGCAGGCGGAAACGGCAAGGCAGGGCGCCCCGGGGATGGAGGCGGTGGAGAGGGCGAAACTAGGCGGACGCAACCGCTGGCTGATACCGACGCTGCTCCTGGCGCTGGTGATCGTTGCGGCCTTCTTCCTGTCGGAGGGGGAACAAAAGCCTCCCCCGCAGCCTGCTGCGCCTGCGCCTCCCCCGGTGCCGGTACAGGCGCCGGTGACCGCGCCGATCCAAAAGCCAAGTAGCTCGGCCAAGAGCGACGCGGTGGCGCCCGGGTTCACCGAGCCGCCCACCGCGGCCGCCCCGGCGGGAAAGCAAAGCGGCATCGTGCTCCGCCTCCGCTTCACCCGGGACAGCTGGCTCAGCATAACCATAGACGACAGCATCTCGCAGCGCTACGACCTGAAGGCCGGCGACATCATAGAGTGGAAGGGACAGCGGCTCTTCGTGCTGGAATTGGGCGACGGCGGGGCCGTGGAGGCGGAGTTCAACGGCAAGCCGCTGAAATCGCTGGGAGAGCCGGGGAAACCGGCGCACGTCGAGCTGAAGGGCGAGCAGCAAAAGCCATAAAGCAGCCCATCCCCCTCCTGTCCTCCCCCTTGAAGGGGGAGGGACGGTACGGCAAGCATGCAGCCTGCCGCAACTCCATGCTCTCATTCCCGGTTTCTGACCGGCAGGAAGCGTACGGTTTCATTAACGTGAACAGCACTACAATGAAGACGTTTTCCGAGGACGAGATCCACTTCGTCTCGATCATCGCGAACCCGATTCTTAGCGCCGTCAAACTCTGGAAAAGATTCGCTTCCGGGGAACGGAGCCGGCTTGACACCGGTCGGGCCGGTGCTAGAATCAAAGCTGCATTTTTAATAAGAACATCGGAGCCTGATCTTGCCAAAGCAGCCCAAGCGAATACTGGTGGTGGATGACGAGGAAAACGCGCGGATCGGTCTCTCCCGGTTGCTGGCGAAAGAGGGTTTCCTGGTTGATAGTGTGGCGAACGGGTTCGAGGCGCTGAACTACCTGCGCGAGCAGGAGGTGAACCTGATCGTCACCGACATCAACATGCCCGAGATGAACGGCATCACCTTCCTGAAGGAGCTGAACAGGAGCTATCCCGCCAGCAACGTCATCATGATCACGGCGTATGGCGGGGTGGAATCGTACATAGAGGCGATGAACCTGGGAGCCTTCGAGTACATCAACAAGCCGGTGAAGATAGACGAGCTGAAATCGATCCTGAAAAAGATCTTCAAGGAAACCAGCCACTGACTCTGATGCCGCAACCGCGGGGGTCCAGATGCGAAGCTTCGACAAGATTCTCTTTGCCACCGATTTCTCGGAGAGTTCCGACCACGCCTTCGAGTACGCGCTCACCCTGGCCAAGCAGTTCAACAGCCGCCTGACCGTCCTGCACGTGATCAACGAGCCGGTCGACCTGCGCGGCTTCTACGTGCCGCACGTCTCCTTCGAGAACCTGGAGAAGGAGATCGAGGAGGGGGCGCAGAAGATGATGGAGAAGTTCTGCGCCAGCCACCTAGGCGACTGGGCCAATTACCAGTGCGCCATCGTCACCGGGGTCCCCTGGGAGGAGATCCTGAATCGGGCCGAGAGCGACCAGTCCTCCTGCATCGTCCTGGGGACCCAGGGGAGGAGCGGGATCGACCACCTCCTCTTCGGGAGCACCGCCGAGCGCGTGGTGAGAAAGGCGCATTGCCCGGTGGTGACGGTCAGGCTTCCCTGACCGCAGCTTCATGAAACAAGACGGGGCAGCGTGAGCTGCCCCTTTTTTTTGATACAACGCCAACCTTGCCGGAAACAGGAACCCGCATCATGCCAGAAACGGAAAAACAGCCGCGCGGCCGCGTGCTGATCATAGACGACGAGAAGGTGATCCTCGATCTCACCGCCATCATCCTCAAAAACCGCGGCTACGAGATCTTCACCGCCCTGAGCGCGCAGGAGGGGCTGGAGAGCATCGAGAAGGAGCGTCCGGAGCTGGTCCTTCTGGACTACATGATGCCGAACATGGACGGCCTCACGGCGCTCAAGGAGATCAAGCGGAGCTACCCCGAAACCTACGTCATCATGTTCACCGGCAAAGGGAGCGAGGAGATCGCCGTCGAGCTGATGAAGGCGGGAGCCTCCGACTACATCCTCAAGCCGTTCAACAACCAGGATCTGGTCGAGCGTATCGAAAGCGTGTTGAAGCTGCGCGGCATCGAACTGCAGAACCGGGCCCTTTTGAGCGAGCGGGAGCGGCTTCTGGCCGAGATAGCCGACTGGAACCGCGAACTCGAGGCGCGCGTGCAGGAAAAAAGCGAGGCCTTGAGGCGCGCCCAGGTCGAGGTGGTGCAGTCCGAAAAACTCGCCTCCCTGGGTTATCTATCCGCGGGAATGGCGCACGAGATACGCAACCCGCTGAACTCGATCGCGCTCTTCGTGCAGCTCATCAAGGGCGGCCTCGAGGAACCGGAGCGCCAGGAGTACGTGGATAAGATCCTCAAGGAGGTGGACCGGATCGACGGGATACTCGGAAAGCTCCTCGACGCCTCCAAGCGCCCGAAGTTCGAGATCAGCGAGGTCCGGGTGGACCGGATCCTGGAGCACACCCTCGAGGCCTTCACCCCGCAGCTGCGCCAGAAGCGGATCAGGGTGGTGACCGACCTGAAGAAGATCCCCCCCGCCATCAAGGCGGACTCGATGGAGATCGAGCAGATCTTCACCAACCTCTTCCTCAATTCCATCCACGTCATGCCGGAGGAGGGGACCCTCACGGTGGAACTGGACTACGACGAGAACTACATAAGCTTCAAGGTCTCGGACACCGGGCCGGGGATCCCGCCGGAGAACCTCCCGAACATCTTCGATCCCTTCTTCACCACCAACAGCCGCGGCACCGGTCTCGGTCTCTCGGTCGTCCTGCGGATCGTCAAGACCTACAAGGGGAAGATCGAGGTGGAGAAAAGCGACGCCTGCGGGACGACCTTCCTGGTACGGCTCCCGCTCTGCGCGCCCAGGTAGCAAGGGGCGCTTTCTCCTTTCCTTTTGTAACGCAGTTTTGTATGATGGCGCACATTCACACCACGCTTTGAGGTCGATTCGAAATGACAGCAGAAAACAGGAGGAAGATTCTCCTGGTTGACGACGACAAGTTCTTCCTGAAGGTGATCTCCGACGCCTTCACCGGCGCGGGATTCGACGTGGTAACGGCCGAAGACGGCGTGGACGGTGTGGAGGCGTACGCCTCGCAGGATTTCGACGCCGTCATCCTCGACCTGGTGATGCCCCGCATGGGCGGTGTCAGCGCATCGCTGGAGATCACCCGCCTTTCTAAAGAGCCCGACCCGATCATCATCATGCTGACCTCCTTCTTCCAGGGGGCTCCGCACGAACACCCGATTCCCGAGATGGGGGCGAAGGTGCACATTCCGAAATCGACCCCACCCCTGGACATCGTCATCATCGTCGAACAGCTTCTGGAAAGAAGAAGGCGCGGCACAGGCGCCGCCTGACGGATCACCCCATGCCATTTCTGCTACGAAACCTCACCCTGGACCCGGGGATGGAGGACGGTTCGCTCCGGTCGCTGGTTGCGGCGAGGCTGGGTATCCGCGACTCCGAGATCACCTCCTTTTCGCTGGTCAGAAAGGGGGTCGACGCCCGGAAGAAAAGCGCGATCAAGCTGGTCTACACGGTGCAGTTCGCCTTGAGGGACGAGTCGAGGCTCGAAGAGGGGGGCGACCTGTCGCGGGTGGAGCCCCCGCGGGAACCGCGATTCCCCCGGCTTTCCGGCGGCGGGCGCATCGTCATCGTCGGGATGGGACCGGCCGGGCTCTTCGCGGCGCTCAGGCTCGCCGAGTACGGGCTCACCGCGAAGCTTTTGGAGCGCGGGCGCGACGTGGACCGGCGCGCGAGCGATGTCTCCCTTTTCTGGCGCAGCGGCGAGCTCTCCGGCGAGAGCAACGTGCAGTTCGGCGAAGGTGGTGCCGGGACCTTTTCGGACGGCAAGCTGACCACCAGGGTGAAGGACCCCAACTGCGGCTGGGTGCTCCGGCAACTGGCCCGCTTCGGCGCGCCGCCGGAGATACTCTACGCGGCCAAGCCGCACATAGGGACGGACCGCCTGCGCGCCGTGGTGAAGGGGATCCGGGAGCGGCTTCTCGCCGCAGGGTTCGAGATCGCCTTCGAGAACAGGCTTTCCGGCATCCGGTTCAAGGACGGAAAGGTGGCGGCCGTGACGGTCAACGAAGAGGACGAAAGCGCCTGCGACGCCCTGGTGCTGGCGCCGGGACACAGCGCCCGCGACACCTACGCGATGCTGCACGAACTCGGGGTGGCCCTGGAGCAGAAGCCGTTCGCCGTCGGGGTCAGGGTGGAACACCCGCAGGCCTTGATCGACGCCATCCAGTACGGTCCCGACCGGCACCCGTCGCTTCCCCCCGCCGACTACGCGCAGGCGTACAACAACGAGCGGACCGGGCGCTCCGCCTATTCCTTCTGCATGTGCCCCGGGGGGGTGGTGGTCGCCGCCGCTTCCGAGGCGGGCGGTGTGGTTGTGAACGGGATGAGCGGCTACCGGCGCAACGGTCCGTACGCGAACAGCGCGCTGGTGGCGACCGTGGGGCCTGCCGACTTCGCCGGGTCGTCCCCGCTTGCCGGGGTCGAGTTCCAGCGGGCGCTGGAGCAGCGTGCCTTCCGGGCCGGGGGAGGGGGGTACCTCGCTCCGGCCCAGAGCCTCCTTTGTTTCCTGGGGCGCGGCAAGGGGAGGCTTCTCTCCAGCTACCGTCCCGGGATCGCCGAGTGCGACCTCGCCTCGATCCTCCCCTCGGCCGTGGCCGTCACGCTCAAGGAGGGGATCGCACACTTCGAGAGGCGGATGCGCGGCTTCATCAGCGCCGAGGCGACCCTGACCGGCGTGGAGACCAGGACCTCCGCTCCGCTTCGGATCGTGCGGGGCGCGGACCTGCAGTCGGTAAGCCATCAGGGACTCTACCCGACCGGGGAGGGGGCCGGCTATGCCGGCGGCATCATGAGCGCCGCCCTGGACGGGATACGCGTGGCCGACGCCATAGCGGCAACAATCAAAACCGGGACATGCTGAAAAGGAGCAATTATTGGAAAAAAAATGCGTCGCCGACATCAAGGACCGTGACATCGTGGAGGCGGTCTTCCTGGTAAAGGACAAGATCATCGCCATGGCGAAAAACGGCAAGCCGTACCTCACCCTGAAGCTCATGGACAAGACGGGGGAGGTCGACGCCAAGGTCTGGGACAACGCGGACCAGGTCGGCTCCCTTTTCGACAGGAACGACTTCCTTGCCGTGCGCGCCAAGGCGAGCGTCTATCTCGGCAAGATGCAGTTGATCATCTCGGAGCTGAAGCGGGTTCCCGAGGAGTCGGTCGACCTGGCGGACTTCCTGCCGGAAGCCGAGCGCGACATAAACCTGATGGTGCAGGAACTTGACCTCCTGCTGGAGACGGTCAAGGACCCGGATATCGGCCGGTTGCTGCGCGCCTTCTTCCACGACCCGGAGCTGATGGCGCAGTACCGTGTGGCGCCGGCGGCGAAGGGGATGCACCACGTCTACCTGGGGGGGCTCCTGGAGCACTCGCTCGCCGTGGCGAAGCTGGTGGACGCGACGGTCCCCCTCTACCAGGGGCTGAACCGCGACCTCCTGATCGCCGGGGCGCTCCTGCACGACATCGGCAAGGTGCGGGAGATGACCTACCTGCGCTGCTTCGACTACTCGGACGAGGGGAAGCTGATCGGGCACATCACCATCGGCGTGGAGATGCTGCAGGAACGGATCTCGAAGCTCAAGGATTTCCCGTTCGAACTCGGCATGCTCCTCAAGCACATGCTGCTCTCCCACCACGGCCAGTACGAGTACGGCTCGCCCAAGCGCCCGAAAACCCTGGAGGCGACCATCCTGAACTACCTGGACGACCTCGACTCCAAGATCAACGGCATCAGGACGCACATCCGCAAGGAGCCGGACAACCCGTCGCGCTGGACCTCGTACCACCGTCTCTACGACCGGTACTTCTTCAAGGAGAACTGCCTGCAGGAAGACGAGCTGGAACTCTTGCCGCAGGAGTGCCTGGAGCTTGAGCAGCCGGCTCGGGAGAGAAGTCCCGAACCGGTCCCTGAAAAGCCGGCCGCGCCGGTCCAGGGCAAGCCGTCGCCCCGGGCGGAAGGAGAGCGGGGGCGGGATCAGGGGCGCAAAAACTTCAGCAACAACCCTTTCGCCGCGCTGAAGAAGTCGGACTGACCCATCTTTAGGAGGAAACTACATGCTGTTTGAAACCATAGTGGTGGGACCGCTCGGGGTGAACTGCTTCATCCTGGGAGACAAGCAGAGCAACGAGGGGGTCGTCGTCGACCCTGGCGCCGATTGCGAGTTGATCCTCGCCGCCGTGGCCCGCTTCGGGATAAAGGTTAAGTACGTCATCAACACGCACGGCCATTTCGACCATGTCGGCTGCAACGGGCCGATGAAGGAGCAGACGGGAGCGGAACTGCTGATCCACCAGGGGGACCTGGCGCTTCTGTCCAGATCCTCCAGCTCCGCCACGAAGTACGGCCTGCAGGTGGAGGCCTCCCCGTCTCCGGACCGCCACCTCGAGGACGGGATGCGCCTCGACTTCGGCAGGAGGAGCATCGAGGTGCTGCACACCCCGGGACACACGCAGGGGGGGTGCTCCCTCTACCTCGCCAACGAGAAGCTCCTGATCACCGGCGACACCCTGTTCGCCGAATCCGTGGGACGCACCGACCTCCCCGGAGGGTCGCACGAACAGCTGATCGCCTCCATCAAGGGCAAGCTCATGCCGCTACCCGACGAGACCATCGTCTGGCCCGGACACGGCCCCTCCAGCACCATCGGCAGGGAGAGGCGCGTGAACCCGTACATCAACGAGTAGGGGGACGCGATGCTGAAAGGGAAGGAGATCGTTCTCGGGGTGACCGGAGGGATTGCCGTCTACAAGGCGGTGGAACTGCTGCGCCTGCTGGTGAAGGCGGGCGCCGACGTCCATGTCGTGATGACGCAAAGCGCCACGGAGTTCGTGACGCCGCTGACCTTCCAGACCCTTTCCAAGAACCCGGTGCACATGGAGCTCTTCAACCTGATCTCCGAGGAAAGGATCGGGCACATATCCCTTGCCGAGCGCGCCGACCTGTTCATAGTGGCCCCGGCCACCGCCAACTTCATCGGCAAGATCGCCTGCGGCCTCGCCGACGACCTCCTGACCACGACCGTCATGGCAACCAGGGCGCCGGTCCTGATCGCCCCCGCCATGAACGTGAACATGTACCACAACCCGATCTACCGCGAGAACGAGGAGCGGCTGAAAAACCACGGCTACCTCTTCGTCCCCCCCGTCAGCGGGATGCTCGCCTGCGGCTACGAGGGGGAGGGAAAGCTGCAGGCTCCCGAGGCGATCTTCGAGGAGGCCGTGGCGGCCCTGACGGTCAAGAGCCTGGCGGGAGAGCGGATCCTGGTGACGGCGGGCCCGACGCTGGAAGAGATCGATCCGGTGCGTTACGTAAGCAACCACTCCTCCGGGAAGATGGGGTACGCCCTGGCGAGGCAGGCACGCCTGCGCGGGGCCGAGGTGACCCTGGTGACGGGACCGACTGCCTTAGCGCCTCCGTGCGGCGTCAACGTGGTCCGGGTGCGCAGCGCAACGGAAATGCGGGACGCGGTATTCGCCGCGCTGGATGAGACCGACATCGTCATCAAGGCTGCCGCCGTCGCCGACTACCGCCCGAAGGTGCGGGCCGGCTCGAAGATGAAGAAGATCCAGGAGAGCCTCACCATCGAGCTGGAGAAGAACCCGGACATACTCGCGGAGCTGGGCGCGGCAAAGGGGGGGCGTCTGCTGGTCGGTTTCGCCGCCGAGACGCAGGACCTGGTGCGCAACGCGACGACTAAACTCAACGCGAAGAACCTGGACCTGATCGTCGCCAACGACGTGTCGCTGGAGGGGGCGGGTTTCAACGTCGACACCAACATAGTGAAGCTTCTGTACCGCGACGGTAGGGTGGAAGAACTGCCGATGATGGGAAAAGAGGAACTCGCCGGGGTGATCTTGGAGCGGATGGAACTGCTGCGGGGGAAGGGGACGAAGTAGCCGGGATTGGCTGCGGCGCCGCGGGGGATGTCGGCCGGGTCAGCCGGAGAGGATCTGCAGCAGGATCTCCGGCTCGCAGATCGCTTCCCGGAGTTTCAGCTTCAACTCGTCCAGTTCGGCATGGGCCTGCGGCTTCGTTATCTTCCCGGTCCGGTACAAAAGCCTCAGGTTCTTGCGCACCGCTTCCGCCGCCGCAAGCGCCTTCTCGCCGGTGGGATCGGCGCGGTAGAAACGCGACCCCTCGTCGTTATTGAGAAAATCGTAGACCGCCTCCTGGGCGAGCAGCATGTACTCATCCCGGTCGTCCTCTTCCAGCAGGTAGCGGGACGATTCCGAGAGCGTCTGCAGCAGGCCTTGCCACTTCTCGAGGCGGCTCACCAGCAGGATGGAGTTGAAGATCCGTTTGTTGGTGCCGAAGGAAAAGATGGTGTCAGAGAGGACCTTGCGCAGCAGGTCGTCGTTGCTGCTGAAATGCTCCTGCGAAACCTTCTTCGCGGTCTCCCAGATCTCCTTGTCGACGTAGTTCTCGAAGCGCATTTCCCAGTAGGCATGCTTCAGGGTGAGCGTGGAGAAGCTCCTCATCACCTTGTACGGCACGTAGTAGTTGTGGGCGATGCAGTCCGCGGCCAGGTGGCTCAAGTAGCCGTAGGCGCAGGCCTGCTGCGCCTGATCCCCCGCCTTGTCCAGCACCCGGTGGCCGATGCGCCAGCGGTGGCAGTGCTGCAGGTAGTGGGTGAACTTTTTGCCGAGCGTGATGTCGGCCGCGATGGTGCCGTACAGGAAGTCGTAGGGGTGGCTGCCGATGATGGCGGCTACGGCCGGCTTGACGGCGTCCAGGTTGGAGAGGACGTTCATCCCCAGTTGAAGGTGTATCCCGGCGCCCCAGGCGAAGGCGGGTTCCGGCAAGGCTATGAAAAGCAGCGTAGCTGCCGCAACTAGTATGAACATGCTGTCGAGCATAGTGAATGAGCCTGTAAAAGTAAAGGGGTTTCAGATGGTTGTGAGGGACGAAAGGGAGTCGCTGCTGCGCTCGCTGAAAGGGTATCTGGAGGATCTCGTGGAGAGCGGCGTGGACGAACTCGCTTTCGGGGAACCCGATCTCCCCTCGCCCCGGGAGACCATCCGAAGAGCCGAGCCGATACCGGAACAGCCGCGACGGACAGAGCCGGTGTCGCAGGAATCGGGCCCCCTCGCGGCGGCCGGGCCGGCGCTGCTCCTGGAAGGAAACCCGCAGGCCCGGCTACTCTTCATCGCCGCGGGAACCGGGTTCTCCAGCGCGGGAGGGGAACTGCTGGAAAAGATCATCGTCGCCATGCGCCATACCAGGGACCAGGTCTGCCTGCTCAGTTTCGATCCCTGCTCGGGCGCCGCTGCCGATTCGCTTGCCGCCACGGTGGCCGACCGGATCGCCGCGATCGCTCCCGAGGTGGTGGTGACCCTGGGCGAAGCCGCGACCCGCATGCTGGTGCAGAGCGAGGAGCCGCTGGAACAGCTGCGCGGCAGGTTCCATGAGAGTGGGGGCATCCCGACCATGCCGAGCTTCCATCCAGAAGCCCTCCTTGCCGACGAGACGCTGAAGCGGGACGTCTGGAACGACATGCAGCAGGTCATGCGGCGCCTGGAACAGCCGCGCTAGCGCGGCGTGCCGCAGGACTTCAGCCTGCCGTTTTCAAAGAGCGAGATCGCCTCGTGATCGACGCAGGTCTTTCCGTCCACCTCCGTCCGTCTGCCGAGGATGCAGCTGTCCAGTTGTCCCGACTGGTAGAAGCTGATGTTACCCTGCTCGTTGCAGACTATCCCCCCATAGTTAAAAAAAGCACTCGTGACGCAGCTCCTCAGCATGCCGAGTTCGTAAAACTCGATCTCGGCGAAGTGGTTGCAGACCACCCCGTTTACGGTGAAGAAGTCCTTCAAGACGCAGGACTTCAACTGCCCGTTCGGGAAATAGTTCACCGTTGATCCCGGGTTGCAGATGGATGCGTCGGCCCCGAGGGAAACTCCGGCGCAAAGGGTCAGCAGCAGGCTCAACGTCAGCGCGACCAGCTTCATGATATCCTCCTCTCCAGCATGTTCATTCTCCTGCGGCACCCGCCAAGTATAGAGAAGAAATTAGATTACTCAAATTTAAGCGGGTGCTCCCATTCTTGACAGGGTAGTCGCATTGGATAACATTAATGCGTTCGTCGGTGGTAAAACCCACAGGAAAGGAGAAATGACATGGTAAAACTTCAGCGATTCATGATGGTTCTGCTCTGCGCCGGGATGCTGACCACGTTCTTCGGTTGCCAGACCACGCCAAAGCACGAGAGCACCGGGCAGTATGTAGACGATTCGGTCATCACCACCAAGGTGAAGGCGGCGATCTTCGACGAGATGGCCCTGAAGACCTTCCAGATCAACGTGAAGACGTACCAGGGGGTGGTGCAGTTGAGCGGATTCGTGGACTCGGCTGAAAACGCGAGGAAAGCCGAAATGGTCGCCAGGAATGTCCAGGGGGTCAAAGAGGTGAGAAACGACCTGATAGTGAAGTAGCCGGACCTACTGCATATACAATGACGAAAACCCGCTTCGGCGGGTTTTTTTGTGTGGGGAGATCCTGGAAATGAAAAAGCCCCCTTCCGTCCGGGAGGGGGCCACGACGTCTGCTACTTAGTGATGAGAGGACGACCTGCTGTGGGATTTCTGTCCAACCTGGCTGGAACTCTCGCTTTTCTTGCTGCTCGGACTGCTGGAGCTTGAGCCTTGCTCAAGTTTCCCGAAGGCTTTCATCACGTCTGCCATGCTGTCGTATTCGCGGTCTTCCATCCTCTGGATCTCGTCGAGTACTACTTTCTCGGCTTTCAGCGACTGAGCCTGTTTGATAAGATCCTTTTTCTCCGCCGGAAAGTCGATCCCTTTGAGGTGTTTTGTAACGTTAGCCGGTGAATGACCAGTACTTCTCGTTGCCATGACAACCTCCTTTTACCGCTATCACTTTACTGCATGACTAATTATAGTGAATTTGATTTTTTTAATCAAACCAAAAACACCCTGTATCAATCACCAGTTTCGCCATGATTGCTCCGCTTTGCGTCAATTCCAATGAGAACAACCGCTATTCCTCAAGAAGAACGTCCACACTCGTTCTCACGGCGCCGTCTTCAGCCAGCATCGGAGCATCTCGGCCACGCTCCACGCCTGGGCGATGCACCCTCTCGGGGAGTAGGGGTGCTCGGCGTCGAAGATCTCGCTGATGGAGCCTATGCACTGTTCGTTCAGTTGCTGTGCCAGCCCGTCCAGGAACTGGTGCGCCGCGCCCACCTGGTCCGGGTAGAGGCGTAGCCAGGCGTCGATGAAGGGGCCGATCAGCCAGGGCCAGACGGTCCCCTGGTGGTAGGCGGCGTCGCGGGCCCTGAGGTCGCCGGTGTAGGTCGCCTTGTAATCCGGGTGCCCCGGCGCAAGGGTCCTAAGCCCTACCGGGGTGAGCAGGCGCTGGCGGACCGTCTCCAAAACCTGGGGCCAACGATCCGGGTCCAGCACCGCGAAAGGGAGTGACATGGAGAAGATCTGGTTCGGCCGGCAGGCAGGGTCGTCCCCGAGTTCGCCGTCCACCAGATCGTAGAGATGCCGCCCATCGGGGTACCAGAAGCGATGGTTGAAGGAACGGCAGGTCTGGTCGGCGAAGGCGCCCAGCTGGCGGGAGTACGCCTCATCCCCGTCCTCATCGGTCCAGCGCTGCATCAGGCGGAGCGCATTGTACCAGAGGGCGTTCAGCTCCACCGCCTTGCCGCGCCGCGGCGTCACCACCCAGTCGCCTACTTTCGCGTCCATCCAGGTCAGCTGGTATCCCTGCGCACCCTGTCTGAGAAGCCCGTCGCTCGGGTCCACGCCGATGCCGAAGCTGGTCCCCGCCAGGTGGTGGTCGATGATCTGCCTCATCTGGGGGAGGATCATCTGCAGCGTGGCGCGGTCGCCGGTGTAGTCGAGGTATCGGTTCAGCGCATGGAAGAACCAGAGGCTCGCATCCGCCGTGTGGTAAAGCCCCTCGTTGTGCCCTTCGGGGAAGAGGTTGGGAATCAGGCCGTTTTTAACGTAGTGCGCGAAGGTGCGCAGGATCCATCCCGCCTCGGTGTGACGCCCGGTGGCAAGGGCAAGCCCCTCCAGCGAGATCATGGTGTCGCGTCCCCAGTCGGTGAACCAGTGGTAGCCGGCGATCACGGTGCAGACCTCGTCCCCCATGGCGTGGGCGCGCACGCTGTCCTTGTGCCTTCCCGCCGGCGTGATGATAAACTGGTCCGTCGCCAGCACGAGTTCGGCGGGGAGCCCCTGGTGCGCCCTCGGGTCGGCCGCCGCCAGAAGGAGCCTGCGCCGCTCCTTTTCCATATCCAGCGCCGCGGACGGGGAGAGGGCGGCGATGGTTTCCCAGGTCTCGGTGGATGCGGTGAGGGCGGCATCCTGCCCGGGACCCAGGTCGACCGCGAAGTAGCCGGCGGTCCAGAGGGTGCCCAAGGCGTCGTAGCCCCGTGAATTCTCGACGTCGTAGAAGATGTCCGTGCTGTGTTTCTCCTCCAGGGTGAAGTTCCCGCGTCCCCCGTCGATCACCAGCCGCAGCTGCGGCGTGTGGCTTCCGGACGATATCTGGTAGCGGTTTTGCACCGCGGTGAACATGTACGGATCGTCCGATGCCTGGTCGACGGAGGAGTCGTGCGGGCGGAACTGGAGGTAGGGCTGCAGTTTGAGCCTCACCTTCTGGTCGCCGGACACCAGGCGGTAGATCATGTGCACCGTATTCTGCTTGTGCACGAGGATCAGCTGTTTTTCGATGACGGTGCCGTCTATGTCGTAGCGCCAGACGGGGAGGCCGTCCTCGAGACGGAAACCGGCGAGGTACTCCATGCCGTGGAACTCCAGCCCAGCCTCCTTCTGGTCGCCGCCGAAGCGGACCATGCTCCCGTCGGGGAAGCGGATCGCCTCGGTGAGCCGGTTCAGCATGACGACGCGCCCCATGGGGGAGGGGAAGGCTGCTATCAGGAGCCCGTGGTAGCGGCGGGTGAGGGCGCCGCAGACCGTGCCGGAGGCGTACCCGCCGAGGCCGTTGGTCAGGAGCCATTCCTGCTCCAGGAGCTGGCGGACCCTGAGGCTCTCGTCGTTGCGGTCAATGAGGAATTCGCGCGTCACCGTTGTCATTGGTTCTCTCCCTCCTGGATGGGGACCGGGCTGAGCACGACGGCCGCGTTACCCTGCAGCCGCCAGAACTTCTCCGTGTCGAGCTTGGGGGTCCCGGAGCCGCCGAACTCGATACTCTCGCTGGTCCAGAGCACCTCCCAGGTGCACCCCTCGGGGGGGGCGATCATCGGTTCCGGCACCGGCGCCAGGTGCAGTTCGCGTCCCAGGTTGATCAGCAGCAGACGCTGCTCCTGACCCTTGAAGTAGCGGAGCAGGAAGCCGCTGGTTCCCAGGACCGCTCCCTCGATATGGCAGGCGTATCCGACGCTGAAAACGGGGTCTTCCCGGCGCAGCCTGATCAGGTCGCGGTGGAGGGCGTACACCTTCGCATGGCGCTCCCGTTCCGTCAGGTCTATCTTCGACTGCTCGAAGGTTTCCGGCTCGTACGGCTTGTCGATGGTGTCTATGATCTCCGGGGAATCGATGTTGGTGAACTGTTTCAGGAATTCTATGCGGCCCGCGTGCACCTGGTGCGAGATCTCCTGGTTAAGGTCGGCGAAGTAGAGAAAGGGGGCGCTGCAGGAGAACTCCTGCCCTTGGAAGAGCATCGGAGTCTGCGGGGAAAGCATCAAAAGGGCGGTCATCGCCCTGAGCGCCGCAGGGTTGGTGAGCCGGTGCAGCCGGATGCCCCAGGCGGAGTTGCCGACCTGGTCGTGGTTCTGCACGTAGTTGACGAAGCAGCTCGGGCTTAGGCCGATGGTGGACGAACCGCGCCGCTTTCCCTGCAAGAAGTAGTACTGCCCCTGGTACAGGTACCCCCACTTGGTACTGGAAATCATCTCCTGGGGAGAGCCGTAATATTCCGAGTAGTAGGCGTCGTGCGGGGTCGGGAAAGCTCTCCCCCCCACCGAGCCGGTAGCGGTAGAGAGACCCCTCCTGCGCCTCGCGGCTAAGCCCCGAGAAGTACCCCTCTTCCTCGGCCGTCAGCGGGAAGGGGGGGAGGCCGCCGACCCGTTTCCCTTCGAAGACCACATCCACCTGCCTGTGGCCGGGCGCCCAGACCCTGAAGTGGACCCCCCCCGGCACGAGTTCTGCTCCGATGGGAAGCCTTCTCTGCGGTTCAGCCATTACCGTCTCCTTCAAATTTCCAACTCTACAGGGGAGCCCCCTCCCGGCGGCCACTGCCATTAAGTGACCCCTTCCCCTCCCCTTGAAGGGGAGGGAGAAGAACCTGTCGCCGTTCCGACATGATTAGCAGGATCTAAAAGTATCACAATCCGCCCCCTTTGAAACCGGAGCGGCGATTCGCGGGCGCTTGACCGGGGCCTGCCGCAGTCGGAGTTTCTACGGCATGACTGTCGCCCAGGCATACAATCCGGAGCCGGAAAAGGATGTCCCGGTCACCCCATCTGCGCCATCTCACAGGGTGAATCTCCATTATTTTGTCGCAAATAATTTGACAGAAAAAGCGTCACTGCTAGTATTTACACTTATTAATTTAAAACGATTAACTTTGTGCTAATTAGATATGAAATCTCGGGGTCCCAAGGAGGATCTTATGGCAGGGAGCGTTCTAATCACGGGAGGGGCCGGTTTCATTGGTTCCCACTTGTCGGATGAGCTTCTTCGTCACGGGTACCGGGTGCGGGTGCTGGACAGCCTGGTGCCTCAGGTGCACGGCCCCGGGGGGAACAGGCCGGCATACCTTGATCCCGATGTTGAACTGATCAAGGGGGACGTGAGGGATGCCGCGGCGGTGCAAAAGGCGCTCGCGGGGACGGAAGCGGTCTTCCACCTGGCCGCCATGGTCGGGGTGGGACAGAGCATGTACGAGATCGAGCAGTACACCTCGGTGAACAACTGCGGGACTGCCGTGCTCCTCGAGGCGATGGCGCACGCCAAGGGTGACCGGAAGCTGATCTTGGCCTCCAGCATGAGCGTTTACGGAGAAGGGCGCTACCGGGACACGGACGGCATCTTCTACGACGACGTCCGCAGGCATGTGGAGCAGTTGCAGGTCGGGCGCTGGGAGCCGTGCAGCGCGAGGAGCGAGCGCCTGGTCCCGGTGGCGACGCCCGAGGACAAGACCCCGTCGCTTGCCTCCGTCTACGCCCTCTCCAAGCACGACCAGGAGCAGATGTCGCTCATCATCGGGAGCTGCTACCGTATCCCGGTGGTGGCGCTTCGCTTTTTCAACGTCTACGGGACGCGCCAGGCCCTCTCCAACCCCTACGCGGGTGTCCTGGCCGTCTTCGCCTCCAGGCTCATGAACGGCAACACCCCTCGCATCTACGAGGACGGGTTGCAGCAGAGGGATTTCGTCAGCGTCCATGACGCGGTGACCGCCTGCAGGCTGGCGCTCCAGATCGACCAGCAGAAGGCGCAGCTCTTCAACATAGGAAGCGGCGCCAGCATCAGCGTTATCGAGGTGACCCGGCGGCTGTCGCGGGTCCTGAACTGCAGGGATATAGAACCGGAGATAACGGGGAACTACCGCGCCGGGGACATCAGGCACTGTTTCGCCGACATAGGTTCGGCGCGCAACATCCTCGGGTACTCCCCGAGGGTCCCCTTGGACGAGGGACTGGCGGAACTCGCCTCCTGGCTGGAGGGGGAGGTCGCCGTCGACCGGGTCTCCGAGGCGCATGCCGAACTGGACCTGCGGGGGCTCACGATATGAGGGTCGCCGGGGTACGAAGGCTCTATGAATGGTTCAGCCGGGCGCTGGGCCTTCCTGGCCGCGCAGGCGCGGCGGAGATCGGCAGCGAAATTTACCCGGTTTCGGGCGTGGAGGCTATGCGATGAGTGATGTCATGCAGGCTGCGGTGATCACCGGTCCGGGCAAGGCCGCGGTCATGGAGGTCCCTCGCCCGGAGGTGGGAAACGGGGAGGTGCTGGTGCGCCTGGAGGGATGCGGCGTCTGCGCTTCGAACCTCCCGCTCTGGCAGGGTAGGCCCTGGTTCGACTATCCGGCCCTGCCGGGATCCCCCGGTCACGAGGGGTGGGGGAGGGTGCAGCAGGTCGGAAGCGGCGTGCACGGCCTGCGCCGGGGGGACCGGGTCTCCTTTCTCTCCTGCAACGCCTACGCGCAGTACGACAGGGTGAAGGCGGACCAGGTGGTGAAGCTCCCCCCCTCCCTGGACCTGCTTCACTTTCCCGGTGAACCGGTCGGCTGCGCCATGAACGTCTTCAGGCGCAGCGACATCGAGCCGGGACAGACGGTTGCCGTGATAGGGGCGGGTTTCCTCGGCGCCATCATCACGGCGCTAGCCTCGGCCCGCGGCGCGCGTGTCATCGCGCTCTCGCGCCGGCAATTCGCCCTCGAAGTGGCGCTTGATTGCGGCGCCTCCGAGATCGTGCTTCTGGACGACCACCAGCGGGTCATGGACCGGGTGCGGGAGATCGCCGGGGAAAAGGGGTGCGACCGGGTGGTGGAGGCGACCGGGCACCAGTGGCCGCTTGACCTGGCGGGCGAACTGGTCCGGGAGCGGGGGAGGGTGGTGATAGCCGGCTTTCACCAGGACGGGCCGCGCCAGGTGAACCTGCAGCTTTGGAACTGGAAGGGGATCGACGTCATCAACGCCCACGAGCGCGATTCGAAGGTCTACCTGGAGGGGATCCGCGCCGGGGTGATCGCGGTGGAGGCGGGGCTCTTCGAACTCGGCGACCTGATCACGCACACCTTCCGGCTGGAGGAGTTGGCGCTCGCCTACCAGGCGCTGGAGGAGAGGCCGGACGGTTTTCTCAAGGGGGTGATCCTCATTGAGCATTAGGAAAGGGGACGCAATGAAGAAGAAGCAGGCATTGCCGAGGGTAGGGTTCCTTGGGACCGGGTGGATCGGCAGGCACAGGATGCAGGCGATAGCCGAGAGCGGGGAGGCGGAGGTCGCCGCCATTGCCGACGTCTGCGCCGAGAACGCGCAGGAAGCGGCAAAGCTCGTCCCGGGGGGCTCGGTGGTCGACTCGCTGGATGCCCTGCTCGACCTCGGTCTCGACGCCGTCGTCATCGCCACCCCCAGCGCGGGGCACTGTTCCCAGGCGGTCCGGGCCCTGCAGCGCGGCCTCGCCGTCTTCTGCCAGAAACCGCTCGGCAGGAGCGTCCACGAGGCGCAGATGGTGGTGGACGCGGCGCGCGCGGCGAACCGGCTCCTGGGGGTCGACTTTTCCTACCGCTACACCGACGCGGTCCAGAAGATGTACCAGCTGGTAGCCTCCGGGGATCTGGGGCAGGTCTACGCCGCCGACCTCGTCTTCCATAACGCCTACGGCCCGGACAAGGCATGGTCCTACGACGCCGAACTCTCCGGAGGGGGATGCCTGATGGACCTCGGGAGCCATCTCGTCGATCTCGCCCTCTGGTTCTTCGGCTACCCCGAGATACGCAGCGTCTCCAGTTCCATCTTCTCGGGAGGAGAGAGGTTGAAGGGGGGCTCGGGAAAGGTGGAGGACTATGCGGTTGTCTCCCTCGTGCTCGGTAACGGCAACGCGGTGCGCCTCGCCTGCTCCTGGAACGTCTCGGCCGGGCGCGATGCAGTAATCGAGTCGAATTTCTACGGGACCCGGGGAGGGGTGAGTTTCAGGAACGTGCAGGGCTCATTCTACGACT
Organism: Geobacter sp.; assembly: GCA_003490025.1. GTDB lineage: Bacteria > Desulfobacterota > Desulfuromonadia > Geobacterales > Geobacteraceae > Geomonas. The sequence goes on along the minus strand of DNJC01000028.1, from coordinate 19,642 downwards.
TTGTCGCCGAGCGTTTCCGGGGCACTGCGGCCGAGACCATCGCCGTACCGCCCGACTCGTGGGGGGGGCGCTGCGCGGTGGCCTGGGCGAGGCAGCTAAGGGTTGCGGGGGGCGTCTTCGATCCGCAGGCAGAGAAACTGGTCCAGGTGGCGGCAGTGCTCGACGCCGCCTACGGCCGGTAATTCAGTAAACCGGTAAGGCGGTAAAACCTTATTGCCACAAAAAAGCACAAAATACACAAAATTGAACCCTTAGACGCTTAATCTTAGTCTTAATCTTTATCTTTATCTTTATCTTTATCTCGACCTCAACCTCAACCTCAACCTCAACCTCGACCCGACTCTTTTATGATGCCCACCGCTCGAAGCATAGAGGTCTGCGATATTTCCGTTAAGCCGCCGCGTCTGATCCTGATGACTGCGGACCCGACCGGTGGCGTCTGGAACTACGTGCTGGAACTGGCGCGCGGATTGTCGATCTACGGGGTGGAGATCGCCCTGGCGACCATGGGACAGCCGCTCTCCGCGGACCAGCGCCGCGAGGTCGCCGACGAGGAAAACGTCACCATCTACGAGAGCGTGTTCCGCCTGGAATGGATGGACGACCCATGGGCGGACGTGGATGAGAGCGGAGAGTGGCTCCTCTCTCTCGAGGCGGAACTGCGGCCGGACCTGGTGCACCTGAACGGCTACGCTCATGCCGCGCTCCCCTGGCAATCCCCTTGCCTCGTGGTCGCCCATTCCTGCATGCTCTCCTGGTGGCAGGCGGTGCGCCGTGAGGAATTCCCCCCCCCGTACCAGCAATACCGCAAGCGCGTCAGCGCAGGACTTGCCGCGGCGGACCTCGTGGCGGCGCCGTCCGCGGCGATGCTGGACGCGATCCAGCGGCTCTACCTTCCGCTCCCCAACGGCAAAGTGGTGCACAACGCACGCAGCAGCACCAGGTTCCGCCCCGGCAGGAAGGAGGAATTCATCCTTTCCGTGGGGCGCCTGTGGGACGACGCCAAGAACATCGGGAGCCTGGTCAGAAACGCCTATGAACTCCCCTGGCCGGTCTACGTCGCCGGTGAGCATATTCACCCCGGCGGCGGATCGGTCAACATGGAGGGTGTGAACCGTCTCGGCTTCCTGTCGCCGGAGGCCTTGGCCCCCTGGTACGCGGCGGCCTCGGTGTACGCGCTCCCGGCGCGGTACGAGCCTTTCGGGCTGACCGTCCTCGAGGCGGCCCTTTCCAACTGCGCGCTGGTACTGGGGGACATCCCGAGCCTGCGCGAACTTTGGGACGGCGCTGCCGTCTTCGTCGACCCCGAATCCCCCGACGACCTTCAGGAAGAGCTGTGCGCGCTCTGCGCGGACCGCCCCAGGCTGGCGAGCCTCGGTGAGAAGGCACTGGCCCGCAGTCGCAGCTTCACAGCGTCCAGGATGGTAGCCGGATATCTCGCGCTCTACCGCGAGCTCCGTGACGGCAGAGGCGACTCCTGCCGGCGATGAGGAAGTCCTCTCCGGCGGTGTCGAGCAACTGATGGCGATCTGCCGAGAGGAAGGCATCTAAACCAGCAAACATAAGAAGAAAAGGGACAAAACATGGCCGCACCTCTCTCCATAGCCTTCTTCGGCTCAAGTCTTGTTTCCGCCTACTGGAACGGAGCAGCTACCTACTACCGCGGCATGGTGCGGGCCCTGCACCGCCTTGGGCACCGGATAACGTTCTACGAGCCGGACGCCTATGAGCGGCAGTCGCACCGCGACATGGACGACCCCGACTGGGCGAGCGTGGTGGTTTATCCCGCCACCGAGACCGGTGTCTACCGCTCCCTGGAAGCCGCCATGGGGGCGGACCTGGTCATCAAGGCGAGCGGCGTCGGGGTCTTCGACGAACTGCTGGAACGCGAGGTGCTGCATCTGAAGCGGGAAGGGAACCAGGTCGTCTTCTGGGACGTCGATGCCCCGGCGACCTTGGAGCGGATTACGGACAACCGGGACGACCCCTTCCGGCGCCTGATCCCGCGCTACGACCTTATCCTTACCTACGGCGGCGGAAATCCGATCGTCCGTTCCTACACCGGCTTCGGCGCGAGGGCCTGCATCCCCATCTACAACGCGCTCGATCCGGACACACATTTCCCGGTGCAGCCCGAGCCGCGCCTGGAGGCGGACCTCTCCTTTCTCGGCAACCGCCTCCCGGACCGCGAGGGTCGGGTGGACGAGTTTTTCCTCTCCGTGGCGGAAAAGATGCCGGATCGCAAGTTCCTTCTGGCGGGGAGCGGCTGGGGGGACAAGGCCCGCGCCGGCAACGTGAGCTACATCGGCCACCTCGGGACCCGGGATCACAACGCCTTCAACTGTAGCCCCATGGCGATCCTCAACGTCAGCCGCGACGGCATGGCGAGAAACGGCTTCTCCCCGGCGACGCGGGTGTTCGAGGCGGCCGGGGCCGGCGCCTGCATGATCACGGACAAATGGGAAGGGGTGGAGCAGTTTTTCGAGCCGGAGCAGGAGATCTACGTCGCCGAGAACGGTGACGAGGTGGCCGAGATCCTGGACCAGCTCACCCCGTCGGTGTCGGCGGTGGTCGGGTCGCGCGCCCTGACCAGGGTCCGGGCCCAGCACACCTACACGCACCGGGCCAGGCAGTTCGAGGAGATATTCTCCGCCGGGTCGGGTGGCGGGTGCGGCAATGGCCACGCCACCAGGCGTTGACGTGATGCTCCGTTCGGCCGGCCAGCGCATCACCGGCTATCCCGGCGATGAGATGTACCTTCCAGTCATACATCCCCCACTTTTCCCCAGATCTCCACGGCTGTCGTTATCAGGGTAGGGGCCGTTCCCGGGAAAGCTGTATACGTGCTACCATCGTTATGTAATTTGTGATATAACCCTTCTCCGTATACGGGAAGGTTTGCGTCCGGCATCCCCAACTCCCCCTCGCCATCCGGGAGAGGGTCGGGTGAGGGTCGGGTGAGGGCGGCTTGCTGCGGCAGCGGCAATCGCGACAATCGCGGCAGGAATGCCGCTCCTACAGGTGGTTGGCGGAAGGTCGGCGAAACCAGTGGCGCGACGAGGTGCGATTTGAGCCGGAAAAAGCAGGGGAGCATCGAGCTTGAGGGTTCTCTCTGGTTTCACAAGGACGAGCAGAAATTTCTCGGCGGCGATAGAATAGAGCTGCTGAAGAGGATAGACGACCAGGGATCCATCACCAAGGCGGCCAAGGCGGTTGGGATAAGCTACAAAAACGCCTGGGACCTGGTCAACATGATCAACAACCTCGCCGAAAAGCCGCTGGTTGCGCGGGTGACCGGGGGGAAGGGCGGAGGGGGTACGACCCTCACCGAATACGGCAAGCAGGTGGTAAGGCAGTATGGCGTACTCCAGGAGGAACACAGGAAATTCCTGGAGAATCTGGAGGGGAAGCTCGGCGACACGGCAAGCCTCTACCGGCTTTTAAGGAGGATATCCATGAAAGTGAGCGCGCGTAATGTACTGGCAGGAACCATCACCAAAATAACCAAGGGAGCTGTCAATTCCGAGGTGGCCCTTTCGCTTTCCGGCGGCACGCCGGTCATCGCGGTGATAACCAACGGCTCCGTCGAGAATCTGGCGTTGCAAGAGGGGGGATCCGCCTACGCCATCATCAAGGCGAGTTCCGTAATGGTCGGCAGCGACCTGCACGACGCGAAGATAAGCGCACGCAACGTCATGTGCGGCACCGTCTCCAAGATCATAGAAGGGCCGGTCTCGACCGAAGTCGACGTGGAGATTGGTGGCGGCAACACCATCAGCGCCGTCATCACGCACGGGAGCGCGAGCAGCCTGGGGCTTAAGGTCGGCGGGCATGCCTGCACCCTCTTCAAGGCATCCAGCGTCATTCTTGGCGTAAGTTAGCAGGTTAAAGAAGGGAGCGGCCTCAGCTCGCTCCCTTCTTCTTTGTAATTCGTTATATCTCAAGCGCTATAGCGAAAGCATTTCAGTTGAAGCAGTAGATAAAACGCAGCAGGTCCGGTTTAGCATTTGCCTTAAGCTTTCCCCCGCCCCTTGCGGGAGGGGGGCAGGGGGTGGGGGGAGGTGCCACTAGTAGCAATGATGGCAGCTTCACCCACCCCCCAGCCCCCTCCCGTCAAGGGAGGGGGAGTTGATCGCAAAGACCGACCGGGCCATGCTGGATAAAAGGAGAATCTTGATGAACCGATTTGCCAGAATGCTGCCCCTGTTTTTTGCACTCATGTTGGTCTCTGCCGCCGCTTCCGTGTCCACCGGGTGGGCCGCCGAAAAAGCCTTGATCCTCGCTACCACGACCAGCACCCAGGATTCCGGTCTTCTGGACGTGCTGCTCCCGATCTTCGAGAAGCAGTCCGGCTACTTCGTGAAGACCATCTCGGTCGGCAGCGGCCAGGCGATGAAGATGGGGGAGAGGGGAGAGGCCGACGTGCTGCTGGTGCACTCCCCCGAGGCGGAAAAGGCGTTCATGGCGGGGGGCTTCGGCGTGAACCGCAAGCTCGTCATGCACAACGACTTCCTCCTGCTGGGACCCGCCAAGGACCCCGCAAAGGTTCGCGGCGCGAAGACCGCGGCCGAGGCGCTGAAGGCAATCGCCGGCTCCGGCTCCCTCTTCCTCTCCAGGGGCGACAACTCGGGCACGCACGCCAAGGAGAAGGGGCTCTTCAAGGCGGCAGGGATCAAGCCGGAGGGACAGAAATGGTTCCAGCAGACCGGCCTCGGCATGGGCGAGACGCTCAACGTCGCCGCCGAGAAAGACGGGTACCTTTTGGCCGACCGCGGCACCTACCTGGCGCTGAACAAGAAGAAGCATCTCGGTCTCCAGATCATGGTGGAAGGGGAGCCGAAGCTCCTCAACATCTACCACGTCATCGAGGTTAACCCGGCCAAGTGGCCCAAGGCGAACAACGCCGGCGCCAAGGCCTTCTCCGACTTCATCGTTTCCAAGAAGGCGCAGGACATCATCGCCGTTTTCGGCAAGAAAGAGTTCGGCGCACCGCTGTTCTTCCCCGATGCCGGCAAGAAGCCGGAGTCCCTGGGGCTGTAAATGGATCTGATCCTCGAAGGCATCGTCAAGGCGTTCCAGCTCCTCGCCTCCCTCGATTCGGAGGTGCTGGGGATCGCCATGCTGTCGCTCAAGGTCTCCGGCCTCGCGACCCTGTTCAGCCTGGTGCTGGGGATATCGGTCGGGACGGTGATAGCCCTGGCCAGCTTTCCGGGGAAGAAGATCCTGGTCAGCGTCGTCAATACCGGGATGGGGCTTCCGCCGGTGGTGGTCGGCCTCTTCGTCTCGATACTGCTCTGGCGCAACGGGCCGATGGGATTCCTGGGTCTCCTCTACACCCCGACCGCCATCGTCATCGCCCAGACGGTCATAGCCACCCCAATCGTCATGGGGGTCACCATCGGCGCCATGCAGAACCTCCCGGCGAACCTCAGGCTGCAGATACTGGCGCTCGGGGCGACCCGGACCCAGATGGTCTGGATACTGATCAAGGAGGCGCGGCTGCCTCTCATGGCCGGGGTCATGGCCGGCTTCGGAGGCGTCATCTCCGAGGTCGGCGCCTCCATCATGGTGGGCGGCAACGTGAAGGGATACACCAGGGTGCTCACGACGGCGACGGTAATGGAAACAGGGAGGGGCAACTTCGACATTGCCATTGCCCTCTCCCTGGTTCTTTTGCTATTCTGCTTCGCGATCAACTACATTCTGACCTACATACAGCAGCGGGAAAGGCCTAGATGACACAGGCGCAAAATGTGCTCGACCTGAAAGAGCTGAGGGTGGATCGAGGCGGAGTCCTGGTACTCGATATACCCTCTTTTTCTTTGCACCAAAACGAGTTCGTCTCTCTGATCGGTCCGAACGGCGCGGGGAAGTCGACGCTGCTTCTCTCCATCATGGGGCTCATCAAGCGACAGAGCGGAACCGTGCAGTACCGGGGGGCCGATATCGCCACCTCCTCGCAGCTGCTTGAGCTGCGCCGCAAGATCGCCATGGTGCTGCAGGAGCCGCTCCTTTTCGACAGCACCATCTACGACAACGTGGCCAGCGGGCTGAAGATACGGGGGCTGGGGCGGAGCGAGACCCGCGACCGGGTCATGACCTACCTGGAGCGGTTCAACTTGGCCGGCATGGCGCAGCGCTCCGCCCGGAAACTCTCGGGAGGAGAGGCGAGGCGGGTGAGCCTCGCGCGAGCGTTCGCCGTCGAGCCGGAACTGATCTTCTTCGACGAGCCGTTCGCGAACCTCGATCCCCCCACCAGGCAGGCGCTCACCGACGACATGGACAAGATCATCCGCGAGAAGGGGATCTCCGCCGTCCTGGTCACCCACGACCAGTCCGAGGCGCTCAGGATGTCCGACCGGATCGTGGTGATGAACGCCGGAAGGCTGGTCCAGCAGGGGACTCCGGCGGCGGTGATGAACCGTCCGGTGAACGAGTTCGTCGCCAACTTCGTCGGCATGGAGACCATCCTGGAGGGAGAGGTGCTCAGCAACCGCGAGCAGCAGATGGCGGTCATGGTCGCGGGGCACGAGGTGGACGCGGTCGGCGACGGGAATCCCGGCGACCATGTCTACTGCTGCATCAGGCCCGAGAACGTTACCGTCAGTGTCGATCATCCCGTTGAGAAGAGCAGCGCGAGGAACGTCTATCCCGGACGGATCGCCGAGATCGCGTCCATGGGGCCGTTTCTAAAATTGCAGTTGGACTGCGGCTTTCCTCTGACCGCCTACGTCACACGCGAGTCGTTCGCCAATCTGGAGCTGTGCGAAGGCAAAGATGTTCATGCCTCCTTCAAGGCGACTTCGGTGCACCTGATTCGACGGCGAACTGCATGAAGGCGTTTCACTCTCCCCTCTTTGTAAAGGGGGGCGGGGGGGATTTGGAGTCGCTTTGATAGTTCAGTAACTCACGTTCCTGCCGATAAGACAGTCATGCATGCAGCAGATAGCAGGGAAGGGGGATATTATGCTCAACAACGGCGCGATAGGGATAGAGTACAGCTTTCTGTTTGAGGACGGTAACCGGAAGAACTTCGAGATTTCCCTCGACAGCAGCATGCATGTCGCCGCACGTAAAGCCCCACCCCCTGCGTGGACCGCGCTGGGGCAGCACCAATGTCCGTCCTGCACCCTCTCCCCCGCCGAGGCCCACCCCTACTGCCCGATCGCGGTGCAGTTGGCTCAAGTGGTGGAAGCCTTCGCCGACTTTTCATCCTACGATAACGTCACCGTCACTGTCACGACGGAGCAACGCATCTACTCCAAGAAAACAACGCTGCAGCAGGGGGTGAGTTCGCTCACAGGACTGCTGATGGCCACCAGCGGTTGTCCTGTCATGGATTACCTGAAGCCGATGGCGCGCTTTCATCTTCCCTTTGCATCGGTCGAGGAGACGGAGTTCAGGATGCTTTCCATGTTCCTGGTGGCGCAGCTGAAGCGCCAGGCCAAGGGCCTCACGCCGGACTGGACCCTTGAGGGACTGAAGGCAATCTACGCCAAGGTGTCGGAAATAAATGCCCATTTTGCCAAGAGGCTCAGGGAAGTGGCGAAGAACGACGCCAACATCAATGCCCTGGTGAACCTCGATTGCTTCGCCAAAGCGGTGCCGTGGGCCGTACGCACGAGGCTGAACGACCTGGACGCGCTGTTCGAGGCCTACCTGAAGTGAAAGCGGAAAGAAAGATGTCCCCTCCCTCCCTATCACTTCTTTTTCTTCCTTTTAGCTCTTTTCCCGTGGGTGCTGTGCTCATGCGGCTGGTCGAGCTTTTCTTTCCGAGCAGGCTTGATCATCATGAGAGGAATCAGAATCACGGCAAAAAAAGCTAGAATCGATGCCACAGCAATAAGTGGTGTTGACATAATTACCTCGATAGCAGTTCGTTATATTCAAGATTGGGGACTTCCGCCCCTTCAGTCGGCTATATGGCTACAGTCTCGATAACGGCAGAATAAGTACCTCATCTGGCAACTACAGCAATGGAATAAGGAGCCGTCCCGGCTGCAATGGTCGCCGGAGTCATGGCTGTCAGGCTGCCGTTTGACCCGATTGTGTACTGTGAAATGGTGCTGCTGATCTCGTTCGCGGCATAGGCATACTTACCCGATGGATCCACGGTAATGCTGGCGGGTGACCCCCCGGCAGGGACAAATGTCGGCGTCGTGGCAGCGAGCCCGCCATCTGTGTTGATCGTGAACTGCGCAATGTTGTTGCTCGTCAAGTTTGACACATAGACAAACTTGCCGGAGGGATCGATTGCGATAGCGTAAGGCGTGCTCCCTGCGGCTACGGTAGCCGGAACCATGGCGGTCAGTGTGCCGTCTGCACCGATGGTGTACTGCGAGACGTCGTGGCTACCTGCATTCGTCACATACATGTGCTTGCCGGAGGGATCGATCGTGGCGAAGACGGGATAGGTTCCGGCGCTCACTGTTGCCGGAGTCATCGGAGTAAGTCCGCCGCCTGCACCGATCAGGTACTGTGAGATATAGCCCTTGAAATTCGTTACATAGGCATATTTGCCTGAGGGGTCGACGGTGACGGAACACGGATCGTTGGTCTCTATCGTTGCCGGGGTCATGGCAGTCAGGCTGCCGTCAGCGCTGATCGTGTACTGCGAGACATTGTTACTGAGCGCGTTCGCCGTATAGGCGTACCTGCCTGAGGGGTCGATGGTGATGGAGTAGGGATAGGTTCCAGTGGCCACGGTTGCCGCAGCCATATGGCTCAGGGTACCGTCTGTGCCGATCGTGTACTGGGAGAGATCGTTACTGATGGCGTTCACCACATAGGCATACTTACCTGCGGGGTCGACGGTGATGGCGTTGGGACTTGTTCCGGCGGACACGGTGGCCGGAGCCAAGGGGGTCAGGCGGCCGTTCGCGTCGATCGAGTATTGCGAAACGTTACCGGTGCTGGCGTTAGCGGCATAGGCATATTTGGGAACTTTCGCGCTCCCGCTGGGTATGCCGCCTTCGCCTCCTGGTACTACGAGCACGCCCAGAAAGCTGTTTATCACTGCCTGTACCTTGGCGATGGTTACGCTATTGCTTCCATCATAATCAACGCATATCTCAACTTGCTTGGACCCAAGAAACATAAGAATGGCGGATTGCACTTCGGCTATAGTGACTGTTCCATTCAGGTCGCAGTCTCCGATGGTCCTGGGTGCTGGTCCCTCCCTGGGTATCCAGTAGATCTGAGACTTCACCGCCTCGACGTTCCCTGCCGTATCGACGGCGAAATACCCGATCTTTGTGTTGGTACTGATGGTGATGGGCTCCTGGTATTTAAGGGAAGCGGTGGTCGGCGCCGAGCCGTCGATCGAATAATATACGGTGGCGGGCTCGTCGGCCACGAGGGTGACCTGCAGCGGAGTCCCGACGCCGCCCGCGGAAATGGCGATGGTTGTTGGCGCTACGGCGTCGAGCGTGGTGCCGGAAACCTGCCGGGTGTTGCGGGACTCGAGCCCCGAGGCGTCCACCACTCTTACCGTGTAGTAGTAGGTGGTTTTAGAGGCGAGACCGCGGTCGGTGTAGGTTGTGGTGACGATACCGGAAGCCACCCGCTGGCCAATACTTCCTGCCACCTGGGACCTGTAGACCCGGATGGTACTGGAGGAAGCACCGGCGGGATTTGCCCAAGTGAGGGTGAGTTCCCCTCTGGCGGTGGGATCAGCCACCGCCACCGCGGTCGGGATCGGTCTGAGGTTGATGGCGAGCGCCGCGTTCTCGCTATCCGACGTGCCGTCGTTGACCTTGAAGACGATGGTGTCGGTTCCGCTGTATGACGGCTCCGGCACGTACACCAGGTCAGGCGCCGCACCTTCTAGCGTGCCGTGCGCCGGAGGGGTGACGATGGTATAGGTCAAGGTTTTGTTCTCGGGACTGCTCGCGGAGAGGGTGATCGGGAGCGCCGTGTCCTGGTAGCCGGGCACCGTCTGGTTGTTCGCGACCGGAGCCGTGCCGAGGCGCTGGTACCTGATGCCTCCGTTGACGGTGACAAAGAAAAGCGAGCCATCCTGCGCCACCTTGATCCTTCCCTCTTGGTAGGGGTAGTTCCCGGTGTGGCTGAATAGGTAACCGACGTCGTAGGCTCCGATCTGGGTGTAAGTGGTGGTGTCGTAAACCCTGACCTCGCGGCTTTCGGCCCAGGGGAAGTAGACGACGTCCGACTGGGGGTTATATGCGGCAGCTATCGGCTGTCCTTTGGCATACACCCCGATGGTGCCGAGTTTGGTAAGTGCGTTGTCGTAGATAAAGGTGCCGCCGTAAACAGGCACGGCAAACTGGGTGCAGTCCCTGTTGGTGCCCACCTCGAAGGTAAACCAATCGGAGCTGACGGTATTGGTTACGCTTCGCGTCGCCACGTCGTAGATGCTCAGCGGGCCGCTGGAGATGTTTCCCTCGACGTAACCGATGCAACTGCGGTCGGCGCTCGCGGAGAGCATGGCATCTTCGCTGATCATGCTCTTGATGGTGGTGACTGTCCTGGTGACCGGGTCGATGCGGCGCAGCGGCGCCCACCCGGAACCGAGGTAGGTGGAGGTGGTCAACAGTGCCCCGTCCTTGCCGTAGGCGACCGAGAAGGTCCCCCCCTCCCCGGAAATGGCCGTGGAAAAGGTGATATTGGGCATCGCCGTCCCGGTCTTCAGATCCACAAGGTGCACCCCGGTAATGTTTACGTCGGCAATGGCCAGCGTGTCTCCGTCCGGCGACAGATCCAGTCCGTGAAGGTTTCCGAGGCCGAAGGTGTAAGGTGTGAGAAAGGTATTGGTGGCGAGTTGGTAGCGCAGCACCTGTGTCCCATTAGTTATGTAGAGAAGGCCCCGGGCCACGTCGTAGACCATGTCCTTGCGGTTTGCAGCCGCGATGAAATTCATGGCCCCAAGGGCGGTCGTCGTTGCCATTGCGGGGGAGGATACGTTGCCGGCGCTATTTTTGGCAAAGGCATAGAGGGTATGCGGTCCCAGGGTCGCGAAGGCATACGAGGAAGGAGGGTAGCTGCTCCAGCTGCAGGCATCGGAGGTGGTGGCCTCCGTGACACAGTACCCTGTCACCAGCACGTCGTCGGTCGCTGAGAGCGCAACGGAAACGGTGGGGTTGTCATAGTCGTAGCTTGCGGGAATGCTGAAGTTGGTTACCTGGGGCACGATCTTCCCGATGCTGGTGGATGCGCTAGTGGCGGTCGAAATGTTTCCCGCGGCATCCCTGACGAAAGCATAGAGGGTGTGGTCGCCGCTCGAATCGAATCGATAGCTGGTGGCCGGGGTGCTGCTCCAGGTGCAGCTGGTGGCACTTGGATTCGGCGAAGTGCAGTAGCCGGTTACCCCAACCTCGTCGCTCCCGGAGAAACTGGTGATGGGAACGGTCAATGACGAGTAGGAGTCGGGGAGGGTGAAGCTCGTGATCTGCGGCGTGGTTCGGTCGACGGTGATGGTGACTTGTGCCGGACCGCTGTCCTGAGTGCCATCGTTTGCCTTGAAGGTGAAGCTGTCCCCTCCGCTGTAGCCGTCCTGTGGGGTATAGGTCACATTGGGTGGCGTTCCCGCAATACTGCCATGCTGCGGGGAGGTGACGATGGTATAGGTAAGCGTTTTTTGTTGGGGGCTGCTGGCAGTGAGGGTGATATTGAGCGGTACCGCTCCGTTGCTGAAGAGGGCCTGGCCGTCAGCCGAGGGGGCCAGCGAGGTAGCTCGCATGGCGACGCCGCCTGTCACGGTAACGAAGAGAAGGGAACCGTCGCGGGAAACCTTCGTCCTGCCTTGGCCGAAGGCGGCATTCCCGGTGCCCTGGAAGGTGTAGCCGACGTCGAACGAAGCAAGCTGGAGGTAGCTTTCGGTGTCGTAGGCACGGACCTCGCTGCTGCCGGCCCAGGCGAAGTAGACGACGTCGGAATGCGGATTGTATGCCGCAGCTATCGGCTGTCCTGCTGCATAGGCCCCGATGGCGCCCAGCTTGGTGAGTGACTTGTCGTAGACATAGGTTCCGTTGTAGGTAGGGATCGCCAGCTGGGTACAATCGCGATTGGTGCCGATCTCGTAGTTGTAGGCAGACGTGCCGCCTGTCAGGTCCCGATTTATGAGGATCGACTTGGAAGCCACATCGTAGATACCGAAGGGACCGGCGGAGGAGTTGCTCTCGGCAAAAGCTATGCAACTGCCGTCACCGCTGGCTGAGAGCATGGTGTTCTGTCTCACCTCGCTGATTCCCGTCGTCTTGCTGATGATGCTGACCCCTCCGGTGCGAGGATCAACCAGGCGTAGCGGCGTGGACCCGGAGCCGTTGTACTGCGTGGTGACAAGGATGTTGCCGTCGCTGCCGTACGCTACGGTGAAGGACCCCCCCTCCCCGTAATCCGGGCTGAAGTTCACGTCTTGCACCGCATCGGTTTGCAGGTCGATCAGGTGGATGCCGGTGATGTTCCGGTCCGCTATGGCAAGAGTGTTGCCATCGGGAGAGAGGTCAATGCCCGAGAGGCTGCCCGAGTTGAAGGTGTAAGGGGTGAGAAAGGTGCCGCCGGAGATTTTATAGCGCAGCACCTTGGTGCCAGCGGTGATGTACACCACGTCGCGATTTTGATCGTGCACCATGTCTCTAGCGTTCGAGACAGGGATGAAGTCGTTGGAAGCGGCGAGGGCTCTGGAGCAGCAGGTAGTGGTGACGGCGAAAAAAATCAAACAAGCAAAGCTAAGGACTCTGCGTTTCAAGTTCCCTCCTGTGATTTATGCAGTTCCGTTTGTCAGGAAAATAAAGAGCAACGTGGATGTGTAAACTGCCATCCAGCCCTCCAAGTTTTTTGCGAAGTATATAATTAAAGGCTCACCATTGGCAACGTTATATGCATCTCACATTGAGGCCTACTCCAAATAAGGGCCTTTAACGCTTACATCAGCTGTATGAACAGATAATGTTCCCGTTGACATGGACTTAAGGACGCGTTATCTATGCCGCAGTTCATTGGCGACATCTAAACTGTCTTGTGTGGGCTGCTTGGATGCCAGCTAGAGAGGGGGAGCTTTGTGGCTCATCGATTTTCTGCAGCGCACAACCCGGGGGCTAAGGACCGATCGGCGTCTTCTGCGGATAATAGGAGGAAGGCTATGAGAACATGCATCTTCGTTGCGGCGCTTTTCGCTGGCGCAGCTATCCACGCCCCGGCGTTTGCGACCGAGACGGGAACCATGATCTGCAGCGGGGGAATCGTCTCCGTCGGGAATACGGCGGGGGAAGTGGTCAGTGGAAAACCGGGACAGATTTATTTTATGCTAATGGGTTATGGCAGATTCCAACTTCATTGGAAACAATTAAATCTGTCCCGGTTTACCATTAAATCTGTCCCGGTTTACCCCATTGGAAACAATTAAATCTGTCCCGGTTTACCCGGTTTACGATTGAAAACCGGGACAGATTTATTTTATGCTAATGAAAACCGGGACAGATTTATTTTATGCTAATGGGTTATGGTAGATTCCAACTTCATTGGAAACAATTAAATCTGTCCCGGTTTACCAAAGCCAAACACCATATACCAGTACACTGTCACCTCCAATGAGGATTCGTCCCTGACTGTGGTTACCACCGTCAGGACGCCGCTCTACAACGGCTGGAATATCATCGCAGTACCCTACAACACTGCCGGCGTCAATCCAGGCACCCTCTTCGGCACCCCGGTCAGCGCCATCTATCAGTGGGTCCCCTCCGGCGCCACAGCGGAGTCGAGCAACACCCAGCTAGGGAGCTATGTGACGGTATCAAACATTGCTCCGGGCCTGGGTTATTTCGCCAAAGCCTCCAGCAGCAGCACCTTGCTGGCATATACCGGTACTGCCGCCCCAGCCACCAATACTTTGACGCTAAAGCCTGGCTGGACGATGATCGCCAACCCCGGTACCACAAACAAGACCGGTATCGCTACGAACTGGCTGATCGACGGTGCACCTCTTTCCGAAGCCATCACCGGCACCAAGATCGGCGGCGCCGTCTACTGGTGGAACGGTACCACCTATGATTCCTGGACGATTATGGGGGACAACCCGCAGATTGAACCCTGGAAAGGGTACTGGATTGTGAACATCGAGTCGGTCAACCATACCCTGACCATACAGTAAGGAGTGGAATCCATGATCTGGGCTGTCCTGTGAAAACCGGGACAGATTTATTTTATGCTAATGGGTTATGGTAGATTCCAACTTCATTGGAAACAATTAAATCTGTCCCGGTTTACCAGTAGATTCCAACTTCATTGGAAACAATTAAATCTGTCCCGGTTTACCCCGGTTTACCAAATCTGTCCCGGTTTACGCATATTGGAAACAATTAGATCTGTCCCGGTTTACGTCCCGGTTTACGATTAAATCTGTCCCGGTTTACGAAGTGATGTGGGGGCTTCGCGCCTTTTCTCATCGGGTCAACTGCTCCTGCAGCTTCTTGATCTGCCCGGCCGGCATGCTGCCGATGGCGCTGGTCAGGGCGGTGATCTGCTCCGTGACACTGTTTCCGGGGAGCGCGAAGGCGGGATCCCCGAAAATGCCGCTCAGGGTCGCCGGGATCGTCGAGACTAACGACTGCTGGGCTGAAAGTACGGCCTGATCCAGCTGCTCCTTGGTGTACATCACGCTTACCTGCGCTTTCAGGGCGGTAACTTGCTGCTGCAGCTCGGCTATGGTTGCATTGAGGCTGGAGATCTGCGTCTGCAGGGATGCGATGGTTTCGTCTTTCGATGAAACGGCTGCCGTGAGCAGATTGACCTCGGCGTTCAGGGCGGAGATGGTCGCGTCTTTTCCCGCAACGGTGGCGCTTTGAGCGGCCAAGGCGTCAGCAAGGGCGGCGTCGAATTCTGTTTTCGACGGCGGCGGGCAATAGGCGATGCAGCCAATGGCGTCGACCGGTAATCCCAACGGGGTGCCGGGACACTTGTCGAGTACATCCATCACTCCGTCGCCATCTGTATCGATGGCGAGCCCGCGCCCGGCAGCATTGTGGAGGCTGACCCTTTCGGCGCTGAGAGCGGATCGATATATCGCGACCTCATCCATTATCCCCACGAAGTGAGGCGAAGCTGCCCAATCCCTGTATTGCTCGCCGACGTTCAAGGGTATCGTCAACGAGTCCGCGATCAGTCCCAGCACAGTGACTGGAGCGGACGCTACCTCCGTTCCATCGACATAGAGACTGACGCTTCCCCCCTGGCGGTCCAGGACACCGACCAAGTGGTGCCATATCGAGTCTGTTACCGGAGTCGTACCGGTTACGGCAATGGAGTTGCCGCTGGCATCTCGTATGACATAGGCGGGGAGCCCCTTGTCACCGATGATCAATGTGTAGGTGCCGTCGTGCCCCAAGGCGTAGCCGCCGGCATACCAGCTGACTATCGGCATCTGCGCGCTGGTGGAAGGCGCTTTGACCCAGGCCTCAACTGTCCAGGAGTCCAGGTTCGGAATGAAGTAGGTGCCGGTAGCCTGAATGAGGTCGGAGGAGTCGAACAGTACCGCGGTGTCGCTGTCTCCTGCCATAGCCCCTGGCTCCCCGAGTGTCGGACCCGAATAGGTGGCGTTGTGTCCGTGCCCGCTGCTGTCGTAGGCGATAGTGCCCGACGACTCTCCCAGACGCCAGTATGCCTCAGGGGTATCCGCCAAAACCATCTCCTGGTACGAGGCGAGGGCCGGTGTCGACACAGACAACGCAAGAACCGCGGTAATCAAAATGCTTTTGTAGGCAGTCATAAGAACTCCCTTACGCAGAAAAATGGCGGGTTTTACTGACTGTTCTGCAATGCGTAAGCCAAGTTCAAGTGTCTGGAATCAGCTAATGACCGGCCTAAAAATTAACGGCAGTTGTGTTCAGAGTTTGCACATTGAACAGTGCTGTTCAAACTTCATACAGCTGATCGTTCTGAGAGAGCGGAGGGCTCAATGTTCAATGTCAGGCCGGCGATCGCCCCGCCCATACTGCGCTGATGAGGATACTTGCCTTCGACTCGTTACCTGTCACCGTCACCGAAGTCTCCTGCAACGCCTCGACGATCAGTTTCTCCCCCTTGCGAATGGCGAGCCGGTCGCCCGCCTCCAGGCAGTAGTCGCGGGTGTCGCTTGAGCGCGTGATCCAGGCTTGTCCCGCGGCTACCGTCAGCGCCTCGACGGCGTCGATCGCTTCAACGGTCAGCACTTCTCCCCTGTTTAGCAGGTATCTCATAACATATCCTCCTCCTTCAGAACCTGGTGCGGTATGCCAGGGGAGTCACTCCCTTCTCGCGCACGAACGCGCGCCGCATCTGCTCGGCGCAGCTGAACCCGCTCTCCAGGGCAACCCTTTCTATCGGCAGGTTGCCGTCTTCGAGCAAGGTGACGCATCGCTCGATGCGCAGCTGGTCGAGGTATTTCGCCGGCGTCTTCCCGGTCTCGCGCAGAAACACCCTGGCGAAGTTGCGTGGGCTCATGGCGGCCCTGTAGGCAAGCTCCTCGACGGAGACCTTGCTGCAGGGATTCTCCCTCAGCCACGAAAGCAACGGGGCGAGCTGCCCCCCCTCGACCATCTGTGCGCGCAGTTGCGTGCTGAACTGCGCCTGCCCGCCGGGCCTCTTGAAAAACATCACCAGCCGCCGGGCAACGGCCAGCGCGGTCTTTTTCCCGAAGTCCTCCTCGACCAGCGAGAGCGCGAGATCCATCCCCGCCGTCACGCCGGCGGAGGTGGCGACCGAACCGTCCCGTATGTAGATGGCGTCGCTCTCCACGACGACGTCCGGGTATTCCTGGCGCAGTCGTTCGATATCCATCCAGTGCGTCGTCGCCCGTCGTCCGTTCAAAAGCCCGGCCTCCGCGAGAAGAAAGGCGCCGGTGCAGACGGAGACAAGGCGCCGCGTCCCTTTTGCCGCTGTTCTCAGCCACGCCAGCAGGGCTTCGTTCTTCATCGCCTTCGCCAGCGCGGCATCCGGACCCCCGGGAACTATGACGGTGTCTGTCCCGCCCGCAAGGTCGTTCCAGGAGCAGTCGGCTACCAGCCTCGTCCCGGAGGCCGATGCGAAGGGACCGGGGGTCTCGCCAACAAGAAGGATCTCATAGCCCCTTTTGGGGCAATCTTCCTCGCCCAGGCAACGGTTGAGCATGTTGAACACTTCGATCGGGCCGGTGGTGTCCAGAAGTTCCGCTCCATCGTATGTTGTTACCGCAATCCTGCGCAGTTTCGAGCAATTGGCATCCATGTCAGTAGGCTCCTTTCCATGTCGAAATAATTACTCAACTTTCGCAGTTGGGTAAATCATGTAAGCTGCTGTAATTAAAAATAGAATAGCGTCACGATCTGTATTAAAATGCCTTTGCTCCCCAGCAAATACATCTTAACAAAGAAAGGACGCTATGAGCCCGAGTGTAGCAGAAACCGTCACCCTTGAGAATCAGATAAATTCGTTCTTTCACAATCATAAGCTCGGCAATCTCCTTCGGCAAAGCAACATCAGGAAAGATAAGGGCGTTTCGCTGGACATACTGTTCCAGTTTTTGCTCACGATGGTCTTTACTGGGAAGAACCTGTTCCGGTTGTTGTCAACTCCGGATACTCCCGACGTACCGTCCGGCATAGGAAAGGACGTTGTCTACCGGTTCTTGAACTGCGTGTCGTCGAACTGGCGGAGGTTTTTGCTCCTGCTTAGCGCCAGAATCATCGTGCAGAAACTTCTGCCGCTGACGGATGATAGCACCACCAAGGTGCTAATCGCTGACGATACCCTGTATCGCCGTGACCGAAGTAAAGGTGTGGAGCTTTTGGCCAGGATCCACGATCATAACACCAAGAGATACCACCGCGGATTTAGGATGCTCACTTTGGGCTGGTCGGATGGCAACAGCTTCGTCCCCATGCTCTTCTCCCTGCTGAGTTCCGCGAAGGAGGAGAACCGCCTTGCCGCAATGCGTACCGACTTGGACAAGCGCACCAACGGCTACAAGCGCCGCCAGGAAAGCATGAAAAAGGCTCCCGATGTGCTGGTGGAATTAGTGGAGATGGCCATGGCCGCCGGCACCAAGGCACGCTATCTCCTGTTTGACAGCTGGTTTGCCGCTCCCGTCACCATCAGGCGGATTCATGCTCTGGGTATGCATACCATCTGCATGCTCAAGGACTCCAAGACCCGCTACACCTTCCAGGGTGATGCCATGACCCTGAAGGAACTGTTCAACTGGGTCCGCAAGCGGCCGGGACGGGCCAAGGTCCTGGCTTCTGTCATGGTGACCATTGGCGAGGATGACAAGGGCAATCCCGTCGCGGCTAAGATCGTGTTCGTTCGAGACAGAAGCAAGAAGAGTTGGCTGGCGCTTCTTTCAACTGACACCACGTTGGCAGACGAGGAGATCACCAAGCTCTACGGGCGCCGCTGGGACATCGAGGTGTTCTTCAAGATGACCAAGTCCTTTCTGAATCTCGCGAAAGAGTGCCAGAGTCGCTCCTTTGATGCTCTGGTTGCACACACGACGGTAGTGCTTTGCCGCTATATCGTCTTGGAACTAGCGAGAAGGACGAATGCTGACCCACGAACCCTTGGGGACCTCTTTCATGCCACCTGCGACGAACTGAGGCAGAGGAGCTTGACGGAGGCGCTTGCATTACTGCTGAACTTACTTGAGCGCTCGCTGAATAACGTTGCCGGATTTACCAAAGAACTGATGACGCAATTGATTGAGCAGTTCGTGGCGGAGTTGCCGCTACCTTTCAAGAAATGGATGCTTCTTTCGGCCTTGCAAGTCCACTAAACTGGCACCATTTCAAGCGGTTGCGGCTAAATGCCCTCCTGCGAAAGTTGAGATAATTACATAACAGACTTTCATGCACAATGACAACGAACAAGCAGTTTCTGCCATTTTGGGTGCTAGCTGCAGCGTCAGGTGAGTGTTGAGATAAATGACATTACGTGGCATAACAGCAGTCGGCGTTGTTATGACAGTGATAAGGGAATCTGAATTGGCAGATACAAGATATGTGACAGCTAACCGGTTGACGGCCGAAGCGAACAGGTCGAGGAAGTACGCAGTGGCAATAGGCGTGCCCGTCGTCATCTTCGCCATCGCCGTTCTCCCGCAACTATGGTGGTTGTTTCTCGGCGCTCTCGCCATCCTCGTGGTCCTCATGCTCAATGCCGGGACCATCAAGAGGGCGGGAGCGCAGGGCGAGGATGCCACCTTGAAGGTTCTCTCAACCCTCCCTGACTCCTACTTCATCCTGAACCAGTTGATGATACCCAGTGCGGGGGGGCGATCCGGCTTTAGCGAGATGGATTTCGTCGTGGTGGGGCCGAACGGCCTGTTCGTGATCGAGGTCAAGAACAACAACAGCAGAATCGCCGGATCGGAGGAAGACCGGGAGTGGGTGATCCACAAGGTGGGGAGGCGGGGGACGCCGTACTCCTCGCACATGAAGAACCCGATCAAGCAGGTGAAGGGGCAGATCTGGGCGCTGACCAACTTCCTCAAGGAGAGGCGCCACAAGGCGTGGATCGACGGAATCGTGTATTTCTCACACCCGCAGTGCCAGGTCGAGGTGAGGGGGACGCCTTCGGTGCGGATCCTTCAGCACCGCGGGCTGGTCGACTGCATTGTGAACCACCAGCCGAAATTCCCGCCCAGGAACCCCGGTCGGATAGCAGATGACCTGGCGGC
>DNJC01000081.1 GCA_003490025.1 Geobacter sp. | reverse complement strand
TGGCAAGGGGGAAGTCGTCGTGATAGAACGTTACAGCCGTCCTGAAATGACCCGTATCTGGGAACCGGAAAACCGCTACCGCAAGTGGCTCGAAATAGAGATCTACGCCTGCGAGGCGCACGCCGAGATGGGGCGCATCCCCAAGGAGGCCGTGGCCCGCATCAGGGCCAAGGCGAACTTCGACGTGGACCGCATCGACGAGATCGAGCGCACCGTCAAGCACGACGTCATCGCCTTCCTTACCTCGGTTGCCGACTACATCGGCGACGACTCCCGCTTCGTGCACCTGGGGCTCACCTCCTCGGACGTCCTGGACACCTCCTTCGCCATGCTCCTCAAGGAGGCGGGCGAGCTGATCATCGCCGACATCAAACGACTCATGGCCGCGATCAAGACCCGCGCCTTCGAGCACAAGATGACCCCCATGATGGGGCGCTCCCACGGCATCCACGCCGAGCCGGTCACCTTCGGCCTCAAGATGGCCCTCTGGTACGACGAGATGGCCAGGAACCTGAAGCGGATGGAATCGGCCCTCGAGACCATCTCCTACGGCAAGCTCTCCGGCGCGGTCGGCACCTTCGCCAACATCGACCCGCAGGTCGAGGCGTACGTGTGCAAGAAGGCGGGGCTCAAGCCCGCCCCCTGCTCCACGCAGGTGCTGCAGCGCGACCGTCACGCCGAATACTTCACCACCCTCGCCATCGTCGCTTCCTCCATCGAGAAGTTCTCCGTCGAGATCAGGCACCTGCAAAGGACCGAGGTCCTGGAGGCCGAGGAGTTCTTCAGCAAGGGGCAGAAGGGGTCTTCGGCGATGCCGCACAAGCGCAACCCGGTCCTCTCCGAGAACCTGACCGGCCTTGCCCGCCTGATCCGCGGCTACTCCGTCTCCGCCATGGAGAACATCCCGCTGTGGCACGAGCGCGACATCTCCCACTCCTCCGTCGAGCGCATCATCGGCCCCGACGCCACGGTGCTCATGGACTTCATGCTGAACCGCGCCATCGGGCTCATCGAGAACCTGGTGGTCTACCCCCAGAACATGATGCGCAACCTGAACCAGATGCGCGGCCTGATCTTCTCGCAGCGCGTGCTCCTGAAGCTCGCCGAGGCGGGCGCCTCCCGCGAGAAGGCCTACGCGCTGGTGCAGAGGAACGCCATGAAGGTCTGGGAGGAAGGGAAGGATTTCCAGACCGAACTCCTGGAGGACCAGGAAGTGGCGGGTTTCCTCCCCCCCGAGGAGATCAAGGAAGCGTTCGATCTCGGTTACCATCTGAAGCACGTCGACACCATTTTCACGAGGGTCTTTGGTGGATAGTCTTCTGTACTACCTGACGCCCAACGAAGCGGACGCGTTCTACCTCTTCTGGGCGAAGCAATTGCTGATCTCGGCGGTCATCGTCGCCGTCTTCTACCTCCTCTCCAGGCTCGTGCAGCTGCTCCTGGCGAAGGTCGGCACCCGTCTTTGCGCCTTCACCGAAACGGACCTGGACGACCGGATCCTGGGGAGGGTCTCGGGGCCCGCGGCGCTCCTGGTGAACTTCGCCGGTCTCTACCTCGCCATCAGGCGCCTGCCGCTTCACGACAGGATCGGGATGGCGGCGGCGGGTCTGCTCTTCATCGTCAACGTGGCGATACTCACCATCATCGCCTACCGCGTGCTGGACGAGATGCTGAAGGCCTACGGCAGCAGGGTGGCCGGGGCCGAGATGAGCCGCCAGCTCATGCCGCTCATCGAGAAGCTATGCACGATCTTCCTGGTCGTGACGGCGCTGATCATCACGCTCAAGCATTTCAACTACGACATCCTCTCCCTGGTGACGGCTCTCGGCGTCGGCTCCCTGGCCATCGGCCTCGCGGCCAAGGACACCCTGGCCAACATGGTCTCGGGCTTCACGCTGATGATCGACCGCCCCTTCAGGATCGGCGACAGGATCCAGCTCGGCAGCCAGGTGGGCGACGTCATCGACATCGGCCTTAGGAGCACCAAGATCAAGGGGCCGGACAACACCTTCCTCATCATCCCGAACTCGGAGCTGTGCAACTCGACGCTGGTCAACATGGCCTTCCCGGACCTCAGGGTGAAGGGGAGGATCGACATCGGGATCGGCTACGGCTCCGACGTCGCCCGCGCCAAGGAGCTCCTGGTGCAGACGGCGGCCTCCATCGACTCCGTTCTCGGCGAGCCGCCACCCGAGGCGTTCTTTGTCGGTTTCGGAGACAGCGCGCTCAACCTCTCGCTCTTCTTCTGGGTGGCCGACTACGCGCACCTTTTCTCCACCACCGACAAGATCAACTGCGCCATAAGCAGCTGCTTCCAGCAAAACGACATAAACATCCCGTACCCGACCAGGACGGTTTTCTTCGAAAAGGACCCAAACCATGCCCCACAGGATTGAGATCACCCTAAAGGACGAGGTTCGCGACCCTCGCGGCGAACGGATCAAGCGTGAGATCGAACATTTCCTCCATCTGAGCGTCGACCAGGTCCGCACCATCGACGTCTACACGGTGGACGCGCAGCTTTGCGCCGACGAACTGGGCGCGGTTGCCGCAGGCCCCTTCAGCGATCCGGTCATCCAGAACTTCTCCGTTGACCGGCCCGCCGCTTCCGGCTTCGACTTCCTGGTCGAGGTCGGCTTCCGCCCCGGNNGCCCGGGCCGACGCGGAAAGAATCGCCACCGGGCTTTTGTGCAACACGCTGATCCAGCGCTACCAGATCCTCGATGCGGCGACCTTCAAGGCGCAGGGGGGCGTCGCCCCGTTCGTGCCCAAGGTGCAGGTCGAGGCGAAGGTGGAAGTGAACACGGTAAACCTGGAGGTAGCCGACGGGGAGCTGATGCGCATCAGCCGCGACGGCGTCCTCGCGCTCACCCTGGACGAGATGAAGATCATCCAGGCGCACTACCGCGACCCGCAGGTGCTGGAAGCCCGCAAGGGGCTGGGGCTTGGCGGCGCGCCGACCGACGTGGAACTCGAGGCGCTGGCCCAGACCTGGTCCGAGCACTGCAAGCACAAGATCTTCTCCGCCGACGTCGACTACGACGACGGACAGGGGAACCGCGAAAAGATCAATTCGCTCTTCAAGAGCTACATCCAGAAGACCACGGCCGACGTCCGCGCCGCCCAGGGCGACAAGGACTACTGCCTCTCCGTCTTCAAGGACAACGCCGGCGTCATCCGCTTCAACGACGAATGGTCCCTGGTCTTCAAGGTCGAGACCCACAACTCCCCGTCCGCCCTCGACCCGTACGGCGGGGCGCTCACCGGCATCGTCGGCGTGAACCGCGACCCGTTCGGCACCGGCAAGGGCGCGAAACTCATCTTCAACACGGACGTATTCTGCTTCGCCGACCCGTTCTATGAGAAGGAACTCCCCAAGCGCCTGCTGCACCCGCGCCGCATCTACGAGGGTGTCGTTGAGGGGGTCGAGCACGGCGGCAACAAGAGCGGCATCCCGACCGTGAACGGCTCCATCGTCTTCGACGACCGCTTCGCGGGGAAACCGCTGGTCTTCTGCGGCACCGCCGGGATCATGCC
>DNJC01000012.1 GCA_003490025.1 Geobacter sp. | reverse complement strand
TATGACTTATTTTCAACGACCTGCAAGAGCATTAAAACCCTTTCAGGCAAGGCTAGCCCTTTTGAATCGGGAATCTTTCTTAGAACTGACTTGACAATTGCCGAGTTCCAATTCATCAAATCCGATGTAAATCTTAAGATCAACTTTTTTGTATACGTTAAAATAAGAAATGGCATAAGACTATCTACAATATTTGCTATCTTACTTTTAGTTGAATTTGCTGGAATTATTGTTTCCAATGATGTCCAAAGATTTATTAGTTGATACTCAACAATCTCATTCGCAATAGCTGATCCATGAAAATCAACTACCCTATCAAATTTAACAAAAGAGCTTGATGCTAGCCCGAAATTCTTTATAAATCTGTTGAGTTCAATAGCAGCTTTTTCCGCTTTTAAGTCAAATCCTTTCTTCATAGGACCCAGTGGACGTTTAATTAAAAACTCTCGCTGTGCTGTTTTACACAAAATAAAAGCTTCTTCATTCCAATTAATACCTTTTTTGTGATGGAACAAAACGTATAGATTTTTTACTTTTTCCAGACGTCTCTCGACCTCTTCACGAGCTTTATATGGGTCGTAGGTGATAACGTCAGCGCTTACTACATAAACATCGTCTCTGTGTAGCTTGAATTCCGTCTTATATGTTTCTGGTTTGACATCGAGTATTTTAAGATCAAACGCTTCACAAGAATCAGATATTTCCTTTATTAAACTTGACACTCTAAAAGCAACCTCATATTGCTTCTTTTCAAGCCTGAAGTGTATGAACAACTTATGAAGATCAAGTTTAGAGTCAATGGTCTCTTCGTCACCATAAAAGAAGAAGTCTTCTACTGTATTATGCAGGTATGTTTGATGATAGCCTTGATTTATTAGCGTTGTAATTAAAGTTCCAGCCAAAAAATTTATATCTTTCTTTTTCACATCTTCAATTGATTCGAAAATCAGGTCGAATGTCTTATAAAGATATTTTGACGGTTCTATTCGGTTAAACAATAATTCAAGTCTAATTTTAACATTTTGGAGGCTATCTGTTTCACCAAGCAAGATATAGTCGCTGATGTCAAGGTCTATTAATCGTTTCACCACTAAATCCTTTTTTAGTGACCATTCAAGTTCCTCAAGAACATGTTTAAGATTGTTTCTATCAATAACCTCTCCCTCAATTTCAGCTATGAGAGTTAAAGCTTCTAAGCACAAAAAAGGAGCGTTCAGAGCTGAGGGCTTGTAAGTGTCAAGAGTGAAATCGAATAATAGTTCGTCAAGCCGTTGTGCAAAAAACAGCAGACCTTCCAGTTCTTCTTTATTCTTCCATTTTCGTAAAGATTTAAATTTCATTTCACCCTCTGCAGCTCATTGAATTGAGAGAATCACAACCATTCTTTTTTGTTTCGGTATGTTGCTGTGTTAAGGCCAAGGGGGGACGTTGTTGACTTTGTTGAGTTATTGCGATTCAGGCTTAAGTAAAGTAACAGGTGGTCCTGAGATCGGCTGCCTTGCATAATTCAACAATGTCAACAACGTCCCCCTACGCCCCGTCCCCCTACGCCCCAATGCCTCACTGCCGTCTCACAGTGCGATTCATGCACAGCTTGAGCAGCTTGAGTAGCTTGAGGGTCAGGTCTTGTTTCTTGATTTTGGCCAGCAGTCGAAGCATAAAGATCAAGAATAAAGACCTGACCCTATGGGCGAGTCGAAGCATAAAGATCAAGAATAAAGACCTGACCCTATGGGCGGGATCTCGGTCCCGCACTTTTTGTCCCGTGTTAGGGGCTGACCCCTTCTCTTTTTTCGCTCTGCCATTTCGCATTGTCGGCCCACCAAATGTCGAAATTTTAAGAACGTCCCTCTGTCGCCCTCGAGTTGTCCCCTTGAACCGGCGCTTTCAACCTGACCCGCCAGATCGCCCTTTGTCAACAATTCAGACCTGACCCCCCAGATCGCCCTATTCTCAACCTCGCATGTCCCTAGATATTTCAATAGAGTCATGTAAGATAAAGAACCCGTCAATGCGATCAACGAGGAGGCTGAAAATGCGATGTACCTCTTGTGAAGCTGATGTGCCAGTCACAGCGCGCTTTTGCCCCTCTTGCGCTGCTCCTATCTTAAAGGAAACAGATGTTAAAGGTCCTGCCGATGTCACATTAGAGTGGCTCACTTCCATTCTCGAGTTACAAGGATACAAGGTCGACGCTGCCAAAGAGAACGATACCCTTATTGCGCAACATGAATCGAATCCAACTCTATTGATTTCACTTATGAAAAAAATATCTCTTATAGGCATTCAAACTACTTGGAAGATCAAAAAGCCGGCTTGGGGACAGAAAACCGACTTGTTGGCTGCTATAAATAAAGCTAACAGTATTCATTGGTTATGCACTTGTGCTCTATCTGACTCAATGGACCACGTTTATGTATCCTCTGCTCTATTTCTCACCGAGCGTATATCGAGCCGTGATATTCTTTCTTTCATTGATGTATATCTTGCTGGTATCGGAGTGGCAATTGACAACTCGGGTTTAAGAGATTTTGCTTTGTAAAGTGATTCTACTGCTTCAAGTTCAGACCGACCAACGCCACAAGGCTGACCGATCTGTTTTGGGCCGGTCTTGCCGCTGGTTATGTGTTTTATTTTTTGAGACTTGCGCCTTGAGGCAATACTAAGGGCACAGTAAACTTTACCCGAGTGACAGCGACGCTCTCTACTCCTGAATCATTTTTCTTCCCCAAACTTATACTGCCCAAGAAGACGCCAATCCCTTCAGAAGATCCCTTTTTGTCGATCGATGTTAAACCCACGTCGAATGCTATTTCTTGAGGCATCGCATGATCATAGCTGTTATACTGGCCATCTTTCTTGAAGACAACACCTGTTGGGTTGATAATTGCTCCTTTCTCCTCAATAGAATCCTTGGCGTTGGAAACACCTTCAACTATTTGCTCCAATGTGGCCTGAATAAAATCTTTGAGTTCCACTCTTACCTCCTCTAATACATTCCTTTATCACACATAACGGTTGTGAGGCTGACCGCCCCGGTTTTTCAAGGGCCGGTCGTGCCGATGGTTGGACTTTGCTTTTACTCATCCTCGCACTGGGGACGGGGGGGACGTTGGTAAGTTATGTAAGTTATTTTATTTCCGCCCATCCCGATCCTTCTTTGCCCCACCACGGCAACGTGCGTCCTCCCTGTCATCTTGGCCAAAGCGGCCAGTGTGGCCCCCTGTCCTTTCGTGAGCGCAGAGATAGAACTCACGCCGGGCTTTGCTGACCACATGACTCCGATTCGGTCCAACAATCTCTTCTGAACTTACTCCCGCACAATCTGCAACTTCAGCCAAAATCACGGAAGCAGTCTTCAACCACGATCTCCACGCTCTTCAGCCTGACGCCCCCGGTGAGATTCAGGCGCGACTTCATACTCTCCCCTTGGCAGGCGCAGCATAACACGCAAAGTTAATGGGCAACAATAAGAATATGCTCTCGCGCCGCTCCGCTGCTAATACTACTGCCGTGAGCAGGTGACAGCGATGATGTCGATCTCGCCGGAATGAGCACAGGACATGCTGATGGATCTTTCACAGGGGGGGGAGTTCTACTTCCGGAGGATGTCATCGGCAAATAAGGGTTTTGCAGCAGGGGCAGGAAGCAAGAAATCTCCGGCTTTGGCAGCGGGGGCCGCCCCGCCCCCCAGTGGCAAGCCCCCGCTTAGCCGACGCTTTCTGGCCACACGAGGGGGTCGATGCCTATCTCGGCACATGACTTAAGGATGTCATTTCTCACTCCTCTCGACATCCGGTACTCGCCCAGGAGGCGCCCGATTTCTTCCCCCCTGACCACCTCCGCCAGCGCCCCGCATTGTTGGAGGTCCTTGGCGCGTTTCCACTCCTTGTCCGATCCGCTACGTCTCCTGGCGACGAGCAGCTTGTGCAGGAAAAATGTCTCGGGGGATGGGATGGTGACGAGAAAGTCCTCGATCCTGACCGTGCAGGGACGGATGAAGAGAAGGTCGATGAAGGGGAGGAGTTGTGCCGATACTTTCCAGGGACGTATCACTGCAGTGGGCTTGGCGCCGCCCCCGCGACGGTGGCCGATGAACTCGACCTCGAAGGTCCTTGGACGAAGGTCTCGATCCCGGTGTCGTAGTCGGTTATTGGCTCGTAGCCGAGGCGCTCCAGCAATTCCGGGATGGCCTCAGGGGAGGGCGGGACCTTGACGGCGCCGTGAACGGCGAAGTCGACGTCGTTGGTGGCGAAGCCGTACTGCAGGGTGAAGTGCAGGGTGTAGATGAGCATGGGCCAACTGCCGATCAGGAGCCCATGGGGAAAGAAGCCGATTCGGCACAGCTCCTTGAGGAGGTCGCTCACCTGTGGGGGGAACGGGTTCCGGTCCAGGATAATTTCCACTTATTCCCCGTCCTTGCGGCCTTGCGGTCCGCGAGCGAGCAGTGCACGCAGGGTGGCGAGGCGCACCTTGGTCTCCTTCACGACCGCTTTCAGTCGCTTTTTCCTCTCGATCTGCGCTTGCACCTCATCCGCCTGTTCCCGGGCGACGTGAACGAGTTTCACCCCAGCATCGTCACGGTATTTCAGGCAGGGGTAAAGGTATACCTTGCCGTTGCTCACGACCCTGCGCTGGCAGAGGGAGCCCTTGGGCAGGGTCGCGAGCTCCCGGTCTATCCTTTCCATCACGGATTCGCAGCGGGCGCGCTCGGACTCCAGCATCTGGTACACGCTTTCGTCGCTGTACTTGGTTTTTCCGCTCATAGACGTCTTCCTTATTTGTACCACAAGATTACCATGGCTCCGGCATTTGTGGTACAAAATTTTGTTCCACTTCTACCGTTGTTTGCGTCATTTGTCCTTTACACACGGCGAAGATTTAAGCGGCATCTATTGGAAAAAGCGGACAAGGTTGCGCCCGTCCTTTTTCGCTTGATACATCGCCTTGTCCGCCCGTTTAAGGATCTCCTCCATGCTGGTTTCGTTCCCGATGAACAGCACCGCTCCGATGCTCGAGGTGCATCGGTGCTCGACTGTGGTATCTGCGGCACCCTGTCGCTCTCGTATCAGCAAGTATGGCTCGGCTAGCGCGGCGCGGATCTTTTCCGCCACCATGCCGGCATTGGTTCGGGATCGCTGCCCGTCCTCGTTCAACTCGGCGAGCAACACCACGAATTCATCGCCGCCAAAACGCGCCACGGTGTCAGTCTCGCGCACGCAATGACTGATGCGATGCGCCACCTCGACCAGGAGCAAATCGCCCACGTCATGGCCATACCTGTCATTGAGCGGCTTGAAGTTGTCTAAATCCAGGAACATCACGGCACCGTAACAGCGACTGCGTCTGCTTAAGCCAGTTGCCAGACCCAGGCGGTCGATCAGCAGACGGCGGTTGGCGACTTTGGTCAAAGCGTCATATAAGGCCAGATTGCGAACCTGCTCCTCGGCGTGCTTGCGTTCGGTGATGTCCTCCGTTATGCCCATGATTTTTTCGACCCTGCCGTTTTTCTGCTTGATGGGAACAAAGCAGGATGCATAGATCTGCCCGTGCCCCCCGCTCCCCCTGAACTCGAAGTGGTTGGTCTCCCCGCAATAGGCACGACGCAGCAACTCCTCTAACCGCTCCCGATCCTGAGACTCTACTGTCTGCAGATATAAGCCCCCCAGAACCGCGCTTTCCTCTTTGAGCCCCAGCATGGCGAGGCCCGCCTGGTTCATGGAGTTTATCCTGCCGTCCAGGCCTATTTCATGGATGCTCACCGGAGAGTTTTCGATGAGCAGGCGTTGCCTGTTCTCGCTTTCGCGCAGGGCCCGGGTCATCTTTTCCGTTTCCTGCCGGGCCGCTTCAAGTTGCTCGGTCCGTCTGCGCACCTGACCTTCAAGGGTGACCGCCGTCTGGAACAGGTTGAAGTCGGACCCCTGAACGGAAGTGTTGCGCTCGGCGCGATCCATCAGCGCCTTGACGATCTTCTGCAGGCGTGCAATCTCGGCCTGCAGGACCTGCTCCTTTGGCGCGCTCTCCTCATGCATCGCCGTCTCCTGCATCCTCCTCGGCAGCGGCGCCGAGGGCGCATCCGGTGAGGGTTTGGTTCACATGCACCCCTTGGAACTGCTCGCCGTAGCTGCTGAAACCGATGGTGTTGTTGTGCCGGAAGATTTCCGCGACCCGATCCTTTAAGCCGGCGTTCGAGATTTCCAGGTTGCGCAGGATGCAGTCGCAGCCGAAAACCAGTTGAGGCGGCCCGATTTCCTCCCGGATCCGGTCGAAAGTCTGCTCCAGGTTGTGCACCAGATCCACTCCGCGTGCCGCCCTGAGCACCAGCCCCTCTTCGATGGCGCAATAGAAGGTGAGGCTGCCGTCGGGATTGGCCTTCTGGATGGAGCGGACATAATCGGTACCATCCAGCATCACCACGACGGGCGAAGCGGCGAAGCGCACCGAATCGAGCTGATCCAGGTCTACGCCCATCAGCCGGGCGTACTCTGCGGCAGCGGGCAACCCGTTGATCTCGTACACGATGCGCCTGGCGGGATCGGCTTCTGTGACCACCAGCCGTTCCTCCGTGGGGACAAAATGCTGTGTCTTGAATATTCTGAAAGGCAACGAGGTGCTGACCAGGGTCAGCACGGCGCTGTCGCTATGGAAGCGGCCGTCGCCGAAGACGTGGGTGCTGGCAAACTTGAGATCATCACCCGCGGAACCGCCAAACATAGGTATCTTCCCTAGAGCGTAATGCAACGCGTGCGTCACTGGCTCCTCGCGAATGGACATGCCGTCAATGAGCAGGAAGGCGAAGCTGTTGTCCTGATTCGCATGGGGCGCACGGTTTTCCAGTCGCTGTAACAGGGCCTGCGCCAACTCATTCCCCCTGGCAATTTCGAACTGCCCCAGGCGATCCAGCACTCCGCTGACGGCAACGCAACTCCCCGCCCCGAAGCTCGCCCCCGAAAGGGTGTGCGCGCGATATCCGGCGGTGCCGATTTCCCCTGCGGTGGTGCAACCCACCACCTGGACTCCGGCAAAAAGGCGGTTGATCTCGGCGGTCATCACCTCGAGATCGTACTCGCTGGAGCAGAAGAAGACCACCAACTCCATCTCCGGTTGTGCCACCGCCGCATGGAATTCCTCTACCGCCCGGCGTGCCTCCTTTGCACACGACTGTGCCCTAAGGATTCGGTGACTGCTCATATTGACTACCTCCGCTTGTCGATGCGGCTCGGGTCTCGATTACTGCCGGTTCCATTGCGATTCCGTCCCCGGTCTTTCACTTTGTAATTCCGCAACTTGCCTGGAATATTCTAGCACATTCAGTAAAAAAGTACCGAGATCGAAGACGATCAGTTCTGCCAGGCAACTACGACAAAGATTGGCATTATCCAATCGAAGATGGAGGGAATGCCGCGCTACCTCAACCGATGCACTTGTCACTGACACCATTGACTGTGACAGCGAAGCAGTGGGTTCGGTCGACGCTCTTAGAACTCAGTGAGTGTGGAGCGGGTGGAAAACAGAAAAAAGCCGGGCCACCGTGAAAAGGGGGCTCGGCTTTTTGGTTGTCCATTCCTTGCGTGGAACCGACGAAACGCCGGAGGTACGGGATCTTAGGTGCTGGCTTCGCATCGCAGCAAGTCAACTACGCCATGCAGAATGTCCCCGTCCCGCTAGGCTACGTTCTCCAGTCCCGGCGCTGCCGACGCAGGGCATGACCTCGTTGCCGCACTGCCCCCCGTTTGTGCGAAGGCACCGCGTTTCGTCGGTCCGGTCGCTTTCCGGTTTTTCTTGTCCTCGTACATCCGCCTATCTGCCAGAGAGAGAGCGTCTGCAAGTTCATCCCGAGAGTGGGCGACCGCCCCGCCCAGGGAAATGCTAGGAGGCGTTCCACCGTCCCTTTCGGCTCCTGCCAACAAGGAGCGGACCCTCGAAAGTGCGGCTGCGACCGCCGCCGCGTCAGCACCGGGGAGAAGCGCCGCAAACTCGTCGCCTCCGATGCGGCAGACGGAATCGTCCCCTCTAAAGGCTTCGGCGAGCAGACGGGCCACGGTCCGGATCAGCTTGTCTCCACTGGAGTGTCCCATGCTGTCGTTTACCTTCTTCAGGTCGTCCAGGTCAGCAACGATGATCCCTACCGGAAAGTGTCGCCCCCTGCCCAGCCGCTCCAACTCGGCCTCGAAGTACATCCTGTTATATAGTCCGGTAAGGGCGTCATGGACGCTGATATGCTGCAACTGCTGCTCGTACTGCTTGCGCTCGGTGATATCCGTGTTGCTCCCCCTGATTCCGACTACAGCGCCTTTTTCGTCGCGGACGGGGCGGCAGGAGTGGCTTATCCAGCGCTCGTCCCCGGTCCGGGTGATTATCCGCACCTCAAGCGGGTCAACCGAGCCGCAGGAGGCACCCTGCACGTGCCTGGTCCAGGCGGAGCGGTCGTCTTGGTGAATCAGCTCTTCCAGCCCATTGTCCATCGCCGTAAGTTCCGCCCGACTGTAACCGGTGATCTGCTCCGCGGCGGGGGACACGTACAGATCTTGCCCGGAGGGGCTCCTCCAAAAAACCCACGAGGTGGAACTGTCCGAGATGAGCTGGAAAAGCTCCGAGGTATTGTGCAGCTTCTCCTCCCTGATCCGGAGATCTTCTACCAGCCCGTTGAACTCGACCGCCAGATCGTTTATCTCGTCGGTCGTAGCGACCGAAATCGGGGCGGTAGTTTTTCCCCAGCGGCTGGCGATGACCTGCTTCTTCAAACTCAGCAGGGGGTCCACGATCCTGCGCATGGCCAAAGCCATCATCAGGATGTTGAGCACCCCCCCCAGACCCACGATCAACCAGCCGACCCTCTCTACCCGCGCTACCGGAGCGTACACCTCATTAAGCGGATAGTTTGCCGCAAGGATCCAATCCACCGTCGCAAGGCGTTTGAACGCCGCCAGTACATGTTTTCCCCGGCTGGTTGTGGTCTCCTCGGCCCCCTCGAACCCCTTGGTCGCCTCGTCAAAGAGGCGGTCTTTGCCGATCGGCACGTCACGTTGCATGATGCGGCTTTGATCCGGGTGCAGGATCATGGTGCGGTCCGTGCCGAAGATGTAAAAATATCCCTCCTTCCCCACCCTTGCCCGGGCCAGATTTCCCAGGAAATTTTGCCGAAGCAGGTCGAGGCTTCCGCTAAGTATGGCGACGATCCTGCCGGACTCGTCCCTGATGGGAGCGGTCAAAAGCACCACCGGGTGACCGTGCTTCAGTGAGCTTAAGAAGGGCCGGGAAATGTAAGGTCTGCCGGTTGCGATGGTCTTAAGGTAGTAATCCCGGTAGGAAAAATCCATCCCGGTTCGGCTCGGGTTGTGGGCGGTCTCGGCTATGAGGCGCCCTTTTGCATCGAACAGAATGAAGTTGTTGTCAAAGATCATCTGCAAGACCGGAAGCGAGGCGAGGTAACGCTCAGCGGCCACCGGATCGCGGATAACCGATCGTGGCACAACCTTGGCCTGGGAGATCAGGGCGTCTCTGGCATGCGCCAGTTTGTCATCCACCTCCGCCGCCACCCTACTCACCAATTGATACTGCCCGGCCTTGAGGGTCTGCTTGTACTGGTGGGAGTAATACTTGAACACCGCGAAATTGAGCGCGGATGCCAGAACGATAAAGACCGGTCCCAGTTGGCGCACCATTTTCATCTTTATGCTTGTGCTTTTAAAGGCGGACATCTTTATGCACCCTCGCGAACGCGCATTTTACAGACTGCTGATTCTTGCTATCGGCAAATACGCACAGACCATGAGGGAATAATTTTCCGCAGGATATTTGAATACTCGACAGTTCCTGCTGAAATGACAAAGGCTTTTGTTAGAATCGAGAGACAACTGTCGGTCTATGAGTATTCGTCTGGAAGGCAAGGAGAAATGCGACGAGTCGGGGGCATAGTTTCATCTGCGACCGCTGAAGGGGAGCCTCATGGGAGAGCCGATCTGGATACCGTCGAAGGAGCGGGGGCAAAACAACGCCATGTGCCGCTTCATGGGCTTCGCGAACGAGCGGCAAGGCACCCGCTTCGACCGCTACCGCGATCTCTACCAGTGGTCGGTGACCGACATCGCCGCCTTCTGGGGCGCCTTCTGGGAATTCGGCGAGGTGATCGCCTCCCGGGGATACCACCAGGTGGTCGACGATCCGAACCGCATGCCCGGCGCACGATGGTTTGAGGGCGCCAGGCTCAACTTCGCCGAGAACCTGCTGCGCTATCGAGACGACCGGACCGCGATCGTTTTCAAGGGTGAAGGAGCCGATACAAGGCGGCTTAGCTACGCCGAGCTTTACCGCTTGGTGGCATCTCTGGCAAAAGCGCTGAAAAAAGCGGGCGTGGTGCCGGGGGATCGGGTCGCCGGGTTCATGCCCAACATCCCCGAGACGGTGATCGCCATGCTGGCCAGCGTCAGCATCGGCGCTGTCTGGTCCTCCTGTTCGCCGGATTTCGGCATCCAGGGGGTGCTGGACCGCTTCGGCCAGATCGAACCCAAGGTACTCTTCGGCGCCGACGGCTATCTCTACGGCGGCCGGCGCTTCGACACCCTGGAAAAGCTGAGGGGGACCGTGGCACAGATCCCCTCCATCGAGCGGGTGATCCTGGTCCCGTACCTCGACCGCGACCTCCGCTGCGCCGACATCCCTGGCGCCACCTTGTACCGGGAGTTCATCTCCGGCGTCACCCGGGCTGACCGGATCGACTTCGCCCAGCTCCCCGCCGACCATCCGCTTTACATCATGTATTCCTCCGGCACCACCGGCCGGCCCAAATGCATGATCCAGGGGGCTGCCGGGATCCTGCTGCAGCACCGCAAGGAACTCCTGCTCCATACCGACCTGAAAAGGGAAGACACCATCATCTACCTCACCACCTGCGGCTGGATGATGTGGAACTGGCTGGTGAGCGCGCTCTCCGTAGGGGCCACCCTGGTTCTTTACGACGGGAACCCCTTCCACCCGGATCCGGGTCTCCTCTGGCGGCTCGCCGAGAGCGAAAAGATCACCGTCTTCGGCACCAGCGCACGCTACCTCAACTCACTGGAGAGTTCCGGCACCCGCCCCGGCCGGGAGTGCGACCTCTCTTCGCTTCGCACCATCCTCTCCACCGGTTCGCCGCTGTCCGCCGAGGGGTTCCGCTACGTGTACCGAGAGATAAAATCAGACCTCCAGCTCGCCTCCATCTCGGGAGGCACCGATCTGAACGGCTGCTTCGCGCTGGGAGATCCGACCGGTCCGGTCTATCCGGGGGAGTTGCAGTGTCGCGGGCTGGGCATGCGTGTGGAGGTTTATAACCCGGCAGGAAAGCCGGTGGTGGGCGAGCCCGGAGAGCTTGTCTGCAGCGCCCCCTTCCCTTCCATGCCCCTTTACTTCTGGGGCGATCCCGACGGCGCCAAGTACCGGAGCGCCTATTTCGAGAAGTTCCCGGGGGTGTGGGCCCACGGCGACTGGTGCACGCTCACAGAAACGGGGGGCATGATCATCCACGGCCGCTCAGATGCCACCCTGAATCCGGGAGGGGTCCGGATCGGATCGGCGGAACTGTACCGCGTCGTGGAGACCTTCCCGGAGATCGCCGACAGCATCGTGGTAGGGCAGCGTTGGCAGGGAGACGAGCGGGTCATCCTCTTCGTCCGGCTAGCCCCCGGTGTCGGTTGCAGTGAAGAGCTGAAGGAAAGGATCAGGCAGCGCATCCGGGAGGAGATCTCTCCGCGCCACGTGCCGGCGAAGATCATCCCGGTCGCGGAGATACCGTACACCGTCAACATGAAGAAGGTCGAGCTGGCCGTGCGCAGCGTGATTCACGGGGAAGAGGTGACGAACCGCGACGCTCTGGCGAATCCGGAGGCGCTTGAGCTGTACCGCGATCTCGCCGAGCTTCAGGATTAAAACCATTGGCACGGAGACAATCTGAGCACATCTGAGAAGATCTAAACCCGAAACAAGGTAACACCTACTTCTACACTCTGCGGGGAGGGACGTAGTGGCGGAAGACCACTAAATCGGCATGGTTTTAGTTCCTGCCGCGCTCGGATTCCCTCAGATTTTCTCCGTGCCAATGGTTTGCCTTTGCCTTTGTCACATCGGCACGAAGTACACGTCGGTCGGCTTGAACTTGCAGTTGCGCAGGAAACGCGCCCGGATCGGCATGCCGATTTTCACTTCCTCGGGTTTGGCTCCGATCAGGCGCGACAGGAAAAGGGTGTCGACCCCGTCGAACTCGACCATCACCAGTGTGAACGGGGTCTCCTTCAGGAAGGCCTCGCCGCCGAAATGACAGGTGGTGAAGGTATGCACCCTCCCCTCCCCGGGGATCTCGACCCACTCGGTCGGCTCGCCGCATTCCATGCAGTGGCCGCGCGGCGTGGCGTAACGCCTGCCGCACCCCGTGCAGTGACTCCCCATCAGCTTGCCCTTGGTGAGACCGACAAAGAACGGGGAGTCCTGGGCATAGGAGTGCAGGTAGTCGACTTCGTAGTGATGCTTGATGATGATGGGATCGGTGTTGAAGAGGATGGTCCCCCCTTCCGTCTCCGGCAGCTTGGCGTTCCTGTCCATATCACACCCTCTCCATGATCGATACGGTGATGTAGGTTCCGGTCCCGGCATGGCTGTGAATCAGCCCGCGCCGCGGATCGGGAAGCTGCAGGGTGGCATCCTTCAGATGCTTCTCGATGGTCCCCTGCAGTTGCCAGAAGGCAAAAACGGCCTGCATGAGCCCGGTGGCGCCCACGGGATGACCGCAGGCCAGCAGGCCTCCGGAGGGATTCACCGGGAGCGGGCGCCACTTCCCGGACCCCGAAAAGCTCAGGCCGTAATCGAGGTTGGGCATGAAGGGAGCCCCGGAGTCTACGAAACTGCCACCCTCTCCGTAACGGCACAGCCCCAGATCCTCGCAGGTCTGGATCTCGGAGGAGGTGTAGGCGTCGTGCAGCTCCACGAAGTCGAGTTCCTGCCCGGGATCGTTGATTCCGGCCATGCGGTAGGCGTTCTGGGCCGCCACGCGCCCCCCGCGGAACGAGTGCACTCCCGGATACTTCAGATCTGCGTACTCTTCGCGGTTTTCGTGGGGCAAAAGTATCACCTCGCCATGGGGGCGATCGGCCATGCGCATGGCATCGGTGCCGCTCCCGACTCCGGTCACCCGCACCGGTGTCCCGCCCAATTTCTGGGCCATCTCCTCCGAAGCAAGGATAGCCACGGCCGCCCCGTCGGACATCTGGCAGCAGTCCAGGATGGTCAGAGGCTCGGCAACCATCAGTGCCGCGCGGACATCCTCTACGGTGAGCCTCCCCGGCCGCTGCGCGTAGGGGTTGTAGACCGCGTTCAGGTGGTTCTTGATGGCGACCTTCGCCATCTGCTCCACCGTGGTCCCGAACTCGTGCATGTGGCGGTTCACCATCATGGCGTAATAGCCGGTGTAGAAACCTCCCACGGGATAGTCGAAGTTGGTGTCGGAGGCGAGTGCTATGAACTCGTTCCCCTTCCAGGTATTGACCCGGCCCATGGTCTCGAACCCCATGGCGAGGCAGACCTCCATGCGGCCGGAGGCAACCGACTCCCAGGCCGACTGAAAGCAGAGCCCCCCCGTCGCCCCTCCCCCCTCGACCCGGCGCGACGGCTTGGGGTTCAGCCCCAGGTAGTCCTGCACCATCGCCCCCGCCATGAGCTGCCTGGTGAAATGGTCCGAGAAGTAGGAACAGACGCTGCCGTCGATCCGGTCGCGGCTCAACCCCGGAAGGTCGGCCAGGGCGTAATCGAAGGCGTCCTTCACCATGCGGCGGAAATCGGTCTGGGGCAGCGCCTTGGCGAACTTGGTGATCCCCCCCGACACCATGTAGACAGGTCTCATTTCCTTACCCCCTATTTTTCGCCCCGAAGGCTTTCCACTCCCATCCCCCTCTTGTCCTACCCTTGAAGGGGGAGGGACGTGTGGCGGAAGATCGTCGCTAATCGGCTAACTTAATGGCAGTGAAGGTCAGGGTGGGGATGGGTTCAGAAGCGAGCGCGCGATCACCAGGCGCTGGACCTCGGAAGTCCCCTCGCCGATCTCGCACAGCTTGGCCTCCCGGAAATAGCGCTCCACCGGGAAGGCCCTGGTGTAGCCGTTGCCGCCGTGCATCTGGACCGCCTTCAGCGCCGCACGCATGGCCGCCTCCGAGGCGTACAGCTTGGCCATGGAGGCCTCCCTGGCATAGGGCGCCCCGCGGTCCTTGAGCCGGGCCGCCCTCAGCGTCAGGAGCCTGGCCGCGTCGATCTCCGTCGCCATGTCGGCGACCATCCACTGCAGCGCCTGGAAATCCGCGATGGGGTGACCGAAGGCGTGGCGTTTGCGCAGATAGATGAGGCTCTGCTCCAGGCAGGCGCGCCCGATCCCGAGCGCCATCGCCGCCAGGCCGATCCTTCCTGCCGCGAGAACCTGCATCGCCTGGGCGAAGCCGTCGTTCCTGGCGCCAATCAGGGCCTCCTGGGGCAGCCGGACACTTTTCAGAAACAGCGCCACCGTGTCGCTGGAGCGGTAACCGAGTTTGTCCAGGTTCTTCCCCTTCTCCAGCCCCTCAGCCGCGCCGGGAACGATGAAGGCCGAGATCCCCTCGCCCCCCTTTGCCGGGTCCGTCAGCGCCATCACCACCAGGACAGCTGCCCGGGAGCCGTTACTTATGAAGTATTTGTCGCCGTCCAGCCGCCAGCTGCCGTCGTCATCGTAAACGGCTCTGGTCTTTATGCCCGCGGCGTCGCTTCCCGCTTCCGGTTCGGAGAGCGCCCAGGCTCCCAGCTCCTGGCCGCTCGCCAGCGGGGTCAGAAAGCGTTCCTTTTGCTCGTGGGAAGCGAAGGCCTCGATGTGGGTTGCGCAAAGCGTGTGCGCCAGCAGGGTGATGGCGACCGACGCGTCACAGCGCGCCAGTTCCTCTACGACGGTGACGTAACTCACGAAATCGCTGCCGCCCCCGCCGTAGCTGACCGGCAAGGGGAGGCCGAAGAGCCCCATCTCCTGGAGTTTTTTCACCGGCTGGGCCGGGAACTCTCCGCTGGCATCCCGCTGCGACGCTCCCGGCGTCAGCTCGCGATCGGCAAACTCCCGGACCCTTTGTTGCAGCGATCTCTGCTCTTCGCTCAGTTCGAAATCCATGGCCCGCCTCCAAATCCCGCTATCAGATTCAATCAGCTCCTCGGCCTACAGCTCCCCGTTTCCTTACCGTACCTCAGTTATGGCACCTGGCTCACAGCCATGCTATCAACCTTAGTTCGGGTCAATTATCAATGGGAGGACGCTGCCGCCTTCAGATCCGGAAAGAGTAAAAATTAGCATGGTACACCCCTTTGTCAAACCAGTGGGTTGGCGTGAGACTGGACTCACTGCGCCCTTAGCTTAGTTCCCGGTTCATGCTTGAGTAAGCCCTCAACGACGAAGAGTTTGGCATGCACTTTCAGTCTCAGTTCAACCGGCTATCCCTCCATACAGAAAGGGCCTACAGCTTAACCGCCGTAGGCCCTTTTCATTTTAAACTTTTGCTACTCATCAATTTACATAATTTACCAACGTACCGCCTGCCACGTCCCGTCTGCCAACGCCTGGCACAATGGTTTATCCGATATCGCTCGTTTCTAAGGCACAAGCTTCCGATAAAAAACGACACCGACCCGTTCGATGTGTTCACGCAGGTCCAGATTTTCAATCCGGTGAAAAATGGAGAGGTCAATCTGGTAGGGAAGCAGCAGGTCGTCCAGTTCTTCGTCAATTATGCCCAATTCCAGTGAGGTCAGGGATTCGCCAAAAAGCGTCAAATCGATGTCAGAACCGGGCTTGAAGTGGCCCGTGGCCCGCGATCCGTATAGCATTGCCTTTTCGACGAGGGGGTGACGGGCAAAAACTCTGCAGATGCTTTCGATGGTTTGCTCTTTCAATCCGTACCGCATCAATCGCTCTCGACTTGAGCTGCCAGCGTGGTAAATTTGCGCGAAAACTGTTCAAATGCCGGATAAAATCGCTCGAGTATTTTGCCGACGATGTCCTCGGCCGTTTCCTGATTGTAGGTATGGGAGCTGAGATTGCGCGCCTTGATCATCTCCATCCAAGCCTCGCCATCATCGACCAGGCCGTTTTTGAAGGCCAGCCTGGTAGCGTCTTTTGAGCCGATAATGCCCACTATACCCTTTTCTTCCAAATAGTCCTTCAAGACATTCCATGCCAACTCATGGGTGAACTCGAACCCCTGAATCATGCCTTGCTCTTCAAGATTGGAAAGATCGCGCGTTTGAGCCAATTCCACGGCCTCTGTCAGGGTTTGCAACGCTCTAAGATAATTATTGAAGCGCTGTTTCCAGCGAATGTCCTCAGGCATGACCTTAGCCTCCTTTACTCCATCCAGGAACAGTGCCATAACCTAGCACAAAGCACGCCCAAAAGTCGATATTCTTCCCTATTCTTCGAAGCTAATCGCCAAGGGTGCAACCGCTTGGTGAAATCGCCATCGGTAGAGAAATACCACACCACGCGGTCCGGCCATGGAAATTCGCCCCCGGCCGGAACAGTGCATTGAATGGGGAAGAGAGGCAGGATTTAGTTTCTACGAAGAGGATCGCTATGACCTGCCGCCTTACCACTATGGATTGCTCTTCAGGAAGCCTCCTGCGTAAGAAGTAGCTGCTACTCCTGGCCAATCATTGGCCTAGTTTTCTTGCTATGAAGATGACCAGCATGCCGGACAGCATGGCGGCGAGCGTGTTGCGCGAACGCAGCGCCACGATTGCGGTCAGCGCCGTGGCCACCACCCCCCATATTCCTTCGGAGACGATCGAGGGGACTACCAGTGAGAATAAAAGGGCGCCGGGTAGCGCATCCATCCCCTGCCGGAAACGACCCGCTCGCGGGAAACGCGCCGCCAGAAGCAGCCCGCCCAGGCGCAACGCGTACGTCACAACGGCGGCCAGGCCGACTGCCACCAGGACCTGTGTCTCAATTGCCGCAGGCATCTTTTTCCCCCTTGTCGCCGGCGGGCTCGCACGGTCTCGACATTGCGGCTATGGCTCCCGCCAACCCTCCGACGACGATGTACCAC
Organism: Geobacter sp.; assembly: GCA_003490025.1. Taxonomy (GTDB): domain Bacteria; phylum Desulfobacterota; class Desulfuromonadia; order Geobacterales; family Geobacteraceae; genus Geomonas. The sequence continues at coordinate 32,922 of DNJC01000012.1, read as the reverse complement.
TTTCCAGGCAAAGATTCGTGCGCCAAATAGGCCGCTCCCCCCGCGACGATCCACGGCAGGATATCCTTCTTTCCGCGCCACAATCCGACCGCCAGCGCAGAGAAAACGGCGGTGAAGGCGAAATCGAGCGCGTAAACTTCCGGCCTCTTGATAAGCCCGCCTCCCAGAAGGCCGACCAGGGTGCCGCTACTCCAGGCGAGATACAGGAAGACTCCGCCTCCGAACAGAAACCAGGTGGTTGCTCTGCCTCGACGCTGCTCCGACATGGTCACCGCCCAGTTCTCGTCGGCTACCAGATGCATTACGCACATCTTGTGCAGAAAGCCGCGACCGGCAAAAAGGGGCTCCAGGGACGCGCCGATCAGCAGGTAGCGCAGGTTGATCACCAGAACGGCCAAGGCCATTTCCAGTATGGGGAGATGCCCCGACCACATGTCGACCATGACAAACTGGGCGGCTCCCGCAAAAACCGCCGAGTTCATGTACATCATGTCCAACCAGCTCAGCCCTTTCTGAGAGGCGAGGACCCCAAGCACACTACCGTAGGCCATGGCACTGGCAGCAACAGGCACATTTGCCCGGGCACCTCTCAAAAAATCAGACTTCCTGTCCTTCATAGAGCCACTTCCCACTGTTTTGGGTCACCGTCTAAAAATCTGTCACACTCACAATGGCTGACCCTATCACACTCGGCTTACCTGCAAAAGGTACAGATGGTCCATTATTTATGGTGTTATTGCTTTAAAAAATGGTCGGGGTAAGGTTTGCTTCATTGTGGCAACGGACGAAGCGATCAGATGGAGACGTAGTCGAGGTTATAGTGGTCGCGGAATATCCATAGGAAGGTGCTGACGCCCTGGAGGGCTTGCCGGAATCGCTCCCGCTCTTTGTCTGTCATGGTCTCCGGGTCGACATGGTTTGCCGCTTCCCGGTCCGCCAGCTGTTCCTGCAACTGCCGCTGCAGGCGGAGCTGGATCAGATAGCAGAATGCTGCTTCTATGATCTCCAGGTCATGACCGGAAATGACGCCCAGTTTCCTTAGTTGCCCTAATTTGTCCCAGGTGTTCCCGCCGATGATGCCTGCTTCAAGGGCCAGCAGAGTCGCGCCGGCGGCAATGGGGAAGATGCCGGATTTCTTGAGGTCTACCTTGCCCCTGTGCTTCCCGCTCGACTCCACCCTGATCCGTCCAAAAGTGGTGAACGGCGACGGGAAACGCACCACATGGCAGGCCATGTTGGTGAAAAAAGTGCCGCTTCGCTGGACGGTGGCGAGGATCTGGTCGCGCAGTCGCAGGCCCAGAGCGTGGTCGCCATGCAGTGTCCGGAGGTCCTGTAACATGCCGAAATTCAACACGTGCTCGGGAGTGGGGGCGCTGATCCACTGGCGCACAAGTTTGTTCCATTCGGTGAGACTGTGGCGCCACTGGGGGGAGCTGGCCATGATGTTGCCCGGGCAACGGGGCACACCGATGGTCTCCAGGGCCTGAACCAGTCGGTCGGCGAACCGTATCACCTCGCACAGTTGTTCCGGCGGCAGATCGTCGGCGCAGACGATCGCGTTGTCCTGATCGGTACGCAGGGTCTGCTCGCCCCGCCCTTCGCTGCCAAGGACGAGGTATGCCGCCCCGGCGGGGAGGCGGATCCCCTCGTCGCTTGCCAGCAGTGCGATCAGCCGCAAGGTGATGGCGTCGTTGAACCCGGAGATGAGCCGCACGATGCTTTCGATCCGGATCTGCCCCGTCAGGGCGAACCGCACCAGGTCGACTATCCTCTGGCCGAGCCGACGCAGTTGCTCGATGGACTTGGCCTGCTCGATTTCCTGGTACAGGTACAGGGGCGCACTGCTCTGGAGTTGCAGAAGTTCGGTGGCGTTGACGATGCCGACGATGTTCCCCTCCTCCCCCACTACACCCAGGTGAAAGAGGTTGTGCCGGGTCATCTTGAGCACCGCCTCAAAGACGTAGTCCTTCAGGCCGATGGTGTCCGGCCCATTCCCCATGTTGTCCCGGAGCTTGCGACCGGGCCCCGCGCCGCCGCGATCCGCCATGAACCTGCGCAGGTCGCGGATGGAGAACACCCCGAGCGGAGGTCCGTCGTCGCCAACCACGACCGCCGTGACATCATGCTCTTCCATGAGCCGGGCCGCGTCGATTACATCCATGTCCGGCGGGCAGACGATGACAGGGCCCTTGCACACAGTTTCGATGCGGAGGCACAAGAGACTTTCCCCCGCAATTCCTTTGTTCGGCATGGTCCCCCCAACCCCAACTGAAGTTCTACGTTCTACGTTCTACGTTCTACGTTCTACGTTCTACGTTCTACGTTCTACGTTCAACGTTCTACGTTCTACGTTCTACGTTCTACGTTCAACGTTCAACGCTAACCCATCCCCACCCCGACCCTCACTGCCATTAAGTTAAGGAACTTGAGCCCCTATCTGTCTTGACAAAGCGGTCCCCGCCCCCGGAGGGGGAGGGTCCGTAGGGGCGAATAATCATTCGCCCCTACTCCGGTTCTTCGCTGAAGCCGCTAGTCTTCCCCCCTCCCAGCCTGGGGGGAGGAGTAAGTCAGTAGCGGGTAAAGCTCTTAACTTAATGGCAGTGACCCCGCCCCTCCCCTTGAAGGGGAGGGAGGTTACCCCGTTGCCCGTATCCTTCGTGCAACGTTATTGTTTTCGAGGCCACGTTCAGCTTTTCAACGTAGAACGTAGAACGTAGAACTGATTCTCAGACGAGCGGAACGGTGAATGAGAACACGGCGCCGGCCCCGAGCTCGCTCTCGACCCAGATCCGGCCTCCCATACCCTCGACGATCTCCCGGGAAATGGTCAGCCCCAGCCCAGTGCCTAGGGGGTGGGATTTCTGGGGGTCCCGCACCTGGTGAAAACGCTCGAAAACCTGCTCCAGCCGGTCCGCCGGGATGCCCGGGCCTTCGTCCGCCACGCTGATCAGGGCAAAGCCTTGCTGTTGCCGACTGCTGAGCCGGATCGCCCCCCCCTCGGGCGAGAACTTCACGGAGTTGGCGACCAGGTTGGTGAGCACCTGGTGCAGCCGGTCCGCGTCGGCATGAACCGGCGGCAGGCCGGCTTCGATTTCGCTGGAGGCGTGAATCCCTTTTTCGGCCATGAGCGGCTGGGTGGCGCTGAGAGCCCTGGCAAAGACCGTTTCCAGATCCAGGGGCTCGGGCTTCAGGTCAAGCCGGCCGGCTTCGATCCTGGAGAGGTCGAGCAGGTCGTTGATCATGCGGGTGAGCCGCTCCGCCTCGTTGTTGATGATGCCGACGAATTTCTTGCGCTTCTCGGGGTCGTCCACCTCGTAGCGCAACAGGATCTCGGAGAAGGAACGGATCGAGGTGAGCGGGGTCCGCAACTCGTGGCTGACCGTGGAGAGAAAGTCGCTCTTCAATCGGTCCAGCTCCAGCAGCCGCGCGTTGGCCTGCTCCAGCTCCGCCGTGCGCCGGGCCACCTTCTCCTCCATGGCGTGGCTGTAGGCCTGCACCTCGCCGTAGAGCTGCGCGTTGACCGCCGCCATGGCGAGCTGGTTGGCCAGCACGGCGAACAGCTCGACGAACTCGCTGGTGAAGTGCATCGGTCCGCGGGTGGCGTAGCCGGTGAGGACGCCGATCACCCGTCCCTCGTAGATCATCGGGGCGTGAATGAAGGCGCTCACCGGCAGTTCCCGGGTCAGCCTGGTTATAAGCAGGGGTTTGTCTATATCCCGGGTGTCTCCCACCACCACCGGCTGGGCCTCCAGAAAACAGGTACCGAAATATGTGTCCCGGGTAGGGGCCATGGCGGACGCCGCCACGTACGCGGCACTGAGTCCCACGTGGCTGCGGATGCGCAAGGTGCCATCTTCACCCATGAGCCGGACCCCCAGGTGCTCGAAGCCGAACTCGCGCTTGATCAGGAGCAGCACCTCCTGCAGCAGCGTGTCGAGGTCGAGACTGCGCGACAGGGCGCGGGAGGCCTCATGCAGCACCATCAACTCGCGCAGCCGCCGCTCCAGGGTATCCTGCCCCTCGGCCAGGGTCTTGGAAACTCCGCCGAAGACGTCCAGAATCTCCACGACCCGCTCCCTGGGCCAGGTCTGCGTGCTGTCGATGATCATCCGGGCCGACTTGGCTCCCAGGGCGCTCGCCAGGCAGCGCTCGGCGGCCTCGAGGAGCACCTGCGGCGAGGCATGGTCCGGAAGAACCCCCAGCACCTCCCGCGCCGTGCCGGCACCGACGAATCGGGTCAGGAGCCCTTCGAGATCCGCCCTGGTGGCCCACGCCGCCGGCAAGCCTGCGCGCTCCCCATCCCCCTCCCCCGACTGCCGGGACAACAGGCTGAAGACGAAATAGGCCCCCACGTTGAACACCAGGCTCCAGATCAGCGCGTGGGTCCAGGTGTCGAATCCCGCCAGTCCGAACAGCGCCCGAGGCCGCAGCAGTTCCATGCCCCACGGCCCCAGGCTCAGGAAGGAGGCGTCCACCCAGCCCGAATCGGCGAAGCTCGGCAAGAGCAGCGTGTAGGTCCAGACGGCAAACCCGGCCAGAAGCCCCGCCAAGGCGCCGGTTCGGGTGCCCCCCTTCCAGCACAGGCCGAAAAGGACGGCGGGTGCGAACTGGAATACGGCGCAAAAGGACAAAAGCCCGGTGGCGACCAGGGTATGGGATTCGCCGATGGTGCGCTTGAAGGCATAACCCAGAAGGACCATGCCCAGGATGACGGCCCGCTTGGTGTACAGGAGGGGGCGGGCCAGATCGACCCCCTCCGGGCCGCCCAGACCGCGAAAGCTATGGAAAAGGTTCCCCAGCACGGCCACGCCGGAGTGATGCAGAATCATGGTGGCGAGTGCGACCGCCTCGACGATCACCATGCTGGTCGCAGCCGAGAACCCGCCCAGGTAGGCAAGAAAGGCGAGCCCGGTGTGACCCTGCGACAGCGGCAGGGAGATCATGAAGAAATCCGGGTTCAGCGCCCCGCCGTACAGGCGCCCTACCAGGGCCACGGGGAGCACCAGCAGGTTGATGAGAAACAGGTATGCGGGAAAGGCCCAGGCCGAGGTGCGCAGGTGCCCTTCCCGCACGTTCTCGACCACCAGCATGTGAAACTGGCGGGGGAGCAGGATCACGGCCGAGGCGGAAAAGATGCTCAGGGTGACCCAGGCGGGGATCGAGGTACCCGACTGGCTGCCGAGCAGGAACAGCTGCGAGAGCTGCGGGTCGGCGAGGGCGCGCTCGAAAACCACCGTAAGCCCGCCGCCGATGCCGAAGGTGATGTAGAGACCGAGCACCAGAAACGCCCCGAGCTTCACGGCGCTCTCGAACGCTATCGCCGCGACCATCCCCTCGTGGCGCTCGGTGGCGATCAGGCTCCGCGCCCCGAAGAGCCCGGCGAAGAGGGAGAGCCCGAGGGCGGCCCAGAAGGAGGCGTCGTCCAGGATCCCCGAGGCGGGGGCCCTTCCGGTGAGGAGATCGAAGGTGTATCCGATCGCCTTCAACTGGAGCCCGATGTAAGGGGTGATGCCGATCACCATCATGACGGTGGCCAGCCCCCCCAGGAGCCATCCCCTGCCGTACAGGACCTCGAGCAGGTCCGGCAGGCTGGTGACCCCCTCGGCGCGGCAGAAGCTCACCAGCCGCCTGAGCAGGGACGGCCCCAGCAGGAAGATCAGGGTGGGGCCGAGATAGATGGCCAGGAAACCCAACCCCGTGGAAGAGGCCTGCCCGACACTGCCGTAGTAGGTCCAGGAGGTGCAGTAGACAGCCAGGGAAAAGCTGTACACCCAGGGGTTGTCCACCGGGCTGCGCCCCTGCGCCCTCGCGTCGTCCGCGGCGTAGGCGATGGCGAAGAGGACCAGGAGATAGCCGACGCAGAGGGTGGCGACCGTGAGGGTATTCACCGTTTGTCCCTCCGGGCCAAGAGCCAGCCGGCCAGCACCAGGCCGCCCCATACGGTGAAGAGGTAGAGGGGCAGGATCGGGATGCCGAGGACGCTTCCCGGCCGGTTGAAGGCGCCGAGCAGAGGAGGGTACAGGGCTGCCAGGCCAACGGCAAAAAGTGCGGCGAGCCGACGCGCGGTCAGATCCATGTCGATACCTCCTTTGTCAGATGCCGGATGAGGCGAGAATCAGAATCGGGACGACTGCCAGCGCAGCAGCAGGTTCGTGTCGCAAAAGGCCTTGGCCTCGGCCAGGGTGCGCACCCCGCGCGCCGGGAGGAGCGCCATGAGACCGAGGAACACCTGCGCTGTGGCACGGGCGTCTCCCAGTGAGGTATGCCGCCCCTCGATGGTGACCCCCATGCGTTCAGCCATGGCGTCGAGGCTGTGCCCCTCGGTGCCGCTGTGCAGGCCGACGGAAAGAAACAACGTGTCGAGGATCGGGTTGTCGACCTGGGGGAGCCCCGCCTCGGCCGCGGCCATGTCGAGGCACTTTTTGTCGAAGGCCGCGTTGTGCGCCACCAGCACCGAGTCGCCGATGTACTTCACGAATTGCGGGTACACCTCGCTCATGGAGGGCGCGTCCAGCACCATGTGATCCTCTATGTGGTGAAAGACCACCGATTCCGCGGGGATGTGGCGCCCGGGATTGACCAGGGTATGGAAGATGTCGGCGTTTTGCACCCGGCCGCGCCTGATGCGCACGGCGCTGATGCTGACCACCTTGTCCCCCTGGGAGATCTGCAGCCCCGTGGTCTCCGTGTCGAACACCACGTACTCGAGATCCGGGAGGTCCGCCCGGAGCAGATCTTCCCGCTCCAGGACCGGCCGCGGCAGGAAGAGATCGAAATCGTAAAACTCCGGCTCTCCCTCTACCAGGCCGGTGCCGCTGCGCGCCAGGGAGGCCGCGCTGGACGGCAACAGGGCAAGCCGCACCTCGAGGGAATTCCCCAAGGACCGGGTCCAGAGTTCGCCCCGGTTTCTGCGCACCGTCTCTCCCAGAGAGAGCGGCTCCTCGCCGGCGGGGGAAACCTGAAGCGATTCCAGTTCGGCCGGGTTGCCGTGAAAGGTCCCTTGGACCCGAAAGGTGGTCACCACCGAACCTTCCTCCTCCCGAAGGTTCGCCTCGACCGGCAACCTGCCGGTATTCCCCTGTTCGATCCAGCCCAGGATGCAGCGCAGCGAGGCCACCCAGGAGAAAGGCTCGACCAGCACCAGGGGGACCGGGCCGGCGGCCTCGACGGCGACGGAGATCCCCGTGGCCGCGGCCAGTGCCTCTTCCAGGAGCTCGCCGGGATGGGAAGCGATGGCGGGCCAGCGAGAGGTCCGCGCCGCAGCGGCGGCGTCCTCCATGGCAAGGATCCGCTCGGTGAGACGCGCCAGTTCCTCCGCCAGCGCCGTGAGAAAGGCCTGCTGTTTCTCCGCCGACATGTCCCGGTGCCGTTGCAGGGTCTCCACCAGCGTGCGGGAGGTAGCCACCGGCCCCCTCAAGAGTTGAGGCATCTCCTGCAGGGTCTCCTCGAACTGTTTCCCCTCCCGTGTGGGGGCGCTCAGATCGCAAAACACCAGCAGGAATCCGGCCCGTTCGCCCTCGGAGCCCGGAATGACGGAGAGGGAGCCTTTGAGGAGTTTGCCGCCGCTCAAGGGGAGGATCACCTCTTCCACCGCCTCGCGCCCCGGAGCCCACGCTTTGCGCAGCCGTTTCAGGTGAAAACCGAGCCGGTCGCTCGGGAAGATGCTCGACAAGGCGGCGCCGATCCCCGAGGTGAACCCCTGATCCAGGATGATCCTGGCCCTGGGGTTCATCAGGATGATCTCCCCGGCCTCGTTGGCGACCACCACCCCGTCTACCATGGTGCGGAGCACGGTTGCCAGCCGATTGCGTTCTTCCTGTACCGTCCGCGTCGCTTCCGACACGCGCCTTTCGAGTTCCTGGTAGACCTGCCCCAGCTTCTCGGCCATCAGGTTGAACTCGAGGGCGAGTTCCTCCATCTCGTCGCCGGTGTCGATCTTGATCCTGTGGTCCAGATTGATGCGGGAGACGATCTCCGCGCCGCGCCGGATCTCGGCTATGGGGCGCATATACTGGTCCGCCAGCCGCCACGCGGTGGTGGCGACCACGAAGGCGAAGATGGCCAGGAACAAGGCGGCCTGGAGGCTGACCGAGTACAGATGCTCGAACACCTGGGAAGCCGGTTGCACCACGGCGAGGTACCAGTTGCCGGGGGGGGAGGCGCCCGGTATCTGCACCGCTTTGACGCCGGCGTAATAACTCTCGCCGTTGCTTCCAAAGCTGACCCAGCCGGTATCCCCGTATGGCACGGGGGGGAGCGGGACCTGGGGGTTTCCCGCCAGGCGGCGTCCCTCGGCGCTAAGGAGCAAAACGGAACCCAGCTCTCCCTGGAGCGACAACTCGGCGTGCTTTTGCAACAGCAAGGCGGCGACCTTGGGTACCTCGGCCGGGCCGACCTGCCGGTTCCGGTATAACTCGGCCCGCAGGTGCTCCGCCAACTGTCCGGCTTCCTGGGAAAGCCGCCGTCCCTGGATCTCTTCCACGTCGTTGCGGACCACGAAGAACAGGGTCGTCAGCGCGGCCAACAGCGGTATCAGCGCAAGGCCCAGGAGGGAAAGTACCAGCCGGCGGCGCAGGCTGTTGCTTCTGTGGTGCGTGCCTGCCTTGAGATCAGTCGTCATGACTCAAGCAGGGCGCGGATCTTGCCGAGCAGTTCATCGGCCGCAAATGGTTTGGTCACGTATTCGTCCGCCCCCATCTCGATTCCCTTCTTCTTTTCCAGGGCCTGCCCCTTGGCCGTGAGCATGATCACTTTCGTTGCAGCCAGATCCTCGCGTTCCCGCAGGATTCGGCACACCTCGTAGCCGCCTTTCCTGGGCATGTTCACGTCCAGGAGGATCAAATCCGGGTGTTCCCGCTCGGCCACTTCCAGCGCCTCATCTCCGTCCCGCGCTGTGTGGACCTGGTACCCTTCCATCTCCAGGATGAACTCGATGGACATCAAGATGTTTGGTTCGTCATCCACGGCAAGTATTTTTTTCATTGCATTTCCCCTGATCCATAACTAGCAGAAACGTATCGATGGAAGAAGTTACTGTAGTCGAAGCTGAAAAACTCAAAATGGTCTTAGGCTGGCAATAGGGTCGCTGATTATCTCAGCTGGGGTCATTCTGTCAGGAATGTCCCGTCTGAATAGCTCTCTGATAAGAGCCCAATCTTTATAGTTCAGAAGGTGCCTTGTGAGATTGTACGCCAGAATTGGTCTTCATTCAACCAACAGCAATTTGGCCATCATTGGTAGTGATGGGAAACGCATCGTCTAAGAAGCTGCCTGACCGCCTCGAGCTTGATCCCGCATTTTCGTTTCAACTGCGCCCGCCTGAGCAGGCTGAGTGTGTCCCCGATAAAATGGGGAAATGCAAAAGGGACTGGCGTTCGCAATCTTCTCGGTCATATTCCTGCTGGCGGGATATCTCGGCATAAAGGGGTGGTTCTTCGAGGGCGCGGACCTGACCTTGAAGCAGAAATATAATGTCGCCGTCCTTGTTCTCATGGCGCCAGCTTGTTATATTGCCAACGTCGTCGATGCATACAAGTCCAGCATCAAAGGGCGCAAACCATACTAGCGACTGCAAAGGGGCGCCCGGGAAAGGGTAAAGATGCAGTCCGAGTCCCATGAGGAGGTGCCTTGAAGGATTTTGAATCCATCTACCACGAGTTCCATCCCAGGATTTCCCGGTATATCGGCAAACTGCTGTCTGACGATGCAGCTCCCGATGTCACCCAGGCTGTCTTTCTCAAAGTCAGCAAATCGCTGGATACCTTGCGGGACGAGGCTTCCCTTTCGGCCTGGATCTATCGCATTGCCACCAACCTCGCTCACGATTACGCCACTTCATCCCTGGCAACACAAAAGCGCTCTGAGTTGCTGCTTGACGAGGAGAGTTCGATCGACGACTTCCCCGATGAGGACCGGCAGGGGACGGAGAGCGAGTATATCCGGCGGGAGATGAACGCCTGCATCAGGGGTGTCGTGGAAGAGTTGCCGAAGAACTACCGCACCGTCCTGATCCTGAATGATTTCGAGGAGCTTTCCAATGCCGAAATAGCGGAGGTGCTCGATCTCAGCGTCGAGACCGTTAAGATCCGGCTGCACCGTGGGAGAGCCGCTTTGCGGAGCGCCATGACCTGCCAGTGCGAGTTGTACCACGATGATCGCAACGAACTGATGTGCGACCGCAAGGGGTAGATGTTCTTATAATAGGCGCGAGATAGATGAAAGCATCGAGGATTTGCTACTCGGCAAAATACCTGGGCTCTCGGATGATTTTATGTTGTTACATTTTATATTGACGCGCCTTATTTACGTTGTTACATTTAAGCCATGATCATTGAGTTCGATACGGTGAAACGTGAAAAGACCCTGCTGGAGCGCGGGCTTGATTTTGCTGATGCCGACAAGGTTTTTGCCGGTATTCACTTCATCGCTCGCGATAATCGGGTTGACTACGGCGAGGAACGCTTCATCACCGTCGGATTCCTTGCTGACCGCATCGTTGTAATGGTTTGGACTCCACGAAACGATGCTCGAAGAATCATTTCAATGAGGTACGCCAATGACCGCGAAATCAGCCGTTACCAAAAACACCTTAGTTGACCCGGACGATGCCCCGGAATTAACCGATGATTGGTTTGAAAAAGCCGACCTCATGCAAGGCACCAAGATCGTCCGTCGTGGTCGTCCCGCTGGTCAAACCAAGGCCTCGCAAACAGTTCGCTTCGACTTGGACATTCTGGCCGCATTCAAGTCCACCGGCAAGGGGTGGCAGACCCGAATGAACGATGCATTGCGAGAATGGTTGAAGGAGCACCCGATGAAGCATGTCTGACCTGGTTTTTACGCCAACGTGCAGGGAGTTGACCGGGCGGGGTTTTGGACCGGTCCAACTTCCTTGTTGGAAGCCGCTTTCAGAATCTTTCTTTCAGGCCTGGCCCGGCTGCTTCTCCCTCCTTTGTTCGTTCCTTCAAAAGGGCGTGCTCAAGGATTTGATCGTATAGATGTAGCGATATATTCCCGGTACGTAGATATGCGTCATGGAACAGCCATATAGTCATAAGTCCGAGGACTACCATCAGGACATAGCGAAAAATGTTAGATAATGATAGATCAAAACTTCCGCAAAATATGCAGATTAAAATGGCCGTCAGGAGTGCGAAGACTGAAGCTACTCTGGCAGTCCCGGTTCCGTGAGCCAAGTCCCCAAAAGCAGCAACCCTCCCTTCTGAATTGCCAACAGGGTTGCCCATCTCCAATCGTTCAAACCATAGAACTGATATGGTGGTCAGCGCTTCCAAGCGTGGATTAGCCGGTGTGTCAGCGAGTGAAGGGATCAACCCTTTTTCCCGAAGTGATTTTATCTGTTCTACGTGATTGATTACATTATTGTCGGTTGGCAGATGCCAATGGCAACAGTGGTGTATTGTCGCAAACAGATAGCCGAGCACTCCAGAAATAAGCAATGTAGTAATTATGAAAGCGAGAGAGTTATTCTCTGCGAAGACGCACTCCTTTAAGGCCGAATTCGTCCAATCGGCAAGAGCTATCCACACGAGGAATAAGGTGAGGAATCCGAAAAGTACGCCTGGTGTGATGTACCGGAGAAAATGTCGTGTTTCTTTCATTGTCGATTCCTAGTTTGAATGATAGTCGCCTCAGCATCGGCATTCACGGGCCATTCAATTGCATGCTGTTTATTGCGATCAACTCGTTACTGAGGGGAAATTTGCACCATCCGCCCTCGCCACCCACAACATTAGGAAACTTATATACTTCTTATTAACCTAAGTTGCTGATATGTCACAAAACCGAGGACGCAAAATGTGCCAACTGGGGGGATGGCCAGAATTCTCACCATCCACCGCTTTGCTACTTGAGGTTTGTGACACCAGGAAGCCGGTGCTTCTCATGTGGGGTTGAGATGCCAGCTTTAAATTAGACCGCACTATATAGACATCTCTTATCCTTGTCAAAGGTGAACCTATACTGAACGTCGCCCGGCAATAGGAAATTACCCGATGGCGTATCCTTTCCGGCGCCTTCCCCGTCTATAGAACAGAAGCTGTCAAATCTATAGGCGGAGGAACGATATGAACTGGAAGGATTGCTGCGGGAAAGGGAGCCAGAACGAGGAAAACGAAGATTTCGAAGTGGTGAAGATCGAGAAGTCCAAGGGCAACTGCAAACTCTGCGACGATTACGCGGAGGGGCAGAAGTCGAAACCCGTTGCCGTCTTGTCGTGCGAGGGCGCCTGTCTGAGGGGCGAGGTGGCGCGCCGGGCGGCGAACATCCTGTGCCACTCGCTGGCGAGAGACAAAACCGCCAGGATCTGCCTTGGGGGCGCGTTCACCAAGGACACGGGTCAAAGGGCGCTGGTGGCCAACGCGGAGCGGGTGGTCGCCTTTGAGGGGTGCTACGTCAACTGCGCTTCACGGATGATGAAGGGTGTCGTGACGAAACTTGCGCCGGAAGTGATCGCCGTAGACAGGTTGTACGATTTCGACCGGAACCTGTTTGGTCTCGATGAGATGCCGAGCGAGGAGATCGAGGCTCACGCACGGACGGTCGCGGAGAAAGTTGCGGCTACTCTCTAGGGCGGGGGCTATCGGACAGGGGAAGGAAGGATACTGACGAGAGTTGTGAATGGGGGGAGCCGGGATGGCTCCCCCTGACACATTTTATCTGCATCTATCGTGACGGTGAAGTCGACGCGACGGTTCTTGGCCTGCCGGCGTTATCATTCCTGCTTGCAAGGGGGGCGTTGTTGCAATCGAGGATTGAAAGAAGACTACGCGTGTTTCTGAGGATGCCCTGCCATCCATTCATGCAGCGCCGCATCGATCCGGGATTGCCATCCGGAACCGGTTGCCTTGAAGTATTCCACCACATCCGGTGAAAGGCGGATGGCTATGGGGACTTTGGTCGTTTGGGCTTTGGGACGCCCAGGTTTGCGTATCACTTTTGCTGTTGAGAAAAAGGCTGCAACCTGAGCAGGATCGTTCGGGTCGTACAGGTCCGTGTCTGGATCATACGCTATTGGAGCGTCGGAAACTACATCCTGCTTCACCTTTTCCCAATCACTCTTGGTACTCTTTTTCGAGCCAGGCATGGTACGCCTCCCTTTCATACTTATGCGCCCTGCGAAAGCTAATGACGCGTTTTGTGTCGTCTGGCAACCAAATGACCGTTAGCACTGTCAGTACCTCTGTCACATATGCAAAGCTCTGGCGCCGGATCTGCCCATTGCGAACGCTTTCAAACTCGAGGCGATAACGATTGGAAAGAACAAGACCAGCATCGGCAAAATCCAGCCGATGCTTTTCTAGGTTCGTCTGCCTTTTCGCCTCGTCCCAAGTCATAATTATTGTATATACGTTATTCAGGCAGCGTCAACTCAAAAAACAGCCCCTGAGGAAAAAACCTCCACCACAGCACAGAAGTTTTTTTAGACGGGGGGCTGACATCTTTTATTTTTCTAGGAAAATCACTCGGTGCAGGATGCAGCACTGACCAACACTGGAGCAGGAGTCGGCCCGATGACCAACCGCATCATCGACATTCACTGCCACACCGCCGGCATCGGCGCAGGCGGAAGCGGTTGCTTCATCTCCCCTTCCATGAGGAAGAGCTGGAGATACAGGATCTTCCTCAAGGCCTTCGGCGTTACGGAGCAGGACTTACTCAGAGAAGGGGACGGCCTGGTGATGCGCCGCACCTCGGAAATGCTGGCGCAGTCGCAGCTCGTGTCTGCTGCGGTGATCCTGGCGATGGACGGCGTGGTAGGCGAGGACGGGGAACTGGACCGTGCGCGGACGGAGATGTTCATTCCAAACGAGTTCGTCGCCGCCGAGACCGGCCGCTATGCCAACCTCCTCTTCGGGGCCAGCATCAATCCGCTGCGCCGGGACGCCCTGCAGAGGCTGGAGCAGGCGGTCGACGCCGGTGCGGTGCTGCTCAAGTGGCTCCCTTCCATCCAGCATATCGACCCGGCGGACCGGCGGCTGGTTCCCTTCTACCTCAGGCTGAAAGTACTGGGACTGCCGCTCCTTACCCACACCGGCGCCGAGAGCTCCTTCACCTCGTCCCGCAACGAGTTGGCCGACCCGGAGCGGCTCCGGCTGCCGTTGAGCCTCGGCGTCACGGTCATCGCCGCGCATGCCGGCAGCAACGGCAGGAACCAGGGAGAGAGCAACCACAAGCGCTTCCTTCGTCTTTGCCGCGAGTTTCCCAACCTCTACGCCGACATCTCGGCCCTCACGCAGGTGAACCGCCTCGGCCACCTGCAGCGCCTGATGAAGCATCGCGAACTGCACGGTCGCCTTCTCTACGGAACGGACATGCCCCTGCTGAACACCCCGATCGTTTCACCTTTCTATTTCCCGTGGCGCTTATCGCCCCGGCGCATGCTGGCAATATCGCTGATCTCGAACCCATGGGACCGGGACGTGGAGATCAAGGAGGCGCTGGGAGTGGGAGCGGATGTTTTCAGGAAAGCCGGCGACGTGCTGAGAATCTGAAAGAAGGCGTCACAGTGGCGGCGATCACCGCAGGGGGATCCTCCACCTTGCGGCTGTATCGCAAGTTTAGAAGTTATAGCGTAATCCCGCCATGAAGTTGTTACTGCCATAGGGTATGTTGCCCCACTGACCCGAAAAACTCATAACAGCTCTTTCGAAACGGTAGTAGAAGGAACCGATGAGTTTTTGCGTGATGTGGTATCCGACTCCGAAAGACGCCTGAACGGCCAAAGAGGAATCGTCTGCTACGTAGCCTTCGCTCTCTACCTCGCCCTTTACGATCCCCATACCGGCACCAAGGAAAGGTTTGAAATTGGACCCCACGTTTTTGAAATCGTAATACCCGTTGACCATGTAGCTCACCACCTTCCCGGAGGCGAGGATATAACTCACGTACTTGTACCCATACTCACCTTCCACACGGAACGTGTCGAAGTCGTACCCCAGACTTGCATTCCATCCGCCCCCGGCCGCGTCGCTGGAACCGAAAAGCTGTTTGCCGGCATTTTCGTGATAGATGAGGCTCAATCCCACACTGGCTCCGACATAGGGCCCTGCAGCCAAGACGGTTGTTGAAGATGCCAGCAACAGGATGACAGCACAAACTACACTCTGTTTCACAGTCTCTCCTCGACACAGCATCCCGTGTGCCAGCTAAGAGTTCAGGTTGCGGTCACCAAGATAGTGACCAACGATGCAGGTTGATTCGCAGTGAGAGTAATACTATCACACACTGCCAGTGCTGCTTCGTTGAAGTAAGGGTATCGTTGCGAAGCTAAGGCTGTCGCTCCCAAGCTGGAGCTTAGGAACGAGAGGAAATGAGAGAAAGAGAGGAGATGGAGCTGGGGAATGAGGCAGAAGGTTCCGTTCCCAAGCCGGAGCTTGGGAACGAGAAAAGAACACTACCAGGACAGAAACAAGGTCGCCGCGGCTCCTTCAACGCGAGTACCCAAAATCTTCCCCTCCCGGTTCAGGGTGTCGCGGAGCCAGCGGACGTCGGCGGCTGTGGGTCTGGTGACCTGGAATTTCCGCATCCTGGTCGGTATGAGCCGCAGCTCCTTCAACCTTCCGTCCAAGGCGTTGACGTAGGCGAAGTACATCAATCCGAGGTCGCCGCGATATTCCCTGTTGCTGCCGATCCCCTCGTAGTCGGTGATGAAATCGCCGCAGCCATAGATGATCAGTTTCTCCCGGTACACTTCCATCCCTTTTACATGATGGGATGAGTGACCATGGATGATGTCTATGCCGCAATGATCGATAAGCCGGTGAGCGAATCTCCTGTGATCATCCGGGACATCGAATCCCCAGTTGTCACCCCAGTGGATCGAGGCGATGACGACGTCACCCTCTTGCTTCACCTTCCAGACAGAGTCGCCTATAGCCCGCGCCGTCTTCTCGGAGAGGTCCGGCAGCAGGTTCACACCCGGCTGCCTTTTCCCCGCGGCCCACTCCCAGGGGACGCCGCTCGACTCGTCGCCGAAAGAGAAGACATGCACCCGTCCCTTGCCGGGAACCTCCACCGTCGCCGCCGCTGCCGCCGCCATAAGATCACGCCCCGCTCCGGCGCCTTTCAGCCCCGATTCATCGAGGGTCCGCAGCGTCTCTTCCAGCCCCTCGTATCCCCAGTCCAGCACGTGGTTGTTGGCAAGCGCGCAGACGTCTATGCCGGCAGCGGCGATCGCGGGGAAGTTCGCCGGATGCATCCGGTAGTTGATCCCCTTCCCCTGCCAAAAATCTTCAGATGTAGTGACGCTGGTCTCAAGGTTGACGATTTTCACGTCGGGGCGTAGCTCTCTGAAGGTATCGAGCGTTTTACCCCAGATGTAGTCGAAGGGAACCTCCCTCGGAATCGGCCCGCTCACCTTTTCGGCAATGTCGACATATACGCGGGCATCGGTCACGAACCACTCGTAGATGCGCGGGTCGACAGGGTGGGGAAGGATCTGGTCGATCCCCCGCCCCGGCATGACGTCGCCGCACATGAATATGGAGATGATGGGATCCGGTTCGGAAAGGGTCATTTGGCCAATCCTTCAACAGAGATCGTGGTGCATTCAGCGTCCAAAACCGAAAACGCCGCGGCGCCCTCACTGTACAGGGATTCGCGGCGCTTATTCAGCATTACCGGTCAGCTCTAAGAGATCCTCACGCCTCCACGGCGTTTTGTACCAGGGCCTGATGGTCCGAGGCCTCCCTCAGGCTGACGCGCAATTCCGGGAAGACGGCAAGCGGGAATGTTTCCTCCCAGGCAAATACGTCCTCTGAACCATAACGACCGTCAGCAAGTTCGAATCGCTCCACCAGTTCCTCTGCCGGATACACTATCAGATATTCCCGCACCCCGAATCTCTCGTAGAGAGCCTTTTTCTCACGCTTGTCTTTCACGGCTGTGGAAGGAGATATTATCTCCACGATCAGATCAGGCGCTCCTTTGATGTTTGACTCGGTGATTTTACTTCTGTCGCATACGACCAGAAGGTCGGGCTGGACTACGTTCTGTTCATCGAAAACGACGTCGGTCGGGGCGCAAAAAGTCCTGCATCCTTTCCCTTTGAAGAATTGGGCGAAAAGGGTGCTGAGGAAGAGGCTGACTTCCTGATGCTTGATCGAAGGGGCAGGAGTCATTGAGTAAGCCTCTCCGTTGATGATCTCCCACCGTTCATCTTCAGGCCAGGTCAGGTAGTGATTGTAGGTAAAACCATTAGCCGGTTTTTCCGCTATGGACCCCATGGATCTACTCCTTAAGATGTTGAACATACCTTGCTTCACCTGCATTTATAACACGTATCAAAATGTTAACAGAGAAAAAAGACTCTTATGCTGCGCTTCGTCTTATGCTGTGGTTTCGAAGATGTGAGGGACAGGCACCTGCGGAGCCAGTCCCTCACGTCCGGGTTACCCGTTCTTCCTGTCCAGGCTGCGGTACTGGATTGCCTCGGAGATGTGCTGCTCGGCTATCGCTTCGCTTCCGGCAAGATCCGCTATGGTGCGGGCCACCTTCAGTATCCTCGTGTAGCTTCTGGCTGAAAGGCCGAGCCGGTCGGTGACCACCTCCAGCATCCGGCTCCCCGCGGCATCCGTTTCACAGAACTTGCGGATCATCCTGGCCGTCATCTGTGCGTTGCACCTGACCCGTGTCCCCTTGAAGCGCTCCTTCTGCACCTCATGCGAGCGCGCCACACGTGCGGCGATATCGCCGGAGCTTTCGGTTTCGCTGCGGTCGGCAAGGTCGCGGTATTTCACGGCGGGAACCTCTATGTGTATGTCGATGCGGTCCAGAAGCGGGCCGGAGATGCGGGAACGGTAACGTTGGATCATGAGAGGGGTGCAGGAACAGACGTGAACGGGATCGCCCAGATATCCGCACGGGCAGGGATTCATGGCCGCCACAAGCATCAAGCGGCTCGGATAGGTGACGGAAGAGAGGGCGCGGGAGATGGTGACCTTGCCATCCTCCATCGGCTGGCGCAACACTTCCAGCACGTGTTTCTTGAACTCGGGGAGTTCGTCCAGGAACAGGACGCCGTTGTGGGAGAGGGAGACTTCGCCGGGCTTGGGCGTGTTGCTGCCGCCGATGAGACCGACGTCGGAGATGGTGTGATGCGGGGAGCGGAAGGGGCGGCTGGATATCAGGGCATGGTCGCGCTCCAATAGCCCCATGACGCTGTAAACCTTGGTGGTCTCTATCGCCTCCTCGAAGAGCATGGGCGGGAGGATGGAGGGAATCCTGCGCGCCAGCATGGTCTTCCCGGATCCCGGCGGGCCGATCATCAATATGTTATGCGATCCGGCGGCGGCGACTTCCAGGGCGCGCTTGGCGTGTTCCTGGCCTTTCACCTCGCTGAAGTCGTCCCCGGCCTCCCCGCCTTGGCAGAACAGGGCTGCGATATCGGCGATGTAAGGGGGAATGGAGAGGGTGCCGTTCAGGAAGTCGACCACCTGCGCCAGGTCGGTCACGCCTATGACTTCGACCCCTTCGACTACTCCCGCCTCGCTCACGTTCTCCGCGGGAATGATGATCCCCGCCAGCCCGGCCTCCCGCGCCGCCACCGAGACGGGAAGGCAGCCGCGCACCGGCTTCACGCCTCCGTCCAGCGACAACTCACCCAGGAGGATGTAGCGCTGCAGCAAATCCTCTTTGACCACACCGGTCGCGGCGAGGATGCCTATGGAAATGGGGAGATCGAAGGACGCCCCCTCCTTCTTCACGTCGGCGGGGGCGAGATTCACCGTTATCTTGCGGTTGGGGAAGTCGTAGCCGGAGTTCTTCAGTGCCGCCTTGACCCTGTCCTTGCTCTCCTTTACCGCGTTGTCGGGAAGCCCGACCGTGGCAAGCTGCGGCAGCCCCTGCGCTATATCCACCTCAACGTCGATGAGGATGGCGTCTATTCCGAGGAGCGCACTGGAGAGGACCTTGGCAAGCATGAGAACCCCCAACTAATGTTGAATTACTCGGGCGAGTTCCTGCGGTGGCAATTTAAGCCTTCAGCATTTCCAGGTAGCGGTCGGCGTCGAGCGCCGCCATGCAGCCGGTGCCGGCGGAGGTGATGGCCTGCTTGTACATCCTGTCCTGCACGTCGCCGGCGGCAAAGACGCCGGGGGTGGTGGTCGCGGTGGAGTTCCCTTCAAAGCCGCAGGCGGTGCGGATGTATCCTTCGTCCATCTCCAACTGTCCCTCGAAGATGTGGGTGTTCGGCTGGTGGCCGATGGCGACGAAGCAGCCATGGACGTCGAGGACCTTGTCGGAGCCGCTGGTGTGCCGGATCCTGATGCCGGTAACGCCGGAGTTGTCGCCCAGCACCTCTTCCAGGTGATGGTTCCACTCGATGGTGACATTGCCGTTCTTGGTCTTCTCTATCAGCCTGTCGGTCAGGATCTTTTCGGCGCGGAACTTGTCCCTGCGGTGTATCACGGTGACGTGGCTTGCTATGTTGGAGAGGTAGAGCGCCTCCTCGACGGCGGTGCTGCCGCCACCGATGACGGCAACGGGTTTGCCGCGATAGAAAAAGCCGTCGCAGGTGGCGCAGGCGGAAACGCCTTTCCCCTTGAAGGCGTGCTCGGACGGCAGTCCCAGGTATTTCGCGGACGCGCCGGTCGCTATGATCAGGGCGTCGCAGCTGTAGCTGCCGTTATCCCCTTCCAGGAGAAAGGGAGCCTGGGTCACCTGCGCCTTGTTGATGTGGTCATAGATGAACTCGGTGCCGAAACGCTCGGCGTGCTGCCGCATGCGCTCCATCAGCTCGGGCCCCATCACCCCTTCGGGGTCGCCCGGCCAGTTGTCCACCTCGGTCGTCGTCATCAACTGCCCCCCCTGCTGCAACCCTGTGATCAGGACGGGGTTCAGGTTCGCACGCGCCGCATATATCGCGGCAGTGTATCCGGCAGGGCCTGAACCTAGTATGATGAGACGGTGGTGAATCGGTTCCATTTACAAACCTCCAGCTGAATTTTGCCGGAAAGATAACAGTATATCCGCAAAATTGCAAGGCGCCAAAGGGCTAAGTTATTGACCGGAAAAGGCGCCTCTGTTAAGATTAGAAAAATTCTGCCATACAATCATTGGAGGGAGCATGAAGAAGATTCTGGGTTTGGCGTTATCGATGTCGCTGTTAATCGGGACACAGGCAATGGCGAAGGACATTAACTTCAGCAGCGCAATATCACAAGAGAACTTCAAGAGTCTCAGCAAGCAGGCCGGTGCGGCCATCTCCTACAAGAACACCGCTCCGGCGGCCCCCCTCGGGCTCACCGGCTTCGACGCGGGAGTCGAGCTTTCGGCGATCAAAGTCAGCGGCGACTACTGGGACACGGCCTTCGGCGGGAACTCTCCTTCCTTCCTCGTTCTTCCCAAGATCCGTGCCCGCAAGGGACTCCCCTTCGGCATCGACGTCGGCGCCATGTACTCCTACGTGCCTGACTCCAACATCAAGCTCTTCGGCGTCGAAGTAAGCAAGGCGATCCTCGAGGGCTCCGTGGCGACTCCCGCCGTCGGCGTCCGCGCCACCTACACCAAGCTGACCGGGGTGAACGAACTCGATCTGCAGACCGCAGGGATCGACGCCTCCATCAGCAAAGGTTTCCTCTTCCTCACCCCGTACGCCGGTGCGGGTGGGGTCTGGGTCAGCAGCAAGGCAAAAGGGAACCTGCAGACGCTGGCGATTACAGCAAACGGCGCACCGCTCGGCTCCGAAAACGTCTTCCAGCCGCGCGTCTTCGCAGGTCTCAAATTCTCCCCGCTTCCGCTGCTCGGCTTCACCGGCGAAGTGGAATACCAGCAGCGCCCCATCTACTCCCTGAAGGCTGCGCTGAGTTTTTAACCAACCGTGAGTCAGGAGGGGGTCATGCCCCCTCCTGCCGGGGTACATCATGCATGAGCATGCCGATACACATCTGGACCAGAGCATTACCGGACGCTTCAAATACGCCATCCTGCTGACATCCGCAACGCTGGTCGCGGAACTGGTCGGGGGGATCTGGACCAACTCCCTGGCCCTGCTCTCCGACGCGGCGCACGTGTTCCTCGACCTCTTTGCCCTGCTCCTCTCGCTGGGGGCGATCAAGCTCTCCTCCTACCCGGTAAGCGACACCCGCACCTTCGGCTGGCACAGGATGGAGGTCTTCGCCTCCTTCATAAACGGCAGCACCGTTTTCCTCATCGCCGCCATAATCTGCTACGAAGCGGTGGGGAGGCTCGTGCATCCCGAAGAGGTGAAGAGCCTCGAGATGCTCATCATCGCCGGTGTGGGCCTTGCGATGAACCTGCTTTCCGCCGGAGCGCTGCACTCCCACTCGCACGACGACCTCAACGTCCACAGCGCCTTCCTGCATGTAATAGGCGACGCCGCCGCGTCCGTCGGCGTCATCGTGGGCGGCATCATCATGTACTTCACCAACTGGTACCTGCTCGACGCCATCATCTCGGTCGGGATCGGCTTCATCATCTTCTGGGGATCCTGGCGCGTGATGCGCGAGTCGCTGCACATACTCCTGGAAGGGGTCCCCCGCGGCATCGACGTCAACCATGTGGCCGCGGCCATCCGCGAGGTAGAAGGGGTGGAAGAGGTGCATCACCTGAATATCTGGACCATCTGCTCGCACATCATCGCGCTGTCGGGGCACGTCGTGGTTCCTCCGACATTCAGGGGCGAGCACGGCGGCATGTTGAGAAAGATCGAGGAACAGCTTTTTGAACGTTTCCACATCTCCCACACGACCCTGCAGTTGGAAAGCATGCGCTGCACCGAAGCCGGCGTGGCGAAGCAGTTCCGCCACCGGCCGCGCGCGTCATCCGCGCATGCACACGCTCATCCGCACCATCACCCGCATGGAAGCTGCACCGGCGACCACCATCACGGCCACACACATTAACCCTCCGGACGGTAAAGCATGCTTGACTACAACCTGATCCTCGACGCTGCCCAGAGACTCAAGAAAAGGGTGCGCCGCACGGAACTCATCCACGCCCAGCACTTCAGCGAGCGGCTCGGCCTTCCCCTTTACTTCAAGTGCGAAAACCTGCAAAGGACCGGCGCCTTCAAGATCCGCGGTGCCCTCAACTTCATGACCGCCCAGCCTAGAGAGGCTTTGGCGGGAGGCGTGATCACGGCCTCGGCCGGGAATCACGCCCAGGGCGTGGCGTTCTCGGCGGATCTCCTCGGCGTCAAGGCGACCGTGTACATGCCGGAAAGCACGCCGCCGCAGAAGGTCTTCTCCACCCGCGATTACGGCGCAGAGGTCGTTCTGGAAGGGAAGAATTTCGATGAAGCGTGTGCGGCGGCGCTGAGGGCGGCCGAGACCACAGGAGCGCTCTTCGTGCACCCGTTCAACGACCCGCTGGTCATGGCCGGACAAGGGAGCATCGGGCTGGAGCTGCTGGAGGATCTTCCCGATCTCTCCAACGTGCTGGTCCCTATCGGAGGCGGAGGGCTCATAGCAGGGATAGCCCGCGCCATCAAGGAAACCCATCCGCACGTGCGGATCATCGGTGTCGAGTCGGCAGCCGCCCCGTCCATGCGTCAGGCAATACTGAAGGGAAAGGTCGTCACCGTCCCCATCAGGGCGAGCCTCGCCGACGGCATCGCCGTCAAGACCGCGGGGAGCAACACGTTCCCGGTGGTGAAGGAGTACGTGGACGAGATCGTCCTGGTCGACGAGGAAGAGATCGCCCTGGCTATCGTTTCGCTGCTGGAAAGGAACAAGCTGATGGTGGAGGGAGCCGGCGCCGTCGGGCTGGCGGCTCTGCTGAACAGCAAGGTGAAGGGGCTTTCTGGAAAGACCGTCGCGCTTCTTTCCGGCGGGAACATCGACGTAAAGACCATCGCAGTCGTCGTGGAGAGGGGCCTACTGGCGGCCGGGCGCTACCTGAAACTGAAGGTGGAACTGGACGACGTTCCGGGCGCGCTGGCAAGGCTGGCAACCGAGATTGCCGAGGCACGGGCCAACATCTCCATCATCACCCATGACCGGCGCTCCGAGTCGCTCCCCATCGGGAAGACCGAGGTGCTGGTCGAACTGGAGACCAGGGGGGCCGAGCACATACAGGATGTGATACGGCACCTGTCGAAGTGCGACTACCTGCTGGAAGTGATGAGATAAAAGCAAACCATTTGCCACAGAGAAAATCTGAGAAGGTCTGAGAACAACCTAAAAATCGAGAAGGTCTGGAAAGCCTGGACCGCGTAGAACGTCTAGAACATCTTGTAAAAGGGTATAAAGCATAACCACGTCATGGTTTGTTTTTCACCCTTTTGCTTTCCGGGTTGCCGGCTTTCTCGGATTTCCTCAGATTTTCTCTGTGGCAAATGGTTTTTGTTTCCGGTTTTTACCCCTCATGCGCCTTTATAACCCTGAGGAACGCGTCGCCGTAGCGGGCCAGCTTGTGCTGCCCCACGCCGGTGATCTTCAGCAACTCCCACTTGTCCTTGGGCACCTGGGCCGCCATTTCGGCAAGGGTCGCATCGGCAAACACCACGAACGGCGGCACCTGCTGCTCATCCGCGATTTCCTTCCGCAATGCCCTCAACTCCTGGAACAGTGCGCTGTCATAACTCGGTTTCTTCGCCGCGGACTTCTTCTCGACCGCGCGCGTGTCCCTCGGCCTCGCCAAATCCAGCCGCAGATCGCCTCTCAACAGGGGGCGCGCCTCCTCGGTCAGCTTCAGCACGGAAAAACTGGCGAGATCCTGCTCCAGGTAGCCAAGGTGTATCAGCTGCCGCAGCAGGTTTCCCCAGACTTCCTGGGAGTGGTGCTTTCCTATGCCGAAGGTGGAGAGCTTGTCGTGCTTCAACTCAAGCATCCGGTGGTTCTGGGAGCCGCGCAGCACGTCGATGACATGCCCCATGCCGAAACGCTGGCCGACCCGGTACACGCATGACAGCGCCTTCCTGGCATCCTCGGTGGCGTCGAAACGCTCGGGCGGGCTCTCGCAGATGTCGCAGTTGCCGCAATCCTTCTCCAGCCGGTCCCCGAAGTAGCCGAGCAGCACGCGGCGCCTGCAGGTCTGCGCCTCGGCAAAGCCGACCATGCAGTTCAGCTTGTGCAGTTCGATCCGGTTCTGCTCCTCGTTACCGCCGTTGCCGATGAGACTCCGGGCGACTGCCACATCGCCGTAACCGAACAGGAGCAGCGCATCGGCGGGAAGCCCGTCGCGTCCGGCACGCCCGGTTTCCTGGTAGTAGCTCTCTATGCTCTTGGGCAGGTCGTAATGGACCACGTAACGGACGTTGGACTTGTCGATCCCCATCCCGAACGCCACCGTCGCCACAACCACCTTGATGTCGTCCCGCAGGAAGGCGTCCTGGACCCTGTGACGCTCCTTGTCCGGGAGGCCGGCATGATACGCAGCGGCCTTGATGCCGGCGGCGCACAGCTTCTTCGCCACCTCCTCCACCCTTTTTCTGGATAGGGCGTACACGATTCCCGCCTCGTCCTGACGGCTGGAGAGGAACCCGGCCAACTGGTTGAACGGCTTGTTCTTCTCGATGACGCTGTAACGGATGTTGGGGCGATCGAAACCGGCGAAGTAGCAGACGGCATCGTGCAGCCCGAGCCTGGAGAGGACGTCCGTCCTGGTTTGCATGTCCGCTGTAGCGGTCAGGGCGATCATCGGCACGTCGGGGAAGAGTTCCCTCAACATGCCCAGTTGGGCGTACTCCGGACGGAAGTCGTGTCCCCATTGCGAAACGCAATGCGCCTCGTCGATGGCGAAGAGGGAAACGGGAAGCGACTTTATCCGGTCCAGGAAACCGTCGCTCAAGAGCCGCTCCGGCGCCACGTAAAGGAGCTTCAACTCGCCCGCGTGCAGGTCGGCAAGGACGCGGCGCGCCTCGGCTTCGCCCAGCGCCGAATTGTAGCAGGCAGCGGCGACGCCGTTTTCACGCAGGGCATCGACCTGGTCTTTCATGAGGGAGATAAGGGGGGAGATCACCAGGGCGGTTCCGGGAAGGCATAGCGCGGGGACCTGGTAGCAAAGCGACTTTCCGCCGCCGGTCGGCATCAGCACGAAGGCGTTTTTGCCGGAGAGGACCGTTTCCACGATCTCCTGTTGGACCGGCCGGAAGGAGCTGAAGCCGAACACCTCGTTCAGAATCTGTATGGGGGATGCCGGCATAGGGGAACCTTTTCTTTGTGTGTGGCACCGGTCAACCGACTCCCCTCGCCCTCCGGGAGAGGNNAGAGGGGCGGGGGTGAGGGCGTTGGCAGCTGTCACTCTCTCCTTCGTGGCGCCGCCCTCACCCGCCCTTCGGGCGAGGTCAGTCTTGGCAATAAGCACCGTTCACCGGATACAGGAAAACATCAATAGCTGGAATGTCAATGCTGCAGATCAGACCACATCGGCTCTCTTGGCGGCGCCGCTATGGAGGCTGCCGATAAAGTCGCGGGTGAGAGGGGCGCCGTTCAGCGGTTCCAGCAGGCCCGGGCGCTGGAGGTCTTCGAAGCTGTCGACGTCATACCAGGTGGGGAGCAGGGAGACCGAAAACCCGGAAGCCTCTGCACGCTTCAGGCTCGTCTCAAGCACCAGCTCGCTCGACCACGGGATCTCGGTGAAGAGCTCGCCATAACCGTCCCTGAGGGCAACCAGGTAGTACCCGCCATCGGTCGCCGGCCCGAACACCGCATCGGCGCCGGCATCCAGGCGGGTGAAGGCGTCGCGTACATATTCAAGCGGAAGGTCGGGCGCATCGGTCCCTATGATGACAAGCGGGCCGTACCCCAGAGCGCTCAGCGCTTCGCAAGCTTCCTCCAGGCGCTTTCCCAACCCCCCTTCATGCTGATGCACAAGCAGAGCGTCCGGCGCCGCTTCCTCGAAGAACTGCCGGTCCCCGTCGTAGAAGATCACGGTTTCTACCCGCAGCGCGCGCACGCGGTCGACGGTATCGAGGAGCATGCACCGGTACAGTTCGGCACTCTCCCGTGGCGACAAGGGAGGCGACAGTCGGGTCTTCACACGGCCGGGAGTCGGTGTTTTGGCAAAGATGGCGAGCGCACGTTTCATTAGAGAAAACAACCTTAAAGCAGCTAAATGAGGGGGTAAAGCCTAGCTTTGTCCACAATTTTCGGGCTTTTCAACAGAGTTATCCACAATCGAGGTCGTCAAGGTCTTGACTTGGACAGGGATTCTCAGCTTTTGTTTCTCTCGATGGCGGCGTAGGCGGAATGCTTGTGGATCGACTCGAAGTTTTCCGCTTCAACGGAGAACCACGTGATATTTTCCATAGATAGCAGCCGCACCGTCGCCTCGCGGACCATGTCTTCAACGAAGCGGGGGTTTTCGTAGGCCCGCTCGGTGACAAACTTCTCATCTTCGCGTTTTAGCAGCGAATAGACGGGGGATGACCCGCACTCCTCGATGATCTCGATGAGGTCCTCGATCCAGATGAATTCGCTGTAGCGCACCTGGACGGTCATGATGGAGCGCTGGTTGTGCGCGCCGTAAGCCGAGAGTTCCTTGCTGCAGGGACAAAGCGAGGTGACGGGGACCTTGATGCCGAGCACGAAGTCGAAACGGTCGGACAGGGAGGCGCTGAAGGTGCAGGTGTATTCCATCAGGCTCTTGGCGCGCGAGACCGGCGCCAGCTTCTCCACGAAGTAGGGGAACTCCATCTCGAGGTGCGCGTTCGAGGCCCCCAGCTTCTGCTTCATGGTCGCCAGGATGATCTCCATCTTGTCGAGCGCGATCTCCTCGCGGTAGCTGTTCAGGATCTCCACGAAACGGCTCATGTGGGTGCCCTTGAAGTGGTGCGGCAGGTCCACGTACATGTTGATGCGCGCTATCGTGTTCTGGAAGGACTTGTTCTTGTCCATCACCACGATCGGGTAGGAGATGTCCTTGACTCCAACCTTGCCGATCGGGATGTTGCGGGTATCGCGGGTGAGCTGTACGTCCGAAAGGGAGTTGCCCTCTTTTTTCAGCTTTTTATCTGTCATTATGCTTTGTCCTTACTGCTCCCGGAGCCCGACTTTGAGTTGCGAGGAGCAAAAACTTGTCCGCCTTAGCCTGAAAGGCGAAAGTGGATCGCGGCAGGAATGCCGCTCCTACAGGTGCACGGTCAGGCTCTCTCGTAGCGTATCGGGTCCGCAACGCCGGCCTCGGCAAATCCCTTCAGACGCAGGCGACAGGAATCGCACAGACCGCAAGCGGCGCCGTCCTCGGCCGGATCATAGCAGGAGTGGGTCCTGGAGTAGTCGACTCCCAGCGAAAGCCCCGTCTTGATGATCTCCGCCTTGGTGAGGCTGATCAGCGGGGTGTGTATGGTCAGGCGGCGTCCTTCGACTCCGGCCTTGGTGGCGAGGTTTGCCATGGCCTCGTAGGCTGCGATGAACTCCGGTCTGCAGTCCGGGTAACCCGAATAGTCCAGCGCGTTGACACCGATGAAGATGTCGAAGGAGCCGAGGGTCTCGGCCCAGCCGAGCGCGAAGGAGAGGAAGATGGTGTTGCGGGCCGGCACGTAGGTTACCGGGATCTCTTCACCGACCCCGCCCTTGGGGACCTCGATGTCGGAGGTGAGCGCGCTCCCTCCCATCTTTCTCAGGTCGAACTCCACCACCAGGTGGTCCACGGCCCCCATCGGCCGCGCGTTCAGCTTGGCGACCTCCAGTTCATGCTTGTGCCGCTGTCCGTAGCTGAAGCTGAGGGCGTAGGGCTCGAAGCCCTGCTCCTTGGCGATGGCCATGCAGGTGGTCGAGTCCAACCCGCCGCTGTACAGGATTACCGCTTTCTTCTGCATCTTCTCACCTCTTTGCCTTCAAAGAAAAAGGCCGCGCCGATGTTCCGGTGCGGCCTCGATGCCTGCTATTCCACGAAGCTCTTCAGCTTCTTCGCCCGGCTCGGGTGGCGCAGCTTCCTGAGCGCCTTCGCCTCGATCTGCCGGATCCTCTCACGGGTCACCTCGAAGTCCTGACCGACTTCCTCGAGGGTGTGGTCGCTCTTCTCGCCGATGCCGAAGCGCATCCTGAGCACCTTCTCCTCACGCGGGGTGAGGGTGGAAAGGACCCGGGAGGTCTGCTCGGAGAGGTTCGCCTTGATGACGGCCTCGAGGGGGGAAACGACTCCCTTGTCCTCGATGAAGTCCCCAAGATGGGAATCCTCCTCCTCGCCTATCGGCGTCTCCAGGGAGATCGGCTCCTTGGCGATCTTGAGCACCTTCCTGACCTTGTCCAGCGGGAGCGCCATCCGCTCGGCGATCTCCTCAGGCGAGGGCTCGCGCCCGATTTCCTGGACGAGTTGCCTGCTGGTCCTGATCAGCTTGTTGATGGTCTCGATCATGTGCACCGGGATGCGGATGGTGCGTGCCTGGTCCGCGATGGCGCGGGTGATGGCCTGACGGATCCACCAGGTTGCGTAGGTGGAGAACTTGTAACCGCGCTGGTACTCGAACTTGTCGACCGCCTTCATCAGGCCGATGTTCCCTTCCTGGATCAGGTCGAGGAACTGCAGGCCGCGGTTGGTGTATTTCTTCGCGATGGAGACCACGAGGCGGAGGTTTGCTTCTACGAGTTCGCTCTTGGCGAGCTTCGCCTTGTGCTCCCCTTCCTCGATCGCCAGGAGGGCGTTGGCAAGCTCGCTCGCCAGGAAGCCGGATTCCTGCTCGATCTTCTTCAGGTTCTTCTCGCTGGAGCGGTAACGCTTCTCGAGCTTCTGCCCTTCCTCGAGGCTCATCCCCATCTTCTTGGCGAACTCCGCATCGGAGGCGCCGCGCACCGCCTCGAAAGCGGCCAGGAAGATGTCCTTGGAGGTGCTGGTTTCCTTCTCAAGGTCGGAGATCTCGTGCATCACCGTGTCGACCTTGCAGGAGAGTTCCTTCAGGCGCTGCGCGATCTTCTCGATGTGCCTGTCTTTGAGGCGCAGAGACTTGAGCGTCTCCGCCATCTTGACCTTGAGTTCCGTATGCTCGGAGTTCAGAGCCTCGCGCTCCGCGGCGGCCATTTTCTCGGCCTCGAGCGCAGTCTGGATCTGCTCCATCCGCTCGTCCAATTCCTTGATCTCATCGATGATGCCGAGCACCTTGAGGGCCTGGAGATCCTCTTCGCCCTCCTCCAGCACCTCTTCCTCGACGTCCTTGGAGATCTCGATGGCGCCTATCTGCTGTTTCCTCAGGCGCTCGCCCAGGGAGACGACCTCCCGGACGGTGATCGGGGTGTTCAGGATGACGCTCGCCACGTCGCGCTCGCCGACCTCGATCCTCTTGGCGATCTCGACTTCACCCTCGCGGGTAAGGAGCGACACCGAACCCATCTCGCGCAGATACATGCGCACCGGATCGCTGGTGCGGCCGAGCGTACCCGGCTCGAACTCGACTTCCTCCTCACTCCCTTCGTGCTCTTCTTCCTCTTCAAGATCCATCTTGATCTTGGGGATCTTCACCTTCTGGGCGGAATCGACTATCTCGATGTCCATATCGCCGAACATGCTCATGACGTCGTCTATCTGGTCGGATGAGACGATATCGGGGGGAAGGAGGTCGTTCACCTCTTCATAGGTGAGAAACCCCTTTTCCTTGCCCAGGTCGATGAGCTGCTTCACTTCGTCCATGCTTTTCTTGGCCATTTACCACGCTCCGCTACCGCTTGAATCCTACTATAGTAATTTCGATTTCTTATTCCGCAAGCTTTCCAATTCCGCCAGGATCTCCAGGTATCTGGGAGAATCCGGGTCGACGGTGGCGAGTTCCCTGGCAAGGGCTTTGCCGCCGCCTTTGAGCGCGTTGCGCTCCAGTGCCTGACGGCACTGTTCGAACGCCTTCACGGCGTTCATGTCCTCCAGATGCGCATCCTCCACGAACAGCGAGAAGAGCCGGCTCCGCTCCTCGGGCGACTCTATCTGCTCCAGGAGCAGGGGGATGTCCGGATCCCCCTCCTGCGCCAGTATCGCCTCGGCCAGACGCAGATGGCCGGCGCTGAATAGCTTATCGGCGCCGTGCTCCCGAACCCTTAGCACGACTTCAGGAAACTTGACCATCAGCGTCAGCAGGACCTCCTCGGTCCCCGCGCTCTGCTGCTTGATCTTCGCCGGCTGCGGGCGCGTCCCCTGCGCAGGAATGCCGATCTTCTTGTGCAGCATCGCCTGGTCGATCCCCACGGCCCGGCAGATCTCCTTCTCGTAAAGCCCGCGCTCGACCGGGTCCGCGATCTTCTGCAGCCTCGGCGACACCTCGTTCACGAAGGCGACCTTCCCTTCCACCCCCCGGGTGTCGAGGCTCTTCAGCAGCCCGCGGTAGAAGGATTCGAAGATCGGGAGCGACCTGTCCAGAAGCGGTCGGAACCCCTCCGCCCCTTCGCGCCTGATGAAGGTGTCCGGGTCGTCTTCCGACGGAACCTCGATCACCCTCGCCGGGAATCCCTCCTCCAGAAACAGTTCCATCGAACGTACCGTCGCCTTGCGCCCGGCCTCGTCGCCGTCAAAGAGCATGTAGGCCCGCTCCGCGTAGCGCCTGAGGAGCTTCACGTGCGGCGGGGTCAGCGCCGTGCCGCACGTGGCGACGACGTTGGTGAAACCGGCCCGGTAAAGCGCCAGGTGGTCGAAATACCCCTCGACGATGATGGCGCTCCCCTGTTCCCGCATCCCCTTCTTGGCGAGATCGATACCGAAGAGTACCTCGCTCTTGCGGTACACCAGCGACTCCGGGGAGTTGATGTACTTGGGGAGCGAGTCGTCCATCACCCTGCCGCCGAAGCCGATGGCGCGGCCGTGCAGGTCGGAGATGGTGAAAAGGAGCCGGTTGCGGAAGGTGTCGTAGTAGCCGTCACTCCCCTCCCGTTTCCTGATCAGACCGAGCTTCTCGACTTCGTCGAGCCCGATCCCCTTTCGCTGCAGGTACTTGGTCAGGTTGTCCCACCCGGCAGGTGCGAATCCCATCCGGTAGGTGGCGGCCGTCTCCCGGTCCACCCCGCGCCGCTCCAGGTAGCTTCTGCCGGCGGCGCCCGCCTCGTCCGATTCCAGCACGCGGCGGTAAAACTCGCAGGCCAGGTCGTTGATGTGATACGCCTGCTCCTGCTCATCCATCTTGCGCTTCTCGTCGCGCGTAAGCGGACGTTCGGGGATGTCGACCCCGACCTTCTTGGCGAGGAACTTCACCGCCTGCGGGAAACTCAGCCCCTCCATCCGCATCACGAAATCGACGGCGTTGCCGCCCACGCCGCAGCCGAAGCAGTGGAAGATGCCGCGCGCCGGGTTCACGTTGAAGGACGCGGTCTTCTCGCCATGAAAGGGACACATCCCCTGGTAGTTGGCCCCGGATTTCCTGAGGCTCATGTAGTCGGAGATTACCTGAAGGATGGGGGCTCTCTCGCGTACCTCCCTGACCTTTTCGTCCGGTATCATCGACACGGTTAAATCCTTATTTCCTGCCCGATCCTTGCGGAGGAGCCTTATCTACCTGCTGAGGAGCTTCCTTATCCTTGCGCATCGCCCCTTCCCATCCCGCGGCTATCCCTGCCCCGGTGCCGGCAAAGGCGCTGGCGGTCTTGGATCCGGAGACCCAGGCCTTGAACTTCTCCGGCATCGGCTTCGTGGTTGCCAGGTAGAGGACGACGCAAAGGACAAAGCCGCCCTCCAGGAAACCGAACACGACGCCGCCGACGCGGTTGATCCCTCCCAAAAGCATTACCTTGAAGATGACGGTGAGCAGATGACCGAGGAAATAGAAGAGCATGCCGAGCAGCATGAAAATGAGGAGAAACGACAGCGGCTGCGCGACCTGCGTGGGGAGGTTGATGAAGTGCCTGATCCCCTGACTGAGAAAGGAATAGTACCTGAAAGCGGCCCAGCCGCCCGAGACAAGACCAAGCAGGGAGCATGCCTCCCGCACCAGTCCCTTCGAGAAACCCTTTGCCACAAAAAAAAGCAGTACGACCCAGATAAGGATGTCAAGAAGGATCATGCAAACACCTGGTCAGTAGCCACAAAGCAAAAGAAGGGGGAATCGCTAGATTCGCCCCTACTCATGACACCTAAGACCCGCAACCACCCCCGGGTGAGTTCCCGGGGGCGATATCTATGCGAGCTTTTCCTTCACAACTTCGCTCACCAGCTTACCGTCTGCGCGGCCGGAGACCAGGGGTTGCAAGGCCTTCATCACCTTGCCCATATCCTTCCCGCTCGTAGCGGAGGTTTCCGTTATCACCTTGTCCACCAGGGACACGAGTTCTTCCCGTGTCAACTGCTGGGGAAGGAAGCTTACCAGGAGCGCGAGCTCCGCTTCCTCTTTATCCACCAGATCCTGTCTGCCTGCTTCCTTAAAGAGCCGGATGGATTCCCTGCGCTGTTTACAGAGGGTCGAAATGGTCTCGGTGATTTCCGCGTCGTTCAGTTCGCGTCTGAGTTCGATGTCGCGGTTCTTCACCGCGGAGAGCACCATCCGGATGCCGGAAAGGCGCGCAGCATCGCGGCTTTTCATGGCGTCCTTCATATCGGCGTTTAGTCTCGCCCGCAGTTGCATAAATCCCTCTTAGTCCACCATCTTACGCTGTTTTTTCAGAGCACGCTTGCGCGCGGCAATGGCCTTTTTCTTCTTCTTGATACTCGGCTTTTCGTAGTGCTCTCTTTTGCGGACCTCAGAAAGGATCCCAGCTTTCTCGCACTGCTTCTTGAACTTTTTCAGTGCGAGCTCAAACGGTTCAGCTTCTTTTACCTTTACTCCCGGCATTCATATTCCCCCCCCTTCTCTTCTGGATTTACTAATTTAGTGGGTACGGGCCGGCAGACAATATTCAAGGAACCAGCAATATATCATCGGTGTAATATTTGTCAAGGAATTTGTACTATTTCTGAGCACGGCTAGCCGACCCGGGACTGCTTCTCCTCGATGCCGGACATCCCGAAGCGGCGCCGAAGCTCGGCGTACACCTCCTCGGGGTCGATGTCGTAGAAGCCGAGGAGCACCAGGTTGTGGAAGATGAGGTCCGCAGT
>DNJC01000094.1 GCA_003490025.1 Geobacter sp. | reverse complement strand
ATGTCCTGGCACTCAACACCTAGTCCCTAATCCCCAGCCCCTGCCTCTAGCCCCTGCCTCTACCCGCCGATCCTGGACATGTTCACCTGTTCTTCGACGCCCTGCTCCGCCAGTTGGTGCCGCCCGGGCTTTTGCGTCACGATGCTCCGCACCGTCTGTTCCAAGGCTGCATGGTCGCCGCCGCGAAGAAGCGGCTTCAGGTCGATTCCCTGGCTGGAGAAGAGGCAGCCCCTCACCATTCCGGCCGCTGTCACCCTGATCCTGTTGCAGCTTTCGCAGAAGTGCCCGGAGACGGGGG
Organism: Geobacter sp.; assembly: GCA_003490025.1. Taxonomy (GTDB): domain Bacteria; phylum Desulfobacterota; class Desulfuromonadia; order Geobacterales; family Geobacteraceae; genus Geomonas. Next base: position 13,275 of record DNJC01000094.1, on the reverse strand, counting down.
TGATGATCCCGATAGCCCCGGCGCCACCCTCTATCTTGAAGTTCCTCGCCGGCCCCGCCATCTCCGTGCCGATCATCGGCAGCAGCGGGTAGCGATCCGCGATCCGGGAGAGGATCTCGCTCCCCGGCATGCTCTGCGCGCTCCACCCCTGGTCCTGCAGGGTCGGCATGTATTCTATGAAGCGGACCGTGTACGGCTTGTTGATGCTGAGGGCGGCGAAGTCGAGGATCTCGTCGTCGTTCACCCCGCGCATGACCACCATGTTTATCTTCAGAGGCCCGAAACCCGCCTTCTCCGCAGCCTCGATCCCGGCGAGGACCCGGGCGAGGTCGCCGGACCGCGTGATGCGCGCAAATCTCTCGTGATTCAGGGAATCGAGGCTGATGTTGAGGCGTGCCACCCCCGCTCGCTTGAGCGGCAGGGCCAGCTCCGGAAGGAGCATCCCGTTGGTGGTGAGCACCAGCTCCTTCAACCCGTCCACCCCGGAGAGACGTTCCAGGAAAGAAACCAGCCCTCTCCTCACCAGCGGCTCCCCGCCGGTGACCCGTATCTTCTTGATACCCTGTGCGACGCAGGCGCTCGCGACCCGGAACAGCTCCTCGTAGCTCAGCATGTCGTCGTGCTGCAGCTTTGCCACCCCCTGCGCCGGCATGCAGTAGCAGCAGCGCATGTTGCAGCGGTCCGTGACGGAGAGCCGCAGGTAGTTAATCCGTCTGCCGTAGGTATCTATAAGTTCCATGCTGGTACTCCCGGCCTTTGCTGGTTGGGGTTCATAGGAACAGCCATGATTTGTATACAAGGCAATATCGATACCAATTGTTCAGGCAGTAGCGCACAAACTGCGGCCGTCTACGGTACCGGGAGCAGTAACCTAACGAATACACAGGAAACGAACCGATTTTGCCGCGATTGGAAGAACTGTTTGGGGAGAGGAATAAAAGCGCGCCTGAAAGAGGAACGGTGCGTTCCACAAAAGAGCAAACGTTCCATGTTGGAACGGCGCAACTGTTCGCCAATGGAACGGCACACTTGGGGGGCGCAAAGGGCGCGGAAAGAAACGAGGAAGATAAGTATACGGTATTGTATGGAAAAAAAGTAGCATCAAGAAAAAATGCGACCTGATACGATTCTGGTATGGGGTTTGCGATAAGTTAGAAAACCGTTTTAGGACAGTGTATGCGGCACCGCACCAGACTAAGGTTAAACAACCGGTCATAAAGTCCGGACAAAACAACAGGGGGAAATGAAAATGGCATTAGGAGAGCAGACGTACGGTTTCTACATTCCGACAGTATCGCTGATGGGTATCGGTTCCGCCAAGGAAACTGGCGACCAGGTGAAGGCACTCGGCGCATCCAAGGCGCTGATCGTCACCGACAAGGGTCTTTCCGCCATGGGCGTTGCCGACAAGATCAAGGCCCAGGTTGAAGCTTCCGGCGTAACCGCAATCATCTACGACGGCGCAGAGCCGAACCCGACCGACAAAAACGTGCACGACGGCGTGAAAGTGTACCAGGACAACGGTTGCGACGCGATCATCTCCCTGGGCGGCGGTTCCTCCCACGACTGCGGCAAGGGGATCGGCCTGGTCATCGGCAACGGCGGCCACATCCGCGACTTCGAAGGCGTGAACAAGTCCACCAAGCCCATGCCGGCATTCGTCGCCATCAACACCACCGCAGGGACCGCGTCCGAAATGACCCGTTTCTGCATCATCACCAACACCGACACCCACGTGAAGATGGCTATCGTCGACTGGCGCTGCACTCCGAACATCGCCATCAACGACCCGCTCCTCATGGTCGGCAAGCCGGCAGCACTCACCGCTGCAACCGGCATGGACGCCCTGACCCACGCAGTCGAGGCATACGTTTCCACCATCGCTACCCCGATCACCGACGCTTGCGCAATCAAAGCTATCGAGCTGATCGCCGAGTTCCTCTCCAAGGCTGTCGCCAACGGCGAAGACCTCGAGGCACGCGACAAGATGGCATACGCCGAGTACCTCGCCGGCATGGCGTTCAACAACGCTTCGCTTGGCTACGTCCACTCCATGGCTCATCAGCTGGGCGGCTTCTACAACCTGCCGCACGGCGTCTGCAACGCAATCCTGCTCCCGGCCGTCAGCCAGTACAACCTGATCGCCTGCCCGAAGCGTTTCGCTGACATCGCGAAAGCACTCGGCGAGAACGTCGACGGCCTCTCCGTGACCGAAGCCGGCCAGAAAGCTATCGACAGGATCCGCAGCCTCTCCGCTTCCATCGGCATCCCGACCGGCCTCAAGGCGCTCAACGTGAAGGAAGAGGACCTTTCCATCATGGCGGAAAACGCAAAAAAGGACGCTTGCCAGTTCACCAACCCGCGCAAAGCGACCCTTGAGCAGGTCATCGGCATGTTCAAGGCAGCGATGTAATACCCGATTCCCTTCCCTAGTCGGGGAGGAGATCGATAGAGGCAACAACCGTAGGGGCGAATAATCATTCGCCCCTACACCGTAAAAACCGACCACATGCAAGAGATGCGTAGCGGTGTCCGGTCAGTCACGCATCAGAAAATCTCCGAGCCATGCTGCCTAAAAGGAACCCCCTCAGGGCGCCAGGCCATAGGGTTTCGCTGGAAACGGCGGAGCCTTCCTCTTGAAAAGGAGTACCGGCGCAGAAGCCGGCAATACTATATTTAATAGGGAGCTAGAAAAGCATGGATAAGATTTTTCGCGTCAACATGACCGACCTGACCACCAAGGTAGAAGAAGTCCCCGCAGCCTGGGCAGGACTGGGGGGCCGCGGCCTCACCTCCACCATCGTGGCTGCTGAAGTCCCCGCCACCTGCCACGCGCTCGGCGCACAGAACAAGCTGGTGTTCGCACCGGGCCTTCTGACCGGCACCGCCGCTGCCAACTCCGGCCGCCTCTCCGCAGGCGCCAAGAGCCCGCTGACCGGCGGCATCAAAGAGAGCAACGCAGGCGGCACCGCCGCACAGATGCTGGCGAAACTCGGCATCAAGGCCCTCATCATCGAGGGGCAGCCGAAGGGCGGCGCCTGGTACAACCTCTCCGTGGGCCTGAACGGCGTCACCATCAACGAAGAGAAGGAACTCCTCGGTCTCGGCAACTTCGCCGTCATCGACGCGGTTGAAGCTCGCCTCGGCAAGAAAACCGGCGTCCTCACCATCGGCCCGGCCGGCGAACTGAAGATGACCGCAGCCAACATCTCCGTCAAGGACCCCGACAGCAAGATCCGCAGCCACGGCCGCGGCGGCCTCGGCGCGGTCATGGGGAGCAAGCAGATCAAGTTCATCTCCATCGACGGCGAAGGCGCACAGGCCGTGAAGATCGCCGATCCGGAGAAATTCAAGGCCGCAGCCAGGGTGTTCTCCAAGGCGCTCCTCGACCACCCGGTATCCGGCGAGGGTCTGCCGACCTACGGCACCAACGTCCTCGTCAACATCCTCAACGAGGCCGGCGGGCTTCCGACCAAAAACTTCACCGTCGGCGAATTCGCGGCACACGACAAGATCTCCGGCGAGACCATGCACGACACCATCGCGGCACGCGGCGGGAAAGTGAAACACGGCTGCCACGCCGGGTGCATCATCCAGTGCTCGCAGGTCTACAACGACAAGGACGGCAAGTACATCACCTCCGGCTTCGAGTACGAGACCATCTGGGGCCTGGGCGCTGACTGCTGCATCGAGGAACTGGACGACATCGCACGCGCCGACAGCCTGATGGACGACATCGGGATCGACTCCATCGAGACCGCCGTCATGTTCGGCGTCGCCATGGAAGCCGGCATCCTCCCCTTCGGCGACGGCAAGGGCGTGCTTCGCATGCTGACCGAAGAGATCGCAAAAGGGACCCCGCTCGGGCGCATCCTCGGCGGCGGCGCAGGCTCCGTCGGCCGCGCCTACGGCGTAACCCGCGTCCCGGTCGTCAAGAACCAGGGCATCCCGGCATACGACCCGCGCTCCGTCAAGGGTATCGGCATCACCTACGCGACCAGCACCATGGGCGCGGACCACACCTCCGGCTACACCATCGCCACCAACATCCTGAACGTCGGCGGCTACGTCGATCCGCTCAAGAAGGAAGGCCAGGTTGAGCTCTCCCGCAACCTGCAGATCGCGACCGCCGCTGTCGATTCGACCGGTATGTGCATCTTCGTCGCCTTCCCGGCCCTGGACATCCCGGAGTGCCTCCCGGCCCTGATCGACATGATCAACGCCCGCTTCGGCATCGCCCTTACCGGCGACGACGTGACCAACCTCGGCAAGCACATCCTGAAGCTTGAGCGCAAGTTCAACCAGGAAGCAGGCCTCACCAGCGCCCACGACCGCCTCCCGGACTTCTTCAAGACCGAGCCGGTAGCACCGCACAACGCGGTGTGGGACTTCACGGACGCAGAGATAGACGAGTTCTGGAACTTCTAGCAGAGCCTCAACACCCGGCGTGACAGCAGTCACGCCGGGCTTTTTCGTTTCAACCAACAAAGCAGGTGCACTATGCAGATCACGCTCAAGCTTTTCGCCACCTTCAGAAACGGCAGGTTCAAGATCGCCGAACAGGAACTCCCTGAGGGAACCGATGTGCGCGCCGTGGTCCTCTCGCTCGGGCTCACCGAGGAGGAGATCGGCATCGTGATGATCAACGGCCGGCACGGCGGCCTGGACCAAGCGCTCAAGCAAAACGACACCCTTTCGCTCTTTCCCCTGGTCGGAGGAGGCTGATATGGACGAGGTTCTAAGTTTTCTCAAGAGTTCGCTGCGGGACGGGCTGCTCCCCTGGAGCGCCCAGGACTCCGCCGCCCGGCAGTTCACCCTGAGGTACGCGGAGGTGGAGAAAATCGCCCTGGAAAACGGCCTTTTTCCGGCGCGTTACCAGCGCAACCGGAACATGATCTCCACCGAAGAACAGCTGCGGCTTTTCAATAGCCGCATCGCCGTGATCGGCTGCGGTGGCCTGGGCGGATACGTCATCGAGGAACTGGCGCGGCTTGGCGTGGGTCAGATCGTCGCCATAGACCCGGACATCTTCGAGGAGCACAACCTGAACCGGCAGATCCTCTCCTACCCGGCCATCCTCGGCATGCCCAAGGTGTACGCCGCGCTGGAGCGGGCGTCGCAGATCAACCCGGCAGTCACCGTGACGGCGGTGCAAGACTCCTTTTGCGTAATGAACGGTTTCGAACTCCTGGCAGGGTGCCAGGTGGCGGTGGACGCGCTGGACAGCATCTCCTACCGGCTGGAACTGGCCGAGGTCTGCAACATAGCGGGGATCCCCATGGTCCACGGCGCCATCGGCGGCTGGTACGGCCACGTCGCCACGCAGTTCCCCGGCGAGACGACGGTGCAGCAGATCTACCGCCACTGGGTGGCGGGAAAGGGGATCGAGCAGCAGCTTGGCAACCCGGCCTTCACCCCTGCAGTCGTGGCAAGCCTCGAGGTCGCCGAAGTCTGCAAGATCCTTCTCGGCAAGGGAGAACTGCTCAGGAACCGCAAACTGAGCATCGACCTCCTGGCGATGGAAATACATGAGATATCCTACGCTCCGGCACCGGCAGCATCGGTAGAGCTGGTGGTACACGCAGCATGACAGATTCGCTCCCCTCCCCCGGCCCCTGCCGGAGGGACGGGAGTTTTTTTCTTATGAGAGCGGCATTGCTGCCGCCACAAAAAGGCGCCCCCCGGCGCCGGAGTTTCAGCACCGAGGTGCACCATGCCAAGCTTTGAAGAAGCGCGCGGCATCATACTGGCCCATGTGAAACCCCTTGGGGAAGAAACGGTACCGCTGCTGGAGGCCCTGGGAAGGATCATCAGCAGGGACATCGCCGCGCCGTGGGACATGCCGCAGTACGACAACTCGGCAATGGACGGCTTCGCGGTGAGGTCAGAGGACTGCGCCCCCATTCCCGCCACGTTGGAGGTTACCGGCTTCCTCCCCGCCGGTGGGAGCGATCTTCCCCACGTGGCGCCCGGGTGCGCCGTAAGGATCATGACCGGCGCCCCCATTCCCTCGGGCTGCAGCGCCGTCGTCCCCATCGAGGAGACCGAGTTCCGCGGAGACCGGGTGGTGATCACGCAGAGAGTGCTGCTGCGACAGCATATCCGGGTCAAGGGAGCGGACGTCGCTGCCGGGGCCAGGATCGTCGCGGCCGGCACGCGGATACGCCCGTCCGAGATAGGTATGCTGGCGGCGATGGGGCAGGCCATGGTGCCGGTGCAGCGCAAGGCGCGGGTCGCCATACTCTCCACAGGAGACGAACTGGTCGAACTGGGGGAAACCCCGGCACTTGGCCGGGTCATCAACTCCAACGCCCTCTCGCTTGCGGCAGCGGTGCGCGAGGTCGGGGGCGAGCCGGTGCTGATCGGCATCGCCAGGGACGACAGCCAGAGCCTCAAGGAAAAGCTTCGGGAGGGTTTCGCCTGCGACGCCCTGATCACCTCAGCCGGGGTTTCGGCCGGAGACCGTGACCTGGTGAGGGAAGTCATGGCCGAGTTGGGAGCGACGGAGCACTTCTGGAAGATAGGGATGAAACCGGGTGGCCCGACCTCTTTTTCCACCAGGGACGGCAAGCCGGTCTTCTCCCTCCCGGGCAACCCCGTTTCCACCATGGTGACCTTCGAGCTGCTGGTGAAACCGGCGCTGCTCAGGATGATGGGGCAGCGCAACGTGATCCGTCCCTTCGTCAAGGGGATCCTGGCCGAGGACGCCCACAAGAAGCCCGGGAAGGTCCATTTCATCAGGGTGACGGTCAAGCAGAGGCACGGACGACATGTGGCCTACTGTGCCGGCGACCAGCACACCGGCATACTGAGCACCATGACCAGGTGCGACGCGCTTGCCGCCCTCCCCCTCGACGCCACCTTCCTTCCGGCGGGAACCGAAGTGGACCTGGCGCTGCTGCGAGAGGTGGACCTGGTTACGGAGTATGCGGCGTAGACCAGATCAGTCACAGCCACCGGGAGATATGATTCAGGGTATACATCTTTTTGCATATGCGGTATAGTGCATCCGGAGGTAACCTTGGATATGACCGAAATATTGCTTCTGGCCGGTTTTTTTGTCTTTTGGGTTGTACTGCAGCGGTACATCCTGCCTAAGCTGGGTGTACAGACCTGAATGTCGCCATCGTGCGCCCCCGGGGACCGGGGGGAGAAAGAGAAGAGCAAGAACGAGCAGGATTCATAAGAAAGGGCGCCGGTTAAGAAACCAGGCGCCCTTTTTTACGTTCTACGTTCTACGTGTGGTTTTAGTACCTGTAGTGCTCCGACTTGTACGGCCCTTCCTTCTTGACGCCGATGTAATCGGCCTGGGCCTCGGTCAGTTCAGTCAGCATCGCGCCCAAGGTTTTCAGCTGCAGGCGCGCCACCTTTTCGTCCAGCTCCTTGGGAAGGATGTACACGCCGACCGGGTACTTGCCCGGGTTGCAGAAGATCTCCATCTGGGCCAGGGTCTGGTTGGCGAAGGAGGAGGACATGACGTAGGAGGGGTGGCCGGTGGCGCAGCCAAGGTTCACCAGGCGCCCTTCCGCGAGCAGGATGATGCGCTTGCCGTCCGGGAAGATGACGTGGTCCACCTGCGGCTTGATGTTCTCCCACTGGTACTGCTTCAGCTTGGCGACCTCGATCTCGTTGTCGAAGTGACCTATGTTGCAGACGATGGCGTTGTGCTTCATCGCCCTCATATGGTCGTGGGTGATGACGTCGATGTTGCCGGTGGTGGTGACGAAGATGTCCGCCTTGTCGGCAGCCCACGCCATGGTGACCACCTTGTACCCTTCCATGGCGGCCTGGAGTGCGCAGATCGGGTCGACCTCGGTCACCCAGACCTGGGCCTGCAGGCCGCGCATCGCCTGCGCGCAACCCTTGCCGACGTCGCCGTAGCCGCAGATGACGGCGACCTTGCCTGCCACCATGACGTCGGTGGCGCGCTTGATGCCGTCCATGAGGGACTCGCGGCAGCCGTAGATGTTGTCGAACTTCGACTTGGTCACGCAATCGTTCACGTTGATGGCAGGGAACTTGAGCTTGCCCTTCTCGAACATCTGGTAGAGGCGGTGCACGCCGGTGGTCGTCTCCTCGGTGACGCCCTTGATGCTGGCAGCGGTCTTGGAGTACCAGCCCGGCTGCTCGGCCAGGCGCTTCTTGATGGCGGCGAAAAGGAATTCCTCTTCCTCGCAGGTCGCGTTGGCGATGACGGAGGCATCCTTTTCGGCGTCGCTCCCCAGGTGCAGCAGGAGGGTCGCGTCGCCGCCGTCGTCAAGGATCATGTTCGGAGCGCCGCCGTCGTGCCACTCGAAGATCTTGTGGGTGTAATCCCAGTACTCGCCCAGGGTCTCACCCTTGTGGGCGAAGACCGGGATGCCTGCTGCAGCGATAGCGGCTGCGGCGTGGTCCTGGGTAGAGAAGATGTTGCAGGAAGCCCAGCGGACCTCGGCGCCCAGGGCGGTCAGGGTCTCGATCAGCATGGCGGTCTGGATGGTCATGTGCAGCGAGCCCGCGATGCGTGCGCCCTTGAGCGGCTGTGAAGCGGCGTACTCCTCGCGGATCGCCATCAGGCCCGGCATCTCGGTTTCGGCTATGATCATTTCCTTGCGGCCCCAAGCTGCCAGCGACATGTCCTTGACGATGTAGTCGTTTTCTTTCATCAGTCCTTCTCCTTTGTTTTTAGAATCGGGGCTAGCCCCCAGTCCCTAGCCCCTGCTTTTCACCGCCGTCACCAGCAGTACGTCCTCCTGCCCGTTCCCCGCGGCGACGCGATCAACCTGTATCCCGTCAAGACCGGCACCTTTGAGCCAGCCCTGCAGTTCTTCCACCTCGAATCCGAGCCACTGGTCGGCCAACTGCTCGCGTGCCCACTCCCGCTCATGGCGCGCCAGGTCGGCCAGCACCAGGGTCCCCTGCGGCTTAAGCACGCGCGCTATCTCCGCCAGCACCGCCTGCGGATCGGCTGCGTGATGCAGCACCATGTTGGCCACCACGCACCCCGCCCCGCCGTCAGCCAGGGGGAGATGGGTCATCTCGCCGAGCCTCAGTTCCGCAGCACCGTTACCATCATCGGCGACGCGACGTCTCGCCTCCTCCAGCATGGCAGGCGAGTGGTCGACCCCGATCACCTTGTGAGCCCGGCGGGCGAGGTCAGGGAGCAGGGCCCCCGTCCCGACTCCAATCTCCAGCAAGGTGTCGACGGAGGGAACCAGGGCCAGCAGGCGCTCCTGGTACTCCGGAACAGGGAGCAGCGTGCGCGAGAGGACGTCCCAGCTCCGTGCGTGCTGGTCGAAGAACTCAAGGCTCCGCTTGCGCCGCGCTTCGAGGGCCAGCGCCACGGCAGCGAGATCATCGCGCCGCTCCGGGAGTCGCTCCAGCTCCCTTTCGACGGCGGGGCGTATGGCGCGGAAAAAGTCGTTCCCGTCACCCACGCGATAGTAGCTCCAGGTCCCTTGCCGCTTCACCGAAAGAACGCCCGCCTCGGTGAGGATCTTCAGGTGCCTGGAGATGCGCGACTGCCCCATGGCGAGGATCTGCGTCAGCTCCTGCACGGTGAATTCAGCCCGCAGCAGCACCGCCACCAGTCGCAGGCGGCAAGGGTCAGCCAGTGCTTTCAGGAGATCGAGCATATTTTAATCAACCTTGCCGATTCTATTAAATCAAGTTTTCTTGATATAGCACGAGAGGCGCGCGCTGGCAAGGAGAAAGGTGCATTATAAATTTCTCAACAGATGCGCTCCTACCAGCTTTCTTTCCACTCTCCCTCGCCCTATGGGAGAGGGTCGGGGTGAGGGCGCCGGCCGCGGCAGGAATGTCGCGCCTACAAGTCGTAAATGACGGAGCCTTTCTTTGAGCAACATCGGGCTTCGTGGCACCGCCCTCACCCGGCCTTCGGCCACCCTCTCCCGTCCATTCCCCCTCGCCCTCCGGGAGAGGGCCGGGGTGAGGGCGCCGATCGCGGCAGGAATGCCGCTCCTACAAGTCGTAAATGACGGAGCCTTACCTTTGGGCATCATCGGGCTTCGTGGCACCGCCCTCACCCGGCCTTCGGCCACCCTCTCCCGGAGGGCGAGGGGATGGACACAAGGGTTGAAATACAAAAATCCCCCCGCCGCTATTTATGCGACAGGGGGATTTCCTTTGCTTGAATCTGACTTCTGCCTTCCGACGTCTACGCCGCCTTATTCTCCGCGACTGCGCCCGCTTCGGCAAAGAGTTCGTTGAAGATCTCCTGCACGGTCTCGATACGGTTCGCCTTCCAGGCGTTGGTGCCGCAGAAGACGAGGCCGGTATCAACGTCGCCGCGCTGAGCGCGGTCCAGCGACCTGACGATGCAGAAACGCTCGCCGCTCTCCTTGTAGGAGCATTTCTTGAGGCAACCAAGCGTGCAGACGGAGCTGTGATCTTCGTCGTAGGCGATTATACCTTCCTGGTTGGTGAGTATGGCGCGCCCGGGAAGGCCTGCTGGGCTCATGATGAGCCCGATGTCCTCTTTTTTGCAATCGAGGTAGGCCTGTTTGAAGGCGTCGTCCGCGTCGCACTCGACGGTCGTTACGAAACGGCTCGCCATCTGGACGCCGTCGGCGCCTTCGGCCAGCGCGTGCAGCAGGTCGGCGCGGTCCCAGATCCCGCCGGCAGCAATGATGGGGATGTCCAGGCCGTACTCGCTACGGAAGAATTCCTTGACGCCGCGCACGGTCGCGTACTGGTCGTAATCGCCGTTACCGATGTTCTCCATTTTCTCGCCCAGATGACCGCCGGCGGTGTCGGGGTCCTCGACGACGACCGCATCGGGAAGGCGGTTGTAGGCCTTGTCCCACTTCTTGGCGATAAGCTGCGCGGCGCGGACCGAGGAGACGATCGGCACCAGCGCGACGTCGGGCGCATGGGCGGTCAACCCCGGGAGGGTCATCGGCAATCCGGCTCCGCAGACGAGGAGCTTTGCGCCCCCCTCGACTGAAGCCGCCACCAATGCCTCGAAATCGGAAAGCGCAACCATCACGTTCACCCCGATGATACCGTCGGGGGCGATTTCGTATGCCTTGCGCAGCTCCTCCTTCAGGGCCATCGGGTTGCTCTTCATGTAATTCTTGCCGTCGTAGAACTCGCTGTTCAGAGCTATGCCGGGGGAGGCGACCAGGCCGACCCCACCGCACTTGGCGACGTGTCCTGCGAGTGATCCTGCCGAGACGCGGACCCCCATTCCCCCCTGGATAAGCGGGTAACGGGCCACGTGTTTGCCAATGCGCAACGGTTTGAACATACTTCCCTCCTGGGTTGGGACTGCCACGTTTTCACATTAACAGAGAACATCGTTTTTTTTTGTAATAGTAATGTAAAACCAGGGAGCCCAACTCCTCCTTAGATACCTCTTGCAAAAAGCGACCTGCGATGCTAGAGGTGGGTGCATGAAAATGAACCGTAAACTCTCCAACCCGTTGATTGCATTGATAGGGATCCAGCTGATCTGGGTGGTCATGGTGGTCTCCTGGGTCTACTGGTTCATCGGCAGGAACAAGGAGTTTAAGGAACTCGCCCTGCGCTACAAGCCGGAGCTGGTGACCCAGGGGGTGGAATGGATCGTCCTCGTCGAGGGGTTGCTGATGGCGGTCGCGATCCTCGCCGGGGTTTACGTCCTCTTCCTGTACTGGCGGCGCCAGGCGAAGCTCTACCTGCAGCAACGGACCTACATCTCGCAGCTGACCCACGAACTCAAGTCGCCGCTTGCCTCCATCCAGTTGCACCTGGAAACGGTGAAGCTGAGGGACCTCCCCAAGGAAAAACTGGATGGTTTCATCGACGTGATGCTGTCGGATACGGAGAGGCTGAACGTGCTCACCAGCAACCTGCTGATGGCCACGAGGATCGAGTTCCGGCAACTGGGCGAGAAGGCGAAGCGCATCGATTTTTCGGAATTCATCTCTGATTACCTGGAAGGGAAACGTGGCGATCTCCCGGAAGGAGGACGCCTGACGCTGGAGATAGAGCCGGGGATAACTGCCGTCATCGACGTGGAAGGGATGGAGATGGCGCTCAGGAACCTGTTGGAGAACGCCCTGCTCTATTCTCCCGTCTCCCCGGAGATCCGGGTCTCCTTGAGGAGAAGCGGTCGACAGTGCGTGCTGGAATTCCAGGACAACGGCAAGGGGATCAAGAAGAACGAACTCGACAAGGTCTTCGACATGTTCTACCGGGTGCGCACACCCGGCGAGAACATCAGGGGGACCGGCCTCGGGCTCTACATAGTGAAGTCGGTGGTGAACGCGCACGGAGGGAAGATCTCCGTTTTCAGCGCAGGCCCCGGCAAGGGGTGCACCTTCCAGATTACGCTGCCGCTTCCCGGGCAGCAGCAGAGAGGTTAGCGGCATGTCGGGGGAAAAACCGCAGATACTCCTGGTAGAGGACGAGATACACCTCGCGCGCGGGATCACCTTCAACCTGGAGCAGGAAGGGTATCTGGTGAGCCATGTGGAGAGCGGCGAGGAGGCGCTGGAGAAGGTCGAGGTCGAGAAGTTCGAGTTGATCATCCTGGACGTGATGCTGCCCGGGATCGGCGGGTTCGAGGTGTGCCAGAAGATCCGTGCTTTGGATTCGAGGGTACCGGTGCTGATGCTGACTGCGCGCTCGGCCGAGAGCGACCGTATCAGCGGGTTGGCCGCCGGGGCCGACGACTATCTGGTCAAGCCGTTCAACCTGAAGGAGTTCCTGCTGAGGGTTTCCGGGATGTTGCGGCGTTCAGCGTGGTACCGGCCGGAACCTGTCGAGGAAGGGTATCGTTTCGGGGACAACGAGGTGTTTCTGCTCTCGTACCGGGCGAGGACGAGGCAGGGGGAGATCGACCTGACCGACCTGGAGGTGCGGATGCTGTCGCTTTTTTTCCAGCGTGAGGGCGAAGCCATTCCGCGGGCGGCGATCCTGGAGAGCGTCTGGGGTTACTCAACCGATGCCGAGACGAGGACCCTGGACAACTTCATCGTGCGCCTGCGGAAGTACTTCGAGCCCGAGCCCTCCCGCCCGATCTTCTTCCAGACCGTTCGCGGCGTGGGGTACAGGTTCAGCAGGAAGGCTTAACGGCAGTTCTTAACGGCAGTTCTACGTTCTACGTTCTTAACCGCAGTTCTACGTTCTACGTTCTACGTTCTAAGTTGTCTTAACGGCTGTTCTACGTTCTACGCTGTACATTAGTCCACACTGCAGTTCCACAGGCACCTCAGCAAAAAGCCACGCAAAAAAGGCCCTCTGGAATCCCAGAAGGCCTTTTGCTTTTCAACGTAGAACTTAGAACGTAGA
>DNJC01000070.1 GCA_003490025.1 Geobacter sp. | reverse complement strand
GCCTACGCAGGGCTCATAATCGTACCGTATACCGCATATGTCAAGAGAAAGGAGGGTTCGCGGCCTGCATGCGTGGAGGGCGGGGCGGGCGGGGCGGTGGTTACAGCGACGGTGTCCAGGGGGCCTTCTCGAGGTGCCAGGGACATTTGTTCAGCATGAGCGTCAGGGCGTAGAAATAGACCTCGGCCCTTCCCTTCATATTGCGGCAGTAGTCGGGATGGGGATGGCGCGCGTGCCCGGTCATGTCGTAGTGGGTGGCATAGCACCCCCCCGCGCAGTCGTAACGGAGCCAGCAGCCATGGCAGGGGAGTTGTCCGTCCACTTCGAAGCCGGCCAGGCTCTTGTGCAGCGCGAGGGACTTCCCGTCATCGGCCTGTCCCATGGTGAAATCAGTGCGATCGACGAAGGCGATGCAGGGAAAAACTTCGCCGCGGCTGTTGATGGCGAGGGTGTTGGTCCCGGCGCCGCACGGCCTGGTGAACCGGCTGCCGCGCCTGATCCTGGTTATGCTGTCGAGCACGTTGGAGACGAAGGGGATCTCCCGGGTCTCCTCGTAGCGGCTGATGCTCTCCACGTACCCCTCGACGAACTCGAGGAGTTCGGACAACTGCCGCTCAGGGGGGACAAGGAGCTTCTCGTAGATCGGGTTGCTGTGGTATCCGGGCTCGTGGCAGTACTCCAACTGTATCCTGCCGATGCCGAGGGTGGTGAGTTGCCGGAAGGTCTCCTGGTAACTGTCCGAGAATGCGGTCAGCGTGGCACGAAGCCCCAGCAGCTTGGGGTTGGGAAACACCTTGATGTTGTCCACGATCCTCTGCCAGGTGTTCTCGCCGTACTTGCCGGGGCGCTGGATGTCGTGGATGCGCTGGCTGCCGTCCAGGCTGACGCCGATCTGGGTGAAGTGGCGGGCCAGGAACCGCGCGACACCCCCTTCCAGCAGCGTGCCGTTGGTGTCGAGCGTGAAATGGAAGTCCTTGTCCAGGCTGGTTTGCTGTTTGCGAAGATCGAGTGTGATCTGCTTCAGGACGTCGAAGTCGAGCAGGGGTTCGCCACCGTAGAAATTAACGAAAATCCTGTCGGCGCTGGACGCCTCCGCAAGCGACAGTATCATCCCGACCACGTGCCGGGCCGCCTTCTTGTCCATCAGGTGCCCCGCTTTGCCGAAGCTTCCCCCCCGGTTCCAGCAGTAGCAGCAGGCCATGTTGCAGGTCTGGGCAAGGTAGATGGAAAAGCTCTGGTACCGGTTCCGATCCGGGGAGTCGTGGCTCACGCGCGACTGTGGGAGGGGCACCTCCAGCTCCTCCTGCAGAAGGTCGCAAATCTCCCCGTACAGGGGGACCTCTTCGGCGGAGAGGGGACGCTGCGGCGCTCCCCGGCCTTTGCCGTACAGGCCCGGCACGCCGGCGGAAAGCTCCGCCAGCATAGTCGATGCGGTCTTGCTCAGCTGATAAAGCCTCGCGGAGCGCGGGAAAAAAATGAAGTTCTCGCCCCCTTGTTCGAAGCTGTGAAAGTCGATCATTGCTATCCTCTGGCCGCGGGGGCGGTCACAGCGTCTCGCTGTACACCAGCAGCCCTGTCGGCACCATCCGGACGGAATACTTCTTGTCCAGGTCCACGATGAACCATACCCTGCCGGAGCGTTGAACACGGAGCCGCGCGGCGCGCGACAGAGGGGACCCCTTTGCCGAGAATTCCCTAAGGACCGCCTCGGGCAGGATGCCCCGGTCGAGGTCGTCCGCATGCTCAAGAGGGAGAGAGAAGACGTACATGTCGTTGGTGGGAAGGGTCATGCAGACGTTGTTGTAGGCCCTGAAGTTTTCCATCTGCTGCGGCGTGATGCAGCTGGCGACGATCTGGTCCGGCGACCAGCGCTGCGCCTTCCGTGTCTCCGCCTCTCCCACCCCCCCCTCCGATACCAGCTTCACATGTTCGCTGCCGCCGCGGCTTCCCGTCTCGCTCTTCTTGGTCATCGTTCTCTCCCGTCAGTAGGATGGCAACATCCGGTCGCGTCACAAAAATCCAAGGTCGCAGCGGATGCAGGAAAATAACGAGTTCTGCCTGGCGTTTCAGCTAGGTCATGACGCACCGAGGTACACCGCGAGACGCGCCGTCAGCTTGCGGATCGAATAGCTGCGCCCCTCGTCGCATATGCACCAAAGCCTGCCGGGGTCGCGAACCTCTACCTGCGCCAGCGTCCCGAGCCGGTCACCGCGTCGCTCCAGACGGTGACGCAGCAGATCCGGTATGAGCTGGTGGTCCAGTTCCTCGGCGTGCGCCACCGGCACGGAAAAGAGGAGATTGTCTGCCGTTGCGGCGCTGCTGCATGCGGTAGGGGACCGGTACAACGCGTGCTGGGATTCCGTGGTGCAGGTTTGCGTCGCCTGAATGGAGTCGATGCAGACGGGCCTGGGGCTTCTCGCCAGTGAACCGCCGCCCTCGGAGATTACCCTGATATGCCGGACGCTTCCCGCTTCTTTATGATGAAGGTCATGGAAAGGATCTCCGCT
>DNJC01000025.1 GCA_003490025.1 Geobacter sp. | reverse complement strand
AGGGCGTAGACGGGGGTGATTTTATGAAAAACGATGGTCCCTCGTAGGATTTACCTTTGGTCCTTAGCATGAGGAGAATGGTTAAATCCTTCTAGTTCATAGGCCATGGAATACGGGGTTTCTATCACCGGCTTTAACTTCAGGCTCTCTTTCACGCTTTCTTCCGGTCCCAACCGCATTCCCACCAGGAGAAGTCCTCCTTCCCTCTTTAACATTTCCACCACGGCGGCAGAATTCATAACGCCCTGGTAGTTACAGAACTGGCGCGACCACATGTTGTAGAAAACCATGCCGGGGTGGATTCTGGACAGTTCTTTGCCATACCTCGTGCCCGAAAAATCGTTACCAAACGACAGTGCGTACGGCAAGGTTGATGCTCTGTAATAGGATGCAGTGGCACATCCACCTATAGCAGCTACTTTCCGTGAGAACTCCGCCTCGCTCTGGCGATATTTCTCCTCCTTCACGACCCATGACTGCACCGAATAGAGACAATACGCAGTACCCGCTACGGCCACCATGCAGAGGAGTCCCGTGGCTAAGCTGGCAATGGGGAACAGAGGGTTTGCTTTCAAGAGGGCACATAGCTCGGCATTCAGCAACGCGGTCATTGCGATTGCTGGCAGCAGATAATGCACACCCGGGTGCTTCACCGTCATCAGGATCTGCGCGACCATCACGCTTGAGCCGAGCAAAAGCAGCTTTTCGCTGCGGCCGGTTGCGCTCTCCCCTGCACTGCACTGCCTCACCAGGAGGTAAGCCAAGTAAAACGCCAGGAAAATAAAAAACGTCGGTTCTTGCCGAACCAGCACTAACAGGTTTTCCATCATGTTGGCAACAGGCGGCATACCAACCGCGCCGCTTCCGTATTGCCCGTTATGAGCCGCTACCGACCCGAACCAGGCGAGCATTTGCGGGAATTTGGTGGTGATCGGAAGGGTGAACAGTAAAAAAGACATGACGCACGCAGAAAGCGCCGTCACACGCTCACGGCCGGGCGAAAACAGCAGTATCAGAAACAATACCGGCAGGAAGGTAACTTTCGAGGCGAGCCCGAACCCCATGGTCATCCCGATCAACAGGGGCAGCCCCGACCGGCTAGGCGATGCTATGGCGGGATTTCGATAACGGACGACGAGGCCGGCGAGCAGCAAAACAGCGAAGACCAGCAGCGGTTCCGGGTTCACCCTCACCAGCGAGACTTTCACCTGGAGAGGAACCAGTAGCGACAACTGAAAGACCAGGACCGGGAGCAAGCCGCGCATCGAGCGGTAGATACTGAAGGAGGCAAAAACGAACGCGGCAAAGACCAGAACGTTCACTATCAGGTTGATTGCCGCGAGAGACTCTTCGGGATTTCTCAGGACAAACTCGTCGATGCCGAGTTGCCCCCCCGTTGCCAGATGGCCGAACCATTTGAGCAGCAGCCCGACTGCGCCGAGCAGTTGAAGCGTAGTGCCGGGGTGGTCGGTGTGCCCCGGGACGACTGAATGGACGATATTGAGAGAGTTGAGCAGATACGCATACTCCGGATCCGAATGCTGTCCAAGGAAGTACGGGCCGTAGTAAGATTTCAGGACCAGCGACGTACAGAACAAAAGAAGCGGAATGACCATCAGCGTAACAAGGTGCGGGATGGAATGATTACCGGGATTTTGAGGATCGTGGTTCATGGTGCTTCCTTCGACATTTCAATATCCAGGAAACTTCCCATCCTGCTGCCGAGCCTGTTCAGAAACCCGTCAAGCCCGACAAGCAGAGGCAGTAGAGGCGAAGGGGCGAGACTCCACCGTTTCAACCCTCCTGAGAGCCAATAAAGGATCGGTGTATGGGTTACCACGCGCTCTACCCTGAGTCCCGGGAAAAGTTCGGCGAGCCTTGCCTTGTCGCGGCGAAAGACCAGCCACGCCAATGCGCCGTTTGCCCCCGACAAGGGGCCTGAACTGTCAAAGCGCCACGCAGTACATGACGCGTCGAAACCCTCGTGATGAAAATACTTCAGAATGGGCAGCGAAAACAGTCCCAGATTCTGATCGGTGATGAAGATCCGCCCCCCTGGCACCAGACAGCGCTCCGCCTCCCTGAGAAACCTCTCCACATCAGGTATATGGTGAAAGACATTGACCATGCAGATCATCCTGAGGCTTTGGTCGTGAAAAGGGAGCCGTGTGGCATCAGCAACAGTGTCGATACCCTCATAGGCGATAACGTCCGAGGTAATGAGCGAAGGGATGAGGCTCTTCGCAAAGCCTCCCCCCGTTCCCAATTCCAGCACCCCCCCCTGCTCCGGGCACCTTTCCAGACACGCCAGAAACTTGAGGTAAGTGGCGCGGTAGAAGTGCCGGAGGGCCGGCTTTCCCATGATGCTTGCGCGCAGCTCATCTATGCGGAAAGGATCGTCAAGCCCTGCCAATGCGTCCACCTAATTTGATTTTGAAGAGCCCTATAAGGGTCATGCGCAGCAACATGAGCCCGTGCCTGAACCGGCTGATATTCGTGCTGCCATAGGTACGGTCCAGGTAGCGAATCGGAACATCCACAATGCCTAACCCCATTACCGCAGCCGGAAACAGCAGCTCGAAGTCCCCGAACGGGTCGAAGTCTCCAAAATCCCGCCGCCAGGCAACCATTCTCAGGTAATCGTGACGAGCCACCAGCTTGGTTCCACAAAGAGAGTCGCCGATCCTCTCGCCAAGCACCCAGCTGAGCGCCTTGGCGAAGAAGATGTTGCCAAACCTGTTGAGAAAGCGCATCGCTTCGCCTTCCATGGGATAGACGAGCCTTGAGCCGTTGATGAAATCCCCGTGGCCGGCGCAGTAAGCGTGGTAAAACCTGGAAAGCATTTCCGGAGGCATGGTCAGGTCGGCATCGAGAATGGTCAGCAGATCGTTTCTTGCCTCTGCGAACCCAAGCCGCACCGCATCCGACTTCCCCTTCCCCGTCTGCTGAAAGCAGCTGATGTTCACCTCGGAATACTTCTGCTGGACGCGAAGGATTTCCTCCCAGGTGCCGTCGCTGGAATGCCCCTCCACGAAAATCAGCTCCAGGTCGCAGGGAAAGCCCGACAACCGTCTGACCGCATTTTCGATATTGCCGCGCTCATTGCGGGCCGGAACCACGCATGACAGGGAAGGTTTCAGCTCCGTCTCCGGGAGCACGGGTCGAAGAACGGCGATATAGGCAAACCCCAACCATCTAACAAGCGGGACAGATGGCAGCAGCCTGTTGACGAGATCCCCCAAGCCGCACATCCGCCAGGGGAAGTACGCGGCCAGCCTGGTCCTTACTATTGAGAAGCCGGCGATTCTTGCCAGATTTTCCAGATCCACCCGGGTCACGAAGGTCGTGGGGAGTTCGCCGCGTCGCAGGTTGAGCTTGTTTGCCAGACGGTAGAGGAAACTTACGTAAGGGTTGTACGCTACTATCACCACCCTGCAGCTACGGGAAAGGCGCGGTTGCAGCTGTAGTAGAAGGCCTTGAATGTCGAAATCATGATTTATGGAGCCGTTTATCAGAACGACGGTTTTCCTGTCATGTTCATGAGAGATGTCGGGGAATTTCTGGTCCAACGAAATTGTCTTCGAGGAATTGTCGATCATGTCCAGCAAGACGAAATCATCATTTCGTGTCGGTAGCCACTGGATCACCCGATCTGCATATTTGGCTACGGCTGAAATCTCGGCAGCGAGAAGAGAATAGATGTAGTTGCGAAAGGTGGTTTTGGTACGCATAGGGTCTCATTTACTTTGGGTGAACCCGTGAAAACGAAAAAAAACAGTCAGCCAGGTTTGAGCAGTCGATCTACTAGCCAACCCATCGTTATTCATACGCCTCCACTTTTCTCTTCCCGGCCGGCAAACACCCCGGTCCAACTGCGACAACGGCGCTGCTTGCCGAACATGAAGCGGCAGGTCCAATGAAATCTATACGCCATGAAGGTGCTGTCGGTCAACCTTTAGGTTCCCAACTCGCCAAAGGCGTCTCGAAGAGAGGCTAGTCGTCTCCCCCCCATCACAATGGCGCCGGCCCCGCAGCTCTTGACGCAGAGCCGCTGACACCGGCAGGCGATCCGTTCAGTTGGAACAGCGACAGGGACGCGGCGAGCAGGAGCATGTGCACGGGAAGCATGGTCCTGTTGCCGGTCGGCAGATGAAAGGAAACCAGGTCAAAAGGGGTGGCGAGGTAGATCATCACGATGCCGGCGAAATAGAGTATCGCGACAAGCGCGCAGAACAGCGCCCCTCTCCCCGGACGCCTCCCCTTCCTGACGCTCCAGACCAGCGAGAGGAGGAAGATTCCGAGGCTCAGGTTAACATCGTATGTCACGTAAAGGGATTTGAGTATCAAGGCCAGCGACCCTTCCGATAAGCGGTGCAGCAACGTCTCTAGAGAACTGAAGCCAAGTTGAAGATCGTTCTTCAGGTGGAAAAGCTGCTTTTTCCTTTCCCACAGCACCCACCCGGAGAGTGCAACAATAAGGAGCGGCAGGTCTTCCCGCAATCTCACACTCTGTTGAGCCGCGTGCCGGATCCTTTTCGACAGAAGGAACGAGCATAGCAGCGCCGTCACTATCAGGGCATAGAGCATCCCCTCGTTCTTCAGATCAAGGACGACGCCGGTCGCCAGCACACCGGAAACAAGGTCCATGCGGTTAGCGTTGTCGAGCCACCTTCCAAGGTAGAAGGCGGCCAGTCCGCCGTAGAGTGCGAGGTACCCGTCCATGTAGCCGTTCTTCAGCCATACCCCGGTGAACAGCAGCGGGACGGCGATGAAGACGGTCTGCCACGATTTCCCGCCGAAGATCGAAAAAAGCAACAAAAGAGCCGGGAAAAGTAGCGCCACCAGGCTCATCTTTGGCAGGTACTCGTTCCAGTAGCCTGCGACAGAAGCGATTTGAGCGGCGAGAATGGGGACCATTTCGGGGTAGTCAGTGTGGGAAAAGCCGATGGAAGAAAGTGTCCAGTCTCCGCCGGCGTCGATCGAGGCGTTGTAAAAGATCATCTTCCCATGGAAGAACCAGATGGACCGGGCGTCCCACCCGTCGAGAGGTTCGGCGAGCACGACGTAGAGACAGGCCAAGTAGAGCACGAAGGACAGGAACAACCACTGGACGCTGATCACTTTGCGAAGGCGCCGCCGTTGCACTGCGGCAAGGACAATTAAGGCTGCAACCGACAAGGAGCATCCCACAACCAGTGAAGACTTCAGGTCCGACAGCAGTAATGCCAGGGAGTGGTTCAGCAGCAAACCAAAGACGAGACAGGTGGCGAACCTTTGGCCCCTGTCAGTGTCCTCCGCTACAACCGCTCCGTCCATGATGCTTGCGCAAAGAAATGACAGCAGGACACCGAGCCCGAAGAGGTACGGGAGCATGAGACTAACGGCAACTGGCAAGGCGGATCCCTTTTTGCGTTTTCAAGGTTGCACAACCGGCCGGCAAAGGCTCGGCGGCAGAGAAAACGTAAAGCTCACCCATATCCTTCACCACCGCCGGATAGATGCTTTCGGTTATCGGCTGCGCCAGGAACCTGTTCTCGGAGATGAGCTTCGACATGGTGACGGACTTCACCCCGTGCTGCCTGGTGAAATCCAGCACGAAAAGGGCTTCCGGCGGGAGGACCTCGCGTTCACCGCTATGGGGCGTGGAGAGGCTCAGCAACAGCGTCCCGGGGTCACCGGATCCGTAGCTGATCGCGAAGGCGACTGCCGCAATCAGCAGCGCTCCGGACAAATTTTTCAGCAAAGAGGCCTTAAAGTTCATGCACACTCGCAAGCAGGATCGATCACGGTGACACGGAGGTCACCTCAAGAGGTTGTACTTGAGGATGCACCGGAGAGCGGAAAAGCCGTCTTTCCACCCTATCTTCTTCCCTTCCTTGTAAGTCCTTCCCGAGTAGGAGATGCCGATCTCGTAGATCCTCAGATCGAGCTTCGAGATCTTGGCAGTTATCTCCGGCTCGAATCCGAAACGGTTTTCCTCGATGGTTATCCTGTCCAGAACTTCCTTTCTGAATGCCTTGTAGCAGGTTTCCATGTCGGAGAGGTTCAGGTTCGTCAGCATGTTGGAGAGGAGCGTCAGGAAGTTGTTTCCCGCCATGTGCCAGAAGTAAAGCACCCGGCGATAATCCCCCGACACGAAGCGCGAGCCGTACACGACATCCGCCTTTCCCTCGACAATAGGCTGGATCAGTTTTGGATATTGCCGCGGATCGTACTCCAGGTCCGCATCCTGGATGAGCACGATGTCGCCGGTCGCGTGCCGGAAGCCGCTCCTGAGCGCGGCGCCTTTTCCCATGTTGCGATCGTGCAGGACAACGCGGGTCGTGTCGTTTGCAAGTCCCTGCGCGATTTCCCTGCTTCCGTCCGTGGAACAATCGTCGACGAGTATTATCTCACAGACGACTCCGACCCCACTGACAGCCTCGTGGATCGCGACCAGGGTGTCCCTCTCGTTGTAAACCGGTATCACTACGGATAATCTCATTGAGCGGGCTCTCTGGATTGAAAAGGGTTGGACGGCAGTCGATGCAGGTTAGACGAATAGCGACCCCAAGACAAGCTAAAAACCTCCCCTTCCAACGCCTGCAGCAGTGAGTTGCAACCGGTTTTACTGAAGCAAAAGAAGCTCCAGTGTGTGAGTGGTGGCGGCTACCTACCTGGACCCGGTGGTCTTGCAAGTTCCTGGTACAGCTTCAGATACTTTTCCGCGCAGCGTTTGATGTCGAACTCCGTCTCCACCTTGTCCCGGCACGCCCTGGACAGCGTGTAGGCGTCGACCTCCCCTTTCAGCACCCACGCCATCCCCTCAGCAAGGGATTCTGTCTGGAAAGGCTTGGCCAGGAAACCGTTCACCTTGTGGTCGACCAGTTCGGGGATCCCGCCGACGTCAAAGGCGACGCAGGGGGTGCCGGAGGCCATCGCTTCCATGATGGTGAAGGGGAGGTTCTCCTGCATGGAGGGCGCAACGAAGAGATCTGCCGCCGCGTAGAGCTGGTTCAACCTCTGCTCGTCATGGAAGTAACCGAGGTAGCGGGTGCGCAACCCGAGGTCCGGGGGGCTATGAGGAGTGTCGGAACCAAAGACTACAACCTCGCACGTCTCCCCCAAACCCGCTTCTGCAAGTTTTTTCAGAGCCGCAGCGAGGTACTGGAAGCCCTTATTCCTGTCGATGGTGCTGTCATGGGCACCGAAGAGGATGTACTTCTTGCCGTCAGCCAACCCGAAGGCATCGCGCGCAAGCTTCTTGTCCACAGCCACTATGCGGTTGAGATCGAGCCCGTTCGGAATCACCTCGATCCTTAGCTCCTCGAACAGAGCGCTGTCCTTGGCACACCTGGCGAGCCAATGGCTGGGGGTGACCACGGTTATGGGGACGCCACGCCACGCCTTGGCTTTGCGCCGCCAGGTCCAGCGTGACAGGTCGTGCTCAGAGTTCGAGCCGAGCGCCGGGCATCTGCCGCATGACGCGGTATAGCGCCTGCAGTCGAGCGGGATGTGGCAGCCTCCGGTAAAGGCCCAGGAATCGTGCAGGGTCCAGACCAGGGGCGCAGCAAGCTTGGGCAACGTCTCGATCCGGAGAAGGCCGTTGTTCACCCAGTGCAGGTTGATAACGTCGGGGGCGATAGCACTGGCCTTGGTCGCAATCCGGTCCGGGAGGAAGTTTGCGGAAAAAATGAGCCGGTTGCGGTCCGGGTAGAGCAAAAGAGGCAGCGCCTCCAGGGTTGGCTTGAGAAAAACTGACGCCTTCTCGATCAGGCCTGCCGGGCCGTGTATGGAGGGGCCAGCCTCCCCGGAGTTGCTATGCACCAGCATGTGCGCGTCGACATCCATGCCGGTGAGAGCCTGGTGCAGTCGACCGGCTGCGCGCCCCGCGCCGCCGCTCATGTAAGTGGAACTGAGCAGTAGGACTTTCATGCGATCCACAACCGCGACAACTGCTCTTTGAAGGTGGGGAGATCCCAATTGCGCACGAGATGGCGCGGCAACTGGAAAGGATCGGCATTGGACCGCCACTGCCCGGGGAAGTTGGAGGCGGCCCTGGTGAAGCCCGCGTCCCGACAGATGGCAACGGTCTCGGCTGTGTAGTCTCTCCTGCCGCCGAAGGGGTAGGAAAATACCCTCACTTCCTGTCCCAGGACCCCTTCCAGCCACAATTTGGAGCCGATTATTTCCTCGCGCTGGCGCGAGGCGGGGAGCGTAGAGAGCGAGGAGTGGCTCAGGGTATGCGCCCCCAACGTAGCCACAGGGCTCCCCGCCAGCCTGCGCAATTCGTCCACGGACAGCACGCGGTGGCTGGCCCGCCCCTGCGAACCTGCTCCGGCCCAGGCCCGCAGCCGCTCCAAATGCTCATCGCGCATTTCCGGCAGCGCCTCGCGCAGCAGGGGAAGGAGTTCGGTGTACATCCGCAGACGAGCCGGCGCATCGGCAGTTGTCCACCGCCTTGCCTTGCCATCGTGGTAGAGTTCGAAAAACTCGGGAAACCCGTGATCGCAGAGGAGCAGCCTTTCCACCTCGTCCCACCAGAACTCCCGGTCGGAACCGATCAGTGAGGTGGAAACGAAGAACGTGGCGGGAACCTGNNTGGGCCCGGAAGTTGTCGGGAGTGACCGCGAGCAACTGAGGATCGCTTTCCAGGGTGGTGACCCGGTGGTAGAGCAGGATCAGGACCGGCGGGCTGAACCTGTTCAGCAGGAGCTTGCCCCCCCTGATGAAGGGTACGGACCCCAACTGTAGCGCGGCGCGCAGCATCAGCCCTCCTTCCTTGCCACGATGGTCAGCAGCAGTTGGTAGTCGGGGTCCTTGCGGTCCAAAAGCGACCGGTCCGGCAGGTCCTCGACGGCCACGCCCTGGAGGAAGGAGCAGGCGGCCAGTGCGTTACCGTGGGCAACCACCTCCACGCCCCCCTGGAAGACCGGCCCGAAGAGCATTTTCAAAGAGGCGTCGGTGAAGCGCCAGTAGTCTCCCCAGCGCTCCATGTCATAGCGGCTGATCTGGCTGATCCCCGCCACCGTGGCGAGCAGCACCCCTCCCGGTTTCAGGAGATGATGCGCGCCCTGAACCGCCTTTTGCACGTCGAAGATGAAATTGAAGGTCTGGGTGCAGATGAAACAGTCGATGGCGTTTTCAGGCAGGGTGGAACAGTCGGTGAGATCTCCGACGATAGTCGCGCCGCCGTCCTCCACCGCGTGCAGCACCTCGAAGCGCTCCACCTGATCCCCGCCGAACAGCCTGCTGTAACCGCTGTCCCCCACCTCAAGTACCCGTCCCTTGATGAGATGGCGCTGCTTGGTCAGAAAATGCTC
>DNJC01000048.1:1611-22157 GCA_003490025.1 Geobacter sp. | reverse complement strand
CTATTTGAATTTCAACAACCTGCTTGGTGCTGCCTGAAAGTCAACCCCTTCGAGATGAATTATATAGTAAATTTCTGGATTATACGCTTTTAAGAAATCGTATGTTTGCGTTGACCGAGAAATTGGGCAGAACCGATAAAATCCTTAAGACCCTCAAAGAACATGAGATGAAAGTTGAGTGGCAGCTAAGGAGAATATATCGAACCAGAAATCTAATAGTCCATTCCGGCAGGACACCAGCATACTGTAATGTTTTAATAGAAAACATACATACTTACGTTGATGCTTTTTTAGAGACGGTTCTCAGACTTAGCATGAAGGACCAAAGCATAAATACAATAGAAGAAGCAGTAGAACTTGCTAGGCTAAAAAAAGAAAAATATGTAAAAACTCTTTCCTCGGGAAATAATCCTATTAATAGAGACAACTACATTTGCTGCTTGTTGCAGTGAGGGGGCCATGGAGGAAACTTGACATCGTTGGCAACGGCAGGCTGACGCCGCCGGTCAAGGACAGGCACCGTTATACAACACCGAATAAACCCCAGAAAATAACTGAGTGCTCCATAGTAGGCACAATTACCCAAGAGGAGGAAGTACCTATGATTCGTAGTATTAGTGCCTTGTGTATTGCAGGTTCGCTGTTCTTTAGTAGCATTTTATATGCTGCGGAGCAAAAAATTGTGTTTGCCGGAGAAAGTATAAAACATGCGAAAGATACAAAATCAGACAGTTGCCAACGAATGTGCGCTGGTAAAGAGTCAAAGCCTGGTGTCGACGCATTACTAACTGACGGATGGAAAATTGTTACTTCTTCACCTAAAGAAATTATAGCCTACGATTATGAGGTATGGCAGGCTTCTCCTAGTTCAAGAGTACTATCTTGGGGCTGTACCTGTATTGGTACTCAACATGTTCTCCAAAAAGACGATCCCGCTCCTGTACCAAAAGTAGAAGCACCGAACAAAGAAGTAGAACTGCTCAAAAAGGAGACGGAACTTCTTAAACAGGAAATTGCCCTATTGAAACAAGAGAATGAAAATCTTAAAATCCAATTAAAACCTAAGCAAAAAAAGAAATAATCCCCACACCATAGGAGGCACAAATGCCACAATACACACAAGGATTTGAAGTATTTACTGACCTCATCAAGGTTCTGGCCGTTTCAGAAGACGAAGTACGCGGGAGACTTATAGCAGGCCGTTGAAAATCTCCGGCGGTTATCAACATTCGCTTTCGGTTGCATCTGCTACTCGCTGCTGAAGGTAACTTTTGTTCTTTTACAACCCGTTTTGCTGCCGAATTTAAGCCCGGGGAAGGGATCTCGGTGCCTTTGGCGCAATTTAAGTCGCACCAAGGCCCAAGTTGGCCATTCGTACCAGGTTGTAGGCTACTGCATGTAGGTCAAGCTGCATTGCGATCTTCTCTACTCCTCGATACATCGTCTTTCGCAGCCGGCCTACGGTCTTCATCCAGCCAAAGCCTTCTTCGATTCGTTTTCTGATCTTCTGGCTGATGGTGTAGCCAAGAAGACTCGTGGTTCTACCATCGATGGCTGACCTTCGGTTGCTGGTGTTCTGTGCAACATGGGGCGTGACGTTAAGCTTGCGCAGGTCCTTCACGAAATCCTTGGTGTCGTACCCCTTGTCGCCGCCCACTGTGATCCGCCGCGATGTCCGGCGTAGTTTCTGGATCATGCTCTTTGCCGCGTCGCGTTCACCTGTGCCGGTTGCCGGAGTGACTGCGGTTTGGACGATAAGACCGTTGCGGTTCTCCATCAGAGTGGGTTTGGGGGTCAGAGCTTGACCTGGACATTTAGCAACAGAAAGGCCGATGGCAGAAGATCCTAAAAAAGGGAAGCACAGGGGGCGCGTCTGTACAATGAGGCAAGGGGACGCCCCTGAAATCCTGCATAACTGGTGGAACGTTTTTAGAGTATGGGGGGCAGTTGCGCAGGATGGAAGGGGGAAACCAGAAAAACAGCGTTGATTTGTATAATTCATATTGCTATAGTTCATAGTGTCAGGCGGCGTCGTGCGACTTTTCAAAACAAAATGGTTCATGCGCTATGCGAAGCAGGAGCGAATCGGGGACCATAGTTTGTGCGACGCCATCGAACGCGCTGAACGTGGGCTTGTGGACGCCGACTTAGGTGGTGGGATCATCAAGCAACGAGTGGCGAGAACTGGACAAGGCCGTTCGGGTGGTTTCCGGCTACTAATCGGATATCGTTCCGGCAATCTTGCTGTATTCCTTTACGGTTTTTCGAAAAACGAACGGGATAACATCGAGCCGGACGAGCTGGAAACACTTCGAGAAATCGGTGCCGCATGGCTTGAGGCGAAAAAGGATCATCTGGAATCTGCGATCAATGAAGGGCTCATAAGTGAGGTGGGCTATGACGACAAAAAATAAGAAAAGGAGCAGACTGACAGAAGCACTGCTTGAAACTGCCAAGGACATGAAAAATGCGGGCATTTTGGGAGAAACAGCTTACGAAAAAATTACCATGCGTCACCTCGAAAAGGATAAACCTGTAATCGAACCATTGACGGCTGAAGACATTCGTACGATACGTGAGCAGGCGCGCATGAGCCAATCGGTCTTTGCCCGACATCTCAACTTAACTGTCGGATATATCTCGCAATTAGAGCGAGGAATAAAGCATCCCACCGGAGCAGCGCTAGTGCTGCTGAACGTGATTCACCGCAAAGGAATTGACGCCATCCTTTAGGCTCGACTCTTTCAAAATTACAGGTTTCTTTCCATTTTCACTTACAAACAAGAGATAACAGCGTGGTTATGAAGGTCCTAGGCAGGCCGTGCACCGTGATCTGCAGTCGGGTGTTGAGCCTGAGTGGTGTCAAATCTTCACCGTCTTGTAAAGGAAGTTCTTGGCTGGCGCAATGATTTTAATGACTTGCGCCGACTAGGTACGATATAGGTACGATGTGCCAAAATTGAGGGCTCCGCAGGTGAGGGGTTCCGACTCAATAAAAAAGGCCGGATACCTCGCGGCCCGGCCCCACCTTCCCTTGCTCATGCTCCCCCTGGCTTGACCCTGCTTTATATCCGTCTTTTCTTTCGGCGTGGGTCTAGCTCATCCATCCTGCGTTTTGCTTCAGCGGTCCATTCGAGCTTCACGCCGATCTCCCGTTGATGGGCGTAAATCTCCTTTCGCACCTTCAGGTACTCCCTGTGAAGTTGCCACCAGTTCAAGCCGTCCAGCATTTCAAACCCCGCTTCCATATCCCCCCCCTGTCAAAGTCAACACAGCTAACTCTCCACGCCGTCGCAGCACCAAAGGAAAAGGCCGCCCCCCATGAGGTCCGGCCCCATTCCCCTGCATCCAGACTAGGCCGCAACCAATGCCCCCGTCTGCTCTAGGCAGTAACCACGTAAACGGTACGCATCGCTGATCCTTTGGCGGGCGACGTTGAGGCGGGCCAGCATGTCCCCCTTGGTTACGTTCTCCAGGTAGAAGCGCCCCTCTATGAAATCCATGTCTCTGCCCTTGCTGTGATCCCCGTCCAACCGGCGCATGAGGAAGCGAATCACATGGAATTCATCAAGCATCGCCCGCCTTGCCTCCCGTGCCCGCGCCCTCAGTTCCCCAGTGGTCACTCCTGAATTGAGGTACCGCCCCTCTATGAAATCTGCGCTGCATGCTGCCCCTGCCAACTCCATCCCGAACTTTGCTGTCTCTTGCATGGTCTCGCCCTCCGTCGCCTTAGTAGGATGTGCTGCTCATGTGAGAAGCATATACCACCGGCCACTTTGCCTTGCAAGAAAAAAATACAAATAAAATCAAATAGTTATACAGCAAAGTTGCCATGAAATGGCATCCAAGTTGGTTGGCGTGTCCGAGTTGCCAAACGGATGTATGGCGAAGTGGTAAGGCAAAGGGCCGCTTATCCTTTGGCCCCTCACAATCGGATATTGCAGGAGGGTGACGGGGTGCTGCTCGGCCAGGCTCCAAGGATCTCCCCGGCTCCGGCACGGCACCAACTAAGTAGGATGGCCGGCACTTCCATCTTGGGACCTACCCCCCCTGCCCGTACTCCTAGACCCCCTTTTGCCCTCATGTCAGCCATACATATGGATGCCCGTAATAAAGCTTCCCCATTTTTTGAAACTGGACCGCCCCGCCCCTATGCCCGCCCAAAACGAGGGGGGCGGGTTTCCCTGAGCGCACCTCCCCTATTTTTTTGCGCCCGTCCATTTTCAAAACTGGACAGCCTAAACGGAGGTGAAAACGGAGGTGAAGATTCCCGCCGTAAAGCTGCCACTGGCGCGGGACTGCGAGCATTGCATCACGCAAACGGAGGTGAAAACGAAGGTGAAAACGGAGGTGAAGAATTGGACGGCGGAGAGCCGCGACCATGCAGCCGTGAGGGTCCAGTTGTGGGCCGGTGAACTCACCATTAAGATCATCGCCAGAAGTGAAGGGGGGTATGTTTCCTGGAGCCGGACACCCCCTAAAAATTTTCCGGGGATGCGAGAATGAGGACAGACTGAACAGCAAATCGAACAGCAAGAGGCTTGGAATTTTGTTGTTATTTAAATGGGTTTGACGCGTCACCCCTAAAAAGTGAACAGCAGAATGAACAGCAAGGCGGGCGGGAAGGTGAGCATCAGGCTTGCCCCGATCAGAGGGACAAAGAGGGGGGATACGTTCCCTGAGTCAGCGCCCCACTTTCTTGTGGAGCGTCCATTTTCAAGACTGGCCCGGCGACGCGGCGGTAATGAGGGAGGGGTAACATCTCGCAACATACCGCAATAAAACGGATTCGAACCAAAAGACTTGCAAGCTACTGACAAGCTACTGACAAGCTTTGATCCTCGAACGCGCTCGGCGGCGGGGAGTTTGGAGCGCATGACGAGCCGGTACACGTCGCGCTCGGGGATGATCGTGATGCCGTAGGGGCTTGAAGTCAAGAGCGGCGATTCACCGCTCTTCAATACTTCCGGGTGTTTGCAGTGCTGTGCAATGGCATCTCTAGCCCTTGCGTACCCCAGCACCTCCGCCACGTCCTTGGCGACGAACCCCTAATCCTCCAGGCTCGCCGCCAGACTCTCCAGCGACTCCCCCGTCAGGTCGAACTCGTCCATCTGCGACAGGATCTCCGCCGCCCTCTCATACTTCCCTGCCGAATCTAGGAGCCCGTCTATCCTGCGGTAAAGCTCCTTTGCAGTCTTCGGAAACGGTGCGTCCCACCCCGGCTGGTTGTTGATCCGCTCCGCTATCTGGTTCAGCAGGGAGTTCCTTTCAACCTGAAGCGCTATCTTCATCTCCTCCAGCCTTTTCTGCTCAAGCACATGGTATTCTGCATCGAGTTTCCTAATCATTTCTTCCTGCTCGGGGCTTAGCCCTAAGTCAAGTTCCTCCCCTTGGTCTTCCTCTTCCTCTGCCTCAATGTCCACCGGGTGCTGGTCGAGAAACCTCTGACACAGTGTTAACATGGCCTCGCTCGGATTCATTGATACCTCCAGTGATTGCCAGAAATATACGCTATTGCAAAACCAAATGAACGGGGCTTCATGGTAGCATTGTCTATCAGGATTTGGCAGGTTTGTAAACGTAGAACTGGCGCGGCTCTAGCGGCAAAGGGTAAATAAGGGACATTCTAAAAGGGAAAATGCCGTGAGGGGATTAGCTTGGAAAGAAGAGGGTAGAAACCCAGCCTCGTCATAAACGAAAATGATTTTCAAAACTAAAAGGATCGTCTTGATTGTTTTGTATAATTTCTTGATTTTAATCCTACTTGCTGATACCTGTGGGGCGTTTCGGATATCGCGATGACCCGGAAAGCAGGGACCATAAAGGTGGATGTGCGGCCTCTGGTTGGGCTTTCCTATTGGAGGGGGTAATGCTCAACCGCTTGATTGAATGGTGGAGAGACGGGTTTGAGGTCGTCCAAATCAAGAGTCAGTTTCTCCTGTTGTCTCCGGCGCTAACCCTTCTCGTCATTGACTTCTACAAATGTATTCTGGAAGGTGAAGCCTTGGGGAAAAGACCACGTATTGTGACGATAGGCTTAACCGCGATTGTAGTATCATCAGCGCTTATTCAATTTGATAAGACTGGAAGCAGAAAGCTTGTTGGAGATAATCCAATATGCGGAACTGAGTTTTTAAGTCTTTCTCTTATTAGTCTTGAATTAAACGGCGTGCTCTATTGCCTACTTTTTTTGCCCAACTTCCTTATTGCTCTCGCAGTAAGAGCCGTTTGGGATTACCTAACGTGAAAAAGAGAATGAGGGGGGGGGGTGCCCCCCCTCCCTTGGAGACCGCCTCCCCTGGTAAAGCCCCCATTCAGGCCGTTTGTCGTGTTCTGCTATTTTTTAAAAGAGCCCAGGGCCGGGCTCTTTCCCCCGGCCCCCTAGTCTGCCCTGGCTATATGTCGGCCTCGAACCACTGGCCCTTGGAGTCCTGGAAGTACGGCTTGTTGTTGATCGTCTTGGTCCCCTTGATAACGCCCGGCGCGGGCTTGGCGGGGGAGGGTGTTATCGCAGCCGGGGCATTCAGCGTCCCTAGCTTGGAAACGAGTGCCTGCGATGAGGTTATAATTTCCTCGTCCGTCTTGTAGCCGGGATCTCCGGGGCGAACATACGGTGAGGCGTCCCGCGACTTGATCGCGTCGTGGGCAAGCTTCAGAACCATCTCCTTCGGGTTGTCCTTGCTTTGCCTCGCCAAGCCATAGGCAGTCTTCTTGTCGGGTGCAATGCCATTGGCAACCATCCACTCGACAAGCTTCGCCTCGGCGGGGAGGTGGTTGGCTCCGTCTACGCTGGTTCGAGCTGGCATACCCGCGACCTTGATCGCCGTATCCGATGAGAGCTTGGCGTTGGCCTTGCTGGTGGCGTTGTCGTCCCTGTTCTGCTTATCCCGAGCCTCCCGATCCTTCTGCTTCTCGGTGATGTCGCTGATTGCCTTCTTGTCCTCTCGGCCTTCGGTGTGAGCACGGTCCGCAAGCGCATTCATGCGTGCCAGGACTTCCTTATCCCCGTACTTGGCCCTCTGAGCCCTTAGCCCGGTGATTAGCGCCCGCTCAATCGCCATACGCTGCACGATGTCCTTCACCGGCAGGAACTTGACCGGGTCGTCCGGGTCGGCGCTCCTGTTTTGGGTGATGGGGGCTTCGTAGGTGCTGCCGTCCTGCCTGGTGAATTGGACTTCGAGCGCGACCGCCTTGCCGTCCGGGGAGGGATGAAAGTCGATGATCTGCGCATCTTTGGGAGCGTTGCCGTCGTCGAGCTTCCCGACCATCAGCCGGTCCTTGAACAGGTCCGTCATTGAGGAGAGAAGCTGGTTCTTCGCTACAGCCTGACTGGATAGCTGTTGCTCGGCAGGGACAAGGGGTGTAGCTGGCCGGAAGCGGACGTTGCGGCCCGTCGCACCAAGGGGGATCGCACCCGGACCCGCACCGACGTTGCCGCTGGCGTTCAGGGCAGGGTCGTATGCTTCGGCGTTAATGGCCTGCCTGGGAGTCTGCGCCGTCTCCTGCATCGAAGAGACAAGATCGCCGTAGGCTGTCATCATGGTGTCAATCTGGCCCTTGCGTTGATCCGCGTACTTCTTGTTCAGGAACTGCTTGGCCCAGGGGGCCGTGGAGACGAGGCGGTCGATGAGCTGCGGCGGGAGTTCACCCGGCTTTTCGGGGTCGTTGAGGTGTCCCGCTATCTCCACCTCCAGCCCTGCTGCCTCGTTTGCCTGCCGCTCGTCATTGAACTTCTGCGTCGCCTGGTCGTGCTGCTCCTGGCGTTGCTGCGCGAGCTGCGTGTCAATGGCCTGTTTATGCTCGAACTCTTTTTGGCGAAGGTCCGAGTCCCGGAGCGCCGTGTATGCCCCAATGGCCGCACCTACGGGGTTGCCATAATCTAATCCGTATCCTGTCATTATTATTCTCCTTTGGGTCGCTGCCCTTTTGTTTGTTCCGTGGTGTTAACACGGGCACTGTTGCTGCCGTGCCCCCATTGGTCATACTTTACCGCCTGATTCAATCGTTCCAGTTGAAGTTGCCGCTATTCTTATCGTAGCTGTAGCCGCCCGCCCCAGGTGAGGCCCCGTTGATCGCTGCCGCCTGCCCTTCAGTGTACGTGCCGAAATCGCTGAGGTCTCCGGCTGGCTTTCGTCCATATCCCTTTTTTGCATAGTGAGCCACGCCGCCGATAGCATAGCCGATAGCGTTCCTGGTGAAGGCGTCGCCGTTGACCTCCGACTGTAAGTCGTTGATCGCCGTGTTTGCCGCGCTACTCGCCAGGGCCGACATGCCCGCCTGAGTGGTCGCGGCCTTGCCCTGACCCATGTTGACAACGCCCTGCATCGCATTGATCTGCTGGTTATCGACAGCCTGCTTGCCTCGGACGATAGCCTTGCTTTTCGCAGTCCCCAAGGCGGTGTTGGCTACGGACCCAAAAGCCGCACCGGATGCGGGATCGACGCCAGGCTTGATTGCGGTTCCCGCTGCCTGCGCGACATCCGCACTCGCCCGGCCTGTCACCTTTGCCTTGCGCGAAGAAGTGTCGCCCATCACGTCAGTGACATACTTCTCCTCGAACGGGCGATACGTGGTCATGTAGTTGTTGTACTGCTCCGCCGCAATTCCAGCGAGCGCACGCTGCTGCTCCGTTATAGGTGCTTTTTCCGGTCCTTTGCCCACTACTTCCTCTCCTTTGGGTCGCTGCCCTGTTGCGCCGGTCAGAACCGGACTTGAGATCAATCTGCTACTAAGCCGAAGCTGTCAGGTTGTGCGTGTGACTTGTCAGCAAACCCTCGGGGAAGAACTCAGCGTACTCAGCCAGACACCTTCCGAGAAAGATTTTCCCCTCAAAAGGGAAATGCGACCGAAGCGCATAGGTGTGTGCCGATGCTGTCCTGATTAACCCGGCATTCTCCCCGCCGTTCGTTGACACCTCAAACGTTGCCACTATCTGCCCCCCCCTTAGAAAAGATAACCCGCGATTCCGCCGACCACTGCGCCGACCACGGCACCGTAAGGGCCACCCACCTCGCCCCCGATCATCGCGCCCGTAGCTGCACCGCTGAGTGCCGTTGTGGCCTTGCCCTGCTTGTAAGCCTGCTCGGATTGCTTGTTGAAGGACTGTCTCTGCGTTTCGAGGTCGTTGGTCTTGCCGAGACCCTGAATCGCGCTTTGGAACTGGCCCTGCCCTGTGCCTAGAATGCCTGACATCGTTACTCCTTCGGGCTCTCGCCCTCTTGTTTGCTCCGTGTTAACACGGGCGCTTCATCTTTCGTCGTTGCGGCTTCGTCGCGTGGAGGATGCAGCAACCGAGAAATCCCCGGCAAAATCTGCCGCCACTTTTTGCGCGACAGGGATAGCCCTTTTTGCGTCGGGAGCCATTTCCCCTCGGCATGGTTGAGGTACCAAAGGCGACATGAAATGATCACTTGACCCTTGTACGGGTGCTGCTCAATCACAAATTTCTCCCCGCCGCTCTGCATGATTTCAATGGGCTCCACTTGTGCCCCCCTTGTCTTGGTATGCGCTGCCCTGCGACAGGCCGTTAACAGGCGTCCTGCTTCGCGCTAACACTGCTATGTAGGTCGTCGCTTGTGTCCCGTTCTAAACGTTTCATGGTGAACTTTGCGAATCCGAAATCATCACCTACTGCCAACCGAAATATCTCGGCCAACTCTTCATCGGTATATTCCCATGGACGAGCTTTCAACCAATCGGTTGCAGTAGGGGGGGGCGGTGTACCTCCGGGATACCAAATCCAGACTACCTCAAGATGGTATTGAAGCTCGTAGATAATGGAGTTGGAGGTATGCCTATCAGGTGACAACGATTCCCATACTTCTCTAGCTGCGCCCTCGTCCTCCTTAAGGGGGTATCTGTTCCAAAAATACTCAAAAGAACGAGTTGGAGCGGAATAGTCTTTTTCTTCCCTCTCTTCTACCTCTTCTGTTACATACGGGGTTGCCTCGGGCTTCGTAGCGTCTTCTTTAGGGGCGTCCCGGCGGGCTTCATAGTTCGCCCCGGTCTGATAAAGATCGTAATCTACGATAGTTATCACCATCCCTCGTACGGCCTTCCTGACGGTAATCGCTCCGGCCTTCACAAGGGCTTCATACGCGCTTCGTATTTCGTCAGCCGTGGGGGTTTTTTTGCGGAATCCGACATAGTGGCTCATAGCTTCCTGCATAGCCGGACCGCTGGTAATGAGTTGCCCGCGCTTGAGTACGTCCCGGTCTTTCCAATTGGCTTCCCCCATCATCCAGGACCATAACGCACGGTGCAAGGGCGGCTTACCTTTCAGGAATTCGTACCCGTTGCGGGGGGTGAACAGGAAACCGCCCTGTATGGTGTTGTCGATGTTGCTGCTCATCTCCGCCCTCCGTTCCCGGATGGCGTGACCTTTCTGCTTGGCTTCTGGACCGTCTTGTTGTAGGTTGTATTCATCGTTTCGCTTCTCCCTTGCCCCCGCCAGTTTGCCCCTGGTCGGGGGTTTCGTCGTCTACGCCGCTTCTTTGCCGGGATCGCTGGTAGACCGGCGCACCCTGGCAGAAACGTAGGCGTCGGCGTCTTCGGGCCGGTAACGAACCGCTGCCTTGGGGCCGCTGCCCATCTTGACAAAAGGGATGCCGCCCCCTGCCCAGCGTGCGCGTCGGAGCCAATGGACGCTCATTCCAATGCGGGTTGCAGTTTCTTGTTCGTTGAGGAGTGCGGTTGATGCTGTAGGTGTGAAGTTACTTTGTGACATGGCAATCTCCTTTGCGCGTTGTATTTAAACACGCTCAAAAGATTGCATAGGGGAGTCTTGGGTAATCGATAGGTGGGACTGTTGCTAATCTATCAACTTAATTTCACGGCGTAATTTCGTGAGTCTGCCTTTGATGGTTTTAATGCTGGTGTCTCGGAGGTCTCCTTTTGCGTCCACCCAAGTCACCCCGCCGCCGTCCACCTCCTCAATTGACCCTCCGGGGGCGGCCATCTCCTCCAACGCCGCCAAAACCTCTGCGATTGATGGGAATCGCCGCTCTTTCTTTTGAAACTTGACAGCGATTCGATGGAGCACCTTTTCAAGAGCGTCGGCTTGATGTTCGCGTGTCGAACCTGTCTTGTCGAACTTGAGGCCGTGCTTCACCAACGGCTCCTCCTTCTCTCGCAATTGCTCGGGAAAGGAAAAGCCATAGAGCATACCTGCCATGAAAGCCTCGGACGCAAGGGTGGCCCGCTCAGAATCCTCGGGCAGGACAATGGCGCGGGGGGGAGGGAGGCAGGAAAGTGCCGACCGGATCGTGATGATTGCAAGAATGCCCTGGCGCTCTGAAAAGGTGAGGGGGCCACCGTCCTGCACGTAGAAACCCTGCCGGTCCGTGTCTGCCCCGGCCACTATCTCGTCGAGCCGCTTCGCAGGAATGTGATTGAAAAGGCCCTCACGGATATTACGCTCAGCCCTTCGCAGGAGTGAACGTGTCTCATCTGGTCTCATGGGTCTCTCCCTCATTCACCCTGCGCCGTAGGCAGATGAAGCACTTTGGCCCCCACTCCATGCATCATGAGGCGCTCAATCTCGTTGGCGATGGCCTGGAGCGGTTGACGAAGGTCGTCCACGCCGGTGCCGTCGTAATGCCTGCCTGAAATGGAGCTGTCAACGTGGTTGGTGAGCCGGTCGGCGTCCTCAAAGATCTTCAACCGCCGCGCCGTGGTGATGAAGGTTCGGCGCAGGCCGTGAACCGTAATGTCGAGCTTGGTGTTCAGCTTCAAGGCCGCTGCCATGAGTCGGACGTGCCCGGTCTTGTTCGTGCTGTGGCGTAACAGCGTCGGGATCGAAGGGAAAACCCATTCACAGCCTTCGGGGTTCTGGTCAAGCCTACGGGTCAGGATGGTCAAAGACTGCCTGCATAATGGGACGTGGAGCGTTTGGCGGTTCTTCGTGTCGGGGATGGTTATTGTCTGCTTCTCCAGATTGACTTGTTCCCAGCGCAACCCAGAAGCCTCTTCGCTTCTCATGCCGTGGAAGAGGCAGACAAGGTACGCGTCTTGGATGGTCTCGTTGAACTTCTTGATGCCTTCGCGGAAGGTTCGGAAGTCGTTACCATCAAGCCGGTCACCCCGCGCCTGGATCTTCTTCATGTGCTTCCCCAGTCGAAGGACGTTCAGCGGGTTCGTCGTGATTACACCAGGATATTTCACCAGGGCATAGTTGATGATTGCCGTCAGCATGACAAAGGCGTTTCTCGCCCCATAAGGGCCGTGGTTCGTTTCTACCTGTCGGAAGCGGTCAATGACAATCTCCGGTGTTAACTTGGCAGTGTCGGCCAGGGTGAGCGGTAGCCAGGTTTGAAAGTGGTGATTGATGATTCTGGTGTATCCCTTGACGGTGCTCGCCTTGTAGGTCTTGCCGTCGCTTGTCCGTTTTTCAGTGAAGTAAGCCCCAAGCATATCGTCAAGCGTCACGTCTGAACCATTGGTAGTGACAATGCCTCGCTTGATCTCCAATCGCTTGCCAGGGACAAAACCCTTGTCCTTATCGTCGTAGCCTGCCAGCTCCTTGCGTGCCTGGTCAAGGGTAAGCTCGCCGTATCTCCCCAGGGTCTTCTTGACCGTCCGGTATCCGTTCGTCTTGGTTGCATCCTTTACATCGGTCTTGACCATGAAGGTTTTTGTATTGGCTCCGACCCTCAGCCCCAGTCCTTTGGTTTGAGTGTCCCAGTAATCAACCTGGCCGGTTGTGGAGAAAGGTATTCTGTCGATTTCGGATTTGCTGAACTTGAGCCTTGGCATGGTCTCCCCCCTTGGGAATTCGTACCTAAAACTCCCAGATACCGGTTTAGGTACGATTTAGGTACGATGTATATTAAAAAAGCCGCCTAATCTGTCTAAAAGATTAGCGGCTTTTAGGTACGAAGTCAAGGAAGAAATACCACTAGTTTCATGCTGTTGCGCAATATTTAATAATGCTGCTTAAGCGTTCAAATCTTCACCGTCTTGTAAAGGAAGTTCTTGAATCGGAAGAAGCGTTTGCGCTCTTCTTCGTCTTTCTGGGGATCGCCGGTGACGGCTTTCAGGTGCTTGGCTATCTCGGGCATGCTTTTACCGGCCGCCGCACGACTCTTCTCCACTACCAGTCGCACCACGTCCCGCGAGATCCGGCTCTGCGAGTACGGCTCGTACACCGCCTCCCAGAAATCCTTTCCCGCCTCGACCTCGGCGATGATCCCGCTGGCGACTTCTTCGGACAATCTCTCCGACGCCGGGGTCACCTGCTGATCCCGCATGCCGTCCCTGATTGCTCTCTTGATGTCCTCTC
This sequence comes from Geobacter sp., assembly GCA_003490025.1. Lineage (GTDB taxonomy): Bacteria > Desulfobacterota > Desulfuromonadia > Geobacterales > Geobacteraceae > Geomonas. The sequence goes on along the minus strand of DNJC01000048.1, from coordinate 8,878 downwards.
CGGTTACCATCTTGCCGCTTCTGAAGAAAAGGGCGCGCAGCAGTATGCTTCGCAACTCGCGGATGTTCCCTTTGTAGTTGTGGCCTACCAGGGCGTCTTTCGCGTCCTTGGAAAGGCTCGGCGCGTCGTCGCGCGCCTCCTCCTCGCGGCTCCGGTAGGTGCGGTAGAGCTTGCCGAGGAAGTGGGTGGAGAGGTCGGGGATGTCCTCGCGCCGCTCGTTCAGCGAAGGGACCATGACGGACAACTCGGTGAGGCGGTGATAGAGGTCCTCGCGGAAGTTCCCCAGGCTGATCTCCTTCCTGAGGTCCTTGTTGGTCGCGGCGACCAGCAGCACGCGGCTGATGCGCTCGCGGTTCTCACCCAGCCGGACGAAACCGCCGTTGTCCAGGAAGCGGAGCAACTGTACCTGGGTTTTCGGGTCGGCGTCGCCGATCTCGTCGAGGAATACGATCCCTCCGGCCGCTTCCTCGATGATCCCTTTCCTGTCGCTGTAGGCGCCGGTGAAGGCGCCCTTGATGTGGCCGAAGAGTTCGGAGTAGGTGAGGTCTCCGCTGTAGGCGGCTATGTTGGTCTTCTTGACCGGGAGCTCGCCGTTGGGGTTCACCTGCTGCCGGTACAACTCGTTCAGCTTGTTGTACAGGTTGTTGAAGAAGAATTCCTTACCCGCGCCGGTCGGCCCGAGGACCAGGATGGAGGGGAGTCCGATGGTGGCCTCCTGCAGCACGTTTCGGCTCCAGAGGGCGATCCTGTTGGAGAGGGGCTGGGCGACGGTGTTGATGAAGGCGACGATCTCCTGGGCCTTGCGGCTGTTGCCGATGATGTTGCCGAGGCGATAGGAGGAGACTTTCGGGTCCTTGTAGGCTATGTCGCTCTGGAGCTTGTTCACCTCGTACTGCAGCCGGTCGATACGCTGGATATCCGAGATGTGGCGCGAGGTCAGGCGGTCGATAATCTGCAGGATGCGCTTGTGCTCTTCGGTGAAGTAACGGTCCTGCAGCGAGTTGAGACAGATGACGGCGATGACCACGTCGTCGCTGATCACCGGCACCGCCATCTCGCTCTTGATCAGTTCGTTCATGGGGCGGTGGAAGCCTTCGTGCTGGCTGACGTCGGCGACCTGGCCGATGATCTTAGGCTCCTTGGTCCAGGCGACCAGCCCGGTGAGGCTCCGCTGTTCCGGCGGGAGTTCCGAGCCGCCGATCTTGAAGGGGGGGATCTTCTTCTTGAGCCACTCCTTGTTCTTCGCGCCGACGATGGTCCCTTCCTCGTTCTCGACCACCAGCCACTTCTCGCCCTCGCGCTCTTCGATTATCGCGATGGAGCCGGTGTCGGCGCCGATGAGTTCGGTTGCCTTGGAGAGGACCTTGGTGAGAAAGGGATGCAGCCCCTCGTTACGCTCCTGGAGCAGGTCGGAGATCTCGGAGAGGACCTTGATCTCCAGGTGCTCGCCGCCGACCTCGTTGATGACCCGCTCCACCATCTCGGCGTGGGTCTGCAGAAGGCCCATCTCGAACTCGGTGAAGCTGGTGAGTTCGCGGGTGAAGTAGTTCATGAGGCAGATGACCCGGCGCGTATCGGGCTCCAGGCGCGGCACCATGTAGAGGGTGCGCAGCCCCATCTCCTCGGTGAGCGCCCGGCGCTGGATGGATTGGTCGCACAGGTCGGCGATGAAGAGCGGCTTCAAAAGCCGGTCGTCGGTGACGATCCCCGCCTCGTTGACGTAGCGGGAGACCAGCGACGTCCCGTGTTTCAGGTCGATGCCGCCGACGCCGTCGTAGCGAAGCTTCAGTTCGGGATCCTGCGCGTGGCTTGCCAGCACCTCCATGCGGCCCCGCGTCGGGACCAGCACCGAGGCGAGGGTGAGGCCGTCGATCAGGTTGACGGCGGAGCGGACCATGAAGCCTGCCGCCTCCCTTCTCTTGTACATTTCGACCCGGCGGGCCAGGAGAAGCTGCTGGTGGTATTTGCGCGCCATGTCGACCCGCTCGCCTGCCCGCGCGAGAAAAGGCGCCAGTCGGTCTATCCGGTCCTGCGAAAGGGGTTCCCCGTCCACGCAGGCGACGCCGATGGACTTGCCCTGGCTGGTGATCGGCATCAGGGTGGTGCCGTAGATCTGGAAGCGCCGGGAAAACTCCTGGTCGAGCGGCAGCCCGTTGTCGGCCGGGTTCTGGAACTGCGCAACCTGCTGGGTCACAAAGGTGCGGGATACCCCCGCCTCCGCGGAGATGATGGGGAAGGTTTGCTCGCGGATTTCGGTGGCGAAGTCGCCGCAGGAAAAGGCGCAGGAGAGGGCGCCCTTGGTCAGGTCTTCAAGGTAGACGCGGACCCGCTCCTGCGAGGAAACGACTCTCGCCCCTTCCCCCACCAGGTGCAGCATCTCGTCCAGGTTCTCTTTGCCAAAGGAGGCGATCCGGTCGCCCAGCCTTGTCAGTTGCTCGTCGATAACAGGCATGTATTCCTCTGAGTACAAATTTTACACACTGGTTGCACATTAGAGGAATTCGGGTGGGGTGTCAAGCGGAGAGGAGGAGGCATTGAGAAAGGGGGAGGGAGGTGTCGGCAAGCGCGGAGGTTTGTGGAAAGGAAAGGTTGGCGCAGATGGCGGCGCCCTCACCCCCGCCCCTCTCCCGGAGGGCGAGGGGAGCGATGGCCCAACCCCTAGCCCCCAGTCCCTAGCCCCTGCAGTTTACCCTGCAGTTAATTGAACCCTTTGCGGATCTGGTAGAGGTCTTCGAGGTTGAGGCCGTTCAGCTCGAAGAACTCGCGCTCCAACTCCTCGACGTAGAATCGGTCGAGCCCGGAGTTCTCCAGGAAGTCCTCGCGCAGCAGACAGTTGTTCTCGGCGATGATCTGGGGGAGAAGGTTGTGGATGTAGACGGCCTCTTTCTTGATGGTGAGGATCGCTTCCTGGAACAGGTGCGGGGGGATCTCGCCGTCGATGACCTTCTTGTGCAGCAGCTCCTCGGTCAGTTCCTTCTTCAGCGCATCCTGGTCGGCCTTGGTGGCGTACTTGGAGTAGAAGTTGCGGATCCTGTCCTTCACGTGCTCGACCAGGGTGAGGTACATCCTCTCGTCGGAATCGATCTGCACCAGTTGCTCCAGCAGGGCGGTGGTGGCCAGACGGTTTTCCTCGATCAGCTTCAGGCCGGCGGCCAGGTGGATCACCTTCTTCCTGCCGTAGATGCCGAGGTACTTGTCCTCGAAGATGCCGGACAGGAAGAGCTTGGTGAACAGGTCGGGGGCGAGCATGTCGAAGGCGCTCTTGTTCCCCAGGAGGCTGCGGATCATCTCCTCCGATATCTTCACGTTCTCCATGAAGGCGAGCTGGTTGATGGCGGAGGAGGTCGCGTCGTAGCGGTCGAAGTAGGTGATGATGTAGGAGTAGCCCTCGAGGATCGAGATGTCGGCGCCGTCGCGGATCTTCTCGTCGCACGCCTTGCTGGCATCGAGCAGCATCTCCTCGAAGGCGTGGTCGCGGTTCTCGGCGGCCTGCTTCTTGGCGTAGAGAAGCTTCAGCATGTCCTCGGCGTCGATGGTGCTCTCGATATCGCGCTCGGAGAGGAACATCCCCTCCAGGATCTGCCTGGTCTCGGAGATGTAGTTGCTCTCCTCCAGGTCGACCAGCTTCTTGTCCTTCTTGAGCATCTCGTCCAGCGTGTAGAAGAGCGCGCCCGGGATCTTGTTGCGCACCGAGAGGGTCTTCAGGCGGGTCAGCCGGGCGTTCTCCAGCTTGTTGATCTCCCCCTTGCGGTTGCAGGCGATCAGGATGTTCTTGTACTCGTCGACGATGCGCCGGTTGTCCGGATGCTTGTACATGACGTCGATCCGGATCCGCTCCTGCTGGTAGCGGTCGATGCCGTAGCGCTCGGCAAGGATGGCGAGGGTCTGGAAGTCGGCGTCGGTGATCTTCTTGTTGTTGAAGTACAGCGCCTTGAAGGCCTCGCTGTATTCCCTGTGCCGGATGTTGATCAGCTTGAAGAGGAAGAGGTGGGCGCCCGGGTCGTCGACGATGGTGAGGATCTCGTTGATGATCAGGTTGTCCTGCTCTTCGCCGACCGCGTCGGAGCGCTTCAGCGCCTTCCCCAGCACCTTGACGATCCGCTCCTGCTGCTCATGCATCGCTCCCGCGTAGTCGGAGCCGGTCAGGGCGAAGAAATAGTTGAAGATGGCGTTGCCGTCGAAGAAGATCTTGTCGTAGCTGTGATACCCCTCGGTGCGGTCGCTGAACCTGAGCGATCCGGACCGGTGGTCGTAGTGGGTGCCGTAGACGATGAGCCGGTTGGAGACCTCTTCCTTGGCGAGGTCGGCGATGGGCTGGTCGACGCCGAACATGTACTCGCAGAACGAGCCGCCGTTGCCGCGGTGGCTGATGCCGTTGTTGCCGATGATGAATTCGTTGCCGGGGGAGAAGAAGCGGATCTCCTCGGAGTCGGTGTGATCCGTATTGAAGAAGTAACGCTTGTACGCCTCGGTCCCCGCCGTTATGGCGTAGAACTCGATCTGGCCGTTTGCATAGCCGTGCAGTCGAATGTCTCTGAACATCAGCTCCGTCCGTTTCTTCGTGTCTTCGGAAGTGGCAATGCTATTACATGACAGCTGTTCATTTTTTCAAAGCTCGACGCTCATGCCGTCGTAGGCGAATTCGACGCCTGGGGGAAGCCTCTCCCCGTCGCTGTGCCGCACCTCGTGGGTCAGGTGCGTCAGGAGCGTCCGGCGCGGGCGCAGCGTCTCTACCACCTGCAGCGCCCCCTCGATGTTGAAGTGGTTCGGATGCGGCGAGAAGCGCAGCCCGTCGATTATCAGCAGGTCGAGCCCCTGGAGCAGTGCCAGAGAAGAATCGGGGATGTCGCTGCAGTCTGTGAGGTAGGCGGCGTTTTCGAACCGGTAGCCGGTGGCCGGGAAGGAGCCGTGCATCAACGGTACAGGGACGATACTGCAGCCGAAAAGCTCGAAGGGCGCCTCGACCGGGAACGATTCCAGAAGCGGCGAGTATCCTTCCGAGCGAAGCCCGTCGAAGATGTAGGCGAAGGTGGTGCTGACCTTTTCCATCGTCTCCGGGCTGCCGTAGCAGGGGATGATCCGGCGGTGGATGAAATGGAAACCGCGCAGGTCGTCGATGCCGTGAATATGGTCGGCGTGGGTGTGGGTCAGCAGGACGGCATCGATCCGAGGGATGCCTTCCCGCAATGCCTGTTCCCTGAGGTCGGTCGAGGTGTCGACCAGGATGCACTGTCCTTCCGACTCGACCAGGATCGAGGCACGTGTTCTTTTGTCGCGCGGGTCAGTGGAGCCGCAGACCTGGCAGTGACAGCCGACCATGGGAACCCCGGTCGAGGTGCCAGAGCCGAGGATGGTAATTTTCATGGAATCGCACCTCGGAATGCGGGTAAAGTAGCATGAATACAGTGAGTGAAGCAAGGGGTTTATCCCCTTGCCTAGAGCGGGTTTTGACGCTATTATCAGAACCTGCCGCGACCGCCCCATAGGTATTTTATTAATTATTGCTTTGGCAGAAACAAAAAATATAGCAGAGGATTCTTACATGCGCGTCGGCATCATCGCTCCCAACTACTACTCGGAAGAAACCGGCAATGCCGTCACAGTGAGGCGAATCGAGCGGCAGCTGCGGCTGCTTGGCTGCGAACTGCGAATCTTCCCGGTGGACCGTCTGGCGGGCGAACGTTTGCTGGCGGAGATAAAGGATTTCGCCCCGAACATCCTGCACGCGTTCCACGCCTATCACGGCGGCAGGATGGCGCACGCCATTTCGCTGTCCCTGGGTTTGCCATACCTGATCACCCTGACCGGTACCGACATTTACCAGGCGCTGTGCGACCAGCGCGGCATGGAGATGCACGGGGCCCTCCGGGGAGCGGCGCGCCTGGTTGCCTTCCACTCCTGTGTCAAGCGGCGTCTTGCCGACCACCTGCCGAGCCTCGTGGAGCGGACCGCGGTGATCCCGCAAGGCGTCGAACTTCCTTCCGAGACCGGCGCCGCCGCCTCGACCGAAGAAGGTACCTTCACCTTTCTGCTCCCCTCGGGTCTGCGTCCGGTGAAGGACGTCCTGTTCCCGCTGAAACCCTTGGCCGGGCTGCATGCCGTTCACCCCGAGGTGCGCCTGCTCCTGGCGGGGCCGATACTCGACGCGGAATATGCGGCCCGGGTTATGGACGCCCTGGAGCAGTATCCTTTTGCCCGCTACCTGGGATCGATCTGCCACGAGACCATGGGGGAACTCTACCGTGCCGCCGACGTGGTCCTGAACAGCTCGCAGGTCGAAGGAGGGATGGCGAACTCCGTGCTTGAAGCCCTGGCCCATGGCAAACCCCTGCTGGTGACCGACATAGAAGGGAACCGGTCCATCGTGAAGGAGAACGTGACCGGCCTCTTGTATCGCGACGCCGCGGAGTTCCGCACCAAAGCCGAGCATCTGCTGACCGACCCCCACCTGCGCGAGAAGCTGGGGAAGAAGGGGAGGGCGCTGGTGCGGGAATGCTATACACCGGAAAAAGAAGCCGCTGCATACCTGGCGCTTTACCGCGAGATCCTGCAGAAATAGCGGCTCAAGCGACCCCTCCAGGTTCACCCCACAAGCCCGCCCCGTTCCATTCCGCAAAATCCACCGTCCGCCCGCCAACTGCAGCCGTCTAATATTTTTGCGGATTCGCGACATCTTCCGCTATACGTCCCTCCCCCTTCAAGGGGGAGGACAGGAGGGGGATGGGTTGCTTCGGCACCGGACTTTCACCCATCCCCACCCCGCCCCTCCCCTTGAAGGGGAGGGAGGTTTACCACGGCGGTTTCCTGGCAATCACACCTCGTCCAGCCAGTGCACTTCGGTCACTTCCTGCTCCGCAGGTAGGCCCAACTCCCCACCCAGCAGTTCTTTCGCCTCGTGCTCCGGCAGTTGCTCGATCCCCTGCATCTTCCTCTGGATGCGCCTGGTCCGCGTCGCCGCCGTGTCGATGCTGGACGACGCCTCGTCCAGCTTCTTCCTGGTTTTATCCAGCAGGGTACCGAAGGTCATGAACTCGGTCTTGATGGCGCCAAGCAGGCGCCAGACGTCGCTGCTGCGCTTCTCGATGGTCAGGGTCCTGAAGCCCAGGCTGAGTGAAGAGAGAAGGGCGGCGATGGTGGTCGGCCCGGCAACGATGACCTTGTGGTCGCGCAGTATGGCGTCGAACAGCCCGGGGCGGCTCAGCACCTGCGCGTAGCTCGCCTCGTTGGCGAGGAACATCACGCCGAAGTCGGTGGTCTCGGGGGGGGC
>DNJC01000048.1:168-1606 GCA_003490025.1 Geobacter sp. | reverse complement strand
CCCGGCAGCCTGATGGCGAACTCGACCCGCGCATCGCTTCCCGGCTTGGTGGCGACGTTGGCGCCGTACTGGTCCGGCGTCAGGATCTGCTCCAGCAGGTTGTGCAGTTGCACCTCGCCCAGCGTCCCTCGCGTCTTGATGTTGGAAAGGACCTTCTTCAGATCGCCGACCCCGGCAGCCAGAGACTGCATCTCGCCCAGCCCCTTGTGCACCTGCTCCAGTTGACCGCTGACCTGCTTGAATGATTCGCCCAGCCGCCGCTCGAGTGTCTGGTGCAGCTTCTCGTCGACCGTCGCGCGCATCTGCTCCAGCTTCTTGGCGTTGTCCTCCTGGAGCCATTTGAGCCGCAGCTCGACCGTCTCCCGCAGCTTGTCCATCCTCTGCTCGTTGCTGGCCGTCAGGTTTCCCAGTTGCTGGGTGAACCCCTCCAGTTGCCCTTTCTGCAGCGAGGCGATGTCGACCATCCGTTTTTGCACGCCGTCCCCGAACTGCCTCAGGCCCCCCGCCAACTCCTCTCGACTTCTCCCGAGTTCGGCCTGGAAGGTCCGCTCCAGCCGCTCCAGCCCCTTTTCCAGCTGGTCAAAGCGTGCCTCCGTCGAGGAAATGCGCTTGAGGTTCCGGTAGCACACGAGCGCGACCGCCAAGGTGGCGGCTACAAGGAGCAGGATGATTATCAGGAACGGATCGGCAGTCATATCTCGTCCGGCAGGGCGTTCAGGAAGCCGAGGAGCGTGTCGTTGAACGCCTGTGATTGCTCCATGTTGACCATGTGGCCGGCTTTCTCGATGATCCTGCTTTTGCACCCGGTCAGCCCTTTGATCAGCGTTGCGGCGGAGTCGGGGGATGCCGCCCGGTCTTCGGCGCCGGCGATGACCAGGGAGGGTTGCTTGAAGTTCCCAAGGAGCGGCGTGTAATCCTTCCTGTCCCTCATGGCGAGCAGGCCGCCGGCCAGCCCCTTGGGGTTGGTGTCGCGCATCCAGGAGGTCACCTTGGCGATCAGTTCCGGTTTTGTCTGCATCGTTTCGTGGGCGAAAAGCAGTTCGGCGAATATCTTGATGATCGGGTTTGCCCCCAGCCTCTCGGCCTCCGCTGCCATGGCGCTTCTGCGCTCGCGTCCGGTCTCGTCGTCCGCGGCGCTCTTTGTGGCGATGAAGCAGGCGGCGCGGACCCGGTCCGGGTAGCGCTCCAGCAGGTTCATGAGGATGTAGCCCCCCATCGACATCCCTCCCACCACCGCCCGCTCGATCTTCAGCGCGTCGAGGAGTGCCACGATGTCGTCAGCGAATCCATCCATGCTGTAGCCGGAATCGGGGGCTTCGCTGTCGCCGAAGCCGCGCAGGTCCGGCGCGATGACGCGGTAGCCCGTCTCGGCCAGCGGCAGCAGTTGCGGCTGCCACATCTGGCGGTTGAGAGGGAAACCGTGGATGAGGAGGACGGC
>DNJC01000048.1:0-154 GCA_003490025.1 Geobacter sp. | reverse complement strand
GCCGAAGGCCGGGTGAGGGTGGTGCCACCGGCGAGAACTGCGCCCCTCACCCGAGCCTCGTATCGAAGGCGGAGGCTTGCAGAGAGCTAAAAATCTGGTGACGGACGTTCTGGCTGTAGGAGCGGCACTCCTGATGGAGCCGCAAAATATTGAA
>DNJC01000068.1:3841-7314 GCA_003490025.1 Geobacter sp. | reverse complement strand
GATGCTGCGGAAGACCTGGTCGTACCCCTTGATGAAGTCGCGGCTCCGGATGTCCATCACCAGGGCCACGTCCTTTATGTCCTCGCGCGAGTGCTCAACCAGCTCGATGAAGGTGGTGACCAGGGAGACCGGGAGGTTGTCCAGGCAGAAGAACCCTTCGTCCTCGAGGGCACGCACGGCGGTCGATTTTCCGGAGCCGGAAAGGCCCGTTATGATGACAATGCGCATGCTACTCCACCTCGTTCCCCAGCGGCCGGAATTCCATGCGCGCCAGGAGCTTCTCGTGGAACTCGCGGGCCGAGTGGTACCCCATCCCCTTCAGGAGGAAGTTCCTGGCGGCCACCTCGATGATCGAGGTGAGGTTCCGTCCCGGGCGGACCGGTATCTTCAGGTGCGGCAGGTCCACCCCCAGGATGGTCTTCACCGGCTCGTCGATCCCCAGCCGCTCGTACTCCTGGCTGGCGTCCCATTCCATCAGTTCCAGCACCATGTCGATGATCTTCTTCTCGCGGATGGAGGAGACCCCGTAGAGGTCCTTCACGTTGATGATCCCGAGGCCGCGGATCTCCATGTGGTACTGGATCGAATCGCCCGCCTGGCCCACCAGCGCGGCGGGCATCTTCTTCTTGATGTGGATCACGTCGTCGGCCACCAGCCGGTGCCCCCGGATCACGAGGTCGAGGGCGCACTCGCTCTTGCCGATCCCGCTCTTGCCGAGGAGAAGAACGCCGACACCGAGCACGTCCACCAGGACGCCGTGGATGTGCGTGGAGGGGAGCAGGCTCTCCTCGAGGAACTTGGTGATCAGGGAGATGAAGGTGGATGACTGGTGGTGCGTCACCAGAACCGGTATGTTGGCCCCCTGCGCCGAACTCTTCAGGAACTCCGGGGGATCCAGCCCCTTGGTGACGATGAAACAGGAGATGGGGAAGCTGCAGAGCTTGTCGATGTGACGGGAGCCGACCTCCTCGGGGATCTGGCTCAGGTAGGAGATCTCGGTGTTGCCGAGCACCTGGACGCGGTCCGGGTGCAGGTGCTCCGTGTACCCCGTCAGCGCGAGGCCGGGTTTTTGGATGCGTGAACTGTACAGGCGGTTGCCAAGGCCCGCCTCGCCGCAAAGCAGCTGCAGGTCCAGACCGTAAGCCTTGTCTTCCAGGAGATCCTTGATGCTTAGGCTCATGCTTGTCAATGCGTAGACCTTTCCCCCGTGCACGCGAAAGGCCCCAAAGGGGGCCGGTCTCGTTACGGGAGGCGCCACGGGGACGCCTCCCGCTCTTCGAAATTGAGTCAAACGGCGCCCGGAGGGCGCCGCAAGGTTACGGGTTTTCCGGGGTGATCAGGCCGTAGTTGCCGTCTTTCCTGCGGTACACGACGTTGATGGTCTCGGTGCTCGACTCGGTGTAGACCAGGAAGTCCTTGTGCAGGAGTTCCATCTGCATGACCGCCTCCTCGACGGACATCGGCTTCATGACGAAGCTCTTGGTCTTGATGATGACCGGCGCCTTGGCCCCTTCCTCGATGCTCTGCGCCTCGACGATGCTCTTCTGCACCTGGCGTTCGCGGGCGTCCGGGGACGGCTTGTGCGCCTTGATCCGCTCCTTGAAGCGGCGGAGCTGGCGCTCGATCTTGTCGGCCACGGCGTCGATGGAAGCGTACATGTCGTTGGTCTCTTCAGCCGCCTTGATGGTGATACCCTTGGCGGTGATGGTCACCTCTGCCATGTGACGGATCTTTTCAACGGTCAAAAACACCTGGACGACGATCGGCTCGTCGATATATTTCTTCACCCTCTCCAGTTTCTCGTCGGCGTAGCTCTTGAGAGCTTCGCTCGGCTCCATGTGCCTGAATGTTGTGGTTATCTGCATGATGTACCTCCCTGTATTGTAATGCACGCATGGCGCCGGCCGCTTCTCGCGCCGGCGACAACTAGAAATGCTTCTTTCGTTCCGAAGACGATCCGATCCGGAGCATCTCGCGGTATTTGGTGACGGTGCGCCTGGCTATGACGATGTTGTGGTCGGAGAGAAGCTCCGCCAGGCGCTGGTCGCTGTAGGGGCGCTTGGCGTCCTCCGCGTCGACCAGTTCCTTGATCTTGCTCTTGACACTCTCGGAGGCGATGAAATCCCCCTCGCCGGTGGAGATCCCGGAGTTGAAGAAGTATTTCAGTTCGAAGAGCCCCTGCGGGGTCTGCATGTACTTGTTGGTGGTGACGCGGCTGATGGTCGACTCGTGCATCCCGATGTCCTCGGCGATGTCGCGCAGGACCAGGGGGCGCAGGTGCTCGATGCCGCGGTCGAGGAAGTCGCGCTGGAACTTCACCAGGCTCTTCGCCACCTTGAAGATGGTGCGCTGGCGCTGCTGGATGCTCTTGATGAGCCAGATGGCGGAGCGCATCTTCTCCCCGATGTAGTCCTCCGCCACCTTGTCCATGGCGCGGGTCGACTTCGCCTCGGTGGCGTAGATCGGGTTGATCCTCAGGTTCGGCATCCCCTCGTCGTTCAGGGCCACCACGTATTCGTCCCCCACCTTGTGCACGAAGATGTCGGCCGAGATGTACTGCACGTCCTCGGAGCCGAAGAGCCGCCCCGGTTTGGGATCGAGTTCGGCGATGATCCTCGAAGCGGCCAGGATGTCGTTCACCTCCACCCCGAGCACCTTCGCCGCCTGCTTGTACTTGCGGCTCTCNNGCCACCTGGATCAGCAGGCACTCGCGCAGGTCGCGGGCGCCGACGCCGATCGGGTCGAACTCCTGGATCCGCTTCAGCACCACCTCCGTCAGCGGGACCAGGACCGTTTCGGCGAAGCTCTCGGCCGCCTCTGCGACACGCTCCCCGGGGGAGCCGGCGGCAAGACCCGCCCACTCGTAGACCTCCTCCCGGAAGGGGCTCGCCTGCACGCAGGCGGACGCTACGTCCTCGAGGGTGGCGCGCAGGTAGCCGTCCTCGTCGATGTTGCCGATGACCTCCGCCCCGACCGCCATCTCCCGGTCCGTCAGCCGGGTCAGGCTGAGCTGCCAGAGGAGGTGGTCGAAGAGGGTCGATTTCTTGGTGAGGAGGTTCTCGAAGGAGGGGCGGTCCTCGTCGTCGTAGTACTGCTCGCCGGAGCTGTAGTTGTAGCCGTCAATGTAGGAGTCCCAGTCGGCCTCGCGCGTCTCCTCGCCGGCACGCACTTCCTGGAAGTCGCTCGCCGCGGCCTCCGGCTCGGCTTCCTTCTCGCGCAACTCGATCTGCTCGGGCTCCCTGATCTCCTCCTGCTCGATCACCTCGTCGAGTATGGGGTTTTCTTCCAGTTCCTGACGCACTACGTCCTGCAACTCCAGCCTTGAAAGCTGGAGGAGCTTGATGGCCTGCTGCAACTGGGGTGTCATCACCAGTTGCTGACTCATTTTCATCTGCTGGCGCATCTCTATTGCCATAAGTCCTCACTGACTCCGTCTACTGCTACGACCGTTCCTTTCTCAAAAAAAAGTTCTA
>DNJC01000068.1:0-3687 GCA_003490025.1 Geobacter sp. | reverse complement strand
CGGGTCCCCGACCTCGAGCACCTCGCCGGCGCTCATGATGTAGGCCTTGTCGCAGACCCCCAAGGTTTCCCGCACGTTGTGGTCCGAGATGAGAACGCCGAGCCCCTTCGCCTTGAGCGTGGTGATGATGCTCTGGATGTCGATGACGGCTATCGGGTCTATTCCCGCAAACGGTTCGTCCAGCAGTATGAAGCTGGGGTCGGTCGCCAGCGCCCGGGCGATCTCGACCCGCCGCCTCTCCCCTCCGGAGAGGGCGAAGCCGCGGCTCGCCGCGATGTGCTCGATGCGGAACTCGCTCAGCAGCTCCTCAACCCGTTCCCTGCGCCTCACTTCCGTAAGCGGCATGGTCTCCAGGACCGCCAGCAGGTTGTCCCTGACGCTCAGCTTCCGGAACACGGACGGCTCCTGCGGCAGGTAGCTGATGCCGCGCCGCGCGCGCTGGTACATGGGGAGACCGGTGATGCTCTCGCCGTCGAGAAANNAGGAGCCCGACCACCTCGCCGGAGGAAACCTCCAGGTCGACCCCCTTCACCACCATCCGCTTGTTGAAACCCTTGGCAAGCCCCTGGGTGTAGAGGGTGCTACGGTTTTGGGCCGGCATTTTTTCCCCCGGGGTGAATGACCGCTTCCACCCGCTCCTTCGGGCCGCCGGTAACCACGCTGCGCTGCTCGTTCACGAAGTAGGTGATGACCTTTCCGGTGATCACGTCGTCTCCGACCGTCACCTTGGGGTTGCCGTCGAGGATGATGCGCGCCGCCTTCGGTTCGTAGACGGCGTGCCCGCTGGTGGCCAGACGGGCCCCCTGCAGGATGCGGACGTTGCCGAAGGCCTCGATCTGCGCCAGGTCGCGCTCGGCGCCCGAATAGGTCACCACCAGGCGGTCGGCGTAGAGGGTCATCTCCCCCTGCCTCGCGACCACTTTCCCTTCGAAGGTGGCGGTCTTCTTGTCGTTATCGGCGGTAAGTGTGTCGGACTTTACTTTTAAAGGCTCGTTGCTGGAAACCGGCGCGGCCAGTGCCGCCGGAACCAGGGTCAGAAGGAGAAGCCACAGCAGGAGAATGCCTCTCATCGCCCCCCCCCCTGCGGCCGGTAGACGGCGCTCACGTCCTTCATCAGTCTGAACTTCCTTGTCTGCGTCTGGTACTCCATCCCTACCCCTTCAAGCTCGCTGCCGGCATCCGAGATCCGCACCCGCTCGGCCGTCTCCAGCCGGGAACGTGCCGCGACGTAGGTGACGGCGGAGGTGGAGAAGCGCATCCCCTTCTCGCTCTCCCCGCGCACGTTGCCGATCATGGCCACGTCCCTCGTGTCGTTGTCGTACTCGGCCCGGTCCGCGATGACCTGCAACGCCCCGGCTGCGCCGCCCCCCGCCACCGCGAGTTTCACGCCAGTGAGCAGGGTCTTGTCCGCCTTCTTGTTGTATTCGGCCTTCTCGGCAGTCAACTCCCACCGCTTTACCCCCTGCTTCGTTTCAGTGTAGTGAAACTCTCGCAAGGAGATGTCGACCTGAACCGGGAGCTTGCGCACCGACAGTTTCGGCGCCGACTCCTTCTGCATCCGGAAGACGATGGTGGCTATCACCAAGAGGGTGGCGGCAATCGCCAGAATACCGAGAAATCGCTTGATATTATTGAAGTTATGCATTATTTCGCAGCAAAGTATAGCATCTTAAAAATTCACTGTAAAGCGCAATTTGCCCGACTCCGCGACATTTGGCACAAAGATTGAAAAAGGAAAAAGCGCCGTTAACGGGGGTCAGCACCGGTCGGCCAGGTACCATTCGTAGGTCTCCTTCAGCCCCGCGTCGAGGTCGATCCGGTGCTGCCAGCCGAGGGCGTGGATCCTGGAGACGTCGCACAGTTTCCTGGGGGTGCCGTCGGGCTTGGAGGTGTCGAAGACGATCTCCCCGGCGAATCCCACCACGGCGCCGACCTTCTGCGCCAGCTCCCGAATGCTCAGTTCCACGCCGCTTCCGATGTTGACCGGGTCCCCCCCCTCGTAGCTTTCCATGAGGAAGAGGGCCGCCTGCGCCACGTCGTCCACGTGGATGAACTCCCGGAACGGGGTGCCGCTCCCCCAGACGGTGACGCTCGGCTCCCCGGCAAGCTTCGCCTCGTGGAACTTCCTCATCAGGGCGGGAAGGACGTGGGAGGTGGTGAGGTCGAAGTTGTCGTTGGGGCCGTAGAGGTTGGTCGGCATGGCGCAGATGAAGCGGGTGCCGTACTGGCGGTTGTACGACTGGCACATCTTGATCCCGGCGATCTTGGCTATGGCGTACGGCTCGTTGGTCGGCTCCAGGGGGCCNNTGGATCACGTTGTTCTGGATCATCAGGTTGTCGTAGATGAATTCGGCCGGGTAGCTGTTGTTGGCCACGATGCCGCCCACCTTGGCCGCGGCAAGGAGGACGTAGTCCGGGCGCTCGGCCTCGAAGAAGGCGGCGGTGGCGGCCTGGTTGCGCAGGTCGAGTTCGGAACTCTTGCGCAGCACGAGCCTCTCGTACCCCTGCCGCCCGAGTTCCCGCACGATGGCGGAGCCGACCAGGCCGCGGTGCCCGGCGACGTATATCTTAGCGTTCTTTTCCATCTGCCCTCAACTCCCGTTCGGCGTACGCCAGGTCGGACTCGGTCATCATCTGCACCAGTTGGCGGAAGCTCGTTTTCGGCTCCCAGCCGAGTTCCCGCTTCGCCTTGGCGGCGTCGCCCAGAAGGAGGTCCACCTCCGCCGGGCGGAAGTAGCGCGGATCGATCTCGATCAGCGTCTTGCCGGTCGCCGCGTCGATCCCCTTCTCGTCGACACCCTGGCCCTTCCAGGTCAGGTTCATCCCGAGGCTCCCGAACACCAGCTCGGCGAACTCCCGCACGCTGTGCGTCTCGCCGGTCGCGACGACGTAGTCGTCCGGCTTCTCGGCCTGGAGCATGCGCCACATCGCCTCCACGTAATCGCCGGCGAAGCCCCAGTCCCTCTTCGCCTCCACGTTGCCGAGGTACAGGCAGTCCTGCAGCCCCAGCTTGATCCGGGCCGCGGCGCGGGTGATCTTGCGGGTGACGAAGGTCTCGCCGCGGCGGGGGGACTCGTGGTTGAAGAGGATCCCGTTGCAGGCGAACATGTTGTAGCTCTCGCGGTAGTTGAGCGTGATGTAGAAGGCGTAGGCCTTGGCGCAGGCGTACGGCGAGCGCGGGTAGAAAGGGGTCGTCTCGCGCTGCGGGGTCTCCACCACCTTGCCGTACAGCTCGGAGGAGGATGCCTGGTAGAAACGGGTGTCGAGCCCGGTCTCGCGGATCCCCTCGAGGATCCTCACCGTGCCGAGCGCGTCCACCTCGCCCGTGTACTCGGGTACGTCGAAGGAGACCCTGACGTGGCTCTGGGCACCTAGGTTGTAGATCTCGTCCGGCCGCACCTCGCGCAGCAGGCGGTTGATGGAGCTGGCGTCGTTCAGGTCGCCGTAGTGCAGGAAGAGCCGGGCGTCCGTCTCGTGGGGATCGCGGTAGATATGGTTGATCCGGCCGGTGTTGAAGGAGGAGGAGCGGCGGATCATGCCGTGCACCTCGTACCCCTTCTGCAGCAGGAGTTCGGCGAGATAGGAGCCGTCCTGGCCGGTGATGCCGGTGATAAACGCTTTTTTCATTAGTGCCTCCGAAAGGTTGTTTCAAATTAAGTGACAGCCCTACTCCCCTCTCCCGGTGGG
>DNJC01000033.1 GCA_003490025.1 Geobacter sp. | reverse complement strand
TTCAGGCCGAGCAGTACCTCGGTTGCCGGCCGCCACAAGCCTCTTCCACGACGGCGAAATACCGGTCGCGGACCTGCTCGAAGAGGCCGAGAAACTCGAGGGAGGCCTTCAACCGGCCGGGGTCGGCGAGAAAGTCGAGCGCGAAGACGATTTCGGATGCCTTCATGTGGATGAAGAACGGGTTCTTCGAGATGTCTCCGAAGAGGATCCGCAGGATGTCGAGGATCGAACGGCCCGGGGCGATGTCTTTTACCTTGCCTGCACGCTCCAGCAGGTTCTGCGCATACAGAAGGACGGTGGCGTCCACGCCGTCTATCTGCCAGCGGTGCCCGGGATGAATGCGGCACCCCCGCAGGCGTCGAAGGGTCCTGATGCTTTCGCAGTAGGCGTCGTAGTTGCGGAACCTGCCGTTGAAGGTTTCCGAGTCTACATCGAGGATAGGTACCTGGAAGATGTTCCGCAGCAGGATGTCGCCGGTGACCGCATCGTCCCCGCAGAGATAGACGAGATCGCTCTGGGAGTGGCCGGGGCAGGCGAGCCACTGGATGCCCAGCCTTGCGGGAACGTCGGACTCCTCCACGATTTCGAAGCGTCCCTCGAGGTTCGTCTCATGTAGTTCCCGCTCCATTTTTCCCCGGATGAACCGGGTGATCTCTTCGGTGCACCCCGCCTCGGCCAGCAGCCCCGCGAGAAGGTCGAGCCCTTCCGCGCCACGCCGCATCATGCGCGCTTCCGCCCGGGGAATGAAGATCCTGACGTCGGAGCGCTCCGCGAGCCTGGCCGCAAGCCCGTAGTGGTCGATATGGCAGTGGGTGAGAAAGAGGTACTTCAGGCGGGAGAGGTCGAGCTGTGCGGCCAGGGAGGCGAACGCCTCTTCGGTGGGGGGGCCGGAATCGAACAGGACCAGTTCGCCGCGGATTTCCGTGGAGTAGCAATGGACTTCACCGATCAGGTAGGGAGTACGTATGGTGTGTTGCCGCATGCCGCACCCCGCGCCGTTCACGGCTTCGCGGCGTCGCCGCCGACCGGCAGGGAGCGGCGCATCGCGCTCTTCAAAGCCGTCTCCAGCGTGATGGTCTCCAGGACGACCTTGGTGAGGTTGTCGATCTCCGTCGTGATGCTCTGGAGTTCGGCGATGATCGGGCCCCCCTCCGTGACGAAGTGGTTGGGCATGTCGAGCACCGATTCCAGATTCTCGAATATCTGGATCACATCCAGCAGAGTCGTACGCTTGAGGTTGCCCGTAAAAGTGTACCCTCCGCCGACGCCGCGAACCGCCTGCGCCAGGCCGTGATGGACCAGGTTGCGCATGACCTTCGCCAGGTGGTGCGTGGAGATCCCGTACTTGTCGGCGATGTCCGTGGTAGAGATCTGTTGCTTCGGGGCATTGGCCAATTCAAGCACCGCTATCAGGCCGAAGAGGCTCGCTTTAGTCAGTTTCATGGTTTTCACACTCCAATTCTCGCCGGATAACCTGCTAGATCGGCATTTCCAGTTCGATATTGCGGCCGGTGCGCATCCCCTGGCTGCGGTAGAACGACAGGGTAACCTTGTTCTCGATGTCGACCATGGTGCGTATCGTCGAGACCCCTATCCGGCTCAACCGGCTGCACATCTCGGTGAAGAGCCGCTGCCCGACGCTGCGGGTGCGTTTTCGGGAAGAGACCTCGACGGCGAAGACCCAACCGCACAGGGGAGAGCCGAACTCCCATGCCCTGGCCTCGCCGACGATGAACCCCGCGACCTCGTTATCCAACTCGGCCACCAGGAACAAACGCTTATCCTTTTCCCGCAGCACGTAGTAATCGAAGATCTCCCGCCAGTAGGCCTTTTTGTCCACGACAGTGCCGAGATAATCGATGCTGATCTCCTCGTCGATCCTGATGACGGCCTCGAAGTCACTCTCCCGGGCGTCCCGTATGATTATGCTGTCGCTCATTCTCTTCTCCCGCGCGTGGCCGAGTGCGCTCTCGCATGGCCGTGCGTTGTGAAAAATGCAAGGTATTTCTGCTCCCCTCCGCCCGTCCAACCCGCTCTGGAGCGGTGCAAAAACTGGAAGCGCGATAATTGGTACTGGAATACCATAATAGCCGTCGAGAGGCAAGATTATTTTGCAGCTGCGCGATTAATGCAGGGGGTGAGGAGGCCACCTTTAGGAAGGGTTATCTTTTTTGTTCCGGTTTCTTGCCACTTCAAGTATCATTAGCCGCCCATCATGACCTCGTTAATTCGTGTGATTGGGTCGGTGTCCCTGCCCCCCTAAGTTAACGGCAGTGAGGGGCGGGGTAGGGATGGGCAGGGACTTGCAGCGGAAGGTGATCGTCAATCGGCAAAAATAGCGAGGCAGTTTATGAAGGTGAAGTCGAGTAGCCGGGCGCCGTTCTCGGAATTCTCCCACAAGCTGACGCAGCTGTTCCTGGACGCTCCGTTCGGGCTCGCCATCTTCGATCTCGCATCGCGGTACATGCACGTCAACGGCCGCATGGCGGAGATGAACGTGAAGCCGATCGAGGAGCATCTCGGCAAGTCGATGACCGAGGTGAACCAGGGGGTGGCCTCGGTCCTGGAGCCGATCGTGCGCCACGCGATGGAGCAAGGGGCGGGATTCGTGGACCTGGAGACGGAGGTCTCCGCGGCCATCGGCGGCGGCGCACCCGAACCGGTCTACTGGCGCATCGGCTGCTATCTTCTCAAGAACGAGGACGGGGCGTTGTTGGGGACAGGGGTCATCGTACGGGACATCACCGAGCAGAAGGCGAAGGATGCGGCCCAGGAAGAGCGGCTCAAGTTCGAGTCTTTTCTAGCCGACCTCTCCGCCGCCTTCATCCTTGTGCCCGTAAGCGACGTCGACCAGAAGATCGAGCAATGGCTGCAAAGGATCGTCGATTTCCTCGCCTTCGAGCGGTGCAGCATCTGGCAGTTCCTGCCGGAGGACGGCAGGCTGCACAAGACCCACTCCTACTCCCTTCCGGGAATCAAGGTCCCTCCCGAGATAGTCGATGAGGAGGTGCCGGTCTGGACGGTAATGTGGAAGCGCGGGGACATGTTCAGGATCTCGGACGTGGACGAGCTTCCCGACAACCTGTGGCGCGAGAAAAAATACTGCATGGATATGGGGGGGATCAAGTCGTTCCTGTTCATTCCGCTGAGTATCGGTGGGGCTGTGGTCGGTCTGGTCTCCTTCGCCTCCTACCGGGTCAAGAGAACCTGGCCCGACCTGCTCGTGCAGCGACTCCGCCTCCTGGGGGACGTGTTCGGAAACGCCCTGGAGCGCAGGCGGGCCGACCAGAGGGTCCAAAAGGCCCTGGCCGAG
>DNJC01000127.1 GCA_003490025.1 Geobacter sp. | reverse complement strand
TCCATCATTCCTGCCGCGATCAGCTTTATGGGAGGGCAAAGATAAATATTGTTCCTACGCTCCAGCGTGGGAACACAATGCATGACGCTCCCGCGTCAGGTTTGGTTGTAGAGACAGCAGCAGTAGCTGACGCTGGAGCGTCAGGAGCTTTTTGCGTTCCCACGCTGGAGCGTAGGAACGATGAAAAAAAGGGGGACTTGATCGGCAGCTTCATCGCGGCAGGAATGCCGCTCCTACAAGGCATGCCGCACCTCTGGCGAAAATTCATTTAGTGGCAATTGTTGTTTAATGGTTCGAGGTCCTTTTTTGTGTCTTTTGTGCCTTTTTGTGGCAATTGGGTTTCCGGTTTTGTCGGTTTTATTGCGGCACATCCTCCTGCCCGACCCCGAAGCACCCTTTGGCGGTGATGGCCGTCAACCTCCCCGCACCGCCAGGCTTCTGCAGCTGTGTCTCTATCTTCTGCCCCTCGTAGAAAGGCTCGCTCGGCTGTGCCAACGGGAAGTCCCAGACCCAGGCGGCGATCTCGTCCTCGGGCATGTTGGCCACCTTTCCTTCCCACCTGAAAAGCGGCCCCTCGACATGCTCGCCGTGTGCGCGCACCTCCGGCTGCTGCCCTTCGCATAGCTTGCGGTAATCGCTCCCGGTGCACTGGTTGCGCTCGGCGCAATCGAAAGCCGGCACCCGCGTTTGCTTGTTGTCCAGCCTCAGGTTGGTGAAGACCGCGCCGTCGAACGCGGGTGCCTCCTCGACCGGCTCGTTGCCGTACCGGACCGAGAGGGTGAAGGCGGGGTTCGGCTTGGCGAAGGCGAAGTTGAACTCCAGGCTGAAGGTCTCGCAGACGAAGTGCTCGATGTAGAGGACGCTGAAGGGATCGCCGATCTCCGGTTGGTAGCTCAGCACCAGCCGGTTCTCGACCGGCCCGACCTGCTCCATGAGGGCCCTGTTGATGGCGTCGTTGAGCGCCTTGATGAACCTGGCCAAGGAGTCGTCGAAGGACTGGTTCAGGCCCGCCACCTTCAGCGCGGGAATGTTGTCGGTAGCGAGCGTTATGTCCGTGACGTTGAAGCGGAACTTGAACTGGGGTTCCTGCCGGTAGCTCTTGTACGGCGCTTCATCGCGGGGGGGCTGCACCCAGAGCCGGTAGGCGCAGCGTCGCGACTGCCCCTCGCAGGGAAGCTCGCATACCTGCTCGCAGGTATGCCGCACCTCGATGCCCGCGCTGCAGTCGTTGTGATCGATCACGGTCACGGTGAACGTTGTGCCGCTGGTGATCGGGTCGGTGGTGAAGAAGTTTCCGGTGACCGGCTGCCCGTTGGCGACATAGGGTTGCGTTCCCCCCTCGATCGTTATCATGGAGCGGTAGGTGGCGGTCCCCTCGCAGGTGAAGTCGCTCTCCTGCAGTACCAGTCGGGGCGGGACCTGGACCGTCTGCGGATCGGTGCCGGCGCCCGACGAATCGCGCACGACGATGCTGTGTCCTCCCACACCCAGCGAGATCGGGCCGGAGAGCGGGACCGGAGCGGCCGTATCGACCTGCACCTGGTAGGGAGCGGTGCCGCCGGAAGCGGTTATCTCGACCGGCGCCTCGTTGTCGGCCGTGGTGCAGCCCACCTTGGCGGTGAAGGAGAGCTGCCGCAGGCAGGTGTGCCTGATCGTCCGGGTCGCGGTGCAGTTGCGGGCGTCGAGGATGACGATCTCGATGTCCGTGTCGCCCGGCAGGGCGTCGCTCGCGTAATTGCTGCCGTTCACCGTGCCGCGGTTTGCTGCGTACGGGGGAGTCCCGCCCTGGATCTCGAACACGGCCACGTACTCGTTGCTTTCCCCCAGGCAGTCGAACCTCGGTTCACCGAAAACGAGCCTCGGCGCGACGACGATAGTCTGCGGCGCAGATTCCGTCGCCTCCTGGTCGCGGATGGCGATGGTATGGTTCCCGGTCGCAAGGGCCAGCGCCCTGGTCAGCGGCTGGAATCCCTGGTCGTCCACCTTGACGCTGTACGGCGCCACCCCCCCCTCGGGGGTGATGGTCACCTCGGCCTCGTTGTTGGCGTTGGTGCACGCTATCCGGACGCCGAAGGTGGGAGGTGCCACCGGCAGCACGAACTGAATCGGCGCGCAGTCCGAGCAGCAGAGGTAGGGGAGGTAGAAGTCGGCTATCACCGTCCCGTCGCTCAGCTCCTTGACCGTCGCGTCGATGATGTTCCCCGCGTCCGATGTCGGCGGCAGATCGACGCCGAGGTCGGGCACCCGGCCGGTGAAGGCCCCCAGCACCAGGCGGATGTCCGGGTCGGCGGCGAACTCCCGCTTGGCGCTCAGGCGCGAGAAGGCATCCCGGACCGCCTCGGAATTGAGTTCGGGACAGATGGTCCCGGTAGTGCCACCCCCCTCTGCCGGTCCGAAGCCCCGCGTGAAGCGGGTCCTGTCGCCCAGCTCCCCGATCCCCCTGAAGGGAGGTGTCACCCGTACCGGTTCCGGCTCCTCGTGGTAGACGACGATGAAGGTCCCCCCCAGCGGGACGCCGGCCATATGCTGCACGCCGGGGTGGTCGCGCAGGAAATTGCTCAGGTAGAGCTTCTGTTTCACCTCGCGGACGCGCTTTAGGTACTCCTCTTCCAGCGCCCGAATGGCGTCGAGGCGGCAGTGGTACAGGATGCCTTCCAGCCGGTCGTCCAGTTCGTCCCATTTCAGCAGGTTGACGTTCCCCTCGATGCTCCCGGCGGCGTCTTCCCTTTCCCGCTCCACCGCCTCGGTCACCCGCACCAGGTCCTGGTAGCGCTTCTGGAAGGCGGCGAAATCGAGCTGTCCCAGGTCCTGGCTGAACTGCTCGTACAGCTTCTCGATGTAGATGACGATGTAAAAGATGATCAGGTTCGACTGCCCGACGTTCTGGCTCTTCAGGAAGTTGATGATGATGTCGGGGTCCATGTCGGGGACCACGCCCCCCGGCTGCCTGGAGATGTAATCCTCGAACAGGCGTCCCAGGGTCCGGGGCTGCACCAGGAAGCCGGGATCGCACTGGACCAGCAAGGGGAGCTTCGGCTTGGCGGGGATGGTCAATCCCGATCTGAATTCGAAGGGAAGCGAATAGAAGTACTGCACCTCCTCGCAGAAGAAGCAGATCGACTCCGCCTTCAGAGCGTCGTAGAGCGCCTCCAGGTCCTGGAACCGGCACCCCTCCTTGGTCAGATCGACCGTCACGTTCTCGTCGAAGGCGCCGGTCTTGAGGGCGATCACCTCGATGGGGAGGCGGAAGCGGGACTTGAGCGCGAGCAGGGTCCTCATCACGCCCTGGTAGTTCTTCCCGAGGTGCCCCTCTACCCGGAGGAAGTTGTACGGCTCCAGGTCGTAGCGCAGGGCGTTGACCACGAAGTCCGGCGCGGGAGGCTGGTAGGTATCGGAGCGGTAGCCGAGGTTCCGGTTGCCGCGGTTCAAGCGTGTCTTCTGCGGGTCCCAGAGCTGGTACAGCGGCGGCGCGCCGTCCAGGAGGTAGTAGTACGGGATCGCCTTGTCCGAGAGCGGCACGTTTCCGAGGGTGCTCGGGGTGATGCGGATGGCGGGATCGGTCCTCGGAACGCGGGAAAACCCTCCCAACTGCGCCAGGGGAGGGGTATCGGTGAAACGGGCGATCATCTCCACCAGGCGCGCGAAGAGCTGCTGCAACTCGTCGATAAGCGCCGCCCCCCCCTTCATCGCAGGCGAGCCCCAGAAAGGGTGCCGGTAGATGCCGGCGTTGGTGACCTGGGCCGGGAAGAGGACCCCCAGCATCAGGTGGCGCGGGAAGAGCATGTCCGGGGGGACGCAAAGCGCGAGGATCTGGGCGCCCTTGCGGCACAACTCCGCATACCCCCGCAGCACGTCGTCGAACAGGTCGTAGTAGTACTGCAGGAAGAGGACCTGCGTGGCAGTGGCCGGGACGTTGTCCAGGAAGCCGAAGCGCGCCACGAAACCGGCGAAGGGGTTAGTGGGGTAGCTCTGCTGCACCAGCGGCTTGAAGGCGTCGTACGCCGCGGTCAGGGCGGAGCCGGCGTTGAGCGCCAGCTTCTGCCCCTGGAACACGGCGAGAAAAGCCGCCAGCACCTCCTGTGAGGTGGCGGGGCCGGTATTGGGGACGTCCACGCGCGGCAGGCGCAGCTCCGGGAGATTGAGCCGCTCCTGCAGCGCCGTTTCCAGCTCCCCGGCGGTCATCCCTTCCTCGAGGGCGTTCGCCTTGGCGATGATCTCCTTCAGGTCGGCGATCCCTATCAGCAGGCGCCGCAGCGTGACGGTAATCTCCGATCCCTTGTCGTCGCAGTTGTTGAGGCTGCAATTGCGCAGGCCCTCCTTCTTCAGCTCCAGGAAAAGGAGCACCGCCTTGTCCCTGAGGAAATCCGCCGGGGTGTCGAGCGGCGCGGCCCCGGGCTCCCCGGCGGGGAACAGCTCCCACAAGGGATAGGGCGATTCGTTCTTGATGAAAGGAGGATAGGGAACATCCGTCGGCAGGGTGTACTCCCGGTAGGAGACCAGGAAGACCTCTTCCGGCTCCACGATGAGGTAACCGAGCGAGGTGACGCCGCACCCCTTGGAGAGCTTGATGGCGCTGCCGCCTTCGGGGCTTTGCGTGAGGGCGATCTCGAGGCCGCAGACGATGCCGATGCCGATGAGGTCGGCGCGGGTCAGGCGCTCCTGCTCGTCCAGGTAGTTGAAAACCTGGTTGAGGTGCGAAAAGGAGAGCACCTGGTTTGCCTCGAAGACGGGGAAATTATCTTGTGAAGGTTTCATGGCAGAGCACTCCGTCAGCTTCCTAAAGCTGTTTTCCCCAGGCGTACCGGGTTTTTATCGTTGCCTTCGTCGCAGTCGTGCAGCGTTGCGGCCGGGTAAGTGTTGCTGAGGTCGCTAAGCAGGCCGACCACCACCCAGAGACGATAGGAGACCTCCCTGTAGGCGCCGTACCGGTCCTCCAGGAGCGCCCTGATCCTGTCCTCCGTCCCCCCCTGGAAGGTGAGCCCCGCGCAGGAGGAGAGGTCGACCGGGAAGGTGGGGAGGGCGATGTCGACGCTGAAGTTACCGGACCGGAACAGCCCCTCCATCCAGTCGTAGAACTCGCTGCCGTAGGCGTTGACGATCCTGTGGGCGCATGTGCAGAGCAGGAACTCCTTCGTGTGCCTGGCGTCGGAGGCGGCCGCCAGGTTCTGCGCCAGGATCTCCTCCACCCGCTCCTGCAGGCGCTCCTCGGTCCAGTCGAAGGGGGCGTTGACCTCCAGCCACTTGCACCAGGCCGCCTGGAAGCGATCGAACTGGAATCCGTGCAGCGCGATCCCGGTGAAATACTGCACCATCACCGTTATCACCTCGCTCCAGAGGGGAAAGTCGTCAGTGAGCGATACCGCGCAGCTTATCGTCCCCGGCTGGATCTTGGTGCTGAACTCCACCTCCAACTGCATCTCCAGGGCGTCGGGGTGCAGGTGCTCCAGCATGTTGTCCTGGTACCACTGCTTGAACACGGCGGAGAAGGCGGGGTAGATCGCCGCCGCGCATGTGCAGGCCTCGTCGTGCGTCGGCCTGACCCCGCCCGCGGTCTTCCCTTTCTCTTCCAGCAGGAGCGCCAGCTCGGTCACCACCGGCTCGCAAAGGTCCTCGACAAAGCCGTCGTTGCCGACCCAGCAGATCTTGCCGACCAGGTGCGCCGGAATCTCTTCCCTGATGGTGCGGTCGGCGAAGTCGCGCATCTGCAGGTCGGTGTTGAATGGTTCGGTCCAACCGGGCATGACGAAGGTGAGCCGGAAGGAGTACGGGTCCTCCGCCCCGCAGGTGGCGCAGGCCCCCTCGGTGCAGGCGGGGTAGAGCGCGTCCCCCGGGAACTTGGGACGCAGAAGCAGGTGCTCCACCACGATCATCCGCTGGTCCGGGTCCCCGAGGAGCAGGGCGATCCGCTTCGCCACGCCGGCCTGGTTGTCGGGGGCGCAGGGGTTGTGCCGGTAGTCGAAGGCCTTGCCGCGGTCGTGGCTCACCTGCGGGTAGGCCTTGAGGAAGGCGATCTTGTCCTTGATCAGGCGGTCCAGCGCCACCTTCTGCCCCAGGAGCTTCGACAGCAGGATGGTGAACTCGGTGTACTGCTCGCCGAAGCGCGCCAGCAGGTGGTCCAGAAAACGGTTGCGGCGCTGCAGGAACTCCTGCGGCGTCTCCGCCATCGCCTCCAGCTTCGCCTGGTCCAGCTCGACCTTGACCAGGTCGGCGTATCCCTGGATCAGATCCTCGGTGAACTTTTTGACGAAATAGGTGCGGCTCACGCCGGTGTCCAGGGAGAAGAGATCCGCGACATGGGCGAGCTGGGCGAAGGCGTTGCCGAGGATCTGCTCGAAGACCATCAGGTATGCCTTCAACTGCCTCGCCTGCGCCCGGCGCGGCGCCGAGGCGTGCGAGGGGAGCTGGTCCGGGCCGATGCCGTAGGTGAGCGGGAAGCCGTACTGGACCGGGAAGTAATCCTCGATCTGCCGGTTCTTGCCGACAGGGGCGGGGAGGTCCTTCGGCGCGTTCCGTATCTTCGAGCGCTCCGCCTCGCCGCGCAACTGGGTGAGGGTGTCGAGCGCCTCGTCCATCCTCGGGAGGAAGGGGAGCCCGTTCTTGTAGAAGAGAAAGCGCGAGGCGTTTCGGTACAGTCTCGGCTGGTGCTGTTTCGCCAGGTAGAGGAGCCACGAGGCGTTGACCTTGTTCGGGTCGAAGACAGGTTTGCCGTCGGCGGTCCAGGTCGGGTCGGCGGCCCCCTTCACCACGTTCCCCTCGGCGTCGTACTTGGTCATCTGCAGCTGGTTGACCGCGATGACCCCCTCGATCTCCATCAGCCTGTTGATCAGGTCCGAAACGCACAGGACCGGCTTCAGCGAGGCGGCGGCCAGGTCCGCGCTTTTCAGGAAGCCGCTCTCCAGCTCCGGGCCGTTGAAGATCTCCTCGACCGGGATGCCCTGGTCCATCATCTCCTGGAGCGAGTAGAAGGGGACCGGCGGGTTGAAGTAGTTCTCCATCTCGAACCAGATCTGCGCCTGCACCCGCTCGATGTCCGCCTCCGGCGTCACCTCGACGTCGGCGCAGACGGCGACCTCCTCGATCCCGATCACCTTCACCCGGCAGAAATCCTCGTCCAGGTTGCGGTGCGACGACAGCGCTGTCTTGGCGCTATCCACGGCGGCGGCCTTTTGCCTCTCCTTCCTGCGGTAACGCTGGATCAGGCCGTTCGGTGCGCGCTCTTCGAGGAACGCTTTAAGTTCCCCGACGGTGACGGCGTCCCTCGACGCGGTGCTGCCGAAGAGCCGCAAGGCCGCGTCGCGCAGCACGATCTTCAGTCCGGAGGGGAGCAGCTCGATCTCGAAGGTGAGGAAGAAGATGTTGCGCCAGTGTCCGTGCAGGTAGCTGTCCCGCCCCGCGTCGTCCAGGTTCGGGTCGCTCAGGACGTCGTAGTTTTTGGTCGCGCCGAGGCGGATGAGCTTCAGGTTGAAGGACTGGCCGTTACGCTGCGCGAAGGCGTCGTCGGTGTCGAGGAACCGGGACCACTCTTCGCGGTCGGAGAGCGCGGCCTCCCGGAAGCGGAGCTCCACCGTCACGGGATGCGTCCCCCCCGCGTCCTCGAAGAGCGATTTCGCCTCGATCTTCCGGTCGTTCAGGTCCCCCGTGTCCGGATCGCTCTCCAGCTCCAGCAGCGCCTCGTAAAGCCCCAGCGGCCAGACCTCTCTGACACCCGCATGTAGGAGCGGCATTCCTGCCGCGATGGGTTCCGACGTTCCTGCCGCGACCGGCGCCCTCACCCCGGCCCTCTCCCGGAGGGCGAGGGGGACGTCCGACGTCTCATGTAGGAGCGGCATTCCTGCCGCGATTGATTCCCTCACCCCGAGGTGGAGGTCCGGCGGCTGGTAGGAGAGAACGAGCCCCTGCTCCTTGTCGCACCAGGCGTACCACGAGGTCTCGCAGACGCACTCTTTGCAGAAGACCCAGGCGTTGCGCACCGTGTCGAGGTCGATGAGGAGCCGGCTGAAGTCCTCCGGCGTCCACGGGTTGACGGTCAGTATCTCCCTCGCCTGGAAGAAGGTCTGGTCCGGGTAGGGATTGGCGACCGGCGCGGGGGGCGAGGCGGTCAGCAGGTCCGCGATGTCCCAGCCGATCCGGTAGGCGAGATCGGTGATGGCGTAGCAGAGGGCCTCGTGGATGGCGATGCCGGAATCGCTCTCGTTGTAATCGGTCCAGAGGCTGCTTCCCATCTGCTCGATGAAGCCGATCCCGTCCTTGCGCAGACGGTAGAAATCCTCCGCCGGCGTCAGCTTCGGCTGCTTCTCTATGGTGGGGGAGGACTGGGTCATGCTTCGCACCGGCACCTTTCCCACGGAGCGTCTTCTTCCGCGGGGTTGATGGCTTCCACGACATGCTTTCTCGCCGAGACCAGGATGGAGACCGCCTTGGAGCCCGTCACCTCGTCCGCCTCCTCCGTTTGCCGCATGCCGTTGTCGTCGTCGAAGGTATGGAAGAGGCGGAAATCGGTGACGCAGTCGACGTATGGGAGTTCCTCCACGAAATCGATCAGCACCGACTTCAGGATCCTGCCGCCGAAGGTCGGGCTCCCGCCGCCGGGGAAGGCCCAGGGGGCGAGGAAGCGGGTGATCGCCTCCTTCACCTTCCCCAGGTAAAAGCCCTCATCCACACCTTTCAGGAAGCGGATCTTGCACTTTACCTGCACCTCCTCGTACTGCGGGTTCTTGACGTGCAGCGTCACGAAACAGGAGAGGCGCTTGCGCAGGAAGGAGTCGATCTCCTGCAACACCCCGAGGCTGGTGCAGGGCCTGAACGGGTCGCGCAGGTTGTGGAACTGCTGGTCGGGGATGGTGACCACGGTGACGTGGCCGGGGGCGAGCTCGCGGTAGATCCCCGCGCCGGTCTCGTCCGGCTCGTACTGCGTGTGGTTCAGGCACTTGGCCCGGTAGATCCGCGGGAACGCCTCAAGCACCAGCCGTTCGTAATCCCACTGGGCGATGGCCCGGTCCTTGTGCCGCAGCCTCTCGGCTATCCGCGTGTAGAAGGCGGTCGGCGCTTCCTTTCCCTTCCCGCCGAACCCGGCGAAGGGCTGGCTGATCTTCTTCACGTCGGCGTCGGGCGTGTCCAGCTTGGCTATGGCGCCGGGCGGGAGCGTCTTCGCCATGAAGGCCGGGTCGTTGTCGCGGTTGCTGAAGGTGGCCGAAAGCGCCTGCGCCGCCACCATGATCAGGCGGCAGACGGAATCGCTCTTCTCCGCCACCGCCCCACGGATCCAGTGCATCTCGGCCGGAAGGACGGTGTTGTCGCTGCTCGCGTCGCGCGGCACGGAGAAGGTGACGATCCCGGAATTCAGCAACTCCCCCGTCCCATCCACCACGCCGTCCTTGGCGAAGGGGATCCACTCGTTATCGCGCAGGTAGCTCCAGTTGATGTGCGGGACCGGCTTGGTGGAAAGCGGGTCCGCCGTGCCGTCGGCGACCTGGAACAGGAGGGCGAGGTTCTGGGGGGGGACCAGGTCGGTGACCCCAATGTACAATTCGGCCTCGTGGGGGACCGGCTGCTTCTGCGGGGTCTTCGGGTCGTCGCGGTTCACGTGCCTCAACTGCGGCAGGAGGTAGATGGACGGGTCGGTGAAATCCTCGATCGGCTTCAGGTAGGGATGCTGCTCGGCCGCACCGAAGGGCGCCAGGTGGAAGTAACGGGCCTGCCGAGCCTCGAACCCCGCCTGGTTCGCCGCATTCAGCGCTATGGTCTGCTTGGAGCTGTAATCCAGCGTCAGCTCGGTCACGAAGGGGCCGGCAGGGGGGACGGGCTTCGTGCCGTCGTCGTTGGGGTCGGCGTTGGTGACGCGCTTGATGTAGTCGATGAGCGCCTGCTCGTACTCGCTCTGCCCGAAGTCGTTGTCCAGCCTCAGCCGGACGAAACCGTTTCTCGCCGAACTCTGGTACTGCTCGTTCTCCGCCGGGTCCGGGGCATCGGCAAACGGCGCCGCGTCCGGTGAGGGGTTCGCCCCGAGGAGCGCGAAAGCGGTCCCGGTGACGCTCGTCTGGACGTTGCCGGGATACTGGTGCCAGACACCACCCTGCAGGTACTCGGTTACCGCGTTGACGGATTTGCCGCCGAAAGGGGCGGGGGAGCTTTGCCACTGCACGTTGGCCGCGGCGGAGGTCAAGTTCTTCTGGAACAGTTCCTTCGAGCCGATGACGAACGCGCCGTTCTTGACCGGGCTGGCGCCGAAGGGCTGGAACGGCTTGGAGGGATTGACCGGCCCGAAGTCGTTGGAGAGAGCCCCCATTTTCAACTGCTTCACGTCCACCGTCAGGTCTATCGACGATATCCGCACCTGCTCCAGGTTGGGATAGAGGTACTTCGTATTTTCCGACTGCTTCAGCTTCACCAGCATGACGGGGAGGTCCGTGGTGAAGTTGTAGCCGTGGATCTCTGCGGAATAGGGGACGACGGCGGGGTCGGTCCCGTCCAGCCGGATCTTGAGCAGCAGCACGTTGCCGTCGCCGACGAATGTGGTCGCCTCCTTGGTGATCCACCCCTTTCCGGAGGTGAACGAGCAGGTCACGCCGCTATTGAAGTAGCCGGCCAGCGGCGACTGCAGCTTGAAGACGGCCGTGACGCTCCGGTCTCCCTGGGCCAGGAACAGGTGGTGCGAGGCGATGGCGAAACCGATCTCCGCCCGCGGCATGTCTATCTTGTCCAGCACCCCGTCCTTGTACCGCTTGTTGTGGAAGGGATGCCAGGACTTGTCCTCGCTGGTGAGTTCCCCCCCCAGGCCGTCGGCGGAGTTGGCGACCGGCGAGGCGAAGACCCTTCCCTGGTGAGAATCGCTTGGCGCGTCGGCGCCGACCTTTTCGTCGCCGTGCCGGTACACGCTCTTCAATCCGGCCACCTGCGCCTGGTTCGCCACGAAATCCCGGTCGTTGGCAAAGAACGCGTCCTTGCCCAGACCGTCCTTTCCCGCCTTGAAGAGTTCACCCTTCACCAGCAGGTGGGTGGGGGCGCGCTTCGCCAGTTCCACCAGAAGGTGCGCGTGCCCCGGCTGCGCGCTCTTTTCCCTGAGCCTCAGCACCTCCCGGTAGTAGAAGTCGAGGTGGCGTCCGGTGAGGGTGTTCAGCTCGGTGCGGGCGTAGCTGAAGAGGCGCAGGAAGGCGAGGAAGAGGGCGTAGTGCGGTTCGTGGTCGTCGCGGTCGGTCAGCGTCGCCTCTAAGGCGCGGCTCCCCTCGCTCACGGTCCGGGCATAGACCTTCAGCAACTGGTCGAATATCGAGGTGAAGAGGTTGTGGGTGGCGATGTGGTTGATGCGGGCGTTGACGCCGAGCGCGGAGCCGTAGGCGGAGGGATCGGCCGCGATGGCGGTGGTGTAGGCGTTCCAGTCGGCGGAGCCGTCCGTGATCCAGTCCTTGGAGAGGCCCGCCTGGTAGACGGCGCTGAAGGGGACGGTGGGGCTTGCCAGGATCACCAGTCCCGGCTCGACGTCGGCGATCAGCCGGTCCGCCTCGGGGAGGATGGCGAGGTCCGCCTTGTAGTAGGCGACGAGCTTCCCGAACGCCGGAGCGAGGCCGCCGGTGATCAGGTTCCGCAGCACCGACTTAAGCGCGATATCCGGCGGCAGCCCTTCCTTCAGGCGATCCAGTTCCCTGGCGAGGGTGCCGGCGCTGCCGAAGAGATAGCCGAGATTCTTCCTGGCCTCCGTCTCATCCGAGCCCGCGCCGAGATCCCTCAGGAAGTCGAAGAACCCCTTCACCTGGCTCTTGTAATATTCCACGTCCTGGACGGCCGCCACGGCCAGTTGCACCGAGACGTCCCTGTCGAAGAACGGCTTCCAGACGCCGTCCTCTACGTTGTCCATGTTGAAGTATTTGAGAAACGCGCAGTAAGCCTGGCCGAACAGCATCCCGTGCGCGACGCTCCGCCCGTCCACCGGCGCGTAGGACGGATCGAGCGCCGGGACAAGCCGCTGCTCCTGGCTGGTCCCTTCGCGGACCAGCCTCAGCGCGTCCCTGTTCTGTGTGCAGTCGGTGGAAGAGCTCATAGGGAAACCTAATCGTTCTCCGGCAGGAGGTTCACCGTCGCCGCGATGTTCACGTCCGTGCCTTCGAGCTTGTAGTAGGGGAAAACGAAATTGAAACGGGAGTTGGTCGATCTGACTCGGTAGACGACGTTGATCAGGACCACCCCTTCCAGTTCGCGGGTATCGTCCAGGAAGACGTTCTCGAGATCGATGCGCGGCTCGTGGTACAGGATGGCCGTCTCGATCTTGTCCGCCATCAGCGTCTTCATCCTGGTGTCGAGGCTTTCGAAGACCAGCTCGTCCATGTTGCAGCCGTACTGCGGCAGCATGACGCGCTCCCCCTGGGCGGTGGTCATCAGCGCCTGGAGGCTCGCGACGATGTCCTCCTCCTGCTCCAGCATCTTCACGCCGGGGAGGGCGTTGTCGAAGGTCGGGGGGAAGGACCACCCGCGACCGAGGAAGTCACGTTCCATGAAGAGTCACCCTCCGATCAGGACGGTCAGCGCCCCCGGGGGCAAGACCACGCCGCCCCCCGCGGTCAGATCCGCGATTCTGGCGGCCGGCATCCCGCCGATAAAGACCGTCGCCGACCCCTTCACGATCACGTCGGCGCCGCAGCTGTCGCCGACCCGTGCCGCGGGGAGTCCGCCGATCAGCACAGTCAGCGCCCCCGGCGGGATGATCGGAGTGGGAACCCCAGACGTCGCCGTGCTGACGATCAAATCCGTAATGCGAGCAGCCGGAAGCATAAAGATCCCCTTTGTAGCTACTGCCGTTGCCTAGCTCACCCTCAAAGACCTTCCCTCACCCCGGCCCTCTCCCGGAGGGCGAGGGAGGGTGGGCGGAAGACTGTTTCTTGTTACCCTCGCCCTCCGGGAGAGGGTGGCCGAAGGCCGGGTGAGGGCGTTGCCACGAAGTGAATCCGCCAGCGCAACGGGTTGTCCTTAGACCTTTACATTGTTCCTACGCTCCAGCGTGGGGACACGTCCCAGGACGCTCCCGCGTCCGGTTTTTCCGCTCGTTCCCAAGCTCCTGCTTGGGAACGCACTGCAACCCGAAGCTTCGCTTCCTCAAAATGCAAAGCTGGAGCTTTGCGGCCCGTTCGGTTCCCAAGCTGGAGCTTGGGAACCAGGAAATGATCTTCCACCAATCCCCTCGCCCTCCGGGAGAGGGTGGCCGAAGGCCGGGTGAGGGCGTAGCCACGAAGGCAATCCGCGGCCCAGTTAGTGACCAGAAAGCCTCCCTCACCCCGACCCTCTCCCGGAGGGCGAGGGGGAGTTGGCGTTAAGGAAAGCAATAACGGAGTTAATTGATCTGCACGATGCCGCCCTGTATCACGGTCTTCGCGCTCCCCTTCACCGTGGTGCTGGCGCCGGAGATCTCCGCGCTGGTCGATCCCGCGGCCGTCAGCGACGCCTGCGCCTTCACGTCCAGGTTGGCGCCGCTCTCGATCCTGATGTCCTTGGCCGCCTTCAGCGTCAGGTTCTTGCTGCTCTCTATCTTTATCCCTTCCTTGTCCATGGTGATCTTGTTGCCATTCTGATCCTTGATGACTATCCCCTTGGCTTCCTCGGACAGCGTCACCCTGTTGCCACCTGGCGTCTCCAGCAGCACGACCTTCTTCTGGTCGTCGAAGATGAACTTCAGCTTTTCCCGGCTGACAAACCCCTTGCGGTGGTTCTTGTTCTTTGCCGCCTCCGGCGCCGGCTTGGCGCTACTGTGGCACATGCCGAGCACCACCGGATGCCGCGGATCGTCCCACAGAAACCCGATCACAACCTCGTCTCCGAGCTCGGGACGGAAAAAGGTGCCGCGCTGCTTCCCCGCGTCCAGCGTGGCCAGGCGCGCCCAGACCCCTTCTTCCTTCTTGCTCACCAGCGGCAGCCGCACCTTGATCCGGTCCTCTCCCAGGGGATCCTTCTCCAGCACGGTGACCACGCCCATCTGCAGGCCGCTTACCGCCGGCAGCAACCCCTCCGCCGGCATGGGACGAAGGTCGTACGCCTGCGCGAAGGTCTCCGTGCTCAGCCCGAACTGCACGTCGGTTTTCCAGTTCCCGTTGTTCACCTCGTGGCGCACGCCCGAGACGTAGAGCTTCCCGGCGAAGCGCTCGCCTATCCCCGTCACCTCTATGATCTTTCCCGGCGTCACCCCGGCGAATCCCTGGAACTTGGCCCTGCCTCTCACCTTCGCCAGTCGCTCCTTCAGGAGCCTGCCGTCCGCCCACGCCTGCAACTCGGGCTGCGTCAGCCTGCCGCCGTGCCTCATCTGGTGCGCTTCCCCCCCGATGACATCGGCCAGGGTGGCCGGCGCGATATTGCCCGCCTCCGATTTGGGGGGCTCTTTCGCCTCCGCTTCCAGCACGTCCTGGTCAGTGGCGCTCCAGCTCCGGGCCACGATCCCCTTGCTCTGCCTGCGGGCGTCTATCTCCGCGTCCAGTTCCAGCAGCGTGCTGCCGAAACCGACGGTGAGTATCGGCTCGTCGCCGGAGGCGGGCGTGGTCACAGTCACCTTGCCGTCGCTGGCGATCACCACCTGCCCGTTCGCCTCGGCGCGGCAGAGGAGGAAATCCCAGTCGGTGGAGTTGAACTGCGTGACCTCCTTCAGGTCCGGCTTCGTAGCCTTCACGTCCTTGCCGAGCTTGTACGAGTCGAGGATCTGCTCCATGATGTCGCTGTCTTTCATGTCGGTGAAGTAGCGGCTTCTTTCGCCGCAGCTCATCTTCACCGCCTCGTCACGACACTCGATGCTCAGCACGCTCCCGCTCTTGCGGATGCTGATGCCGTGCTTCACCACGATCCCCTTGAACACCGGGTCGTTCTGCGAGCGGTATCCGAGCCGTATCTCGATCTTTTTGCCCGGGATGAAAAAGTCGCTGTTGCTGGCGAGAAAGGTCGCCTTCGACGCCTCGCCGTCGCGCAGCGTTAGGGTCGCGGACGGGATCCGGTTCACTTCCTTGCTGACCGCGAGGGAGAGGACATGGAACTCGCCCGGAATCTCCGCGCCGTCGACCATCACCGCGACCGTGCAGACGTCCGGTGTGGCTGGGGTAGGGATGGTCGATTCGCTGCTCACAATGCCCCCGCCTTCTTGTCGATGGGCGGGAACACCAGGTCCGTCCCCGGCTTGAGCACGCGGAAATTGGTCAGCCCGTTCACGCGTGCCACCTGGAGGTAGTACTTCGGATCCCCGTAGATGCGGTAGCAAAGAAGCGGCAGCGTGTCGCCCCCCTTGACCTTGCGCAGGTGCGTCAGGTCGACGGAGGACTTGTTCTCCTTCCGGGCCCGCTTCTTATCCTCGACGCTCTTCTTGAACTTAACCTTGGCAACGGTGCGGATCGGCTTGCCGTCCGAGTTGAACAGCTTGTGCGTGAGGGAGAGTTCGATCGCCCTTCCGGTGAAGACGAGGTTCCCCCAGACGAGCTTCAGGTGGTACGGCTCGTGGGAGTTCCCCTTGTATTCGGTCAGCATCTTGCGGAAGCGGTCCACCTCGTCGGCCACGCCGTCCTTGTTCGGTTTGCCGTCGATGATCCCCGTGTTGTCGAAGAGGAACTCGAAGGTCAGCTCCTCGGGGAGCGTGTACTCGAACTTCGCCTGTGCGCCGCTGGTCCCCTGGCCCTGTCCGTCCGACGTCTTCACCTTGTATTCCAGGGTGTACGACTCCGGGTTGATCAGGGACTCGAAGGACTCCTTCGCCTCCTTCCTGGTTCCGCGTTCCGCGTCCTCGGAGCTCTCGAAAGCAAGGATCAGCAATTTTTCCAGTTTGCCGTTGTCGGCCATCAGCGCTCCGTCTTGTTCCGCAGGATGTGCATCACCTGTTCGACGCACTCAGCCACGATGGCGTCCCTCGCGTCGCCGTCGCCGGAGGCAGCAGGAGGTTTCGGAGGCCCGGAAGTCACCGCCACCTTGATATGCAACTCTTTGATCTCCAGTGGCATAGCGGCTCCGTCACTTTACCCTCTCCTTTCCCCACATTGCGTCAACTCTCCCTCGCCCGCCGGGAGAGGGCAGGGGTGAGGGTGCCTGTTAGCTCTGAGGGAACCCTAGAAAAGCTGTTACGCTGAGAACGCTGAGACTGCGTGCCGAGAACGCGGGGAAATCCTAAGGTTTTTAAACCCGTTTAAAGGTTCGTCTTTCTCTGCGTTCTCCGCGGTACTCCGCGTTCTCTGCGATAAAGGCTTAAAGGTTTAAATGCTTATCACTGCACCGTAAAATACCGATACGTCAGCTCCATCGTCTCGATGAGAAACGAGTTCTCGTTCGCATTCAAATCGCTCACCGACCACTTCCTGGGTATGGCGCCGGCCACCTTCCAGGTCCGCAGCGGCTCGCTCTTCTCGTTCATCAGGATCACGTTCAGGTCGGTCGGCTTGAACTCCCGATCCCTGAAAGCGGCAAGGAACCAGTCGATCACCTCGGACCCGGTCAGCATGCCGCGCTTCATGACGAGGTCGGCGTACTTGGTCCGCACGGGAAGCTTGTGGACGAACCGGTTCTCGCCTCCCTCCCGGTAATCCTCCGTGTCGTATTCGACCGACAATCCAGACACCACCTGAAACCGGGCGTCGTTCTTGTTCTTGCTGATGCCGAATTCGACCCTGTAGTAGAATCCCCACGGCGGGTAATAGTCGGTCATGACGTAGCCCTTAGACCTTCATCAGTCTCAGCCCTTCGTGGGCCACTTCAAGCGTCTCGATGGCGGCCTCGTTGGCGTCGGACTTGAGGTCCGGGGCGCTCACCTTCACCGGGAAGCAGCGCGTCGCCGCCCAGGCAGCCACCGGCTGATGCTTCTCGTTCAGCAGACGGATGATCACGTCGCGCCGCCCCTCGACCCGCTCGTTGGCGATGTCGTCCAGCCACTTGTTGTAGTCGAAGTCCCCCTCGAACTTGCCGCGCTTCATGATGATGTTGCTGATCTTGTACAGTCCCGGCGAGGCGATCTTCGAGAAATCCTTGCTGTCGCTGTGCCTGTACTCTATCTTCTCTCGCTCCATGACAAGGCCCGTGACCTCCGTGAAGCTGATCTTGGCCCCGCCCCAATCGACCTGGAAATGGAATCGCGGTAATGGGTACTCTTGCGCCATGTCGTTCTCCTTTATCTAGTGTGCAGTTGCACGGTTTTTCTGAGTAACATCCGAAATCCCGGCCTTACGTTCCCTCCCCTTCAAGGGGAGGGACAGGGTGGGGATGGGTGAAAAACCCGCCATGTGAGATTTTCAGGATTACGATTCCGCCATCTTGTGGGAGAACCTGAATATGATGAATTCCGCCGGGCGAACCGCCGCCAGGCCGACCTCGATGATCATGCGACCTTCGAGGATGTCGAGCGCGGTCATGGTCTTGCCGAGTCCGACTGCGACGAAATAGGCATGCTCCGGCTTGACCCCTTGCAGCGCACCCTGTCTCCAGAGCACCGACAGGAAGTTCTCCACCATCCCCTGCACGCGCACCCAGGTGTTGGCGTCGTTCGGTTCGAAGACGAACGGCTCCGTCGCCTTCTTGCACGACTCCTCGATGAAGTTGAAAAGCCGGCGCACGTTGACGTAGCGCCACTCGTTGTCGTTGCCGGCGAGCGTGCGCGCTCCCCAGACCAGCGTCCCCTTGCCGGTGAAGGCGCGGATGGCGTTGATCGACAGGCCCGCCACGGGGTCCACGTTCATCTGATCCTGCTCGACGTTCGAGAAGTCGATGCTCGGCTGGATCACGGCGCTGACTCCGATGTTGGCAGGCGCCTTCCAGACGCCGCGGCTGTTGTCGACGGCGGCGTAAATCCCGGCCATGGCTGGGGAGGGAGGCATCCTGCATGCGGCGTCACCGATTGCCGCCTTCGCCTGCTCGTAGACGCGGTTGTTCGACGCTTTCAGCGTGTCCAGCTTCACAGCGGGAGCCGCGACGCCGTTGGTGGTTATCACAACGTCGGCCTTGGTCTCGTCGTAGGCGAAATCCAGGACGGTGTCGATGTTAGGAGCGTAGGCTGCGCCGTATTTCAGGTTCTTGATGGTGATGCCCTGGTTCCTGAATTTACCAATAGCGTTGAGCAGGTTCGCATTGGGGTCCGACATGGAGATGGTGTCGCCGTGGACATCCATGATGACGAAGCGGTCCTTCAACTCGGCGCACTGGGCGAGCGCCTCGTCAAGAAGTAGTTTGAAATTACCTATGGTTAGACTCTGCGCCTCCGGGAAAACGATCAGCGTCGGCTCGTCCTTCTTGACCAGCGTGTCGAGGCCGTTCTTCAAGTCGGATTGTGCGGGGACGCTGCCGAAAGTCCCGAGGTAGGGGGCAACCGAGACGATGTAGCAGGGTCCGCCGCCGTTGGCGAAGAACAGTTGCAGAGCGTAGTACATGATGTGTTTCGAGCGCGTTCCTTCCGGGACCGTGGCGGTTGCCTTCAGCGCCACCGTCACGCCGCCTTCCTGCGTTTCCTCGACGGCGACGTTGACCACTTCCTCTTTCTGCGGTCCGCCGAAATACTTCTCGTACTCGACCAGCGAGGAGATCCGAGTCGGCTTCAGGGTCAGGTCCCCTGGAGTCTGGTCGTCCGCCTTTTCGGTGTAGCCGATGAAAGCCGGTATGGCCGTCTCGACCGGAGCAATGGAAGGAGGGAACTTGGGGATCTCTTCGATGTAGACTCCAGGTGTCTTGTACAGTGTGGCCATAGTGTTTCCCTCCTTGTACATTTGAAACCGTTAGCCACAGAGGCACAGAGAAAATCGAAGCAAACCGAAGCAAGGATTTTGGTTTACCCCTAAGAGACGTTCTCAGATTTTCTCTGTGGCAAATGGTTTTGGTTGATTTGATTGTCTAACTGACCGCAGGCTTGTGATGAATGTTCCGTACTATCTCCTGGATAAGCGGTTCCTCTCTCTCGACGAACCTGAACTTCAGGTCCAGCATCCTCATCACGTACAGGACGAAGGGATACTGTTTCCCGCCCAGCGTCCCCCAAAGGTGATTCACTTCCTCCAGGGTAGGGGAGTAGATCTCGAAGATCAGCTTGAAAGTCTCCAACTGGTCTAACGGGTTGATGGGGACACGCGAGGTCGTGATGGATGCCGGGTCGACGTTGTCCTCGGTGAAGAGATTCTTGAACTGGAAGAAGCGAATCGCCCTCGACAGCACCGAGAGCGCGTTGGTGTAATCGGTGTGAGTGGCCGTCATCAGGACGAGGAAATTTATGAACACTGGCGGGTTTTCAAAGCTCGCCTTGAGGGTGACGTCGTTTCTCACGTAATTGGGGACGTTCTTCAGCGTTTTCTCTTCCTTGAGGTTCACGGCCGAAAGATAGAGGAAGTCCCTGGAGACGGAGCCTCCGCCGGAGCCCGTGGCGAAGATATCCGAGATGTTCCCCAGGCGGGCCGTATCGGTTACCCCGTACACGTCGTTCAGGTGCTTGTTTAGCTCGTTAATTATAATGGTCAGGGCGTGTGAGATCATGAACAGTTCTCTGGGTTCATCGGCCGATTCGGCCGGGTAGATGGTCGACTCTGGACAAATGCAGCATTATCGGCGAAGTCCGGTTGCAGCCTAGCTATGTCGCGTGGTGGAAACCACGCGGGTCATCTAATGAATGTGTGTAAGGCGGTGAGATGAATAAAATAGTTAGGTTAGTATAATTAGGATTACTAAATCTATCGTGGATTGTAATGCTGTCAACACTGCGGCACAAAAATGGCAGCGTCCGTTGCATTTGGCGTCCCTCCCCCTTCAAGGGGGAGGTCAGGAGGGGGATGGGTGAGGACTGCATGCAGATGAATCAAGTATTTAATTGTTCCTACGCTCCAGCGTGGGAACACATTGCAGGGACGCTCCCGCGTCCGGTTCTCTTTACGGACGCACAACGGCCGACCCCTTAAAGGGGACAAGGTGGACGGGTGAGCAATCGATTGTCGCAGTGTCTGTCAGCGCAGGAGTTATGCAGGGATGGGATTTGGTGAGGCAGCGAGGTAGTTACAGTCAGGCTTTTCTCTTGATGATAAAGAAAGCGCGGAACTCAGCGACTTTCGTCTCGCCGTTGAAGATGTCCGCTTCACCGGCAATTTTCCTTTCGTTTTGCGGAATGGCCCTGGCCTCGGCGCGGACCGTCCCTTCCTTTACCGCCGCCAGGAACTTCAGGTTCAGTTCCACCGTCACGAAGTCAGTACCTTCCGGCACGATACTCTTGATCGCAATCGCAACCGCCGTGTCGGCGAGGGCGGTGACCGCTCCCCCGTGCATCAGCCCCTTCCCCTGAGCCAGCTTCAGTTTGAAAGGCATGGACAGTACCGCCCGTCCGTCCTTAGCCTCCTCGATCCGCATCCCGAGGAATTCCTCGAAAGGCGCGCACGAGATCCACTTCGGCAGTTCGAATAATACCGCATCAGCCTTCATGCTCTCTTCATACATCTCTTCGTACATTCCAGTCACCTCATGAAGAAAAGAAGTTCGCCTGGTGTCATGGCAGGAAACTAATAGCACAGATTCCAGTTGGGGTCCACGGTAGGCCGCCAAACTGGTTCCTGTTTACGCAGCTATTGACCCTGAAAGAGAAACATGTATTTCGACGTCGTCCCAAGGGACATAAACCTTATCATTTGCGTCCTTAGCAATTAGACCCAATTCTATTAAACTCACGACTGAACCATGCACATTGCTGTAATTACGTCGCAGGGTCTTTGCAAGCCGGTAAACCGACTGTGGGCCTGTTCTTTTTAACGTATCAAGAAGCTCCAGTCTTTTGGGAGTGAGTTCGGTAAAAAGTTGCGACGCAGAGGCAAAATTCAATTGATAGTCAGCGTTAGGAAGTCGTTCACCTTTGTCTATACGTGCAGCAACAGCCAGTAAATTACGTTCGGTTTCTCTGAAGTTTGCTATGCCGATTATAGCTTTAGTCATGGACGTTCTCCCGTCAGTCGTTCTATGTCACTATAAAAATCCCGGATGAGACGTTGAAATGATGAAAAGTGGTAAGGCTTCTCAGTGTCGCCATAGTGAACGTGGTCACCTTTGCCGGTTTCGTTGTCATAGCGCACGATGCATTGGCCGCTGCGACCGCAATAAAGGCGATATTTAAGGCCATGGGGGCGCTCACCAGTCCGTTCAGGCAACTGCCAGATGACAGCCTCGACTATCAATCCTGAACCATAAACTTCTTTTCTGGCGAAGACGAGGGTCGCATCCATAGAGTTGCATTCTACACAATGTGTTGCGTCAGTGCAATATATGTGATGGCAAATGACCACCTGATGCGGGTCAACCGGCAGGCGTTACCGTTTCGTCCTTCCCTTCAGGACGCTCATTCCCTTTGACTTGGATTAGGACACATAATATAGTGCGATCTTATTGGGCGAATTTTAACATCCAGAGCCGTTGGCGAGCCTCGTAGGAGTAGACGGGCAAACGCTGCCCTGAATGCGGCGTATTATCAGGTGACTTTTTCCTGCATTCTGAACCTGGCGCCCCCTTTTCCCCTGAGGATGAAGAGGACGCGAAGCTATTGTACATAACCGAGGTGCCGCTGCGAACCCCAATCACCATAAGGGCATCGTACAGTATGGGTTTCGGTGACGTGATCCTGGAATCCGCCAAGAGAATATAGCTGGAGAGTATTCCATGGATAATGAAGAGGGAATCATGCTTAAGGAGATGAAGGCGTATGGCCACCTGAAGCCGGGACATAAGGGGACAAAGCGACTGGTGGCCCAGTTTGGAGCTGCGTTGGTTTGTGTCCGGTACCGTTATGATGAGCGGACGGGGGAGAACCTGACGACAGCCGAGATCATCGTGGACAGACGGCCCAGGTTGGCGCCCCGCTACCGGGACACAGACATGGTTGCCGTTGCCGTGCCGTACACTGAAACGACGTTGCGGGAGAAGCTGAAAACTGCCGGGGGGCGCTGGAATCCGGAGGAACGGGTCTGGCGGGTCCGTTTTGGCGCCATTCGGGATGACACGGCACTGGTGGAACGAATAATGAGGGAGTAGGCGGCAGGCCGGGGCATTGTGCGAGCAGACCGAACCGGCAGGGCAAGGATACGGAGTACAAGTTACCTATATCGGTTACCGGCTCGTGCTATAGAAAACGAGAGAAGCCACGTATATAGGTGACCGCCAGCTCACTTATATACGGCACTGTTTACGTATATAGGTGACAAGTCACTTATATACGGATACCTATCAATACGTAGTTGAGAGAGCAGGAGAGAGGAGTTAACTTGTGAATACGCCAACATTAAATTCTGTGTTCCTCAAAGAGATTTCGATGCTTTATTCAAATCAGACTATAGATGGTGAGAAGTCAAAAAATAAATATGCGGATAAGTCCATAGTTGCATTTGTTGATATATTGGGCTTCAGTTCTATGATCCAGAGTGATCCAAAAGGAATTAAATATATCCCAATAATTGAAAGGGCTATAGCTAATGCACTGACTATGGCAAATATCACTCGTCAAATTGATGTTGGATTAGACTACCGAATTTTCTCCGATAATATATGCTTTTGGTTTCCGCTTAAGTTCCATCCCTTGGCGCTGGCGTGTATGCTGTCTGTACTTGCTGAATTCCAGTTGGGTTTACTTCTAGAGAACTTATTCTGTCGGGGCGGAGTTGCTATTGGCTATCATTATGCAAGTGAACATACTATTTATGGTCCAGCCCTAGTAGAAGCAGTAAGCTTGGAAAAAACTGCAAAACACCCTTGTATCGCAATTGCAAATGAAATTATTGAAGATGCTAACTTAATAACTTTATCACTGCAGACCCATCAATATCATAAAATTGACTTTGACGGGCCATGGTTTGTTAACTATCTTGGAAAAATATTTTTCATACAAAAAGAAGCTAGTCTGAGAATTCTAGAAGAACATCGAATGATTATTAAATCAAAAATAGTTGAGTTTGCAGACACCAATAATGTTTTACTCAAATACAAATGGATAGCAAACTACCACAACGATTTGATTGGGATGATTTCCTTCAAAGACGAGTGTACATTCATATAAGATTACAGGATGGGGCCAGGCATTGATATCTTGACAACTCCGGCTCTGAACCGGTTTCCCGCTGGCTAAACATCGTCAGAATTTCGGAAAGTGAAAGTTGGCAGAAGCTCACTGGGCAAATGGAAGTATTGCGAAGCTGGTGAGAGCTGGGTTAGCCGATGTAGGCAGGAGTTTTTTGAGTTCGAGGAAGTCAGCCGAAATTGGATGAGAGCTGATTGAGCTAAACGAAGTGGATCGAAGAGTTGTGAGACTAGTAGGCAGTTGACAAAAGCTGATGAGTAAGGCGGCCCAGGACGCAACAGCGGGCAAGCCGCTGTGCTTAGCGTTGAACGATGGAAATACAGAAGGAGATATTATCTATGGAAGGTTTGAATAACGTAGAATTACTAAATGCCCAAGGAATTATAGACATGAAACCAGTTGGAGTTTATGAACTAAAATCCCTATACGGTTCCGATTGGTTAAATGTTGGCAGTCCGAACACTTTTGGCAAGAGATTTAAAAAAACAGTTCAAGCTGGCCTTTTACAACGAATCATTTTATTGACGCCACCAAAGACCAACAACCACTTTACATATAAAATCATTAAATGATCTAAAATGATAAGGTACTAGCCTTAAGTATAAATACTAAGTGACCATAAATGACTGAGGACATAATGAGTAAAGCTATAATGTGTTTAATCATGCCGTGTACTAAAGTTTTTGCCACAATATTATTTATTTGCATGTGGGTTAGCACATCATTCTCATCAGAATGGACTCCCTTCCCCAACGGAAATGACGAAGAACAGTTTGACAAAGCAAGTCTCAGGCGTGACAAGTCCGGTAACATCGAATATTGGACGAAAACCACCGATACGTATTCACTGGACGCCATAGTCGGGGACGCCAGAGTAGAGGGTATTGATGTCGATGTATCGAATTATGCTTATAGGCTTGAAAAAAAATTCGTCAATTGCAACAAATATACGATGGGAATTTTCGGGGAAAAGCTTTTTGACAAAAACGACAAACTCATTTTTTCCACTATACAGAAAAAACCGTATCTCTTGAAGCTGCATCCGAACACCCACGGTGGCGGCGAGTTGACCGAAATATGTTACCATGCCAATAAGAAGAAAAATAAGAAAGGGTTGAAAAATAACTGAAGGGGCCAGATCTACAGGCGGAAAAGCTGCCCGAACGGGTCAACTGCACGGAGGAAACAAGGTACGCGTATAAGATTATAAGATTCGTGTTGACCCAAAGGCTCTGCTGACTTAGCTGGCTAGGCCGATAGAAGCAGGTGAGAGTTTGTGGAGGATTGATAAGTCGATGACAAGGGGACGCTTATAAAATTATAAGATTCCTATTGGCCCAAAGCTCAGTTGATCATGTTGATTAAGTTGGAAGATGTACGTGAAAGAGTGTGAGGGCCACATAAGCCGATGGAAGTTTGATCATAGGCCGAGATCAGCCAAGAGTAAATAAGGGCAAACTGCCAACCAACGGCAGGAGCACACTCTGCGGATGATGAGAGCCGACAGAAAGTGGAAATAGCATAACGCTCCGGTGCTCAGCCTGGCGTTGATCAGAGATATGCAAAGAGGGGGAGATATGAAACGGATTGTGCTGATTGTCATTGTTGCAGGCGTGTTATCTGGATGCGCAAAATGGAGGACTGGCTCCGTTTGTATAGAACCCTTTACTACAACTGGCGTTAAAACATCAAACCCTATAGATGTTAAGCAAGATTCGATCGACTATATAAGAAATCAAATCCCAGACGTATTTAAAAAGCAGATTGAGGCCGAAACAAAACTAATAGTAGAGACCGATTGCACAAAGGCGG
Source organism: Geobacter sp. (assembly GCA_003490025.1). GTDB lineage: Bacteria > Desulfobacterota > Desulfuromonadia > Geobacterales > Geobacteraceae > Geomonas. The sequence continues at coordinate 67,086 of DNJC01000127.1, read as the reverse complement.
ATTATGTGGTGTCTGGCAGGGTTGGAAATATTGAGACAGCTCTGCAGGGCAGCTCAAAATATTCTGAAAGAACAATTGGTATAGGCATTCAGGGAGTTGTCAAAAACAATAAAACTTCAGAAATTCTGTCGAAATTTGATGAGTTCCAGCATTACGGCACGCTTGACAACACTCTATGGGCATTGTCGAGAAAAGTTATATATGGCGCACAATACGTGAGCAGCCCATAACAGAACGAGCGGCCCGTGGGGTCGAGGCTTGACTTGGCGGAATCGGGGTCGCGTCTGTAAATTTTACTTTTTGAGCAACTTCTGCACTTGCTCTGCCATACCCCGAAGCTTTGCATCACCTCTAAAGCCTGATTTGTAATTTGTACAGACGCGACCCTGTGCCTTTCCTGTGCCTTTCTGTGCCTTTCGACCCCTGTGCCTTTGCTAGACGGCCAGACACGTTGAAAAGGCTTACCGGGCTTCGGCGTGCAGTTTAAGACCAAGTGCCGCAACGATTTTGAGAATTGTATCGAATCCTGGGATTCGTTCACCGGAAAGCGCCTTGTACAGGCTTTCACGGGAAAGGCCCGCATCGCGCGCAACCTGAGACATCCCTTTGGCGCGCGCTATGTCGCCAAGAGCCTTGGCGATGAAAGCCGCATCGCCGTTGGCCTCTTCGAGACTTGCTTCAAGATAAGCTGCCATTTCCTCCGGAGTCCGGAGGTGTTCAGCGACATCATAGCGACCGGTAGCGGTTTTTGGCATTTTCAACTCCTAAAGATTGCGTGCAAGGCGGAGTGCGGTCTTGATATCGTTGGCTTGACTGCCTTTGTCGCCACCGGCTAAGAGAATGATCACTTCGCTGCCGCGTTTTATGAAATAGACCCGGTAACCGGGGCCGTAGTCGATCCGCATTTCCGAGATGCCTTCACCGACAGGCTTGACGTCCCCTGCGTTTCCAGAGGCAAGGCGCTCAATCCTTACAAGGACGCGAGCCTTTGCCTGTCGCAAAGGTTATCAATCCATTTGGCAAACAGTTCGGTTTTGCGAATTTCTACCATGAGCACACTGTAGCCTCTTGGCTACATGTTGTCAAATAGTAAGTCAAAGTATTTGGATTCGCTCCTGAAGCGGCTTGACGAGATCGAAGCGGAGGTGAATAAGATGAAAATGCCCTTGTCGTTCGCGGACCAGTTTTATGTGCTCCGCGATCATATCGGCTTCGTGCGGCAGAGATACGCCAAGAACACTTGATGTGAACCAGAGGCTCCAGCGGCCTTTGCCGCCAGGCTCCAACCGGAAGAGGAAGCTAAAATGCGAAATGTCAGAAGAAGTGACAGAGAGATAACAATCGAAGAGGCAAGAGCAATTCTGGAAAAAGGTGAATACGGCATCTTATCGACAATCGATGCAGGCGGCCAACCTTACGGGGTGCCGCTAAGTTATGTGTATAAGAACGACGGGATCTATTTCCACTGCGCTCTCAGTGGCCACAAACTCGACAACATCGAGCATAATGCGAAGGCTTCCTTTTGCGTTGTTGGCGGCACCAAGGTTTTGCCGGATAAATTTGCCACTGAGTACGAAAGTGCCGTTGCCTTTGGCGTCGCCTCGGAAGTCAGCGGAACCGAGCGACATGATGCCTTGCTGTGGCTTTTGGAGAAATACAGCCCTGATTTCATCGAAGAGGGCAAGCTGTATATCGAGCAAAAGGGCCAGGCCACGAAAGTGCTGAAAATCGAAATCGGCCATGTCAGTGGCAAAGCCCGAAGGTAACGTCTGCGTCAGTACAGGCGGGGGGCGTTGTCGAACCCCGATTGCAGGTTAGCAGAAGATACCATAAGGAGATATCATGCCACCATTGTTAGCGAAAGATGCCGTTAGACTGCTTGAATCAGCAGCCGACTCGCTTCATCTCCGAATGGGCCGCCTGGCATCCAAGCTTATCTTGTCCTTGACACTGGTGACCTTGTCGGTGACCGTCGCCCTGGCCCATGAAGCCGTACCTGCAAAGCAAGTACCGGCCGACGACAAAGCACTGGAAGACGTGCAGACCTTTCCATCTGAAGGCAGATATCACCTGGAGCCCGGTGAAAAGTGGGAATATGGCCAGACTCCGCCCACCTCGGGTCCCCACGACCCGGTTCCGATCAAGCCGGGTTTCTACAAAACACCTCAAGCGCCGGAAAAGTTGGTGCACTCGCTGGAGCATGGCGATATTGTCATCTACTACGAAAAGCCGACACCGTCTGTGTTGCGACAGCTGAAAGGGTGGGCAAAACTGCATAGCGGTAAATGGGACGGAGTAATTGTCACCCGACTGCCGGGGCTGGGAAAAACGGTGATTCTCACCGCATGGACCAAGTTGCTCCGTCTCGACACCTTCGATCCGGGCAAGGCCTCGGCTTTCATCGATGCATTTCGCGGCAAGGGACCCGAACATGACGAAAACGACATGTAGCGTGCTTCGAGGAGGAGCGCAGGGGGATCGATGGTCCCGCTGGCAAGGCTGAGGGGACGCAGGCAAGTATGGGACAGCAGTGGTCTGAGCAAAAGCATCGGCTAAAGGAAGAACCGTTATGACCTCTTCGAAAAACCTTCATGGGACCGTATCCGACAGCGATAAGTACCACCGCTTGTTTCAATTCTTTCCTGACGCCATCTCCCTGACACGGGCCAGCGACGGCATCCTGCTCGATGCCAACGGGGCGTTCGAACAGCTGACCGGGTACCGGCGCGAGGAGATCATCGGCCAATGGACCGCGCATCTGGGATGCTGGCTCGATCCTGTTTTCTGGGAGGAAGTTTCCAAAGCCCTGGAGGCAACCGGCGAGGTGCGCGACCTGGAGACGCGTCTCCAGTGCAAGGACGGCAGTCTCGCCTCGATCTTGCTGACGCTGCGTCTCCTTGAACTGGAGGGAGAACCCTGCTATCTGGCCGTTGTCCGGGACATCACCGACCGCAAGCGGGCGGAAGAGAACGCCAGGGAGCGGGAAGAAGAACTGCGGTCCAAGCTGGACACGCTCTTGTCCCCGGACATCGATATCAGCGGCGAGGATATACGGCGGATCATCGATTTCCAGGCGATCCAGGATCTGATGAACAGCTTTTACAAGCTGACGAAGATCGGCATGTCGCTCATCGATCTCAAGGGGAATATCCTTGTCGCCGCCGGCTGGCAGGACATCTGCACTAAATTCCACCGCATGCACCCGCAGACCCTGGCAAACTGCATCGAGAGCGACATCATCCTGTCCCGCAACGGGGAGGGGGATCGCAGGATTTACAAGTGCAAGAACAACATGTGGGACATGGCGATCCCGATCACCGTGGGGGGAGAATATATCGCCAGTGTTTTCCTGGGGCAATTCCTGTTTGAGGACGAAGTGCCCGACCGTGAGACGTTCGCGCGGCAGGCCGAGAGCTACGGCTTCGACAAAGAGGAATATCTGGCTGCGCTGGAGCGGGTGCCCCGTTGGAGCAGGGAGACGATTCACAACGTCATGGAGTTTTACACCTGCTTGGCCTCCATGATCGCGGAACTCAGCTGCAGGAATATCCGGCTGGCAAGGGTCCTCGGCGAGCGGAAACGGGCTGAAGAGGCGTTGAAAGTCCTGGCAGCGGAAAAATCCGTCATCCTGGACAGCACGATCGATCTCGTCCTCTACCACGACAAGGACATGCGGATTTTATGGCTGAATCGGGAGGCTTGCGATTCGGTCGGCATGCAGCCGGAGGAGCTGGTGGGACGTCACTGCTGGGAGATATGGCACCAGCGTACCGAGGCCTGCAGTGGCTGTCCGGTGATAGCGGCCTTTGATACGGGTGAGCCTCAAGAAGCGGAAATCCGCAGCCCCGACGGCAGGCAATGGCATATCCGCAGTTTTCCCGTCAGGGATGACGAGGGCAAGGTCATGGGCGTTACGGAATTCTGTCTGGACGTCACCGAGCGCAAGAGAATGCAACAGGCGCTGCGGGAGTCGGAAGTAAACTTCGCCACCGTCTTTCGCGCCACACCTTCGGTCCTGGTCATAAGCACCCTGGCCGAGGGGAGGTACATCGAAGTCAACGAGACCTTCGAAAGAGTCATAGGGTACCGCCGAGAGGAGGCCATCGGCCGCACCTCTTTGGAACTCAACATCTGGGATGATCCCGAGGCGCGTACCAGGTTCATCCGACTGCTGCAGGAGCGAGGAAAGGTGCGCGACCTGGAGGCCAGGTTCCGAAGCAAAGCAGGTGAAATTTTCATCGGACTCCTCTCGGCGGAAGTCATCGAGGTGAAGGGGGAGAAGCGCCTGCTGATCCTCGTCAACGACATCACCGAACGCCGGCGGGCGGAAGAGCAGAACCGGAGGTTCAACGTGATGCTGGAGCGGCGCGTGGCGGAACGCACGGCCGAACTGGAAGAGATCAACCGCGAGCTGGAATCGTTCTGTTACACCATTTCCCACGACCTGCGCGCCCCGTTGCGGGCAATCGACGGTTTCATGCATATCTTAGGCGAAGATCACGAGGCGAACTTCGATGCGGAGGGGCGGCAGCTGTGCCGAAGGATCTCCGGCAGCGCGGTGCGGATGGGGGAGATGATCGACGACCTGCTGAATTTTTCGCGGATAGGACGGGCGGTACTCCGGGCAGATCCCATCGAAATGACCGACCTGGTCCGTGCGGTCTTCGACGAGGTCGTTCCGCAGGAGGCCCGCCAGCGCATCGAGTTCCGCCTGGCGCCGCTCCCTCCCGCAATCGGAGATCGTGCCACGCTGCGCCAGGTCTGGGCGAACCTGATCGGCAACGCCGTCAAGTATTCCTCCAACAGGCCCGGGCCAGTGATCGAAATCGCGGGGGAGCAGACCGAGACGGAGACGGTCTTTCAAGTGCGGGACAACGGCGTCGGCTTCGACATGGCCTATGCGGACAAGCTGTTCGGCGTCTTCCAGCGGTTGCACGGCGTACGCGAATTCGAGGGCACCGGGGTGGGCCTGGCCATTGTGGGGAGAATCGTCCAGCGCCACGGGGGGCGGGTCTGGGCCGAGGGAGCCGTCGATCGGGGCGCCACCCTCTATTTTTCGCTCCCCTTGCCATTCTCTTCCTCCCATTCCCAAGCGTCTCCCTCCCCGGGCCAAGGCGTGGAGTAAATAAGATGCCGCTTCTGCGTAACGTCATAGGGGTTGTGCTTTCATCCCTCATCATCGCCACCGCTTCGCCTGTCACCACCTTTGCCGGACAAGATGCTCCCCCCGCACGAGCCGAAACTGGCGTCACCGGCGATTCCACCGCTCGTCTAAAGAGGGAGATCGACGCCATACTGGCCCGCGAGTTTCTCCCCGTCACCAACGCGGGCATCAAGGTGATGTCGCTCAAGAAAGGCGACACCATCTACGAGTTCAACCCGCGGCTTCTGCTGGTTCCCGCGTCCACCCAGAAGCTCTTCACCGCGGCCGCTGCCTTGTCGCTCCTGGGACCGGACCGGGAGGTAGCCACCACTGTTAGCCTCGATGCGGCCGGAGGGAGGGTCTACCTCAAAGGATGCGGTGACAGCCTGCTGTCCGGGGCGGACTTGGCGGCCTTGGCCGCGGCTGCGGCCCCCAGGATGGACAGGGGCAGAGAGTACAGCCTGGCCGCCGACCTCTCCTGCTTTGACGACCTCTACCGGGGCAAGGGGTGGATGTGGGACGACGACGAGATGCTCATCTCCCCCCTGTCGGTCAACCAGAATGCCGTCTCGGTGCTGGTGCAGCCTGGCCAAAGGGAGGGGGCACCGGCAGTTGTCAAGGCGGAGCCGCGCACCTCCTACTACACCCTGGAAAACCTGGCCAGGACCGGCACCGGCAAGGAGCCAAGCAGCATCAAGGCCGCCAGGCGCCCCGGCGAGCGGGACAACGTGGTCACGGTGACCGGGGTGATAGCGTTGGGGAGCGCTCCCCTGGTAAAACAGGCCAGCGTCTGGAGGCCGGAACTCATGGCGCTCACCCTGTTCCGGGACGCGCTCCGGGCGCAGGGGATGAAGGTCGCTGGCATGACCACGGCAGTCACTCCGGCGGGAACAACCGTGGTGTCGCGCACCCCCCGGCGCCTGGAGGAGTTGGTCCGGTACGCGTTGAAGACCAGCGACAACCTGACAGCCGAGAGTCTGCTGAAACTGCTGGGGTCGCACGCCGGCAGGCAGCCGGGATCGGGGGAGGCCGGCAGTGCCACGGTGCGCGGGTACCTGGAAAGAGAGGGTATTGCGACCGAAAACCTGGTCCTGGCAGACGGCTCCGGCCTCTCGCGTTACAACCTCTCCAGCGCGGAAACCATGACCCGGTTGCTGCGGGCCATCCACCGGGACCCGGAGCTGTACCGCATCTTCCAGGAATCCCTTCCCGTTGCCGGTAAAGACGGCACGCTGAAGGCCCGCATGAAGGGGAGCTGCGCCGAAGGGAACCTGCGCGGAAAAACCGGGAACATGAGTGGCGTCTCCGCCCTCTCGGGGTACGCCAGTAGCGCCGACGGGGAACCGCTGGCCTTTTCGATCATCATCCAGAATTACGCCGGTTCCGGTCGGCAGGCCCGGGAGGTGCAGGATCGGATCGCGGCGCTGCTCTGCGGTTTCCGGCGCACCCGCTAGTCTCCAGCCGGCCAACCTCTTTTGATCTTGTCCGGTTCAGCAGCAGCCGCAGTACCAGCCGGAAAACTGCGGCAGAAATACGTTGTCTATCAGATGGATGACTCCGTTCGAGCATTCGATATCGGTCTTAACGAGGTTGCCGTTGTCTATGACCGATTTCCCTTCTTAAAGATGCACCGTCAGTGACTTGCCGCTTGTGGTGTACAGAGGGATAAGCACTCTAGTTGTAAAAAATTCTAATCATGGTATCTCTTGAATGCGCCGGAGGGAGTCCCGGGGACGTCTAGCAGGGATTGCGCAGGAGGGAGTTATGTTTGGCAAGCAAGCGGTCTCCAGTGAAACCATCTGCAATCGCATCCGCGAAGAGATAATCCCCATTCTGTACCAGGTAGCTCGCGACGATGAGATCACGTTTCACAATGCGCATACCGTCCACTGCTGGGAGAAAAATGACTGTGAAAAGTCGGATTGCGTCGCGCACGGCAATACAGACGTCCCTTGCTGGTATCGCGCCGGAACCTATTGCTGCGGAACGGTCCAAGGCGATTTTGTCGAAAAGTGCGGGGGATGCAGGCAATGCGATGTCTTCAAGGAGTCCTGTCCCACCCTGTGCGAGGAAGTAGGTGAGGCGCTGAACAACTTGCTGTTTTCGCTCCGCGAAGAGAAAAGGACCTCTCGGAAGCATCTCGAAAAGATAGAGTACCTGAATAGGGAACTGCTTTCCGCGGTGGAGAACCTCGATTCCAGGAACAGAGAGATTCTGGAACTGGTGATTACGGATAAACTGACCGGACTTTACAACCGCAACTACCTGACCACTGTGATAGATGACGAAATCATCCGTTCCCAACGAGGCGATGAACCCCTCACCGCGATGATGATCGACCTGGACGATTTCAAGCTGGTCAATGATACCTACGGCCACGCCTGCGGCGATAAGATACTTTCCGCCTTGGGGGGCATGCTCCAGAAAACCCTCAGGAAGTGCGATCGTGCTTTCCGGTACGGCGGGGAGGAATTCGTGGTGATTCTTTCCGGCACGGATTTGACCATGGCCTGGATTCTGGCCGAGCGAATCAGAAAAACCTATGAAAAAGAGCCTGTAGTCGTCGAGACAAAGGACGGCCTCCTAAAAACCATATCCCAGACCATGAGCATAGGTTTGGCCGCCTACCGGAAGGGGATGACTCACGGTGCATTGTTAGAGCAAGCAGATGCGGCCGTCTATAGGGCAAAATCCGAGGGCAAAAACAAGGTGAACCGGTTTGGAATCGATTGAAGAACCCCACGCCGTTTACGAACGATGACGGCAAACTCAGGAGCGGGTTCTCTACACGGAAGCGAGGTTATTATGGCAGAACAGACGGTCTTGCACGTCAAGGCCCGGCTTGAAAAGCCGACGGAATATCCGGAACGGTTCCCTGTACCCGACAGCTTGGTCAGCTGGGAGAGCGAGTATCCGGACTACTCTCCCCCCTACTATGTTTCTCCCGTGGTGCTCAGGAACGATTCCAGCAGCAACCCTGGCGGCTGGGCAGACCCGGAGGACATCTCCCTTCTGAAGGAAACTCCGCGGCAGAGCTTCGCCGGGATGCTGCGCCTCGACGGAAAGGGAAGAGCGTTGAACCCGGCTGGCAGGACCGGCATGGCCGGGAGAGGGCTTCTGGGGAAGTGGGGACCCAACTACGCCGCAGACCCGATCATCACCTGCATCAACAGCACAGACCGGAGCGTGGAGATGCTCGCCGTGCAGCGCAGAGATAACGGTCAGTGGGCCATACCCGGCGGCATGGTGGACAAGGGCGAGGAGATATCCGCCACGCTGACGCGGGAACTCAGGGAGGAGACCGGCGTCGTTTTGGATATGAGCCTGGGGTGCCTGATCTACCAGGGGTATGTGGACGACCCGCGCAACACCGACCATGCCTGGATGGAGACCACTGCCAAACACCTCCACCTGGACCCCGAGACGGCGCTGCGATTGGATCCTGTAGCGGGGAGCGATGCGCGCGCCGTCCGCTGGTTTCCACTGACACCGGAAAACATCGGCAAGCTGTACGCGAGCCATTGCGCCTTGGTCAAGGCGACGCTGGTCGAACTCAGCCGAGTGGGGCGGGCTGGTGTGACGGAAAGTGAGCGCGAGATTGTCGAGAGGCTGCTTCAGGCGCTGTGATTGCGCAGGTTTAAGATGACCGGGCCTAAAGCCTGCCCGGCAGGTCAGGCGCAGCACCGTTCGGAGAAATAATGGAACTGAATCGTGAGACGCTGGAGGAGGCAGCTTCGAAGGGGGTTGTCAGCGAGCTTCAAGCGGAGCAGCTTTGGCTATTCCTGCGTGATCGTCAAAAGGACACGGCAAGCTTTCATTTCACCCATATTCTCTACTACCTTGGCGGATTGACCGCCATTGGAGCCATGACCCTGTTCATGAATCTGGGGTGGGAGCGTTTCGGCGGGTGGGGGCTCCTTACCATTGCCCTCGTTTATGCCGTGGCGGGACTCTGGCTCACTGAATTTTTCCTGAGTCGGAAGCACCTGGAGATTCCTGCCGGCATCATGGCAACCTTTGTCGTGGTACTTACCCCTTTGGCTGTCTATGGCTTGCAGGTCGCGCTTGGTTTTTGGCCTGAAGGTCACGTCTACAGGGAGTATCACACCCATATCGATTGGCGCTGGATTTTCATGGAACTTGCCACGCTCGCCACCGGCGCAATCATGCTGTGGCGCTATCGTCTGCCATTCCTGGTCATGCCGTTGGCGGTCACGCTCTGGTATATGAGCATGGACTTGACACCATTGCTGTTTGGCGAAGCAGATCTAAGCTGGGATTTGCGAAAACTGGTATCCCTCTGGTTTGGACTGCTTATCTGTCTGTTGGCTTTCTGGGTGGACATCCGGTCATGGCGCGAAAAGGATTATGCCTTCTGGCTCTACATTTTCGGTGTACTGGCTTTTTGGGGCGGTTTGTCCATGATGCATTCAACCAGCGAGTTGAACAAATTCATTTACCTCTGCATCAACCTCACGATGATTGTCGTTGGCGCCACCCTCTCTCGCAGGGTATTCGCCGTCTTCGGGGGGATGGGTGCGGCCGGATACGTTGGACATCTGGCATACGATGTATTCAAGGACAGCATGATGTTTCCGTTTATCTTGACAGTCATTGGTCTTGGTGTCATCTATCTCGGGATCGTCTGGCAACGGCATGAAGAGTCTATCAGCAACACCCTTCGTGGACTGCTTCCGTTGCCATTGAGAGAATTGGTCGAGAGGCGTCGATAACCAAAGCAAGCCGTATTTCAAAGCCCCTGCCAGACAAACCAGGCACCCACAAGGACAACTACCGAACCGCTTACACGCTTGGCCCAGAGGGAGAAGTCGACTACTCCTTTTGCCTTGACGAACGCTTCGATGAACCCGGTAAAGGTGCCGGCGGCCAACATGAGCAGACAGTGGCCGATGGCGTAGGTGAAAAGGAGGGCTACGCCATAGAGAACCTGCCCCTTGGTCGCCACGAAGGTGAGGAGCACCACCAGTACCGGAGTGGCGCACGGTGAGGAGACCACCCCGAAGAAGAGCCCCAGCAGGAACGCACCGACCAGCCCCCCTCGCTTTGGCTTGAAATCCCGCTTGACGGGCAGGCTGATTTCATAAAGCCCCATCATCTGACCTCCCATCACCAGCGCCACGACCCCGGCAGCGACGTACCACCAACCGCCCAGCGTGCCGAACATGGTCCCCAGCAAACCGGCCGCGGCGCCAAAAGCCGTGAAGGTGAGAGAGAGCCCAAGTATGAAGGCCAGCGAATAGCGGAAAGCCTTCCAGCGGTCCCCCTCGGAGTAGCCTCCGACGAAGCCGACAACCAGCGGTATGGTGGCCAGGACGCATGGCGAGGCGGAGGAGATCACCCCCGCCAGGAATACTGCGCCGAAGGCAAGCAGAGGGTAGGCGGCAACGATCTGCTCGATGTTGTCGAGGAGATTCACTTGAGCCCCGCCGCCTTCAGGTCCTTGACGATCTCCGACTTTTCCATGAAGCCGATGTGGCGCTTGATCTCCTTGCCCTGGGCGTTGAAGAAGATCTGGGTGGGAATCATCTGGATGCGGAACTTGTCCGCTGCAGCCTCGTTTTCGTGTACGTCGATGAAGAGCACCGAGGCCTTGCCACGGTACTCGGTCGACAGCGATTCGAGTATTGGCGCCATCTTCTTGCAGGGGATGCAGGTGCGGGCGCCCAAATCGATGACCGACGGCTTGCCAGATGTCAGGGCTGCGCGGATGGCGGCGTCATTGGCCGAGGGGAGTTCCGCCCGGGCGACTGCGGCAAACATCAGGGTGACGGCGAAAGCTGTTACGGATCTTTTCATGAATTCTCCTTCCGAGGCCTTCTACAGCATCCCCATGATTTCGATAGTTGAAGCCACTTTGCCTGAGAATTTAACTTGCCCGTCGATAACCAGCGCCGGCGTGCTCATCACCCCGTATTTCATGATGGAAGGGATATCCTCCACTTTCACAACCGCAGCGCATGTACCGGTTTCTTCCACAGCCTTCTTCACGTTTTCATAGAGGGCCTTGCACTTGGCGCAGCCGGTGCCGAGAACTTCGATTTTCATTGTTTGGTCTCCTTTTGTATTTCCGACGTTATTAGAAACTGGATCGCATTCATGTTGCTTCTTTCAAGCCTAAAGAATCGCGTTGAACAGGTAGCCGACGATGACAATGGCCATGGCTACGGTGCCAAAAAAGGTGGCCAGTAACGGTTTCTTCAACACCTTGCTCAGAATGATCGCTTCGGGCAGGGAGAGGGCGGTTACCGCCATCATGAAGGCCAGCACCGTCCCGATTGCCATCCCTTTTTCCATCAGGGCATGGACGATGGGGATCACACCGGCGGCGTTGCTGTACAGGGGCACTCCCAGCGCCACCGCAACCGGCACGGCGAAAATATTGTCCCGCCCGGCCCAGCGCACCAGGAAGTCTGCCGGAACATAGCCGTGGATGAAGGCGCCAAGGCCAACGCCAACCACCACGTAGGGCCAGATCTTCTTCAAAAGGCTCAGAGTGTAATCCCTGGCGTAGTCCACTTTCTCCCGGAAGCTCAAGACCGTAATCTCGCTGTGGCCCACCTGCATCTCCCAGACATAGTCCTGGACGTACTTTTCCATCTTCAGTTTGCCGATGACGATGCCGGCGACAACGGCTACCAGGAGGCCGGTGCCGATGTATATCAGCGCGATCTTCCAGCCGAAGAGCCCCCAAAGCATGATCAGCGCCACCTCGTTCACCATGGGGGAGGATATCAGGAACGAGAAAGTGACCCCCAGGGGGACTCCCGACTCCACGAATCCGATGAAGAGCGGAACAGCGGAACAGGAGCAAAAGGGGGTGACGATGCCGAGCAGGGCAGCCAGGATGTTGCCGACGAATTCCCGTTTGCGGGAGAGCATCCTCTTGGTCTTTTCAGGAGGGAAGGAGGTGCGGATGATAGCCACCACGAAGATGATGGTGGTAAGCAGCAGGAAGATCTTCAGCGTGTCGTAGATGAAGAAGTCGAGCGCCTCGCCGGAACGTGAACCGGGGGAGAGGCCAATCAGGGTGAAGACTATGTAGTCGGCAAAGCTTTTCAGCATGGACAACTCCATGAGCGTTTGGTTGATTGCTCACTTAACGAGGTAAAAAAATAGCTTCATACTGCCTTGAGCAGGTCGTGCCGCCCGTGAATTTCCTGTTTCACCACCCCTGTTACGATATCCATGATTTCGAGGATCTCGGCATGCTTGATCGCGTAGTAGATCTTCAATCCGTCCTTGCGGCGGGAGAGGACCCCCGCAGCCAGCATCATGTTTAGGTGGCGGGAGGTGTTGGACTGCTCCTCGCCGATGGCGGGGAAAATCTCGCAGACGCAACGCTCTCCGTCGCGGAGGAAGTCTATTATTTTCAGCCGGGTAGGCTGGGCCAGGGCTTTCAGTATTTCAGCGCGGAACTCGATCAGCTCTTTCATTGTGGCGTCCTCTTCAGTGAATGACTATATACTCATATAGTCCGCAATCATCAAGCTGTCAATGGTTTTTTCAGGGCGCGAAGGGGCAGGTGACAAGGGTAGGTAGCTGAGGAGTCAGAAGCGGCTAGCGGGAATTGCGAGTGTTGTGGCTGCAGGGGCTGAGCGTGCATACCCACGTTTACCGGCCTGTGACGGCGCTTTCAACTGTTGGCGAGGGCAAGGAAAACGCTGAAAAGATACAACGGATGAAGTCCATGAGATTGGTGTCTATCTGCTTTGTGTTGGAGACGACAAAAGTCCTGTTCCTGTTGTGTCGGAAACCTTCAACTCGATGCGTCCTGAGCAAGCCATCGTCGAGGTATTTAGCCACAACACTGTTAGAGATGAAGGCAATCCCTTCGCCATCGAGGACGGCCTGGATGATGAGATGAAGGTCGTCGTAGATGATGATCTTTTGAAAATCGCGGATGTCACGCCCGACATGCTTCATGTTGCCATCCAGAAAAACCCTCGAGCAGCATCCCTCATTCCTGCTGTAAAGACGCTGCCGGACAAGAACATCCAGGTCTGCTGTTTCAGATGCGATCCCTAGAGACGGTGCGCTGACAAAAATCATCTCGTCGTCAGGGAGAGGAAAAGTCGAAAACTCTTTCAGGTCGAGGCAGGCGCAGTGCTCAATGACAGCCAGATCGAAAAGATGCTGCTTCAATCCCTCGACGACCATGTCCGGCATCTTGAAGAAAAACTTCAGATCGTTCATTTCCACGTTATTCAGCATGTAATCCTTCAGTATGCTGGGCAGATGAGCAATGCCGAACGCAGGGGTACAGCAAAAAGCTATCCGCGGCTCGTTATCCATCTCGTTTAATCCGTGCAGCAGTTCCTGCTCGATCTCCAGAAGCATTTTCGCCTTTTCTACAACGAGGCTGCCGGCCGGCGTCGGCTTTAGCACGGGGCTTGAACGGTCGAGCAAGGGATAGCCGTAATGCTCCTCCAGGAATTTGATCCGACGCGAAGCTGCGGACGGGGTGACGCAGAGGTTATCCGCTGCCTTGGAAAGGCTCCCGGCTTTAACTGTCTCAATCAATGTCTTCAGGTAAACCGATTCCATAAAATAAAGCCCCGTGAATTAAGAATTCCACTCCAAAGCGTCATGGGCAGCGGTGGCAGTCACTGCCTCTCGCGTCACCCTGTGCGTATCACGCAAAGCCTTGTGAGAATCATTCGCTTTATTTCTACAGGAATTTAAGGATATTTACAACACTATCCATAAGGAGTTCTGAAGCGGTTCGCACATTCCATGTGGCCGCGTCTAAGATTTATTTGATTTTGCGGAACTAACCGGTGCTTCGGTTCGAATGCGGAGTTGGGCGCCCAGGCAAGGAGAAAATCAATTGCGGGAGGTGGCAAAAGTTCATTTTTTCAAAGGGCGTGTCGGACATTTCTGATTCTTGAGAGGAGGCATTATGTCGGAGAAAACGATTAAAAAAACGAAGTTCGCACTACTGGTCTTACTGGGAGTTGCCGTTATCGGCACCCTGGCGATGTGGGGCTGTAGTAACAGCGGGTACGATGACCCCGTAGCCAAGGCTTCGGCCGCGTACTACAAACAGGACAGCGTCTCGGGGATATCCCTTGTCGAACCGGCCACTGTCAAGGCCTGGGTCGACAACCAGGGGAAAACCGAGACCGGCAAAAGGGTGATCATCCTTGATTGCGTTCCGAACGGCCCGGGTGTCTTCACCTATTCGGACACGGAAAGCTGGTTCGCGGGGGACAAGGCCAAGGTCCTGCAGAACCTGAGCGACCAGTACGGTGGGGCGACCAGCCCTCTGTACAAGTCCTTCAACGGCATGGCGGACAGCATGTTCGGCCATATCCCCGGCGCCATTCCCAACGTCTCCCACGAGGGGTACGAGGTGGCGGTCCGAAACGACGGCCCCATCGAGGCGGACCATGAAGTCGGCACCGGCGCGCTGATCGATCAGATGCTGCAGAAATACGGCGTCACCAAGGACGACGTCATCGTCATCTCCACGTCGAGGTACGACTACCCCGGTTTTTGCCCGTCCCGCCTCTGGTGGACCCTCTATTACTGGGGCTTCGCCAAGGAGAACATCCGCGTCCTGAACGGCGGCAACAAGGCCTACGCCATGGCCGGCGGCGCTCTGCAGAAGGGCGTTACCCTGCCGCTGGTCACTCCCTCGACCTTCAGCGTCAGCCAGTTGTCCCAGAAACATCTCGATTCCCGCATCGGCATCGGCGAGTTGATCGCCCTGGTCGACAGCGGCCGCACCAGTCTGCCGGACACCGACCCGAACAAGGTGGTGGTTCTCGACACCCGGCAGCCGCCGGTCGCCTACTACTTTGCCGATCAGAACGCGGACGGCATCCCCGACATATTTCAACTGGCGGGTTACAGCTATTCCGGTACCACCAAGCTCTTTACCCGCGGTGCCGACTCGGCGGTGCTCACCCTGAGCGAGATTCTGTTCAAGGAAACTCCGGTACGGGTTGCTTTCAGCGGCACCACGAATCCCCCGATCACCCTGCCTAATCCCTATGTGGGGATCACCACTGCTGCCGGGCCGAATCTCAACGGCGGCACTCCGCTTGCGATCCCGCTGGGCGCAAAAGGAGCCGCGTTCGAAGGTATCGTGAAAGGGGCCAAGGTGACCAAAGCAGGCGCCTGGAACATCACCGTACCGGCCCTTAGCCGGGCTGACGGCGGATACAAGACCAAGGCCGAACTGCTGCCGCTCTTCGCAGCAGCCGGCATCGACGGCAGCAAACCGATCGTCGTCTACTGCAACTCGGGTGCCCTGGCCTCCATCTACTGGTACGTCTTCCACGAGATATGCGAATTCCAGAATGTCCGGATGTACGACGGGTCCTGGCAGGAATGGGCCATGCTCGCAGCCTACGAGCCGACCGACAACACCTATATCGCGACGGACGATTACGGCACCTACCCGAGCTACCCGGCCGCCAGCCCGTCGGTGGTTTTCTTTGCCGCTCCCAATAACTACCTGGAGTGGAACGGCACCAACTTCGTCGACAAGTACACCGGCGCAGATGCCTCGACCCATGTCAAGGCCGGCGGCCCTCTGGGCGGGATCCCCAAATGGGATACGGTGACGAGGTCCGAGCATGTGATTTTCAGGCCGACCAAGACCATCAACGACAATGCGCTGAAAGGCACAGCCAACGAATTGAAGATGCTTCGCACTTACAGCAGTGCGGTGGACTGGCCGACGATCACGACCTATCCCAACTACAACGGGACCGGCAACCTCATCTTCGAGCAGGACAAGGTCTATACCGGCGCCGGGGCAACGAGCAGCGGCGCGGCCCCTACGCCCTTCACTCCGAAAGGGGGAGGGTGCTGACGGCAGCGGATTTGAGTTCATCCCCCGGATCGGCGCAGGGTCCGGGGGTACTTTACCAACAAAAGGAGTGGACATATGAAGAAAACATTATTTGGAGCTTCGCTCTTGGGCGTGATGCTGCTTTCCGGCACTGCCTTAGCCGGACCAAAGATGACCTTCGGCCCTGATGATCAAGGAGCGCTGCAGCTGGACTACAAGGGGCAGTTCCAGATGACGCTGCGCGACCTCGGTTCCGGCGACAACAACGAGGACACCACGGCGAACTTCAACTTCCGTCGGAACCGGCTCGCCCTGATGGGCAAATACGGAGACAACATGAGCCTTTACGTGCAGACGGAGTATATAGAGGATGCCAACGTCACCCCGCTTGACGTCGCCTCCAGCAACCAGGGTTCCCAGTTCCAGATCCTGGATGCGGTGATGCGCTTCAAGCTGGACAACGCGTTGCGGGTCAACGTCGGCAAGTTCAAGTACAACCTCTCCCGCGAGAATCTGGAGGCATGCGAGGCTCCTCTCACCCTGGACCGCTCGCTCTTCGTCCGCACCGCCTACACTTCGACCCGCGACACGGGGGTGGCCGTCTGGGGCAACCTGTTCGACGACATGTTCCAGTACCGCCTGGACGCCATGGAGGGGCGCAAGGCGGTGTCGGGTGAAACGGCGCCCGGTTCCAACTTCCGCTACTCGGCGCGTGCCCACGTGACGCTGCTCGATCCCGAGAACGATTACGGTTACAAGGGTACCTACCTCGGCAAGAAAAAGATCGCAACCGTCGGCGCCGCCTACCAGTTCGAGCCTGACGTAGCCTACGGCGACACCGCGACCAGGACCGACAAGAAGGACTACAAGGCCTGGACTGTGGACGGTTTCGTCGAGTACCCCATTGCGGGAGTTGGTACCGTCACCGCTTCGGCGGCATACGAGGATGTCGATCTCGACGGCGCTTACGAGGGCGCCAATCCCGACCCGGGGACCATCGGCATCAACGGCGAGAAGAACGGCTACTACGTGAAGGGGGGCTACATGCTCCCCAATCTCCCGCTGCAGTTCTTCGTCAGGTATGAGAGGTGGCGGTTCGCCAGTCTGAACGGGATCTTCGACCAGCGGATCGACTGGTACGGCGGTGGGGTCAACTACTACCTGCGTGATCAGAACCTGAAACTGACCTTCGAGGCCAACTCGACCGGGTTCAACAAGGGGTCCGGGACTTCTGCAGACAAGACGGAAGACTTCATGACCTACGTGACCCAGTTGCAGCTTATTTTCTAAGGCAATATTCCCGAAACTACAAGGAGAGCTATATGAAAAAACTGTGCACGACGATTTCGATGCTGCTGGCGACGGTAGCACTGGCCGCTACCGTATTCGCAGCGGGTTCCGTTTCCGGCAAGGTGACCAAGGTGGAGGACGACAAGGTCACTGTCGCCATGGAAGGGACTGTGCCGGCATGGGCAAAGAAAGGCGCTACCGTCAAGGCTTGGGGAGGCTCGCCGAAGGTCGACACGGTGAAAGGAAACGAGGTGACCATGAAAGTGACCAAGGCAAAAGCCGCCAAGGTCAAGGTGGATTCAAACGTCACCGTGACCGAGTCCGACGGAGAGGAAATGCAGGGTTGCTGAAACGTCTCCCGCGCCCGAAAGGCATGCGGAGAAGCTTTTTATGAATAACGGAGTGAACGCTATGATGAAAGCCAAACTCGCCGTAATGATGACGACAGCGCTGCTGATCGCATCCCCGGCAAGCAGTTTCGCCGAAAAAGCAGGGATCGGCTGGAAAGAAACGATCGCCGCCAAAAACGGCAAGGCCAAGACAATTGCCGAACTGGCGAACATGTACGATTCGAGTTCCTGTGTCGAGTGCCACGAGGAGCAGCACAAACAGTCGCAGCAATCCATACACTCCCGCTCCATTTTCGGCACCGGCCGCACCGCGATGACCATCATGACCACCATCGAAAACGGCCTGATGGAAGAGCCTTATTCGGGGGTGAAAAGCCCAAAGGACGTCAAGGTCGAGCACCTGATGGGTTGCGCCAAGTGCCATCTGCCTCAACTCGCTGACGCAGAGGATTCGGTTGCCCAGGAAATCGTGGCTACCCTTTACAAATGGAGCGACGCGCGCAAGAAGAAGGACAAGGAGGCTGCCAAGAAGGCCGAGGATAAGCTGAAGAGCGTGAGCATAAACTGCCTGATCTGCCACAACAGAAATGCCATAACCCACAAGTGGCAGGACGGCTATCCGAAGGCCGGTGTGGTGTACGGCTCCAAGAACGGTGAACACCCCGCGGACAAGTTCCCGAAGATGGCCGAGAGCCCCATCATGAACCAGGCGATCCAGTGCGGCCAGTGCCACGGGTTGGGACCCAACCTGGAGTTGGACGAGCCGACCCAGTGCTGCACCTCCTACGGCAGCTACCTCTGGGCCTACAAGGCCGAGGTGGGGCAGGAAAACTGCCAGGAATGCCACATGAAGAACAGCAAACTCGGGCACAATATCCAGGGGTACCGCGACAAGGCGATGAGCGATGCGGCCGTGGAGTTCAAGACCGAGGCGTTCGGTTACTACTGGCGCGACGGCGCGCAGATCAAGCCCAAGGCCGTGGTCAAGGTCGAGATGCTGAACAAGTCCGGTCACTCCATACCTGACGGCTGACCGACCCCCAACCGACTGGTTCTGTCGGTAATTGCAAGGACGAAAGACGGCAAGGAAGTGTTCAATCAGGAGAAGGTCTATATGCCGGTGCCGCAGCAGCTGGCCCGCGGCGACCGGATGGGGCGCGGCCCCTACGAGAAGAGCGGGCTCATCGAGGACACCGGGCTCCCGCCGGGAAAAGTCGTGAAGGAGCGTTTCGACATCTTTTTCCCGCTGGAGGAGGTAGAGGTGAACGGCAAGACGGTGGAGAAGCCGACTGCTTACGATCTGGACGTCGAGGTGAAGCTCACCTACCTGCCGTTCGGCACGCCAAACAGCGCCCCCTTCGTCTGGCGTGAGTTCACCAAGACGGTCAGCATCAGTAAAAACGGAAAGTAGAGAACGGCTATGGATGCAAAAAAGACCGGCGGGTGCACGCCGGTCTTTTTTGTGTTTGCCAAACGTAGTGGGCAAACCCGGCCCTGCTATACCAGCAGCAGCTTGATTCCTGCGATGGTGAGGACAAGGCACAGGGCCTTGATGACGCCGGCCACCGGCAGACGACGGCTGCCAAGGAAGGAGCCGATGATCCCTCCGAGGAGGGCGGCAACTGCGAGCATGGGCGCGAAGGGAGGGATCGACTGCAGGCTACTAATGTGACCCAGAAGGCCGGCGCAGGAGTTGACCAGGATGAACAGAGCCGCGACGGCAGAGACCTCGCGCGCGCGTCCCCACCTGAACAGCAGGAGCAGGGGGCTCAGGAATATGCCGCCTCCCACTCCGGTCAGCCCGGAGAGAAGACCAAGCCCCGCGCCGATGACCAGGGCCAGCGGCGTCTTCGGGGTGCCGACCGCCGGGGCGTCGTACTCCTTCTGGAAAATGAGGCGCCAGGCGCAAACCAGCAGGATGACCCCCACCAGCGGTCTGTAGACGTGCGGGGGGAGGGTGAGGTAGCCGCCTATGAAGCTGCAGGGGATCGAGGTGGCGGCGAAGGGCCAGAAAAGGCGCCAGGAGAAGTGGCCGGCGCGGGCGAAGGAGTAGGTGGCAATGGAAGCTACCAGGATATTGAGGAGCAGGGCGGTGGGCTTGAAGGCCTCGGGTGCGACGCTGAACAGGGCGAGCGCGGCGATGTAACCGGACGCGCCGCCATGGCCGACGCTCGAGTAGAGAACCGCCACTGCCAGGACAGTGATAAGAAGTAGTGCTAGAACAGGCTCGCCCATGCCCGACCCTCCCCGATAGTTACAGACCGCATGCTATCTCCAAATCCCGGCCCTGGGGATCAAAGAGCGCCATTATCGATGCATCCCATCTCGAAACCACGGTCCAGGAGGATGACCTCCACCTCCTCTCCGGCTGCAAAAGTCGATTCGGGCGCAAGCTTCATCAGCCCGTTGCCGAGGATCAGGGAGGAGAGTCGGCCCGAACTCTGGTTGCCGGTGGTTGAAACGCAGTAGCGGTTATCTTTGAAGGAGACGATACCCCGCACCAAATGCGGGCGCCCTCCCTTGTTTGCGGTCGGCTCCTGCAGGCTCGCCTTGACCCGCGGCCGGAAGATGCGCCGGTTTCCCATCGCCTTGAGTATCGATGGGCGCACGAAAAGCTCGAAGGAGACCATGGCGGCGACCGGGTTGCCGGGGAGGGCGAAAATGGGTTTTCCGTCCAGCATGGCGAACGCGAGCGGCTTGCCGGGCTTCATGTTGACCTTCCAGAAGGTGACCTCACCTCCCATCGCCTCGATGGCCGCCTTCACGTAATCCCGGTCCCCCACGGAGACGCCGCCGGTTATCACCAGCATGTCCGCGTTCAGCCCTGCCTTGATCTTCTCGCAGGTGGCCTCCAGGGTGTCGGCGGCGATTCCCAACAGAACCGGGTCGCCCCAGGCGTCCAGCACCTGGGCGGCGAGGCTGTAGCTGTTGCTGTTGATAAGCTTGCCGGGCGCCGGTGTCGATCCCGGCTCCAGGAGCTCATCGCCGGTAGAAAGGATGGCGACCCGCGCACGTCGGAAAACGGCTAACGACGTGTTCCCCATGGCGGACAGCATGCCGATTTCTTGAGGACGCAGCAGTGAGCCGGCCGGGATGACCACGTCACCCGAGGCGATGTCCTCACCGCGTTTGCGCACGTGCGTCCCCGCCTTGACCGTTGCACGCAGGCGTATCCGGTCCCCTTGCTCTTCGACGTCCTCTATGGGGACCACGGTGTCGCAGCCGGGAGGGACAGGCGCGCCGGTCATGATCCTGATCGCCTCGCCCGGCGGCACGGGGGCGTCGTGCACCTCTCCCGCCGGCAGGAACCCGGAAACCTTGAGAGTGTTGTCGGTCATCCCGGCATGCGAGAAGGCGAAGCCGTCCATGGCCGAATTGTCTGCGGCGGGGATGTCCCAGGGGGCGATATGGTCCTCCGGAGTAACCCGGTTAAGCCCCTGGAAGACGGAAACCTTTTCAGTCTCCAGCTGGGATATTCGCTCAAGAATCGTCCGTTGCGCTTCCTCGATGCTGACCATGGTCGCCGCTCCTTTTTATCCTATTCGAAATCGAGTTCGATAAACTTGCCGTTCACCAGATCGTTGAACCCCTCTTGCAGGAGATCGAACTTGCGCAAGAGCGTTTCCGCCTCCGGGGTGAGGGAGGAGGTCCCGCCACCGGCCCCCCCTTTGAGCCGGTTCACCAGCGGGAATCCCAGCCGTTTCTCCATGGCGTCGATGTAGGTCCACGCCTTGCGGTAGGGGATTCCCATCTCCTTTGCCGCGGCGTTGATCGAACCGGTCGATTGTATCAGGCGCAGCAGCATGTCGCGCCCTTGCCCGAAGACCGGTTCCCCGTCGACCTCCAGCCAGATCTTGGAGCGGACCTGGAGCCTGGAGCCGGGAGTGCTCACTTGAGGAATTTCTCTTCGATGAAGTCGGCAACCGCCTCTGCATCGTTCAGATCAAGCACCGGCACGTCCAGCTCGAGCTTCCCGTCGCTTGCCACCGCCACCAGGGTCGGGTCGTACTCCTCGCCCCGGCAAAGGAGCGTGGTGCTCCGCTCCGCGCGATTGATCTCGATCTTGGGCATGGAGCTTTTCTTGAACCCCTCGGTCAACACGATGTCCACATCGCCGAAGTAGGTCGCCAGGAGTTCCTCGATGGGGGGGGATTCCGCGTGCTTCTTCACGATGGCGAGCTTCTCCGGAGAGGAGATCAGCATGGTGTCCGCCCCGGCGGCGGTGAGCCGGTAGCTGTCCTTGCCCGGATGGTCGATGTCGAAGCGGTGGGCGTCGTGCTTGACGACTCCCAGCTTGTAGCCGCGCTCCTTGAGGTGGGCGATGACCTTTTCCAGCAGGGTCGTCTTCCCTGTCCCGGACTTCGCGACAAATGAAACCACTTTCTGGGTCATGATTCTTCTCCTAAATTTGCGTATTGCTGGGGGGTATTCAAGTTGAGAAAAGCTCTGCCGTCCTTGTCGAGGCGCGCCAGTTCTTCGGGGGTCACGTAGCGGATCCTGACCTGCGGGTAGTAGGCGAAGGCGCAGAACTCGCCGCTTTCTAGCTGTGCCTTGATGGGAGGCAGACAGCTCTTGGAGTAGAGTGCGAAGAGCGGTTCGTAGCCGTAGCTCGTCGTGGGCACCACGGCATCGTACCCTTCCTTGAGGGAGCAAAGGTAGCGGAGCACCTCCGCGTTGGGGAAGGGGAGGTCGCAGGACGATGTGAAGACATGCTCAGTCTCCGCGTGATAAAGCCCCGTGTACAGCCCCCCCAGTGAACTGCCGGGGTAGATGTCGGGCACGACCGGCAGGCCGTAACGGGCGAAACGCTCGGCGCGGTCCCCCACCAGGAGCAGCCGCTCGAAGTTTGCCTGGAACAGCTCCTTGACGATCTCGAAGAGGGGCTTCCCTGCCACTTCGAGGAAAGCCTTGTCCTTCCCCATGCGGCGGCTCTTCCCGCCCACGAGAATGACCCCGGTTATGTCGTGCTGCAGCGGTTCGGGCATCGGCGGGGTCGCTCCTAGCTTTCCTTCCTTTCTTCCTCTTTGGGGTTGATCACCTTGCCGTCCTCTTCCGAGGCCTTTTTGAAATTCCTGATGGCGCTCCCGAGCGAGGCGCCCAACTGGGGGAGTTTTCCCGGGCCGAAGATCACCAGCATGATGACGAGAATGAGGATGAGCTGCGGCATGCCGAATCCGAACATGTAATTTCTCCTATTGCTTCAGTTCCTGCTCGACCGACGAAATTATAGCCGCGTTATACCAAAAAAGCACAACGGATGGCAAGGTCATAATTAAGAGCCTCAGGCGTTTTTCGGTGGCGTATGGATTTACTTGAGTACGATTTGGGCCGGGAGTGTTCTCCTGCCGGGATGGTATTGCCGGCTGAGGACAGCAAGTGGGGTTCCCACTTCCCGAGAGAGGTCAGGAGGGGGCTGAAGGGGAGGAAGGTTCGCTACGGCGGAAGATCATCACCGCCCCATCTTCTCTTTGATCGGAATGAAGTTGCGGCCGACGATGCGCTGGCCCTCAGGTGAAAGAAGGAAACGGACGAATGCCCCGGCATCTCCTTTCGGATTCCCTTTTGTCACCAGCAATAAGGGACGGCATATCGGGTATGCCCCGGATCTCACGTTTCGCTCGCTCGGCTCGATGCCGTTGACTGAAATGGCCTTGATGTTTTTCCTGACTTTGGCAGGCAGGGACGCTACAAACGCTATGCTCGCCGTGCAGATGCCGTTGGGGGCGTTGGCGAGCTGCAGGAGTTGGTCCCGTGGGAGGTCGACCTGACTGAAGTCGCCATACTTCTCCCCATCCATGACGATCTCCCTGAAGATTTCGCCCGTTGCTCGTTTACGGAGATGGATCTCTGTCGTAGGCGCGATGGGTGCGGAGATCCCGCCGACCTGCTGCCAGTTGGTTATCCTGCCGGTGAAGATGCCTTTCAGCTCTTTACGCGAGACGTTGCGAACGGGGTTTTTCGCATGCACAAAGACGGCAATGGCGTCGTAACCGATGATCGTGGAGGTGAGGCCTAGTCTTTTCTCTTCCGGCTTCAGCGGGCGGGAGACTCCAGCCAGATCGGTATCTCCCGCAATCAGGCCTTCTATCCCTATTCCCGATCCCGGAATCTGCACGGAGGTGAACCGCTTTCCGGTCTTCCCCCTGAACGCCTCGACAGCTCCGGCATTAAGTATGCCTGTGCCGATCGTTGCGGAACCGATGTACGAGAGCTCCGCGTGGGCGATACGGGGCAGCATCAACAGGCAAAACGTAAAAAGTAGCGGATATCTGAGATACATTTTTGTCTCCGTTGCCCGGCCGGGTGCTCGCCCACGAACACCACGGTGTTGTTTGCATACCTAAGGAACGACCAACTGCGCCTCTGCCGGTTTTATACGGTTTTGGCGTCGGCGGTTCGAAAATACCGTGCCTGGAGCCAAAATGCAACGTTTACCAGGCCGATCATCACCGGTACCTCGACCAGCGGCCCGATCACCGCAGCGAAGGCCGCGCCGGAATTGATGCCGAACACCGCGACCGCCACGGCGATGGCGAGTTCGAAGTTGTTGCTGGCGGCGGTGAAGGCGAGGGTGGTGGTCTTGGAGTAGTCGGCCCCGAGCTTCTTCCCCATCCAGAACGAAACCAGGAACATCAGCACGAAGTAGATCAGCATCGGTATCGCGATGCGCACCACGTCCATCGGCAGTTGAACGATCAGGTTCCCCTTCAGGCTGAACATCACGACGATGGTGAAGAGGAGGGCGACCAGGGTGATAGGGCCGATGCGCGGCACCACTTCGCGGTGATAGCGCTCAACCCCCATGGCCTTGACGCCGATAAGCCGTGTCAGCGCACCCGCTATGCAGGGGATGCCGAGGTAGATGAAGACGCTTTCGGCGATCTGGCGGATGCTGACATCGACCATGCTCCCGGTCAGGCCGAAGTAGGGGGGGAGCACCGTGATGAAGAACCAGGCGTAAACGCTGTAGAAAAGGACCTGGAAGATGCTGTTGAAGGCGACCAGTCCCGCAGCGTACTCGGTGTTCCCCTTGGCCAGCTCGTTCCAGACGATCACCATGGCGATGCAGCGCGCGAGACCTATCATGATCAGGCCGATCATGTACTCCGGCTTGTCCGGGAGCAGGGCGATGGCGAGCACGAACATGAGCACCGGCCCGATCAGCCAGTTCTGCACCAGCGAGATTCCCAGGATTTTCTTGTTCTTGAAGACCTCCGGCATGTCCTCATACCTGACCTTGGCGAAGGGGGGGTACATCATCAGGATCAGGCCGATGGCGATGGGGATGTTGGTGGTCCCGACCTGGAAACGGTTGATGAAGGACTCGGTCCCCGGGACGAAATAGCCGAGCCCCACCCCCAGCGCCATGGCGGCGAAGATCCAGAAGGTGAGCCAGCGGTCGAGGAAAGAGAGCTTCTTAGAGATGGCTTCGGACATTATGCTTTGCCTCCTTGGTGCTGTCAGCGTGATTTGTCTTTGCGATATCCGTTTAGGCGGATATAATCGCCTAAATTTTTTCAGTCGCAGCAGCGGCCGTCGGCACAAACCGCAAGGGATGTGCTGTCTGCCTTGGTGGTCGGGAAGTCGGCCAGGTTCTGCCTAAGGAACTGAATCAGCACGCCCCGGAAACCTTTTTGCTCGGGAGCGAGCGAGTAGTACATCCAGAGCCCGCAGCGCCGGTCGCTAACCAGCCCCGATTTCCTCAGGTAGGCGAGGTGGCGGGACACGGTCGACTGGGGCAGCTTGAGCGCAGCTATGATGTCGCAGACGCAGAGTTCCCCCTGGCTAAGGAGCAGGGCGAGTATGCGCAGACGGGTCTCGTCGGCGAGGGCTCTGAATATCTGTGCGGGTTCATTCATGGCGGGGAGTATATCCGTGTATACGGATATGGTCAAGCGTTAAATCGGTTCAATCTGCCATTTGCGGTCATTGCAGGGAGCTCGAAGTTTATGAACAAGAAAGTCACCTTCTCACTGCTGCTGGCGCTGGCTCTCGCCGTGCCGCTCTTTCCCGGCCGCGCGTTGACGGCGGACAAGCCGGTGGTGCGTTTCGGCGTCATCCCCCGCTACAACCCCCTGGTCATGTACAAGCGCTACCAGCCGATCATGGACTACCTGACCGCAGAGACCCCTTACCGGTTTGAACTGAAGATCAGCAAGGACTATCCCGAGGCGGTCCGGTTCCTTCAGCAGGGAGTGACACAGATCAGCTCTCTCGGGGACGTCACCTTCGCCGAGGCCAATATCAATTACCAGGCCATTCCGATCCTGAAGCCGCTCAACAAGGACGGCACCCCATTCTACCGCAGCGCCATCATCGTTCGTGCCGATTCAAAGCTCAGGGACATCCGGGAATTGCGCGGCAAGACCATGGCCTTTGGGTCCCCCCATTCGACCTCCAGCAACCTCATTCCGCGCTATCTCCTCTGGGACAACGGAGTGGGCCTGCGCGATCTGAAATCGTTCGTCAACCTCCAGCACCACGATGCTGTGGCCAAGGCGATCCTGAAGGGGCAGTACGACGCCGGAGCGGTGAAGGATGTGGTGGCCGAGAAGTACAAGTCGCACGGCCTGCGCATTCTGGCCTGGTCGGCTCCCATCCCTTCGGTTCCGCTTGTGGTGCGAAAGGACACGCCTCCCGGCGTAATCGAGGCGCTGACGAGCGCGCTTTTGAAGCTGGACCGCAACAATCCGAAACACCAGGCCATCATGAAGACCTGGGACGACGAATTCTGCTATGGCTTCGCACCGGCGGTTATCGACGATTATCGCGGCATCTTCCGGATGATACGCGAGATTCCCCACGGTTGCGGCATAGGGTGCCACCGATGAAAACAGAGAAATTTTTCAGCATAAAGAGCCAGTTCCTGCTGCTGGCCGTGTTGCTGGTGGCTTTCTCCTCCGCCCTCTGGGGGTGGTGGGCCTGGAAGAACGAACGGCGGCTGCTTTACGAAAGCCTGGAGGCTGAAGGGAAGCAGGTGGTGACTTCGCTCGCATCGCCGATCATCAACGCCTTGCTGTACGAGGAGATGGGGGTGATCGGAGAGGGGGGCCTGCTCGACAACTTCATCGAGGAGATCATGAACAACAGCGGCATCCCCGTTGTTCATGCGTTTGTTACGGACGAGGAAGGCAAGGTCCTGGTTCACAACAAATACTCCGAATACGGCAAGACCTACTCCGACCCCCTGACCCGAAGGGCCATGGCCGAGGAAAGATATCTGAGCGCCATGGTGCCGGGGGGGAAGTCGCAGCCGGCCATCCTGGACATGGCGATGCCGTTGCACATCTACGGGAAGAGTTGGGGGACCCTGCGGGTGGGGGTATCCACCGCCCCGCTGGAAGCCAAGCTGCAGGCCCTCGCCCGGCGCATAATCGGCGCTGCCGGCCTCTTTTTTCTGCTCGGCGCCCTGCTTTCCTACCTGATCGGCCGCAGCATGGCCCGCCCGCTGGAACGCCTCACCGCCCTTATGTCGGCCATATCTACGGACAACCTGGCTGTCGAATTACCTCGCCGCCGGCCCGACGAGATCGGCATGCTCCAGGAGAGCTTCCGCGAGATGCTGGAGCGGCTGCGCCGCAGCGAGTCCGAACGGGAGCGCGCCGTGGCGCAGCTGGTCCAGAGCGAGAAGCTCGCGTCCATCGGCAAGATCGTGGCCGGGGTGGCCCACGAGGTGAACAACCCGCTCTTCACCATCAACACCTGCATACACAACCTGGAACAGGACAGCGTCGCGCCCAACCACAACCTGGACTTCATCAAACAGGGAACGCAACGGATAGAACGGATCGTGCGTCAGCTGAGCGACTTCAGCCGGACCGGGTCGCTGGAACTCCAGCCCGTGCCAAGCGACCGCTTCTTCATGGAAAGCTCCGAGTTCGCCCGCATGGCGATGAAGAGGTACCCGGTACTGTTCCTTGCCCGGGACAACTGCAACCCTCCTGTGAGGCTGCGCCTGGACAAGGGGAAGATACAGCAGGTGATCCTGAACCTGCTGATCAACGCGGCCGACGCTTCCCCAACCGGCGGCGAGGTGCATCTGACGGCAGCCTGTGCGGCGACCACCTACACCATCTCGGTCAGCGACCGGGGCACCGGGATCCCGCAGGAGTTGCAGTCGCAGATCTTCGACATCTTCTACACCACAAAGCCCGCGGGACAGGGAACCGGCGTCGGTCTCGCCATCTGCAAGAGCATCGTGGAGATGCACGGCGGGAAACTCTCCTTTGAGAGCCGCCCCGGCGCGACCATCTTCACCGTCACCATCCCCCATCTCGCCAGAAGAGGTTCGCTATGATCACAGACATAAAGCTGCTGCTGGTGGAAGACGACCCGCTTCTGGGCGCGGCCTTGCACGAGGCCTTGTCCCGGCAGGGATACCTGACGCGCCTGGCGGCCAGCGGGGCGGCGGCTCTTTCCGCCGGCCATGACGAGTCCTTTGACCTGGTGCTGCAGGATGTCAGGCTGCCGGATGCCGACGGCCTGGACGTGCTTTGCGAGCTTCTTGAACTCCAGCCCCGATGCCACGCCCTGGTGATGACGGGGCAGGCCACGGTGGAGATGGCGGTCAGGGCGATGAAGCTCGGTGCCTTCGACTTCATCACCAAGCCGTTTCCGGTGGACGTGCTGCTGATGAAACTGGAGCGGATACTTTCCCTGCGCAGCATGGAGAAGAGACTGGCGGAACTGACCGGAGGACCGGACCCGCGCTCCAGGATCGTCACCCGCTCTCCGGCGATGCGCGGGGTGCTGGACACCGTCGCCGTCGTCGCGGCCAGCGAGGCGAGCCTGCTGCTTCTGGGCGAGAGCGGCACGGGGAAGGAGCTCCTTGCGGAAACGGCGCACGCCATGAGCGGGCGCAGCCGTGGTCCGATGGTGCGGGTCAACTGTGCCGCCATACCTGAGACCCTGGTCGAGGCCGAACTCTTCGGCGTCGAGAAGGGGGCTTACACCGGAGCGGACCGGAGCAGGCCCGGATACCTGGAACTGGCACAGGGGGGTACCCTGTCCCTGGACGAGATAGGCGAACTGAGCCTCGCCGTGCAGGCCAAGCTCCTGCGTGCGCTGGGTGAGCGGACTGCGGCGCGGGTGGGCGGCGCCAAGTCGTACGGGCTGGACTTCAGGCTGGTCTGCGCCACCAACCGTGACCTGTCAGCCATGGTGCAGAGGCGGGAGTTCAGGGAGGACCTCTTCTACCGGGTCAACGTCGTTGCCCTCACCATCCCGCCGCTGCGCGACCGTCGCGAGGACATCCCCCTGCTGGCGGCGCACTTCATCGAGCATTTCTCCAAAGGGAGGGAGGCTCGGATCCGCTTGACCCCCGAGGCGATGGAAGGGCTGCTGCGGCTCCACTGGCCGGGGAACGTGCGCCAGCTGTCCAACCTTATCGAGCAGCTCTGCGTGCTCTATCCCGGCCAGCAGATCCTGCAGCGCCACATACCGCGCGTCACCGGCGACGGCCGGCAGGTTGGCACGATCTTTGAGAAGATAGCGGTGGGCATGCCGCTCAGGGAGGCGCTTGCCGAGTTCGAGAGGCGCTACATCGAGCGAGTTCTGGCTGCCACCGACGGCCGGAAGGGGCGCTGCGCCGAGATTCTCGGGCTCTCCCGCCAGGCCCTCTGGGACAAGCTCCGCGAGCATGACTCCAGTGCGGGAACCGAGGCGAAATGACCATGATGTAAACGGAACTTGACATTTTTTCTTGGCGACATTAGAGCCCTCGGCGCTGGAACTAATTAACTTCTCTGCTACCATTAGTCAATTGACGCAACACACACCAAAGGAGGAACAGACGCATGAGAAAGCTCGCCGCAATGACCGCCTGTATTGTGCTCACCGCAGCCGGCGCCGTATCGGCCGCCGTGGGTGGGGGCGACATCACGCTCAAAAACAAGGGGGGAGATGTCCTCTTCAGCCACGAGGCGCATGTGGACGGCATGCAGCTGGCCTGCACCGAGTGCCACGACAAACTGTATCTCAGCTCCAAACAGCACGCCGCTGTCACCATGAAGCAGATGCAAAAGGGTAAGTCCTGCGGTGCCTGCCACAACGGCAAGAAGGCTTTTTCGGTGAAAGGTGCTTGCGCCAAGTGCCACAAAAAATAGGAGGGACGGAATGGAAATCAAGCGTAGGGATTTTCTCAAGGTAACTGCTGCCGCCGGAGCGGTGGCGGCTATAGGCGTGCCCAAGCTGAACGCCTTTGCAGCCGGTGACGCCCCAGCCGCGGCCGGAGCCGCCAAGGGCGAGTGGATACCCTCCACCTGCCAGGGGTGCACCGCGTGGTGCCCGGTGGAGTTCTTCGTTCAGGACGGCCGCATCGCCAAGGTGCGCGGCAACCAGCTTTCCAAGGCCAACGGCGGCTACTGCTGCCCGCGCGGTCACATGATGATCCAGCAGACCTACGATCCGGACCGCATCAAGGTCCCCATGAAGAGGACCAACCCGCAGAAAGGGCGCGGCATAGATCCCAAGTTCGTTCCGATCACCTGGGACGAGGCGCTTGACACCCTGGCTGACAAGATGATGGAACTGCGCAAGGCGGGCGAGCCGGAGAAATTGATGTACATGCGCGGTCGTTATTCCTCGACCGCAACGGATCTACTCTACGGCACACTGCCGAAGATCTACGGAACCCCTAACTATTTCTCCCACAGCGCCATCTGTGCCGAGGCGGAGAAAATGGGCCCCGGTTACACCCAGGGCTTCTTCGGTTATCGCGATTACGATCTGGCCAAGACCAAGTGCCTGGTCATCTGGGGCTGCGACCCTCTCTCTTCGAACCGCCAGGTGCCCAACGCCATCTCCAAGTTCAGCGACATCCTCGACCGCGGCACGGTCATCGCCGTCGATCCCCGCATGAGCGCCTCGGTGGCCAAGGCCAACGAGTGGCTTCCCATCAAGCCGGGTGAGGACGGCGCCCTCGCTTCGGCTCTTGCCCATGTCCTTCTCACAGAGGGGTACTGGAGCAAGGAGTTCGTCGGCGACTTCAAGGACGGCAAGAACCTGTTCAAGGCCGGCGCCACGGTCGACGAGGCCGCCTTCGTGGAGAAGCAGACCCACGGCATCGTCAAGTACTGGAACCTCGAGCTCAAGGACAAGACCCCGGCCTGGGCCGCCAAGAAGACCCTGATCCCCGAGGAGCAGATCGTGCGGGTGGCCCGCGCCATGGGTAAAGCGGGGAGCGCCTGCGCCGTCTGGATGGGACCGGGCGTGGCCATGAGCCCCCGCGGGACCTACGCCTCCATGTCGGTCTACGCGCTGAACGGGATCCTGGGGAGCATCGAGACCGAGGGGGGCGTCATGCAAAGCTCCAGCGTCCCGGTCGAGAAATTCCCCGAGATAAGCGACGCCTTCGTGGACGAGCTTGCCAAGAAGTCCGGCAAGGGGAAGAAGATCGACGGCCGCGGCACCAAGGAGATGCCCGCTCTTCTGGGGGGGATCGACAAGAAGAAGGAAAAGGACGGCACCGTCAAGGAGAGCGCCAAGATCGGCGTGGTCACCAACAACGTGGCCAACGGCCTGTTGAAGCACCCGGAGGCGATCAAGGTATTCCTCAGCACCTGGAGCAACTTCAACTTCTCCTGCACCGGCGCCCAGCGCTGGGACAAGGCGATGGCCAAGATACCCTTCTTCGTGCACATGGTCACCAACGCCTCAGAGATGACCCAGTTCGCCGACATCGTGCTGCCGGCCACCTTCGCGCCCACCGAAAAGCTCAGCATCATCACCAACATGGCCAACCTGCACGGCCACATGTCCATCCAGCAGCCTGTGGCCAAGCCGCTTTGGCAGGTGAAGTCCGAAGAGGTCGAGGTGATGTGGCTCCTGGCCGAGAAACTCAAGGCCAGGGGTTTTGCCAACCTCTACAACTACTACGCCTCCTTCGAGGACCCGGAGACCAAGAAGAAGCCGGCCAGCGCCGATGAATTCGCCGAGATCGCGGCGAAAATCTCCTCGCAAAAGGTCTGGGACGGCAAGGAAAAGATGAAAGGCGACCAGGTCGCCGGTTGGGCTGGTTTCAAGAAGCGGGGCATCTACAACTCCGAGACCTACAAATACAAGAAGAACTGGGGCAAGGTCGATCCCGCCACCGGCAAGTTCGAGGGGAAATTCAAGACCGAGACCGGGAAGTTCGAGTTCTACAGCGTGACCCTGAAAAAGACGCTTGGCCTGCACGCCGAAAAGCTCAAGACCGGCATAGACGACATCCTGAAGTCCAGCGGTTACGAGGCCCAGGGCGAGCTTGTCTTCGTGCCGCACTACGAGTCGCCCAAGCGTCACGGCAGCGACAAGGAGTACCCGTTCACCTTCATCGACTACAAGTCCCGTCTGAACCGGGAAGGGCGCAGCGCCAACAACCCCTGGTACCAGGAGTTCAAGAAGGTCGACGTGGGCGACGACAGCTGGGACGACGTGGTGAAGATCAACCCGGTCGATGCCAAGAAGCTCGGCATCAAGACGGGCGACACCGTCCGCCTGACCTCGACTACCGGCTCCATCGTCACCAAGGCGAAGCTTTGGGAAGGGCTGCGTCCAGGCACCATCGCCAAATGCTACGGCCAGGGTCACTGGGCCTACGGGCGCGTGGCTGCCAGGGACTACGCCAAGGCGCAACCGCGCGGCGGGAACAACAACGAGCTTCTTGTCGACGATTACGATCGTCTCAGCGGCTCCACGGCGAGAAACGGCGGTTTCACCGGCGTCAAGATCGAGAAAGTCTAGGAAAGGGGGACTACTGAATGCCTAAGCAATACGGAATGGTCATAGACCTGCAACGATGTGTCGGCTGCGGCGCCTGCGCCCTGGCCTGCAAGACCGAAAACAATACCCAGTCCGCCGGCAAGGGACAGACCTTCAACTGGGCCGATTACATCTACAAGGAAGAGGGGAAATTCCCCAAGCTCTCCTACACGGCGATACCGGTACTCTGCAACCACTGCACCGACGCGCCCTGCGTCAAAGCCTGCCCGGTGCAGCCCAAGTCGATGTTCAAGACGGCCGACGGCATCACCATGCACAACGACGAGCGCTGCATAGGGTGCCGCCGCTGCCAGAAAGCCTGCCCCTACAGCGCCACCGACGTGGCCAGGGAAAAGGCCGCCTACAGCGTCATCAGCGTCAACGATGGTGTAAGCGAGCCCCACCAGATGTATCGCGACGGCGGCGAGCTGATCAAGGGATGCACCGCCTCGGGCGCCGAGACCGCCAAGGCGGCAGGGGATATCCCTCCCTCTCGCCATGATTACTCCCATCCGGACTACGCCAGCGTGCGCAATAAGGGGATCGCGGAGAAATGCATCTTCTGCGAGCACCGCGTGAAAAAGGGAGAGCTTCCCAACTGCGTGGTGGCCTGCCCGGCCAAGGCCCGCATTTTCGGCGATCTCAACGACTCCGGGAGCGAACCGGCGCAACTTCTGAAAAAGCACAAGGCTATGCGCCTCAAGCAAGAGAAGGGGACCAAGCCGAACGTGGCTTATATCCGAGCTTTCAAGGGTATCAACAAGGCGTAACAACCGGATTTTTACGACGAAACAGAGCGGGATGGGGCGAAAGTCCCATCCCGCTCTGTTAGGGACTGGTGATAATGAACAAGAATCAAGGTGCCGCTACAACCCGCGAAGACGTCTACCGCCTGTTGGCGGCCTGTTATTATCCACCGACACCCGCCCTGTTTGACGAGAAATGCTGCGATGTCCTGGCAGCTCTGCTCTCCGATCTGGCTCCTGAAGCCTCCGCACATGCGGCCCAGGCTGCAGCACTCGCCTCTGACCAGTCCATTGAATCACTTGCCGTAGAGCATGCCCGTATCCTTGTCGGCCCTTTCAAGCTGGTCGCGCCACCATATGGCTCCTTCTATCTGGACAATCAAACCGTAATGGGTGATTCAACCGCAGCCGCCGAAGCTTTTTACCGTACCTGCGGGCTGCACCTTGCGGAAGACTTCTTTGAGTTGCCGGATCACATCACCGTCGAGCTGGAATTCCTGTCCTTTCTCGCCTTCAGTCAGCGCCAGGCGGAAACAATTGCAAACGCCGACGAGTCTGAACGTCTCGCGGGACTGCAGCTTGAGTTCCTCGAGAGGTTCCTGATGCCGTGGTTGAAGCCGTTCACCGAAGCCATCATCAGCGACGGTGAGGCACCCTTTTACCAGGCACTGGCTCGCTGTACCGCTGCCTTTGTAACCTCGGATCACGCCAAACTGGCGGCTGCCGCACATGGCTGATACCCGGCAGGTGCAAAGCCAAACCGGCGGTCGGGATGACCTGTCGATCGATGCATCCCGCTGCCTGCGCATGCGTTTTTGCCAAAGCAGTTGCCGTCGCTGTGCCGATGCCTGCCCGCACGGGGCAATCGGCCTGGAGAGAACCCTCTCCGTCGATCCCGCCCGTTGCACCGGATGCCTGCTCTGCTCCGCCGCTTGCCCGTCGGGAGCCTTGGAGCAGGGCGCCGATTTTTACGCTTGCGTGACGCAACTTTCCCGGGTGCCGGATCCTATTCTCGGCTGCAGTCGCACCAGGGAAAAAGCCCATGCTACCCTGGCCTGTCTGGGGGGACTAGCTGAAGAGCACCTGGTGGCTCTCTCACACACCCTCTCCGGCAAGCTCACGCTCAATATGACCAGGTGCGGCGACTGCCCCAACGCCGGCATCGTCAGTCAACTCCTGCAGCGGCTTCATGGCGTCGCGGAAGCCGGTCTCTTCGACAGCGGCTGTCGTATCGTTTTGGCGGAATCTCCGGGAGATATGGAATTCGCGGAGGAGTCGGTGGGACGGCGGGGCTTTTTCAAAGCGTTCAGAGACTCAATTTTCAAGAGTGCCGCCGTCGTCCTCTCGTCCACCGCTGAGCGGGTTGAACGACGCACGGATTACTCCACAAAGCGCCTGCCGATCAGAAGAGAGCTGCTGAGGGAGATCAGAAAAAGTCTTTCCCCTGCAACAGAAGAGAGGATTCGTCAGCGCTTCGATTCCACTGTCTCGTTCGACAGTGGCTGCACGGTCTGCCAGGGCTGTGTCGCCATCTGCCCTGCCGGCGCCCTTCAAACCGCCGATCCGGAGAAAACACCTGTTTTTATCGTGGGGTCGTGTACCGGATGCGGCCTGTGTGGTGAGTTTTGTATGGATGGGGCATTGGAAATTACTCCAGGTGGAGTCTGAGGATCAGGCGCTTCTCTCCATTTCACAAGCCTTCATGATCTGAAGTTCGTCGCGCAGTTCGGTGATGGTCGGAGCGGCGCCGCAGACGGGGCAGTCGGGATTTTTCGCCACCTCCACCTTGGTGAACTCGTTTTCCAGGGCGTCGAAAATGAGCATCTGGTTGTTCAGGAGCGTGCCTTTTCCCAGCAGATGCTTGATCGCCTCGTTGGCCTGCAGCGTGCCGATGACGCCGGGCAAAACGCCGATGACGCCGGCCTCGGCGCAGGTGGGGATGACTCCAGGAGGAGGAGGGGTGGGGAAGAGGCAGCGATAACAGGCCGATACACCGGGGTTCACGGTGATCGTCTGGCCGAGGAACTGCAGAATCCCGCCGTGGGAAAAGGGCTTTCCCGCAAGCACGCAGGCATCGTTGATCAGGAACTTGGCGGCGAAGTTGTCGGTGCCGTCTATGACGAAGTCGTAGGAGCTGATGATTTCGGTGATGTTGTCGGCGCGGACCCGGGTCTGGTGGGTGATGACCTCGACGTCGGGGTTCATCGCCGTCATCTTCTCGCAGGCGGAGAGCACCTTTGCCTTACCGACGTCGCCGGTATGGTGGATGATCTGGCGCTGCAGGTTCGAGATCTCCACCACATCGTCATCGGCAATGCCTATGGTTCCAACGCCCGCCGCAGCCAGATAGAGGGCTGCCGGAGAGCCGAGGGCGCCGGCGCCGATGATGAGGACCCGACCGTTGAGAAGTTTTTGTTGCCCCTTCCCGCCGACCTCTTTGAGTATGATGTGGCGGGAGTAGCGTTCGATCTGGGCATCGGTAAGCATAATCACCCTTTGTTACTATGTTACTATTCGAGAAGTCGGTCTATTGCTCTTAGGATTTCGTTGTGATAACGCTGAATCGAACCGATGCGGCGCCCTAGTCTGGAACGTGCCACTGCGGTGATTTCCGCTGTGGAGAGTATATACTCCACACCATCGAGTAAGATGAGGGGATTCAGCACCGGTGCAGGAAAAAATGCAGTTGATATTACCAGTGGGATTATCACGCATGTCGATTTCACGGCGCAGTAGTTGCCTTGAACTTCGACAAAATACGGCGCTCGCCCGCTGCTGGTGGGGCTAGGGTTGCGGTAGACATCGAATTGCGCCATTTCTACAGCAACCCTATTTCGTCTGAAAGCACGCCGTGTTCTTCAATCATACGGTCGTACGATTCGAAAGAATGCCGGTTCTCTTCTTTCCAACGCTCAAGTTCCTTTTTTTTCAGAAAGGCAACCATGGAGTCCTCGAGCAAAGCCGACAGGTTGCCTTTTTGATCCCGAACACGCCTTACCAGTTCAATATCGGCGGTCACGTTTACCGCTTTGCGTACTGCGCCTTTTGGAGTAGTTACCATAGTCCACCTCCATCCGTGTTTCTTATGCGCATGTTTACACGCATTCTTTTCCCTGTCAAGTGTCGAGAGCAGCAGGGTTTAGGTTGGGTGTTCTACCACCTTCTTGCCTGCCCGTTTACTCTCACAGCCCTTCTTTGGCAAGCCCGTGTAGTTGTCACATGCGGTGGCATAGCTCATTGAAATATGTGTGATACAGTTGAGGGGTTTTGATCCGAGACTGTCTGCTGTATAGTTTCGATCCAGTTCGATGCAGTCCGCGTTTGGCACCGCAGCTTCCCATATCAGGAAAGACACCCATGACGAGCGATAAATCCAGCCAGGCAGGCAAAAATTCTACCGATTTCAAGACCGTTGCTGACGCCTTGGAGGTTCTCAGCGGCAAGACGCGAAGGAGCCGGTTCGCCAGACTGATGCCGTTTCTTGGGCCGGCCTTCATAGCCAGCGTGGCCTATGTGGATCCGGGCAACTTTGCGACCAACATCCAGGGGGGGGCAAAATTCGGCTACATGCTGGTCTGGGTCATCGTGGTCAGCAACCTGATGGCGATGCTGATCCAGACCCTGTCGGCAAAACTCGGCATCGCCAGCGGCAAGAATCTGGGCGAACAGTGCCGCGAGAACTTCCCCAGGCCGGTGACCTACGCCATGTGGGTCTTGATGGAACTGGTCGCCATGGCGACGGATCTAGCGGAGTTCCTGGGGGCGGCCGTGGGATTCCAGCTTCTGATGGGGGTGCCGCTCTTTGCGGGTGCCGTCTTGACGGCCATCGTGACACTGCTGATCCTGGCTCTCGAACGCTACGGCTTCCGGCCGCTCGAGGCGGTTATCTCCTCCATGGTCGGAGTGATCGCCCTCTGCTATCTGATCGAGACCTTTATCGTCAAGCCCGATTGGGGCCAGATCGCCTATCATGCTTTCGTGCCGCAGTTCTCGGGTGCCGAAAGCGTCCTTTTGGCATCGGGCATACTCGGAGCAACGGTCATGCCCCATGCGATTTTTCTGCATTCATCCCTGACCCAGGGACGCATCGTGGTCAGAGACAAGGCACGACTGCAGAGTCTCTATCACTTCGAGATAGTGGACGTGGTCATCGCCATGGGGATCGCGAGCTTTGTCAACGCCGCCATGCTGATCATGGCGGCTGCGACCTTCTATAAAACCGGACTCACCCACGTCGCCTCCCTCGAAGAGGCTCATCGCACCCTGGAGCCGCTTTTGGGGAGTGCCGCCAAGTGGATCTTCGGTCTGTCTCTGCTGGTCTCGGGGCTCTCGTCGTCAGCCGTAGGGACCAGCGCGGGGCAAGTCATCATGCAGGGCTTTCTCAAACGTCACATTCCCATCTGGATCAGGCGCGTGGTAACCATGACCCCGGCAATGGTTGTGGTCCTGATGGGGTTGGACCCGACCCGCACCTTGGTGATCAGCCAGGTGGTGCTAAGTTTCGGGCTCCCTTTTGCGATCATACCGCTGGTGATGTTCACCAGTCGCTCCGATATCATGGGGGAACTGGTCAACAGACGCGTCACCACCATCCTTGCCAGCCTGATCGCCGCGGTCATCGTCGCCTTAAACGTCTACCTTCTGTATAAAACTCTCATCACAGGGTGACCTTATGTTCAGACATTTTCTGATCCCTTTGGACGGCTCCAAAATGGCGGAAGCGGCACTGCCGGCCGCCGCCTTTCTGGCCGAAAAATTCGCCAGCCGCGTCACGCTCATGCATGTGGTGGAGCGGAACGCCCCCAGTGAAGTGCATGGCCAATCCCATCTCAAGAATGCGCAAGAGGCCTTCGCTTACCTAAGCGAACTGTCGCAGCGGGCATTTACCAAAGGGATAGCGGTCGACTTCCATGTTCATGAGGCGGATGTCGATAACGTGGCCGGGAGCATTGTTGCGCACGCGGACGAATTGGAGCACGACCTGATCATCATGTGCTCCCACGGCCGCGGCAAATCGCTGCACCTGTTCCTGGGAAGCATCGCTCAGAAGGTGATCGATCTGGGCTCGCTTCCGGTCCTGATTACCCATCCCGACGAGCAAGGGGGCGTTCCCCCCTTTTCCTGCCGCAACATCCTCGTCCCCCTGGATGGCGACCCCGAACACGCCAAGGCCCTCCCGGTGGCAATGGAGATCGCCAAGGTCTGCCGGGCCGCCCTGCACCTGGTGAGCGTGGTTCCTCTTTTCGGATCCCTGGCAGGAAATGCCAAGGTTTCAGGTCGCATGCTTCCCGCAACCTCTTCCAAAATGCTGGAAATGGCAGACAAGGACGCCCAGGTGCTGATAGAGAGGGAGACCGAATCGCTTCGCAGCCAGGGATTCGCGGTCAGCGGGCATGTACTGCGCGGGGATCCGGCGGAGATGATCGCTGATGCGGCCAACGTCGGCAGCGTTGACCTGACCATCCTGGCGACCCATGGGAAGACCGGGATGAAGGCCTTTTGGGAGGGGAGCGTGGCGCACCGGATCTGCAGTTTCAGCCGGGCGCCGTTACTGATGATACCGCTGGCAAAGGTATGACGATGTGAGGCACCATGGCCAGGACCGCCCCGTGTCCCCCAAGCGGTGCAAAAACGAAAAAAAGCCATGCAGAGGTTGCTCCGCATGGCTTTTCCTATTGTTGAGCGGACGCCGTTCTCCCCTCATCTTTGGACCATCTGGTCAGGACCAACAAGCCTGATGTCAGGACCAACCATTTCCGAAGGCGTCGGAGGATCAGGCAAAAAATAGGCAGGATCGCTATACCGCCTCCTGCCGCTTCCGGGGTAGAATCCGTGCAATTTCTAATGGAGGCAGACATGGATGAAAAGGAAAGCGTTCCTGGCGAAGGGATGAACCTCACCCGCCGGGACTTTCTCAAGGGCGTCGGGATAGGGGGGGGCGCCCTCGTGCTGTTCGGGCAGTTCGGGGTCCATTCGGCGGCCTGGGCTCTCTCGGGGGAGCCGGCCCTCAAGATGGTCCTGGTGGA
Organism: Geobacter sp.; assembly: GCA_003490025.1. Lineage (GTDB taxonomy): Bacteria > Desulfobacterota > Desulfuromonadia > Geobacterales > Geobacteraceae > Geomonas. The sequence continues at coordinate 27,970 of DNJC01000127.1, read as the reverse complement.
TTACGCGAAGTGCACGGGGTGCCGTACCTGTGAAACGGCCTGCTCGTCACGCAACCGGCCCGCGTCCGTCGGCGGAAAGGAATTCCCCGGGCTGGGCAACCCGCGCTATGCGAACATCCGGGTCCACGGCTTCAATCCCGATGTCGACGTCCCCGTCGTCTGCGCCATGTGCGCCGACACGCCCTGCGTGCAGGCGTGCCCGGTCGAACCGGAGCCAAAGACCGGCAGGCGCGCACTCTACAGGGATCCGGCCACCCGCACCATCCGCAACGATGTCGACCGGTGTCTCGGCTGCCGCAGTTGCGCCGGTGCCTGCGCCGCGAAGCGTACCGGTACCATCACCCCGAACCCTGAGACCGGGAAGCCTGAGCGGATCTGCACGCTTTGCGGCGGCGACCCCCAGTGCGTCAAGCGGTGCCCGTTCGGGGCGATGTCGTATTCGAGGTCCGGCGTGACAGGAAATTCTACGGCCTCGGGCCTGATAAAATAGCGGCCCAGCTGGCGGCGAGCTGGTACGGGACGGCAGATTTCGGAGGCGTGAAATGAGCGGTAAGGCTGGGTATCACGGCAAAATCCTGAATATAGATCTCTCCAGCGGCAAGAGCGAAACGATGGCCATCCCCCGCGAGGACCTCGACCTGTTCGTGGGAGGGCAGGGGCTCGGCATGAAAATCCTCTGGGACCGGCTCAAGAAGCCGGGGGTCGACCCGCTTTCTCCGGACAACCTCCTCATCTTCATGCCCGGCCCGTTCTCGGGGTTCCCGGTTCCCTCGTCCTCCAGGACATGCGTGGTTACCAAGTCCCCCATCACGGCTCCGCTCAAATCCGACTACCCCCACGCCTCGACCGTTACCTACTCGAACATGGGCGGGTTCTTCGGACCCGAGATCCGGTTCGCAGGCTACGACGGGCTGGTCGTTACCGGCAAGGCCAGGGTGCTCTCCTACCTCGTCATCGACGACGGCAAAGTGGAGATACGCGAGGCAACGAAGTTCAAGGGGATGCGGACCGATGCCTTCGACAAGGCTTTTCCGGCGGAGCTTGGGGACCGCAGCTTCAAGACGGTCTACATCGGGCCCGCCGGCGAGAATCTCGTTCCCTATTCGAGCATCCTTCACACCGCCGGAAGGGCGGCGGGGCGCGGTGGCGCCGGCTGCGTCATGGGCTCCAAGAACCTGAAGGCGATCGCGGTGCGGGGCTCGGGCCAGCCCGGCGTCGCCGATCATGCCAGGTTTCTTGCCGCCCTGGAAAAGGCAAGATCCGCCCTCTACGGGACCGCTTATGCCAAGTCATGGGCCGAGCAGGGAACCGCGAGGGCCATCGTCGGCAACAGCAACGCCGGGACCGAGTCGGTGCGCAACTACCGCGAGGGGACGTTCCCGGAGGCAGACAAGATCGGCGGCGACGCCGCAAGGCGGGACGTATGGGTGAAGGACATCGCCTGTTACTGCTGCCCGCTCGCCTGCAAGAAAAGCGGGGTGACCAAGGGGAAGTACGGCGGCGTCGTCCACGACGGGCCGGAGTACGAGACCGGCGTCATGCTCGGCTCAAACCTTATGATCTCCGACATGCCGGGCCTGCTGAAGGCGATCACCACCCTCGACGACCTCGGCCTGGACCAGATCTCCACCGGCAACGTCATCGGGTTCCTGATGGAGGCCTACGAGAAGGAGATGGTCGACCGGAAATTCCTGGACGGCATCGATCTCAAGTGGGGGAGCGTCGACGCGACGCTGGCGATGATCGAGAAGATCGCCGCGCGTGACGGAGTGGGGAGGCTCGCAGCCAAAGGCGTGGCGGCCTTGTCCAGGCAGATCGGCCAGGGGAGCGGGAAGTTCGCCATCCAGGTGAAGGGGCTGGAACTCGCGGCGCACAACATCCAGGCGAACCAGCCCAGGGGCCTTTCGTACGCAACGGCCTCCAGGGGAGCCTGTCACATGAGCGGAGACAACATCCCCATGCAGAACAGGCGGGCCATGCTCGACTCCACGGGGATGTGTTTTTTCCCCACCTTCGAGCCGGCGCTGGAGGAGCCGATGCTCGCTCTTTTAAGCGCGATTACCGGCCGGGAGTACGATAAGGCGGAGTTCGAGAAGACCGGCGAGCGGATCTTCAACCTGGAGAAGATGTTCAACTACCGCGAAGGCTTCCGCCGTGAAGACGACCGGCTTCCGGACCGCTTCTTCGAGGACGCCTTCACCGTGGGGCCCAGGAAGGGCGCCGTACTCGACCTGGCGAAGTTCGAGGCGATGCTTACCCAGTACTACAAGGATCGTGGCTGGGATCCCGAGACCACGAAACCCGGGGCAGCAAAACTCAAGGAACTCGGGCTGGACCTTAAATAAAGCGAGATAGATGAGGTTGAAGAGACAGCTTGTTCGCTGTCCGCGGACGTGGCAGCGCGGAAGCAGCGGGATTTGCCTTAATCTTGTCATCAAGGGGGGCTTGTGGTAACGTACTCACGTCAAAGGGAAAAGAGTTTGCCTTCTGAAACAAGGATGGTGGCCATGAAGCACTCTTCACAGATAAAAAACTTACGTAACGAACAGCGTGATGAAATGATGGAAAAAACAGCCGCAGAGCGTTTGGCAATTGCTTTGGAGCTTTCAGATGCCTGCGCTCAGTTGAAAAACGCTGCCAGGAAGGCCCTCGAGGAAAAACGTGCTTCTGCAAAAGCTTAATCAGAATATCTTATTATTCTCAAACTCAAGGCTGGTGGGCCGCGTGACATGCTGGATGTCAGAGAACTTCTAGCGTCCAATCTTGTTGATAAAGACCTGCTCGCAGACCTAGCCAAACGCTATCGCGTCAGCACCCTCCTTCAGAAAGCGTCTGAAATCTGAGAAAACATTCCATTTCCTTCTGTCCTTTCCCTGCTGGTCATTAATGGCAAAGATGAACGCCACATGAATACGTCATTGTGGTGTAAGTCGAAGGCGCGTAAAGATGCCAGTTGCAACCACCGGCGCGACGTGATATTAGCTTATGCGAATATGCGCAGGGGGGCTTCTATGAATTTTCATTTCGCCAATGATTGGGCTGAGGTGCTGAAAGCCCTCGCTCATCCGACACGTCTTCAAATCGTCGCTGAACTACTCGAAGGCACAAAGTGTGTGACCGACATCCAGGATATTCTGCCTGCATCTCAGGCCAATATCTCCCAACACTTGACAGTGCTTCGTCATGCTGGGCTGGTGAACTTCGCCCAAGATGGATCACAGCGTTGCTACTATGTCAGTCGTCCCAAGCTGGCATCATCCGTTATCGCCCTGCTTGCGGAAGGCGAGCCTGTCATTTGCAAATCTAAGAACGACATAGACAGGGAAAAACATGCGGCCGGAAACCCAACAGGCGCTCCACATCTGCGCCATTGCGCTTACAGCAGCTCTTGAACATGCGGGAGGAAGTAATTTATGAAAGTACGTGACAGCGGCATGCCGGATGAAGAGATGTGGTCAGGTTTTTTCGATCCGGCCAAGGTTCTGGCTGTTTTCGGTCTCGACCGGGGCGTACAGGACCTGGTCGAGTTCGGTTGCGGCTATGGAACCTTCACCCTGGCCGCCGCCAAAATCGCCACGGGAACCGTTCATGCACTGGACATAGAGCCGGAGATGGTAGATGTAGTCCTGCAAAAATGCGCAGATGCCGGCATCACCAATGTCCAGGCGACGGTGCGCGATTTCGTGGGTGCGGGAACCGGGCTTGCCGACAGCTCCATGGATGCTGCCCTGCTCTTCAATATTCTGCATCATGAAGAACCGGTAGCCCTGATGAAAGAGGCCCTCCGCGTACTTAAGCCAAACGGCTTGCTGGCCGTCATTCACTGGAACTACGACCCCATGACACCACGCGGTCCGGCTATGGGAATCCGTCCACGGCCGGAGCAGTGCATCGAATGGGGAAGAGAGGCGGGTTTGAGTTTTAACGAGCAGGACCGCTATGACCTGCCGCCGTACCACTACGGGTTGCTCTTTAGGAAGCCCTTCGCCTGATGAGTTTATGCTGCCCGTGAGGCAGTCAAGATGACGCCATGACCAAAACAAACTCTTTCGACAAGCACGTCACCGAGTACGATGCTTGGTTCGATGAACATCGCGACCTCTACTTGGCAGAGCTTGCAGCTATGCGCAGCTTCATACCTGCCAGTGGCAGCGGAATCGAAATTGGTGCCGGTACCGGCCGTTTTGCTGCGCCACTCGGCATCCGTACCGGTATTGAGCCGTCACCTTGGATGGCTCAACTGGCACGACAAAGGGGGGTTGAAGTCGTAGAAGGCCGAGCGGAAGACCTTCCATTTGTCGACGGCAGTTTCGATTTCGCCATCATGGTAACGGTTGTCTGCTTTCTTGACGATATTGCCCAGGCGTTCCGCGAAGTTTCCCGCATCCTCAGGCTCCCGGGAACTCTTGTCATCGGGTTCATCGACCGTGAAAGCGAGCTTGGACGCTGTTACAGCCAGAAAAAAGAGCATAGTCGGTTCTACCGTGACGCAATCTTTTATTCAGTGAGCGAACTGGAGGAGCTACTGGCAAACGCCGGCTTTTCAAACTTCACTTTCCATCAGACCCTGTTGCCGGGAGAGCCAACGGACCTGAGCGTCCGTGAAGGCCACGGCAGCGGTGGGTTTGTGGTGGTCCAAGCGCACAAAACATAGGAAGGGGGACAAGCATGAAGGTAGGGATCATTCGTTGTCAGTTGACCGAGGATATGTGCCCGGGCAGCACCGATTTCAAGGTTGCCAAGGAAGGGACATTGGCCTTCGAGAAGACCGGCCCGGTGGAAATTGTAGGTTTTCTCTCCTGTGGTGGCTGCTCCGACAAGAAAGCCGTTACCAGGGCGAAGATGATGGTCGAGCGGGGGGCGGAGGCGATCGCCTTCGCGTCCTGCATGAAGAACGGCAACCCCATCGGCTACCCCTGTCCCCATTTCGCGGCAATCAGAGAGGCTGTCGAGAAGAAACTTGGGCCGGATGTAAAGATCATCGACTGGACCCACTAGGAAAAGCCATGACTTTCCCCGAACTGCAAAAGGCATTGGCGGTAATCGGTTTGAGCGAGCGGGCCACGCTTAGCGAGATCAAGGCGCGGCACCGGGAACTGGTGAAGCGGTACCACCCGGATACCATCGACGGCGGGGACCCCGTGGCCATCCGGAAGGTGAACGCCGCATACAAGCTGCTCCTCGACTACATCTCCGGGTACCGCTTCTCGTTCGCGGAAGATGAATTCTACGAGCAGAACCCGGAGGCGCGGCTTTTGATGCAGTTTGCCGACGATCCCTTGTGGGGGAACAGGTAACCGTGCCCGGCGAGCAGATCATACGGCTAGGTGCTTTCTTCGGCGTACTTGCGGCTGTTTCTGTGTGGGAGGTCGTGGCCCCCCGCCGCACGCTGACCGACCGCAAGCCGCGCCGCTGGCTGACCAACCTTTCCATGGTGGCAGTAGACACCGCAGCGGGACGCTTTCTCATGCCGATACTTCCGGTCGGAGCGGCGCTGCTGGCCGAGGAGCGCAGCTGGGGGGTGTTGAACCTGATGCACCTGCCGAGCCCGCTCAAGGTCGTCATTGCGGTGGTGGCGCTCGATTTCGTCATCTACCTGCAGCATGTGCTGTTTCATTTCCTGCCGGTCCTCTGGCGGCTGCACAGGATGCATCACACCGACCTCGATATCGACGTCACAACCGGGAACCGCTTCCACCCTGTCGAAATCCTCATCTCGCTCGGCATCAAGCTGGCGGCGGTGCTGGTGATCGGCCCGTCGGCGCCTGCCGTGGTTATTTTCGAGACCCTTCTCAACGCGACCTCTCAGTTCAACCACGGCAACATCCGGATGCCGTTCTCTCTCGACCGGTGGCTGCGCCTTGTGGTGGTGACCCCCGACATGCACCGGGTGCACCACTCGGTCATCCCCCGCGAGACCAACAGTAACTTCGGCTTCAATCTCCCCTGGTGGGACCGCCTTTGCGGCACCTACCGTCCACAGCCAGAGGCGGGGCACACCGGGATGACCATCGGACTCAAGGAGTTCCGCAACCCGGACAGGCTTACCTTTTTCCATTTGCTGGTCCAGCCGTTCCTGCGCCAATCCAAGACCCAAAATCCCACAGATCTCGCCGGTTCACCTTCATCACCTCCGCGCAACACCCACTAACCATAGCCTCATATCGTCTTTCCGCGAATTGTCCACCTCCAATCGGCAAATGCTGATCTTTCAATGCCCATGGCCAAACTGAACTTTGGAGGCAGAAAAAATGAACATGCACGGTCCAGTTCGGATTTGTTCGATTTTTGTCAAAATCTAACAAGTTTTCGGCAAACTTGTTAGATTTTTGCTGAAATCAGATGAATTCGGGCTCGATTTGTTCGATTTTCATCCAAATCCAACAAGTTTTTTGAAAATCTGTCCGATTCTGCCTGGAATCAGACAAGTTTTGAGAAAACTTGTTCGAATTTCTCTGAAATAAGATAAATTGGAGGAAAATCTGTCGGATTTGACGGAGGGTCTGGCATGTCGGAAACGACCGCTCTTGGGGGGAGCAGGCAGCGGGGTGTATAGCGAAAAAAATCCCCCGGACCTTGACGAGGGTGCCGGGGGACTGATGTCGTGTTGGCGCTTCAGGTTGCCATCAGCGACACGTAGTGGGACCAGGGGCCGGGGCCGTTGACTCCGATGCCTCTTACTCGGAACCAGTAGATTTTCCCGGGGGTCAAACCCTTCACGAGCATTTTCGAGGCCTGTACTACCACGCTATAGTGCTTCCAGTTCTCCTCGACCGATGGATCGCCCTCGCAAAATTCGATGTCGTAACTCTTTGCGTTTTTAATCGGTGCTGACTTCAGGAAGATTTCACCCGGGTTCTGACCGTGATTCGCCCTCAACTTGTCAGTGCTGCTCAGAGTCGAAGCGGAGGAGGATTTTCTCGGCTTGGGCTGGCTGAGACCGAAGGTGGCAAGCAGGCTCGGGTTCTCGGCTGCGGCCAACTTCACGGCCGAATTAAAGGCGCTGTACTTCAGGTTCAGCAACTGGCGCTTTGCCTGGTGTTCACGGATCTGTTCAGGCGCTCCGCCCTGCGAAACATTGAAGGCGGTTTGGTGGTCGTCATGCAGCACCCTCAGTTCCTCCATCGTTGGAAAGAAGGACATCACCGACGCGTACAGTGAGGGATCCTTGGCCAGCGCGGCCAGGATCTGTGCTGTTTTCGGGATGACCTCCGCATCGGAAAGACCGGCAATCGTGTCCATAGCGGTTACCTCCTTTAGAGAATTCAAATCATTCTAACCGCAACTGCTATCGACGCAACTGTCAATCTTCTCTTGAAGGGGCACGAGGGGGGAGGAACAAGGGCCAACTGCGGGGATGTTGTAGAGCAGGGGTACCGCAGGGGGGGGACGCTGTTGACTTATGCAAGTCAGCCGATCTCAGGATCACCCATTACTTAAGTCTGGATCGCAATAACTCAACAAAGTCACCAATGTGCCCCAAGGATCCTGCATTGCGGGTTAGACATCTTTCCTTGCCACCCACTGAGTGTGCTCGCGTGAGAAAGCATTCTCCGCGTCGCCGACAAATTGAGAGAATTCTTCGTCGCTGCTCGGTAATAGGGACTGCTCCCTTATGAGCCCTATCTCATGAGCGGCCAGCGCGTACGATGCCGCAAGTTCGGAAAACCTTTTCGCCTGCATCCAGCTCAGCAAGCTGGCGGCTGCTGCGACGAAAACATCCGTCGGCCAGAAGGAAACGTCCACGAACTTGATCCTGAGGATCGCGCAGAGAACGGCCACCGCATTGGTCACGATCAGAGCCCAGAAGAAACCGTTGGACATCCGTCTATTAAATGCAGCCTTTTTCGCGTACCAAGTAAGTTGATCTTTTATCCGGCTGGCTGCATAGGTCGCTTTCCTCTCCTCAATCGGGCGCGTCCGCATCTCGGTCATGACGTCCGTAATTTGCGGTGCGTCTAAGTGGTTAGTGAGGGACTGGGCGACATCCTTGTTCTGGTCAACGATGGCCTTCAACGTCCGATGGAAGTCGCTTCTTGCAATGGTGTCGGCACTTTGAAAAGGCTCTGCCCGGCAGACGTAGCGCCACGTGATGGTTTTGATCGATTCTGCAACTGCCCGCCCAGCGTACCAGTAGCGATCTGGACGCCTGCCAAACAGATAGATCGAACAGGACAGTGCCCCTAATAAGGCCATCAATTGGAACACCGCAACCGACCAGTGGGGGATGCTCGTGATGGACAGTATCGCGGCTATTACCAGTAAGACCAAATGCAGCTTCAAGGCGCGGAAGAAATGCGTTTGGGACTCTAGTGAAAGATCATCGGCAGACCGGTACAAAGCCGGGAAGTCCTGCTCCTGCATATTAGGCACCCTCAATTAGTAGCCGAGCTGGGTATAGACTTCGTCTTTGTAGTAATAGTCGTTGTCAGGGTTCATTTTGTAATTCTCCAAAGCATAGGCGACTATCTTTGGCGAGAACGGGACGAAGATTGCGCCAATATTTCTGATGATTGAAGGGCAGGTAGCGTCAACGACGCGTCTCGAATTGTCGAGATTGATGCCTATGATTCTGCATTTTTTCTCAATCGCGACTTCCATTTCCCAGCGAACGTACTTGTGCTTTGATCTTGTGTCCAGTCCAATCAACACTGCAAACGTGCCGGCCATTTTGATGCGCTCCCGGCATTTGCTCTTGATATAAGCCTCATTCTCTGAATTGATTTCGCTGCCAAGCTGGCAATTCGTGAAATCGAAGTTGATGTGCTCGCTCGCTTTCCAAGCCAGCATAAGCCGGTAGTAGTGAATATCGATGCTGCTGAAGCCGACGAATGTTCTCGGTAGTCCCATTTTTTTCTTCCTTCTTTAGCTGGATGAGGGAATGTCTAATCGGGTAGGAGGCGGGGTCTCCCCCGCCGTCCTCCCACACCACTATGCGTACGGTTCCGTACACGGCGGCCCCTGTCAGCATGTTCCGTTATTGACTTCCATCCCGGCGTTGTCCAGACCCCGCTTTTCTTTAGCCTCAAAAAATCAACTCGGTTCAGATTCTTGTTTCATAGGGTCTGAAACTCTAGACCCCGCCACTGACCGGTGACTCAACCTCCCTTTTTTTAAGATCGAGTTGGCCTAACTGGTGTTGTTCGCCGTGATTGTGGTTTTTTTACTTCAATAGTTTGACGTAGCATTTTATGGAGCATTCTTGGGAATTCCATGCAGAACATGTATCCTTCCTTATCGCCTCCGAACTCTTCCATAAACGGACTATGCATCATAAACTCTGAGAAATGCGCAAGCCGTTTAGTTTCAGACTCAATTAACTCTTGGTCACCTGATTTAGCGGCTCTATAAACTTCCATTGCTAATTCATATAGCCATGGGGCATCATCACGAATAATACTGGCGGCCATCAAAATACTAACAGGGTCGCCTGGGTTCCCCGGCATGTGTAAAATTTCTTCTAACATCATCGGGTGGAAACGACGTCTGCGACGGCGAAACTGATCTCCTCCTGATTCTGCCAGTCGTTCTGCAACGCGCGATGGTAATGCTTTCATTTCCTCAATCAGCTTTGCAACAGGGCTCTCTTCGACCTGCTTTTGCTCCTTTTGTCCACCGCTGGCCGTAATTTTCTTTAAAATTTCAGTTTCTGTTGACTTAAAGCTGGCTATTTGAACCTTTACCACATCAACATCCAGTTCCAAACTCGGTATACGACGTGCGAGTTGATGCAATAATTTAGTCAAATCTGCTTCACTATCATCCATATTTTGGAACTGATAGAATGGGCCGGTACTAACACGGCTAAGCTGAACACCAAGAGCAATCCCAACAACTGGGGTATTTAATTTGCCCTTTGCAACCCCCGCTTCAAACAAAATCCAGGGCCTCTCTAGACTTCGTTCAGTGAAAAGGCAAACAACATCTGAAGTTGATTGAAGCTTTGCCATTAACCTCTTGTACCAATCATCTCCAAAGTCGATTCCTTCATTGCCTTTTTTGTCTGATGAGCGAAAAGTTTTGATCATTCCCGCGCTCACGCTCTTAAGCAGTTTACCGAATGCCTCGGCAAGTTCTGCATCTCGTGTGTCGTGACTAATAAATACAAGCGGGCCTGTTGTGGTTGCTAAGATATCTTCTTCTGAAGATGCTTTTGGCTTCTCAGATTCCGTCACGGTTTCTCCTTTTAAATCAATATTTCTAATATTTGCCAACGTCGCGGCGAAAGGGGGCCGTCCATGTTTTTCGGCGTTTTTTATTGTTACCCCGTCCATAAGTCTTCATACGGCTAGAGAAACCCTAATTTCAATGAATGTCCCCTGTTTGTGGTGGCTATTGTCGATCAAAGAGCAGAAACTTAAGCTTTACCTGGACAAAACTCAGGTCGAGCAATTCGATTACAACTTACGCTAAGGCACCGAGTGTCCACGATGTCATGGCACATTTTTCGGTTATCGATGTCCTGGCACTCAACACCTAGTGACTAGCTGTTTTCTACAATAAGTGGTTGAAAACGGGATTGCACTACTCCATAAAAGAAAGTTTCGCCAATTCCCATATGATTTCATGTTGAGTGCGAGGAGGACGCGCCTGAAATACTGCGTTAATTTATCCGACGGTTGCGAGTTGAACAGGATTTCAGGGGCCTTGTTTGCCCCTCCCCCCGGCCACTCGCCTGAATGTTAAAATATCAAAAAAAACAATCCCCAAGGCTTCTCAAGTTTAAGCTGAAGCCGCAGCAATTACTCCACCTTCGATCGCAAAGCCAACCTCTTGCAACCGTTGACAAAGTCTTGGCACAATCTCACGGATGTGGTCATTGTATCTGAGCTGTATAATACCTTGTAAATCTGAAGGGAGTTCCACATACCCTTTGACTATCAACGCCATGCGGTCCCGAGTAAGTGAAGAAAGCAGCATTCCTGTTTCCAATATCACGTTTTGCCTTACACGTGGTTCGGCCTTCTCGGAGCCGTCATTCTTTGCATAACCGACATCATCAGGGGTCATGAGGATGATCCCGAAATCTGAGGAGAAGTCTCGACCAATATGCCCTTCCAGTGCTTCAATAATTGTTTTCCCGCCACCGCTTGAATTCATTAAGATAAATGGCTCAAGACCAAGACGGCGCAAGGTTAACTCAAGCTGATCACGAGCTTCTACATCATGTCCGTGGACGATGAATATATTGTTCCGGCGGGCCTTTGAGGCTGCTCCTACGACAGATACATGGACTGCCCCTCCACTGAGAGCGGAATTTACAGCAGTTTCCAGGGCTGCCTTTGCCGCAGAAGTGCCCTGAAATTGCAAGGTTCCCTTGGAAGGCCACCAGTTCAGTATTCCACCTGCAACGGATCGAAAGGCATGCTTCCCAGTTCCATCAACATTCCACTCTCCCTGAATTCCTGCTGCCTCGACAGCCGCCTTCAACTCGTCGGACGACCCATGAAATTTCGGTGGCATACTCACTCCTTTTTTTGGCGGTCAGCAGGAACGTTTCGTCGCCAGCTGCGGGGCGGAGGGGACGTAGGTGCCTTATGCACCTTGTTGATCCTGTCACCCTCACGCTTTGCCTGTTGTATAGCACGCGCGACAGACATGTGTGCGCGTCCAGTCATTTTCCCTAACAGTGCCATTGAAGCTCCGATCTCTTCTTGTGCAAACAAATAAAATTTCCGTGCGAGACTTGCTCACATCACGGGTTCTACCGAGTCCTAACAATTTGATCACGGCTAAGTCCGCATAGAACTGTGTAATCACTGGGCAGGCTTGCAAAGTTGGAAAGTCGGCAACATCTATTTTCTATAGCACTATTGCTCTGGAGAGATCAGATGCGGAGCGGCCGAAGGGGGCGTTATGAGATGACTCACCTCTCCTTGAACATCACGATCTTCTGTCACTGTGCCTTGCAACGTTTCAAAGCTGCAACCAATTAATGAGCGTTAAAATAGAGTTATTTGGATCTGATGTCAAGGAAGTATCAGGCGGGCGAGGGACATTGGCGATGGGGAGGTGGTGGTGAGAAGCTCCCGAAGCGGATTTGCCATACCCGGCTCCGCATCGGCATGCGGCGGGGACATTGGTGGCGGCGGGGAGACGTTGTCGACTTATTCCTTCTCTGCGATAGCGTTGACGGATGCCAAGGTTAGCATGTATAGACATTCCAGTACTACTGCAACATATTATGGTCCGCAGATCGAGAAGAGGGACATCTTTCTTGATGACAAGGACAGGTCTCAATTCCTGGAGCGTTTTCTCATCTGCTCGTTGATTCCGGAACCGACTGCCGGTTTGAGGCAAAGATAGATATTCTATGATATTATACAGTTCCCTCTTCGCCAGATGAGAAACGCATAAAAACATGGACGTCCCTCTCTTGCACGTGCGCCGCTTCTCCCGTTTCACCGGGCAGTCGGATTGCCTGGGGCATTTGTCGAAGATGGCCTTGTCGAAGCGAACGATCTTTCCGCCGGGGGACTTTGAGGGGGACAGGCACCATTTAATGTCATGGTGCTTGCTGTCATTTCAATGTACAAAAAAAGGCAAAGGGGACTGGCACCTACGGAGCCAGTCCCCCTCCCTTATGACTCTAAACGAATTGCCGTATGCCTCGGCTCTTTTTTCTTCTTAACCTTAGCCAGCTCTGATGGCGTCAGGGGTGTATAGTTGACTAAGTAGCCAAATCTGCGGAGATAATCAACAGATCAACTACGTTGATTCTTCCATCATCTTCCTGAGGGGCGCGCCTTTAGTAGATTGGGTCGTCTGTCGAAAGCGGCCGAATTGATCAATGACGGAGGAGACAGATGAAGACACTTTGTTTAATTGCATTTTGCGGGATTGTTGCTGGCTGTGCGAGTTCAAGAGAAACATTCTTGCCAGACGGAGGAAAGGGACATAGCATCAACTGCTCTGGGATGGCACAGAACTGGGGAATGTGTTACGAGAAGGCCGGTGAAATCTGCGGTGCAAAAGGTTACGACGTAATTGCAGGTGGCTCGGATCAAGGCACCATCGTGTCCGGCAATCAATACGGGCTCTACGGTGGCTCTGTTATGAACCGCAGCATGCTCATTAAGTGCAAGGAATAGCGCTCTGGTCGCCCCAAGGCGTGGCTATTCCCCTTTGACTTGGATCAGGAGACGTAATATAGTGCGCACTTATTGGGAAAATTTTACACCGAGGCGAGGGGCGTTCTGTGAATAGATTCGAAAATACAGTGCTTTGGCAACGAACTCTTGCAACTCAATTAGACGCATTAGAAGGGGAGAAAGGTTGCGAAATAATGCCTAGATCCTTTGTCTCGTAGCGGTCCGATGTGAGCGAATTCGGTGTTTTGAGAATATTCGGACCTGTGAGGTGATTCGAAGGGGACCACTAAGCACCCTGGCTTAGGCAGGTTATCGGCTAGTCTCCGCCCAACCGGAATGAGGACTTGGTTCGTCCAAACGTACGCTACCTCATCTACGACCCTCTTCTCCCATATAAATTGATCGAGAGGCACTTCGACAGTTCCATCCTTTCGCATATACTGAGGGGCAATTGGCGCAACGGTACGACTGTGAGAACGGATGGTTATTTCAGTTAAATTAGCAGGGGTATATGCGATTTTGCCTATAAAATTACACATATCAGCTAGACCTTATGCCCCTTAGCGTGACTCAACTGCGGTGCGGACAACTGCCCAATTCGTCCCGGGCAAGATCCTAAAGTATTGGCTGACAAGCTCCCAGATTGCCTAATCTCATTAGTTTAGTAAGGACTTTGTTGTCGATGTAAGGACTCTATTGTCGATGTAAGGACTTAATTGTCTCCGGACAGTAGCGGGGACTAAAGCGGCATCCCCAGCCGCCTCATCTTCTCCACCAGAGTCGTCCGGTTTATGCTGAGCATGAGGGCGGCGCGGGCCTTGACGCCGCCGGCCAACTGCAGCGCCTCGCCGATCATCCTCTTCTCTATCTCGTTGATGGCTGCGACCATGTCTATCCCTGCCGGCGTGACGCTTGTGGTGCGCGATCCCTCCATGAAGATCTTCGCGACGTTGGCGGGGAGGTCGCGCAGGGTGATGACGTCTCCCTCGGTCAGCGCCACTATCCGCTCCATGATGTTCTCCAACTCCCGCACGTTCCCGTTCCACGGATACGCCTCCAGCGCCTCCAGCGCCTCCTTGTCGAGGTGCATGATCGGCCGCTGCATGGCGCGGCAGTTCTTTTCCAGGAAATGCCTGGTGAGGGGGAGGATGTCCTCGATCCGCTCCCGCAGGGGTGGGATGAGAACCGGGATGACGTTGAGGCGGTAGAAGAGATCCTCGCGGAAGTTGCCGCGGGCCACTTCCTCTTCGAGGTTGACGTTGGTCGCGGAGATGACCCTGACGTCGAGCTTGATCTGCTTGTTGGAGCCGACCCGCTCCAGTTCCTGCTCCTGGAGCACGCGCAAAAGCTTGGTCTGCAGATGCATCGGGAGCGTGCCGATCTCGTCGAGGAAGATGGTGCCGTTATTGGCCGCCTCGAACTTGCCGACCTTCTCCTTGACCGCGCCGGTGAAGGCGCCCTTGACGTGCCCGAACAGCTCGCTTTCCAGGAGGTTCTCGGGTATGGCGGAGCAGTTCACCGCTATGAACGGCTTGTCCTTTCTGTTGCCGTTGTAGTGGATCGCCTTCGCAACCAGTTCCTTGCCGGTCCCCGATTCGCCGAGGATAAGGACTGTGGAGTCGGTCTTGATGATCCTCTTCATCCGCGAGAAGAGCTGCTGCATCGCCTGGGAGTTGCCGATGATGTTGGTGAACTCGTACTTCTCCCTCAACTGCTTCTTGAGGTAGACGTTCTCGCTCAAAAGCCGTCCCTTTTCCACAGCCTTGTCGATGATGATGCGGAGTTCTTCTATGTTCAGGGGTTTGGTGATGTAGTCGTAGGCGCCCTTTTTCATCGCCTGCACCGCGGTCTCGGCGGAGCCGTGGCCGGTGACGAGAATTACCTCGGTGCGCGGCGAATCCTGCTTCACCCGGGTCAGGATGTCGATGCCGTTCATGTCGGGGAGGAAGAGGTCGCTGATGACGATGTCGAAAGGCTCGCCTGCAAGCACGCTGAGTCCCTCCTTGCCGCTGGAGCACCCCTTCATGACGAACCCGCTCGCCTTGAGCAGGATCATCAGCGCTTCGCGGCTGCCGTCGTCGTCTTCTATGAGTAGGATCTTTATGTTGGGCTTCATTGGTCGAGGTCCTATTGTTAGAGGTTTCTTGAATAACATGGATGAGCGAATTTGGCAAGTCGGCAATTTGACTACAACTGCTGCTCCGATATACTTGGGCGGGCCTTTGGCTCTTTAATAAGAGCTGTTCCTGGAGGAGATCATGGACATCTTCGGCATGTTTCCCTTACTTATTGTTGTTGTCTTCGTCGTCGGGTTCCTAGCCAATGCCATACGCATACTTCCCGAGTACGAGAGGGGAGTGCTGTTTCGCCTCGGGCGGGTGAAGAAGGTGCGCGGTCCGGGCATCGTCATCATCATTCCCGGGATAGACAAGCTGGTGCGGGTTTCTCTGCGTATAGTCGCCATGGACGTGCCTTCGCAGGACGTGATCACCCATGACAACGTGACGGTGAAGGTGTCGGCGGTTCTATATTTCAGAGTGGTCGACGCGGTGAAGGCGTTGGTCGAGATGGAGAATTATCTCTATGCAACGAGCCAGCTTTCCCAGACCACGTTGAGAAGCGTGCTCGGGCAGGTCGACCTGGACGAGCTGCTGGCCAACCGTGACAAGATCAACCGCGAACTCCAGGAGATCCTGGACCGGCAGACCGAGCCGTGGGGGGTGAAGGTTTCCACCGTGGAGGTGAAGAACATCGACCTGCCGCAGGAGATGCAGAGGGCCATCGCCAAGCAGGCCGAGGCGGAAAGGGAGCGACGCGCGAAGGTAATCCACGCGTTAGGGGAGCTGCAGGCTTCCGAAAAGCTGGCCCAGGCGGCCGCCGTGATGGTGGAGCAGCCGATGTCGCTGCAGCTTCGCTACCTGCAGACGCTGACCGAGATAGCCGCGGAGAAGAACTCCACCACCATCTTCCCGGTCCCCATCGACCTGATCAAGATGTTCATCGACCAGAAGAAGTAGGCGCGGGAGAGGGGAGGGCAAGGCTATCGTCAATACTCCCTCGCCCTTTGGGAGAGGGCAGGGGTGAGGGCGTCGCTCAGCACAGGAGTTTTGCCCCTCAGCTACAGTGTATACGCTCGCCGAAAAGCATTGTATTAACCGGAAGAAGAGTTATCATTAGCTGTGACAGGACTGCAGGTTAAGAGTCAGACGGGGACGGGCCTGCAGGAAACAGTGACAAGCCTTAAAGTAACGACAGATATACATGCAGTACAAGGGGGAAATGACAATGCTAAGCAAGAGGTTGATAGCCGCACTGAACAAGCAACTGAACAACGAACTATACTCCGCCTATCTCTACCTATCCATGTCCTCGTACGCCGGCTCCATCGGTCTCAAAGGGAGCGCCAACTGGTTCATGGTGCAGTATCAGGAAGAGATGGTGCATGCCATGAAATTCTTCAGCTTCATAAACAGCCGCGGCGAGCACGTCGAACTTGCCGCCGTCGCCGCACCGCCGACCGAGTTTCCTTCGCTGCTGGGCATGTTGGAGCAGACCCTGGCGCACGAGCAGTTCATCACCTCGTCGATAAACGAGTTGACCGACCTGGCCCTTTCCGAGAAGGACCACGCGACCAACATATTCCTGCAGTGGTTCGTGACCGAGCAGATCGAGGAGGAGGAAAACGACAGGGACATCATCGGCAAGCTGAAGCTGATAGGCGACAACGGCCAGGGGCTTTTGATGCTGGACGCCGAAATGGCGGCGCGGGTCTTCGTCCCGCCGCCCACCGCCGCACCCTGAAATATCTATCTCATCCAGCAATAAAAAGGGGACCGGGCTTTTGCCTTGGTCCCCTTTTACACATCCATCTACACTATGTAACCCATCCCCACCCCGACCCTCCCCTTGAAGGGGAGGGGGAAATTCTGATAGCGGAAGATCATCGCTAGTAAGGAACAGAAAAGGCCCGCATCGTCGCGGGCCTTTTCTGTTCAATTGGCGATGACGAAGAGGGTTACAGCTTCTCCTGCTCGATCTTGGCGGTTTTCCTCAGCTGGTCGATGAAGGCGCTAAGCTCTTTCTGCATTTTCTCTTTCTTCAGGAATTCGGTGATCTTGTCCTTCACGTTCTCGAACTTCTCCGCGCTGGACGCCTGCTTGTCGACGAGTTTGATGATGTGATAGCCGAACTGGGTTTCGACCACGCCGCTTACCTCGCCCGGCTTGAGGCCAAAGGCGGCGTCCTCGAACGGGGGCACCATCTGGCCGCGCCCGAACACACCCAAATCCCCCCCCTGGCTCGCACTGGGGCAGGACGAGTCGCTCTTGGCGATGGCTGCGAAGTCCTCGCCTCCCTTGATGCGCTTCAGGAGGGCCTCTGCCTTCTCCTTGGCCTTCTTCCGCTCCTCGGCGGTCGCCTTCTCGTCGATACCGATCAGGATGTGGCTTGCCCTGGCGACCTCGGGTTTTTTGAAGTACTGCTCCATGTTGTCGTCATAGAACTTCTTGGCCTCCGCCTCGGTGGCGGTCGCCTTCGAGGCGAACTGCGTTTGGATGAAGTTGTTGATGACGATGTCCTTGCGGGTGAAGTCGTGCAAGTCCTTCGCGGTCATGTCGATCCCCTTGAGGGCTTCCTCGAATTCCGCGTCGGATTTGAACTTCGACCGGTTCTGCGCGACCTTCTCGGCGATCTGCTTGTCCAGGTCCTTGATGGCCAGCTTGGACGCCTCCTGGTAGAGGATTTCCGCGGAGGTGAGTTGCTCGAGAGCGGCGCTCTCAGCCTCTTTCATGCTCTCCGGGGGGAGCGGCTGTTCTATCTGGTTCTGCGCCAGCATGACCTTTACCGCGCGATCGACATCTAGACGGGTTATGGCGGTGCCGTTGATCCGCACCACGGTCTGGCTGGCTGCGGGCTTCACCTGGTCCTTTGCCTGCTCCTTCGACTGCTCTTTCGACTGCTCCTTGGCTGCTCCCTTGGCACCGGAATCCTTGGCAAAAGACGCGACGGGAAGGAGGGTTGCCATGAGCAGTAGGGCTATGGCGGGAGTGCTCATTTTGTTGAAGCAAAACATGAATAGCTCCTTTGGGATTTTTGCGGAATAGTAGCATTTAATCATTTCGATTACAAATTAGAAAAAAACCGGCAGGAGATGCCAGTTTCCGTATCTTGGGGGTTTTATTGCGACGCGGAATATGATAAGAATTGTCTCGCGGTTAAAACTTCCAGAATCGAAGGAGCGATACCACATGTCGAAAAAAAGCGAACAGGCCGCACTGCTGGCCTTCTTGGCCGGAGCAGCTGTTGCTGCGGGCGCCGCACTCCTGTTTACCCCCAAGACCGGGCGCGAAGTCCGCGAGAAGCTGGGTGAGGCGAAGGAAGAGGCCCTCGTGAAGCTGAAAAGCTGCGTCAAGGGTAAGGGTAAGACCGCGAAGGGCGATCCGCTGAACTACGACGGCGGCGACTGCTGGATTTAAGAAAAACAGGGGCTAAAAATCAGGGACTAGGGGCTAGGGGGCCCTGCTAGAGAGACAGCTCCCGCTGCACCGTTGCCAGGTAGTTCCTTATCTCCTGCGCGCTCGCCATGGCGAGCACCGCCGCCGCGATCCGCTTTGCGTCGGCCAGCGAAACGCGACGTATCGCCTCTTTCACCGCCGGGATATTCGGCGCCGAAAGGCTGAAGCTCCTGAGGCCAAGCCCCATAAGCAGTACCGCATTGACGGGCTCGCCCGCCATCTCTCCGCACAGCGACGCCGGCTTCCCGGCGCCCGCAGCCGCATCGGCTACCCTCTTGATCGAATGCAGGACCGCCGGGTGATACGGATCGTACCATTTCTTCACCCGCGGGTTGTTCCGGTCGCAGGCGAGGGTGTACTGGATCAGGTCGTTGGTCCCTATGCTGAAATAGTCGACCTCTCGGGCCAGCATGTCCGCGACCACCACCGCCGCGGGGAGTTCCACCATTATCCCGAGCCCGATATGGGGATCGAAAGCCTTCCCCTCCCGCGTCAGTTCCCCCTGCACCTCTTTTAGTATCGTCTTTATCCGCCGCACCTCGTCCACACCCGAGATCATCGGGAACATCAGGTTGCAGGTACCGTGCGCGGAGGCGATCAGCACCGCCGCAAGCTGCTCCTTGAAGATGTCCTCGCGCTCCAGGGAAATCCGCATCGAGCGCCAGCCGAGGAACGGGTTGTCCTCCTTGGGATGCTTGAAGTAGGAGAGTTCCTTGTCTCCCCCTATGTCGAGCGTCCTGATGGTGACGGGAAGCCCGGGGAATTCCTCCAGCACCTTCCGGTAGATGGCCGCCTGCTCCTGCCGTCCCGGAAACGAGCTGCGGCTCATGAAGGGGAACTCGGTGCGGTACAGCCCGACCCCCTCGGCGCCGTGCAGGTGCGCCACCTTGAGGTCGCTCAAAAGCCCCACGTTCGCCAGAAGGGAAACGGTGCAGCCGTCGGTTGTTTGCGCCGGGAGGTCGCGGATCCCTTCCAGGGCGCGCTGCTTCTGGTCGAACTCCCCCTGCAGCCTCACGTACTCCTGCTTCACGGTCTGGTCGGGGTTGATGTAGACGCAGCCCGAGTTGCCGTCGACCACCACCTCGTTCCTCGCTCCCACCTCCTTCAGGAGCCCCTCCACCCCGAAGACGGCCGGGATGCCGAGGGCGCGGGCCATGATGGCCGCATGGGCGTACTGGTTCCCCTTCTCGGTGGCGATGCCGATCACCTTGCCGTGGTCCATGATGGCGAGGTCGGAAGGGAGGAGTTCGCGCGCGACGATGATCCGGTTTTCCTTGAGCTTCTCCTTATGCTTGCCGCTTCCGTTCAGGGAGTCGCAGATCCTTCTCCCGATGTCCTCCATGTCCGCGGAGCGCTCCCGCAGGTACGGGTCTTCCATCCTGGAGAAGGCGGCCACGTAGTCGGAGACCACCTGGTTCACCGCCCTGTACGCGCCCACTCCCTCGTCGATGAGCGCGCTGATCTTGCGGATGAAGCCGCGGTCCTCAAGGATCATCAGGTGGCTGTGGAAGATCGAGGCGTCCGCCTCGGAGAGGATCTGCCCGACCCGCTTCTCCATGTAGATTGTGTGGATGCGCGCCTTTTCCAGCGCGTGCATGAACCTCGTCTGCTCCTCCGCGCGGGGGAGGGCGTGCTCGAGGAGCGCCTCCTCGCTTGCCCCCCTGTTCACCACGGAGATCTTGCCGAGGGCGAAGCCGGGGGAGATGGCGATGCCATGCAGGGCGGCGGGGTTGCGCCCCTTGCGGCCGGGACGGCCGGGGTCCTTGAGGACGCCGCTCTTCTTGAGACGGTCCACCTCGGCCGCGTAGAAGGCGCGCTCCTCCTCCTTCTTCGTGACGGAATCGAGGAGCTTGGCGTTGGAGACGATGCTGGAGATCTGCCAGGCGATGGTGGAGACGGCGCTGATCTCCTGGGGGGTGAAAGTGCGCGCCTCGCGGTTCTGGATGACGAGGACCCCGATCGGGTTGTTCCTCTCGAAGAAGGGGACCCCCAGGAAGGAGAGGACCTTCTCCTCCTTGGTCTGACGGAAATACTTGTAGCGCGGGTGCCGCGGGGCGTTGTCGGTCGCAACCACCCCGCGCTGCTCGATGGCGAGGCCGGTGAGGCCTTCCGAGGTCTTCATGGTGATGCCGACCGAGAGCCTGGAGAGGCCGCGGGTGGCGTGCAGCCTGAGTGTCTCGCCGTCCTCCTCCAGGAGATAAATTGAGCAGACGTCGGACGCCATTCTCTTGGCCACGAGGTTCACTATGTTGTCCAGAGTCTCCTGCAAGTCGTGGGAGTGAAGGATCAGTGCGCTGATGTCCTCCAGTGTCCTCAGACCCAGTTTTTCTCCGGTCTCGTCTGGCATTGCCGTCCCCTTTACAATTGATTAGGGCAGTATAAATGAGAAAAATAGGATGTGAAGCTTTTTAATGCTATTTTAACGGCTGTTAAAGTTGGCAAAGCCCCCCCATCTCTGCTATAGTGTGCGCCAATAATATGCAGCAGATGTCGGGAGGTGGCAATGGGAACGACTTTTGACGAAAATCTGTCCAACGGCATAGCCCTGATGGAATCCGGTGAGTACGCCGCGGCCATCGAGGCCTTCAAGGGTTGCACCACGGCGGATCCGGGCAACGCCGAAGGGTACTTTTATCTCGGCGAGGCGTACTCCGAATCGGGAAAAAGCGACGACGCCATCGCCGCCCTGCGCAAAGGGTTGGAACTCGCGCCGGCGGACCTCGACGGTCTCACCGCTCTGGGCGACATCTACTTCGAGGCGGGCAAGCACAAGGACGCGCTCGCCTGCTACCGCAAGGTCACCGAGCTGAGCCCCAAGGATTGCGACGGCTACGTCAGCATGGGGCTCGTCTACAACGCCATGGAGCGGACGGACGAAGCGCTGAAGGCGTTCGAGAGGGCGCTCGAATTCGACCCCAACAACGTCTTCGCGCTGAACGCGATGGGAGACCTCTACTACGGCCTGGGCGAGAACGACAAGGCGATAGCCGCCTACCACCGCGGCATCGAGATCGACCCGACCGACGCCACCGCCCGTTTCAACCTGGGGGAACTCTACTACGACATGGACGACCTCGAGGCGGCCGAGCGTGAGACCCTGGAGGCGATCCGGCTGGACCCGGAGTTCACCATGAGCTACCTGACCCTCGGCAACATCTGCATCGACGAGGACCGGACCGCCGAGGCGATCAAGCATTTCGAGAACTACCTGAAGAAGGAGCACTCGCCGCAGGCGCGCGAGATGATAGCCGAGGTGAAGGCGGTGGTCGAGGGGCTCAAGGAAGAGCTGCGCGGCTGATCCGAAGGGTAGGGGAGTAACTGTAACGTGAAAGGGGGCCTTGATGGCCCCCTTTTTTTATGCCGTTTGTTTCTTGAGCCTGGCGAGGATCGCCTGGACCACGTGGTGCGCGTCGTTCACCGCCGTGTAGATCAGGTTGGGGTGCCGCTCCTCCTGGATGGCCCCCTTGCTGATCCGCATGTAGGCCGGGGAGATGGCGCCCCCTATCACGAACACCCCTTTCCTGGTCGACTCGAAGTCCGCCGTGAGGAGCAGGAGCCTGTCCCCTTCCTTGGCCACCTGGCAGACCCCTTCCGCGCAGGCGATGGTCTGCACGCCGATCTTGTCGTAGATGGAGAGCGGTCCCTGGCTCCCGATGCAGGCGATGACGTTCTTCATCGGGAAGCTCATGGCGTGGTAGCGCTCGATCCCGCCGGGGAGCTTGTCCTCGCTCACCCGGATCACCAGGCGGTCCACCCCCTCGTCGTCCACCTCGCCGATCCTGGGTGTCGCCCCCGGCATGAGCCGGATGTTGCCGCCCAGAAGGAGTTCCTCCCCCAGGCGCTGCGCCGTCTCCTTGTTGACGTCGAAGGTCTCGGCCACGTGCGCCCAGTAGACCGGCTCCTTGTCGTTCACGGTCCGCTTTTCCTTCAGGATCGAGATGATCACGTCGGCCGCGCTGTTGCCGCCTCCGATCACCAGGGTCCGCACCCCGATGTACTTCTTCGGGTCGTCGAGGCTCTTGGCCACCATCTTGGCGTCGCCGTACACGGAGAGTTCCTTGGGGATGGAACTGCCGAAGGCGAGAAGCACCTTCCTCGCCTGGAAGGCCCCCTTCGAGGTCGTCACCTTGAGGTATTCCCGCCCGTCCTCGATGTTCTCGAACTGCGTCTCGGTAAGGACGTTCAGCCCCTCGTGCTGTACGAAATGCTGCACGTACTGGATGTACTTCTCGACCGTCACCGGCTTGTCGGGCGGCCGCAGCTCCTCGACCAGGAACGGCTCCGGGTTGTCCTTTGGTTTGGAGGGGTAGACGTTCTTCCCTTCGGGGTAGGTGTTGGCGATCCCCTGGAAGACCGATTTCCCCGACTCGATCAGCAGGTGCGACAGTCCGTTCTTGTGACAAAGGTACGCAGCCGCGACTCCACCCGGGCCACCCCCGACTATCAATACATCGAATTTCTGGTCCATGACTTACCTCTTTATTTGGAATTGCCGGCAACGGTTAAACTATACACGGATAGAACTCCCCTTCAAAGCAATAATGAGAATGATTGCTTGGCAAACGAGCGCCTTCGGGTAGTATTTCAACTGCGTTGAAAATCACCAGCAAGTCAAGGAGGACATATGTCGGACAGGGAAAACAAGGTGATGGTTGGGGCGCTCATGCTGTTGGCGGGGGGGATACTCGGCGCCGGCATCGCGCTCCTGTACGCGCCGCAAAGCGGCGACAAGACCCGCAAGGAGATCGGCCGCTACGCGAAGAAGGCGCGCCGCAAGGGGGAGGAGGCCTTGGAGGCCGTCGAGGATTTCACCGAGCAGGTGACGGACATGGCCGAGGCGGTGGGGGACCGGGCGTCCGAGATCCTGGAGAAGGGAAAAGACATGGCCTACGGGGCCAAGAAGGGGCTTTTGAAGGCCATAGAAGAAGGGGAGGCGCGCCTGGTGAAGGAGAGGTCGCGGCTCGCCAAGATGATAGGGTAGCGGGGAGTCACGGCGTGTGCAGCGTGATGTCTCCGTACCACGCTGTCGCCTCGTCCTTCGTGTCATCGGTGTCCGTCATGATCGCAACCCCCCCCAAGAGGGGGGGCTCTTCTCCGAAGATCCTCTTGTAATCCTCGTAGATGTCCCTCTCCTCCATAAGCCAGGTTCCCGCCTTGGCGTCGCCGCTCTCCACGGCGACGATGACCGATTTGTCCGTGTAGGGGCTGGCCGCGCTGGTTCCCTTGGGCATCCTGGCCGCCCAGACGTAACTGATCGCCTTGGTCTTCCAGAAAAGGGTGCGCGGGAATATCACGTAGACCCGCGCCGCGAAGTCGTCGCCGCTTTTCGCGGTGATGTCCTCGCGCTTCAGCGTGTGCTCGATCTTCCAGCTCCAGGTGAGCCTCGGATAGAGCCGCGTGTCGACCGAGAGCTTCCGGATCTTTCCCGACGCCCCCTGGACGCTGTGCGCCTTCAGCGCGCCGTCCGCAAAGGCGTAGCTCGTCTTCCCCTTGAACCCCTTGTCGCTCCAGCCGGTGAAGTCCGAGGCGCTGAAGCGCCCGACGGCGATCTCGGCGGGGAGCTTGGAAGGTTTCACCGCCTCGGCAGGGGCGGGCACCTTGCCAGGTTTCACCGCTTCGGTCGAGGCGGCAGGGGGGGCGGCAGGGGGGGCGGCACAGGCGCAGCTGCAGGTGGCGGCGATGGTGACGGCCGCGATCAGGTTCTTGCTGAACATTGGGTGTCCTTTCGGCGGCGGGCGTTGGACGGCGGCAAAATTCCCCCTCCCTGACCCTCCCCCTCCGGGGGCGGGAAATGGGGGCGAGACGCCTCCCACGGGGGGGAGGGGGACAAGACGCCTCCTTCCCCCGGAGGGGGGAGGCCGGGAGGGGGGAGGCCGGGAGGGGGGCTTCGCTATTGAGCCCGATTCATCTCCCACAAAAAGAAAAACCCCGCCCCCATGGTGAGGGCGGGGTTGTCGTTAAGAGGTCAGATCCCCTTGCCGGTCAGTTTCACGAGGGCTTCCATGTACTTCTCGCCGGTCTTCTCCACGATCTCGGCCGGCAGCGGCGGCGCGGGCGCGGTCTTGCCCCAGTCGAGCGTCTCCAGGTAGTCCCGCAGGAACTGCTTGTCGAAGGAGGGCTGCGGGCCGCCCGGCTGGTAGCTCTCCTTCGGCCAGAAGCGGCTGGAGTCGGGGGTCATGCACTCGTCGATGATGATCAGCTCGCCNNGCGATGTCGCGCGCCTTCTCGTAGATGGCGAGCGTCACGTCGCGCACCTGTGTCGAGATCTCGGTGCCGCAGATCTCGCACATCTGCTCGAAGGAGATGTTCTCGTCGTGGGTGCCGAGTTCCGCCTTGGTCGAGGGGGTGAAGATCGGCTCGGGGAGACGGTCCGACTCCTTGAGCCCCTCCGGGAGCTTGATGCCGCAGATGGCGCCGGTCTGCTGGTAGTCCTTCCAGCCGGAACCGGAGATGTAGCCGCGCACGATGCACTCGGCGGCGAGCGGCTGCGCCTTCTTCACCAGCATGGAGCGGCCGGCGAGGACGTCGGCGTACGGCTGGCACTCCTTGGGGAAGTCGGCCACGTCGATGGAGATGATGTGGTTCTTGATGATCCCTTCCATCTGGCGGAACCAGAAGGCGGAGATCTGGGTGAGGACGTACCCCTTGTTGGGAATCCCCTCGTTCATGATGACGTCGAAAGCAGATATCCTGTCGGTGGTGACGATGAGCAGCGTCTCCCCCAGGTCGTAGATGTCGCGCACCTTCCCGCGGGCAGCGAGTTTCAGGCCGGGGAAATCAGTGGTAAGTACCGGTGTAGTCATGTCCGTTCTCCTTTTATGCATCGCGTAGGGCGTTAAAAGTGAAAGGTGAAGGGTGCACCTGCACCCTCCACCTCGCACTGGAAATAGCTGTTGTTACTGCCGGAAGGACCCGCTAGTCGTTCAGGATCGTCGGGTTGATCTCGATCTTCGCCTTGGCCCTGAGCTCCTTCACCCACTTGTCCAGCGCCTCCTGCTGCTTCTTCGGGAGGAGGGTCTGCTTGATGGTGCCCGACTGCTTGGAGAATTCGGTGGTGGGGGCCTCGGTCCTGTTCTTCAGCTTGACGGCGTACCAGCGCTCGCCGATCTTCACCGGCTGCTTCGCCACAGGGTTGGCGGCGTTCAGCGTGAAGGCCGCTTCCATGAGTTCGGGCGAGGTGCCGACGCCGGGGACTGCACCGGTCGGGGAGTAGCCGAAGCTTCCGGTCTCCTTGAGGTTCGCGCCCCCCTTGGCGATCTGCTGCAGTGCTTCCTCCGCCTTCTTCTTGGCGAGATCTACCGCCTTTACCTCGACCGTCTTCTGCTCCACGGCGCTCCTGATCTGGGCCAGCGGCGGCACGGCGGCCGGCTTCTTATCGGTCACCTTGAGGAGGTAGATCCCTTTCTTGGTCTCGACCGGGCCGCCCAGTTCGCCCTGCTTCAGCGTGAAGGCGCGGGAAATGAGCTCGGTCTCGCCGGCGATGGAGGAGGCCGGCGCCTTGGCGGTGAAGAGCGGGGTCTTCTCGACCTTGCCGCCCAGCGCCGCGGCGGCCGCATCGAGGTCCCCGTTGGTGCGGAACTTGTTGGCGGCGTCGGCCGCCTTCTCGTAGGCCTCCTTGGCCGCCTTCTGCTTCTGCGCGTCCGCGGTCGCCTGGTCCTTCACTTCGGCGAACGGGAGTATACCACCTTTGCCCTGGTAGCGGTCGATGTTCTTCTGGTAGTAGTTCTGCGCCTCTTCCGCGGAGACGGTCACCTTGGAGGCCGACTGGGCCGGGTTGATCAGCGTGTAGGAGATGCTCACCTGCTCCGGGGTCTTGAACTCGTTCTGGTGGTCCTGGAGGAAGGTGGTGAGTTCCTGGTCGGTCGGCTTGATGCTCCCCTTGACGTCTGCGGGGGAGAAGGAGACGTACTGCAGGTCGACCTTGTCGTTGCCCTTCTTGAACTCGGCCATCACATCGGCATCGGTCACGGTGGCCCCTTCCTTGACCTTGTTGCGGGCCTTCTGGATCTGGAGTTCCTGCTCCTGGGCCTCCTCGAACTCCATCGGGGTCATCCGGTTCGCCTTGAGGGCCTGCTGGTAGACGTTGAAGTCGAAGGCGCCGTTTCTCTGGAAGGCGGGGACCTTGGCTATCTCGGCCGCGACCTCGTCCTTGCTCACCTTGATACCCATCGTCTTGGCGGCGTCCTTGATCAGGACGCTGTCCACCAGCGTGTCGATGGTCATCTTTTTCAGGTTCATCTGCTTTTCCATCTCGGGGGTGAGCGAACGGCCGTAGATCTGCTCGTAGAGGTTGCGGGTGCGGTAGTAGTTCTTCTGGTATTCGTCCATGGAAACCTTGGTGCCGTTTACCTTGGCTGCGTAGTTGGTGGAACCTATCTCGGCTTCACCGCCCTTGCCCCACACAAGGAAGATGGTTCCTATGAAAGACAGTACTATCACCACGAATACAATTTTTATCACAATTGATTCTTTGTACTTTCTCATTATGCCTAGCATTCCGGTTCGGCTCCTTTGCGATCATAGAGTTGTTTCTGGGTTTTGGTACAAGAGTTGGGAATAGTAATATAATTTAATAGCAAAAGCAACAGTAGAATGAACGCGGAATTATCTCCGTTCCTGCATGTCTGCTAATGCCGCTGCGGGTTTTCTTTGTTGCAAGGGTGCGGAGTTTTTGCTATATTTCGTTCTTTGACGCCGGGGGGACCCCCGGTGACGCGATAATTCAAAGGAGTTATGCATGATCAAGATTTTTGATGCCCTCTTCGGCATGTTTTCTAATGATCTGGCTATAGACCTCGGCACCGCCAACACCCTCGTCTACCTGAAGGGCAAGGGGATCGTGGTGCGCGAGCCGTCGGTGGTCGCGGTGCAGAAGATGCCCAACGGCCAGCAGAAGGTCCTAGCCGTCGGGATGGAGGCGAAGAAGATGCTGGGGCGCACCCCCGGCACCATCACCGCGATCCGCCCCATGAAGGACGGTGTCATCGCCGACTTCGACATCACGGAAGAGATGCTGCGTTACTTCATTCACAAGGTGCACAACAGGAAGACCCTGGTCCGTCCCAGGATCGTCATCTGCGTACCCTCCGGCATCACCCAGGTCGAGAAGCGCGCGGTCAAGGAATCCGCCGAGTCGGCGGGAGCCCGCGAGGTCTACCTGATCGAGGAACCTATGGCCGCCGCAATCGGCGCCGGGCTTCCCATCACCGAGGCTTCCGGCAACATGATCGTCGACATCGGCGGCGGCACCACCGAGGTCGCCGTCATCTCGCTTGCCGGCATCGTCTACACCAAGAGCGTCAGGGTGGGCGGCGACAAGATGGACGAGGCGATCGTCCAGTACATCAAGAGAAAGTACAACCTGCT
>DNJC01000008.1 GCA_003490025.1 Geobacter sp. | reverse complement strand
CCAGGATCGCGCCGTCCATCTGCGCCGCGCCGGTGATCATGTTCTTTAGGTAGTCGGCGTGGCCCGGGCAGTCGACGTGAGCGTAGTGACGCTTGTCGGTCTCGTACTCGACGTGGGCGGTAGCGATGGTGATACCGCGCTCGCGCTCTTCCGGGGCGTTGTCGATCTGGTCGAACGCCTTGAACTCGGCCTGCCCCTTGCCTGCGAGCACCTTGGTGATGGCTGCGGTCAGGGTGGTCTTGCCATGGTCGACGTGACCAATGGTCCCTATGTTCACATGCGGTTTAGTTCTTTCGAATTTAGCTTTAGCCATGAGGAATCCTCCCTGATGTATCGACAGCCGTGTTATGTGAATGTGTTTTGAAGTGGGTGGAGCCCACAACCGGATTCGAACCGGTGACCTCTTCCTTACCAAGGAAGTGCTCTGCCGACTGAGCTATGTGGGCTTACTTTTTTGGAGCGGGAAACGGGACTCGAACCCGCGACCCTCAGCTTGGAAGGCTGATGCTCTAGCCAACTGAGCTATTCCCGCCCATTCCCTGCGTGAAGTTTTTTGACTCGACTCGCCACCCACTCACCCAGTACCAACGACCCTGCGATCTCCTGGATTGAGCAGACGCTCGTCTCATCTGTAGCTTGTATGGTGGAGGGAGGAGGATTCGAACCTCCGAAGTCGATGACGACAGATTTACAGTCTGTTCCCTTTGGCCGCTCGGGAATCCCTCCAGACAGAAGAGCTTTGCAATTACACACTGGAGCTGACGATGGGACTCGAACCCGCAACCTGCTGATTACAAGTCAGCTGCTCTACCAATTGAGCTACGCCAGCCTATCACCGCCTGTCCGTGCGCCTTAAAACCTGCGTTGCAAAGCGAATCCCTGTTCTAAAGCAAAAGGCCGTCCCTGTCAACATCTTTTTTCCGGCGATGGAATTATTTTTAACGCCTCAGCCGGAAAGATCCCTCCCCGCTACGGCAAGCGCCGCCCTCGGGAAAGGAAACCAGCACTATACCGTTTCTTTCCCCTTGATGCAAGCGGCAATCTTGACGACGGCTCCTTTTGTTCGTGGAAGCTGACCATCGCGTCGGTTTTCGCCCGGTCTCGAGCAGTGTGGGCACAGTTGCGCCCTTTTGCAGTGGCAACAGCTGTCTTTTCCGGCAACTGTGACGGCAACAAATCACATTTCCTGTGTCTGTACTCATCCCCGTTGGGCCGTTATAGTGAAGGCACGCTCAAAGGAGGGGCACGCTATGAAATGTTGTCTCGGCAAAGGGGAATTGACGCAGTTGACAGGCGGTCGGCGCGGGCTCAGGTTGCGCTGCCTGAAGGGGACGATCTGGGTGACGACAGGGGACGGCGTGGATTACCTGGTGCAGCAGGGCAATTCTTTCGACCTCAAGGCTGGCGCCACGGCGCTGGCCGAGGCCCTCGATACGGCTGAGATGCGCCTGGAAGCCCCCTCCCATGAAGGGACCATCATAGCACAGGTCGCAGTCCACCCATAATCTACCTCCTTCCACCAAACAGTTCGGCCGCCGCATCTTCACGGCCGCACTCCTTCAAGGCAAGCAGGATGTTCTTCAGCTCCTGCGGCACATGGTACAGCAGCAGCGACTTCTGCAACCCCTTCTCGCGGTCCGTCTTCGCCACGTAAACCTTTTCGCGGGTCAAGGGATCGATCCCCGTGTGATAGATGCAACTGGCGAGTGTCCCGGGGGTGGGGGTGAAGTCCTGCACCTGCTCCACCCGCATCCCCCACCGCTTCAGCATCAGCGCAAGGTCTACCATATCGGAAAGCGTGCAGCCGGGATGCCCGGAGATGAAGTAGGGGACGATGTACTGCTTCTTCCCGATCTTCGTGCTCTCCTTCTGGAACGAATCACTGAAGCGCTCGAAGCAGGCGCGCCCCGGCTTGCGCATCACGGAGGTGACGCGGTCGGTCAGGTGCTCCGGGGCAACCTTCAACAGGCCGCTCACGTGGTGCGCGACCAGTTCGCGCAGGTAGTTGGGCTGCCGCTCGAGAAGGTCGTAGCGCACACCGGAGGAGACGGCGATGTGTTTGATTCGGGATACCCTGCGCGCCTTGGAGAGAAGCCTGGAACTCCTGGCGTCGTCGGTTACCAGGTTCGGGCAGATCTTGGGAAAGAGGCAGCTCTCTCTGCGGCACTTGTCTCCCGCCGCCTTGTCGCCGCAGGAGAGTCCGAACATGTTGGCCGTAGGTCCGCCGATATCGCTCACGCTGCCGCGAAACCACGGCAGCGCCGTCAGCCGCTCCAGCTCCTGCAGCACGCTCTGCTCGCTTCGCGACTGGATCGTCTTTCCCTGGTGATGGGTGATGGCGCAGAAGGCGCAGCCGCCGAAGCAGCCGCGGTGCGTGGTGATCGAGGTCCGGATCTGCTCGTAGGCGGGGATCGCTTCCTTGTAGCTTGGGTGCGGCGCCTTGACGAACGGAAGCGCATAGATCGCGTCGAGGGCCTGCTCCGAAAGCGGCCGGGAGGGGGGGTTGCAGACCAGGTAGCGCTCCGCGTGGCGCTGCGTCACAATCCTCGCGCAGGCGGGATTCTGCTCGCCGGACAAAAGCTTGAAAGAATCGGCGTATGCCGTGGTATCCGAGGAGACCTGCTCGAAGCTCGGCAACTCCACCACGCCTGAGGCCGGCTCGGGCGGTGCGGACGCCGCGTAAACGGTCCCCCTGATGTCGCGGATGGACCCGAACGGCTCGCCGCCCTTCAGCCGTCGCACCAGTTCGAGAAGAGGGGTTTCCCCCATGCCGTAGACAAGGAGGTCCGCCTTCGCGTCGATGAGGGCGGAGCGGCGCACCTTGTCTTCCCAGAAATCATAATGGGCGAAGCGCCTGAGGCTCGCCTCGATGCCTCCGATGACCACCGGGACGTCCCGATACGCCTCCTTCAGGCGCGAGGTATAGACGATGGTGGCGCGGTTGGGGCGGGCGCCGTGGCGGTTGCCGGGGGTGTAGGCGTCGTCGCGGCGCAGCTTCCGGGCCGGCGTGTAATGGGCGACCATCGAGTCCATCGCGCCCGCGGCCACAGCAAAGAACATCCGGGGACGCCCCAGCGCCATGAACGGCTCCTTGCTGCGCCAGTCCGGCTGCGGGATGATGCCGACACGCACCCCCTTCGATTCCAGGAGGCGCGCCAGGAGCGGCACCCCGAAGGCGGGGTGATCGACGTAGGCGTCCCCGGTGACGAAGATGACGTCAAACTCGTTCCAGCCGCGTGTCTGTGCTTCGGGAAGTGAGATGGGGAGGAACTTCGGAGAGTGCTGCTTCGAGGGTTTTGCCTGTTTCATAAAGACCTTAAAACCGATTAGCCACTGAGAAAATCTGAGAAAGTCTTCTCAGATCTCCTCAGATTTCCTCTGTGGCAAATGGTTTTGACTCAGATGTTCCCGGTTTAAGGGAAGACCGGCAGGATGTCCAGGCCAAGGGTCTCGGGGAGCCCGCACATCAGGTTCATGTTCTGCACCGCCTGTCCGGAAGCCCCCTTCACCAGGTTGTCTATCGCGGAGACCACGATGACCCGGCCGGTCCTCTGGTCGACCGTGATGCCGATGTCGCAGAAGTTGGAGCCCCTCACGTGCGCCGTGGATGGTACCGAACCGAACGGGAGGACCCTCACGAACGGCTCGCCGTCGTAGAACGCCTCGTAGAGGGTCACGAGATCGGCTGCGTCGACTTTCCCCAGCGGCATGCTGTAAATGGTCGACAGGATCCCGCGGTCCATCGGGACCAGGTGCGGCGTGAACGAGATGAGGAGCGGGTCGCCGGCAAGAAGCGACAGTTCCTGCTCGATCTCCGGGATGTGCCTGTGCGTCCCGCCCACGCTGTAGGCGCGGAAGCCTTCGTTGACCTCGCAGTAGAGGTTATCCACCTTGGCGCCGCGTCCCGCACCGGTGACCCCCGACTTGGCGTCGACGATGATCGATTTCGGGTCGATGACCTTTCCCTTCAGAAGAGGAGCGAGGCCGAGAATGACGCTGGTCGGGTAGCAGCCGGGGTTGGCGATCAGCGAGGCCTCTTTGATCTCGTCGCGACGCAGTTCGGGGATGCCGTACACCGCATCGGGAAGCAGCTCGGGGTTCAGGTGCTTGTCGTACCACTGCTCGTACACCGCCGGGTCGTGCAGGCGGTAATCGGCGGAGAGGTCGACCACGTTCTTCCCCATCTTCAGGAAGGTAGGCACCACCTCCATGGCGGCCTTGTGCGGCAGCGCCGTAAAGACGATGTCCACCTTCTCGGCGATCCCGACCGGTTCCAGGTTCTCCAGCTCTATGTCGCACCGCCCGCGCAGGGAGGGGAACACGTCGCTGACCGGGCGCCCGGCGCTCTGCTCGGAGGTAACGCAGGTAACGGCCACCTCGGGGTGGGAATGAAGTAATCTCAACAGTTCTACGCCGGTATATCCGCTGGCACCGACAATGGCAACCTTAAGCATGAGCGCCTCCCTTTGCGGCAGGAAAGAAATAAAATGAGATCGTACCACAGCTATGGCGCCTGTGACACGAATAAACCTACCAGACCAGACCAGGATGAGGATGAGGATGATCTTTTCATCCATCTCTAGAACCGCCAGGAAAGAAGACCGGACGCGGGAGCGTCCTGCAATGTGTTCCCACGCTGGAGCGTAGGAACAATAATTCGCACCTCTCAAGGGAGAGGGCGAGAAGCCCCGCAAAACGCCCTCGGAAGAAACAGCAAAAGGAGGAACCCTCTCGGATTCCCCCTTTGTAATGCTGGTGCAGCGACTGCCTGGAAAGTGGATTAACGCTTGGAGAACTGGAAGCTTGCGCGTGCAGCCTTCTTGCCGTATTTCTTTCTTTCCTTGATGCGGGAGTCGCGGGTGATGAACCCGGCCTTCTTCAGCGTGCCGCGCAGGTCGGCATCGGCCTCGATGAGGGCCTTGGTGATGCCGTGCTTGATGGCGCCGGCCTGACCGGAGTCGCCGCCGCCCTTGACGGTGCAGAAGATGTCGAACTTGCCGACGTTCTCGGTCAGTTCGAGCGGCTGCATGACCACCATCTTCGAGGTCTCCCTGCCGAAGTAGTT
Source organism: Geobacter sp. (assembly GCA_003490025.1). Classification (GTDB taxonomy): domain Bacteria; phylum Desulfobacterota; class Desulfuromonadia; order Geobacterales; family Geobacteraceae; genus Geomonas. The sequence continues at coordinate 15,059 of DNJC01000008.1, read as the reverse complement.
GTCAAGAGTCTTGGTATTTACAATGATCTCGCCGTTGCCGGGCTTGATCCAAACCCTGGCGATCGACGACTTCCTTTTCCCTGTAGCGTAAAAGCTCGCTGCCATTTTCTATCTCCTGATGAGCGAATTAAATGTTCAGATTCTTCGGATTCTGAGCTGAGTGCGGATGCGCGTCGCCCGCGTAGATCTTCAGCTTCTTCAGCATGTGGCGCGCAAGCTTGTTCTTGGGAAGCATGCCCTTGACAGCCTTCTTCAGAAGCTCTTCCGGCTTCTTCTCGATCAGCTTGCCGGCAGTGATCTCCTTGAGGCCGCCCGGGTACGAGGAGTGGCTGTAGTAGGTCTTGTCAGCAAACTTCTTGCCGGTGAGGGCAATCTTTTCGGCATTAACAACGATGACGAAGTCGCCGGTATCAACACTCGGGGTGAAGGTCGGCTTGTTTTTGCCGCGCAGCACGTTGGCGATCTGAGTCGCGACACGGCCGAGCACCTTATTATCCACATCAACCAGGTACCAATCCCTGGTAACTTCTTCTTTTTTTGCGACTTGCGTCTTCATCGAAACCTCACAGCTATCTGGAATTAGCACATTAACTTACAGAAGTTTGAGAATCTAATCCATTCCACGGCTCATGTCAAGACAAAAAAGCCGGGAAGGAAATTAGCGCGCCATAAAAAGCGCGTCATTCTCCGTCGTGTTCCGGGTAAAAAACCTGCACCAGGCAGAGCCCCTGCGGCGGCACGGTCATGCCCGACTCGTGCCGGCCTCCCCCCTTGAGCAGGCGTGCAACGTCTGCAGGACTCTTCTTCCCCTGCCCCACCTCGATCAGCGTGCCGGTGATGATACGGACCATGTTCTTGAGAAAACCGCTCCCCTTGACGTCCAGGTGGAGGAAGCGGTCGTCCTGCAGCAGTTCCATGCTGTAGATCCGGCGCACCGTCGTCTTGGCGGCGCAGTTGGAGCCCCGGAAGGCCGAGAAGTCGTGCTCCCCCACGAAGACGGCGCAGGCCGCCCGCATCGCCTCGATGTCGAGCTTCCCCTGGATGCGCCAGGCCGTGTGGCGCGCCAGCGGTGAGCGGAGGTTGTCCAGCAGCATGGTGTAGCGGTAATGCTTCGCCTGGGCGTCGAAGCGGGGGTGAAAGCCAAGCGGCACCTCGCAGGCGTCGCGTACCGCGATGTCCCTGGGAAGCAGGCAGTTCAGCCCCTCCCGGAAGGCGCGCAGCGGCATGGTGCGGTCCGTCTTGAAGCAGGCCACCATGCCGCGGGCGTGCACGCCCGCGTCGGTGCGCCCGGAGCCGTGCAGGGTGGTTCGCTCACCCAGCATGCCGGCGAGAGCCTCCTCGATGACCTGCTGGACGGTCAGGCCGTTTGGCTGCACCTGCCACCCGCAGTAGGCGGTGCCGTCGTATTCTATGGTCAGTTTGATGTTGCGCATATTTGCTTAAGCCTTGCCGCTGGCCCCCCTCGCCCATCGGGAGAGGGGATGGGGGTGAGGGCGTTGCCATGAAGAGACAGGGTTGCCTACGTCGGCGCCCTCACCCCGGCCCTCTCCCGTAGGGCGAGGGAGAGCTTACGCGAGCGCAGACAAGAGCTGACAGGGGTGCGCTCCCATCAGCCTCGGCATCCTTACTTCAAATATTTCTCCACCAGAATCTCCGCGATCTGCACCGCGTTGGTCGCGGCGCCCTTGCGGAGGTTGTCGGCGACGATCCAGAGGTTCAGGCCGTTTTGAACGGAGGCGTCCTCGCGGATGCGTCCCACCAGGGTGAGATCCTCCCCCGCCGCGTCCATCGTCATCGGGTATTCGCCATTGGCCGGGTTGTCCACCAGTTCCACGCCGGGGGCGTCCTCGAGCAGCTCACGCGCCTTTGCCACGGTGATCTTCTTTGCCGTCTCGATGTTGACCGACTCCGAATGGCCGAAGAAGACCGGGACCCGGACGCAGGTTGCGGTGGTCTTGATGTCCGCCTCCATGATCTTCCGGGTCTCGTTCACCATCTTCATCTCTTCCTTGGTGTAGCCGTTGTCGCAGAAGGAATCGATCTGCGGGATGCAGTTGAAGGCGATGCGGTGCGGGTAGACCTCGTTCTTGGTCGGGCGGCCGTTCAGCAGTTCCCCTGTCTGGACGCGGAGTTCGTCGATCGCCTTGCTCCCGGTACCGGAGACCGCCTGGTAGGTGGAGACGACGATCCTCTTGATGGCCGCGAAATCGTGCAACGGCTTCAGGGCCACCACCATCTGGATGGTGGAGCAGTTCGGGTTGGCGATGATCCCCTTCTTCTTGTAATCGGCGATGGCGTGGGGATTCACCTCGGGGACCACCAGCGGCACATCCGGGTCCATCCTCCAGGCGCTGGAGTTGTCGATGCAGACGGCGCCGGCCTTGGCGGCCGAGGGGCAGAACTCCTCGGAGCGGGCCCCGCCGGCCGAGAAAAGGGCGATGTCGATCCCCTCGAAGCAATCATGCGTCAGCTCCTCGACCGGCACCGGCTTCCCGTTGAATTCGAGGACCTTCCCTGCGCTGCGGCCGCTCGCCAGGAACCTGATCTTACCGACCGGGAACTTGCGCTCCCCGAGGCACTCGATCATCTGGGTTCCCACCGCACCGGTTGCGCCTACCACTGCTACATTCCAAAGCCTGCTCATAATCTTGCTTCTCCTCGTAAAGACAAAAACGGGAGCGCGCCCACCCTTTGCCGGGGGACGCGCTCCGCTGGTTGTTGCTGGTCTTGGTTGATCGGACCGATCGGTCCGATCCGACGGATCGGCCGGATGCTACCGCTCCTTCAAAATCCGCAGCATGCGGCGCAGCGGCTCCGCTGCACCCCACAGGAGCTGGTCGCCGCAGGTGAAGGCGGAGAGGTACTGCGGCCCCATCTTCATCTTGCGCACGCGACCGACCGGCACGGTCAGCGACCCGGAAACGGCAGCCGGGGTCAGCTGGGCCAGGGTGTCGGCCTTGTTGTTGGGGACGAACTTCACCCACTGGTTGTCGTTCTTGATCATCTCCTCGATCTCGGCGATCGGGATGTCCTTGTTCAGCTTGATGGTCAGCGCCTGGCTGTGGCAGCGCATGGCGCCGACGCGCACGCAGAGGCCGTCCACGGGAATGGGGTTGGCGCCGCCGAGGATCTTGTTGGTCTCGGCATACCCTTTCCACTCCTCGCGGCTCTGCCCGTCCTCAACCTCGCGGTCGATCCACGGGAGCACGTTGCCTGCCAGCGGGAAGCCGAACTCCTTGGTCGGCATGTCGGAGCTTCTCAGCATCGCGGTGACCTTGCGGTCGATCTCCAGGATGGCGGAACCCGGGTTCTTCAGTTGCTCGGCGACAGAGCCCTGCAGGACCCCCATCTGGGAGAGGAGTTCGCGCATGTTGGGAGCGCCCGCGCCGGATGCGGCCTGGTAGGTCATGGAGGTGAGCCACTCGACCACGCCCGTCTTGAACAGCCCGCCCAAACCCATCAGCATGAGGCTGACGGTGCAGTTGCCGCCGACGTAATCCTTGACACCTTTGGCAAGGGCTGCGTCGATGACGTTGCGGTTGATCGGGTCGAGGATGATGACGGCGTCGTTCTCCATGCGGAGCGTGCTCGCCGCGTCGATCCAGTACCCCTTCCAGCCGGCCTTGTTCAGCTCCGGACGTACCGCCTTGGTGTAATCGCCACCCTGGCAGGTGATGATGACGTCCAGCTTCTTCAACTCGTTGATGTCCGAAGCGTCCTTCAGCGTCCCCGCGTTCATGGGGGCTTCCTGCCCCACCTGGGAGGTTGTGAAGAATACCGGCTCGATCCCTGCGAAATCGTTCTCTTCCTGCATCCGCTGCATGAGAACCGAACCTACCATGCCACGCCAACCGACTAATCCGACTTTCATAGGCGACCTTCCTTTCACTTGTTTTTTATGTTCACCGGCGGGTCTCCCCGCCTCTACCGGGTTTATGGGTGGTTACAGGTTCGCGATGATCGCGTCGCCGATCTCCCTGGTGTTGACCAGCTTCTCGCCGGCCTTCTCCTGATAGATGTCCCTGGTGCGGTAACCGCCGTCGAGTACCTTGGCGACCGCGTTGTCGATGGCGTCGGCAGCCTCGACCATCCCGAAGGAGTAGCGGAGCATCATCCCCGCGGAAAGGATCTGGGCGATCGGGTTGGCGATCCCCTGCCCGGCGATGTCGGGCGCGCTCCCGCCGGAGGGCTCGTACATCCCGAAGGTCCCCTCGGCAAGAGACGCGGAGGGGAGCATGCCGAGCGAGCCGGTCAGCATGGCGGCCTCGTCGGAAAGGATGTCGCCGAACATGTTCTCGCAGAGGATGACGTCGAATTGCTTCGGCCACTTTACCAGCTGCATGGCGGCGTTGTCCACATACATGTGGGAGAGCTCGACGTCCGGATACTCCTTCGCGATGGTGATGACGATCTCGCGCCAGAGCACAGAGGTTGAGAGCACGTTGGCCTTGTCGATGGAGCAGACTTTCTTGCCGCGCTTGCGGGCCGCCTGGAAGGCGACGTGGGTGATGCGCTCGATCTCGGGGACGCTGTAGCGCATGGTGTCGACGCCGACCCGGTCACGCCCGGTGCCGTCGATACCCTTGGGCTGGGAGAAATAGATGCCGCCGGTAAGCTCGCGGATCACCAGGATGTCGAAGCCGCCGGCGATCACCTCTTCCTTCAGGGAGGAGGCGCTGGTGAGCGACGGGAAGATGATGGCCGGACGCAGGTTGGCGTAAAGGCCGAAGATCTTGCGAAGCGGCAGCAGTGCGCCGCGCTCCGGCTGCTCGTCCGGGGGAAGGGTTTCCCATTTAGGCCCGCCCACGGAGCCGAACAAAATGGCGTCGGATGCCTTGCATATGTTAACGGTGGTCTCGGGAAGCGCGCGCCCTTCCAGGTCGATGCCGGCCCCGCCTACGTTGGCGTGCGTCCGCTCGAATGTGACGTCGTAGCGTTTCTCGACTGCATCCAGCACCTTGAGCGCCTCTGCCATAACCTCAGGACCTATACCGTCACCCGGCAGCACCGCCACCTTAAAAAGCTTTGCCATTGCACAACCTCCCATATGTATTAAATTAGCGATTCTATTAGCGTGGGTGGCTTGTTGTCAACAAAAAAGGCCGCCAAACATGCGTTTAGCGGCCCGATACTCACTACATCAAGCTATGCCTGTCAGGGCGCCTTTATCTCCTGGCTCTTGGCCCGCAACTTCTTCACAAGTTCCGGATACCCCTGGTTGTTGATGATCCTGTTGAATTGCCCGCGATAGTTGGAGACAAGGCTCACCCCCTCGATCACCACGTCGTAGACCATCCACTTCCCCCCCTTCTGCGTCAGGCGATAATCGAGCGCGTACTCGTCGCCCTTGGGCGCGATCACCTTCGACTTCACCTCTGCGTAGGGGCCGTCCAGCGATTCCTTGAGGTAGACGATCTTCTCGTTATGGTACGACTCGATCTTCCCGGAGTAGGAGTTTTCCAGCAGCGTCTCGAAAAGCGAGACGAACTCCTTTCTCTCCGCCGGGCTCCGCTCCTTCCAGTGCGTGGCCAGCGAGCGCTGGGCCATCTCCGAGTAGTCGAAGATGCTCCCGATGGCACTCTTCAGCGCCTTGCGACGCTGCGGCTCGTTCTGCGGCTTTTTCAGGTTCTCATCGGAGACGATGCGCACCACCTCGTCAACCACACGCTTCACCTCGTCCGTCACCGAGGCTTGCGCCGGAGCGGCAAGCGCCACGAGAACGACGGTCGCGACGATCAGGGAAAGTACTGCCTTCAGACAGGCTGCGGCTTTCATATCAGCTCCTCCCTCGGGGTGGTCGGCGGCTCTTCTTTGCGCCTAACTGCCGGCCCTTCAAGCACCGGTAGAGCATATCATTAGCCAAAACTTAGGCAACCAAAGGGGGCGGCGGCAGGGAAATCGAACCGGGAGAGAAGATGACCGGCGAAAAAAACGGAGCCGCAGCGCCCCCGCCGACGAAAACCATCTGGACAAGCTCATTAAAGTCGCTATTATACGTTGATTATGCGAAATTCACAGGAGGCAACATGCTACCTTTCACTCGCCCAGGGCATCTCGCAGCCGCCCTGTCTCTTATGGTCATGACAGCCTGCACGCCGGCCACAAAGCGGTACATGGGGAATGCGGAGAACCCCTACCCTCTTCTTTCCGCTCCCAAGGTAGGGGACATCGTGCACCTGCCGACCGGCACGCTGGTCAGCTCCGAGCAGATGATGGCCATAGCCGGGGACGCCCGGGTGGTCTACGTGGGAGAGACGCACGACAACCCGGCATCGCACCGCCTGGAACTCGACACCCTGAAGGCGCTGGCGGAACGTTATCCCGGGAAGGTGACGCTCGGCATGGAGATGTTCACCCGTTCGCAGCAGCCGGTCCTCGACCGCTGGGTGGCGGGGGAGCTGGACGAGAAGGCCTTCCTCAAGGCGTCGCGCTGGTTCGACAACTGGAAGATGGACTTCGCCTACTACCGCGACCTGCTGATATTCGCCCGCGACCGGCACATACCGCTCCTCGCCCTGAACGCGGAAAAGAGCCTGGTGCAGGCGGTGCGGAGCAAGCCGATCGAGGAACTGAGCGCCGAGGAAAAGGCCCAACTGCCGCAGATGGACCTCTCCGACCCCTACCAGCGCGCCATGACGGAAGGGATCTTCGGCGGGCACAGCCATGGCAAGATGCACGTCGAGGGTTTCCTGCGCGCCCAGACGCTCTGGGATGAAACCATGGCGGAATCCATCGCCCGCTACCTTGCCACCACTGAAGGGAAGGACCGGCGTCTGGTGGTGGTGGCCGGAGGAAACCACGTGAACTACGGCTTCGGCATACCCCGCCGCGTTTTTCGCCGCCTCCCCACCTCCTACGTCCTCATCGGGGGGCATGAGGTGCAGATCGCCAAGGAGAAGCACCCGGAAATGATGGAAGTGGAGATTCCGGACTTCCCCACCGTCCCTTACGACTTCATGGCCTACTTCGCCTACGAGGAACTCCAGAAATCCGGAGTGCTTCTTGGCGTGATGTTCGAGCCGGACCCGAAAGGGCGCGGCCTCGTGGTGAACGGCGTGGTCCCCGATTCGAACGCCTCCCGGGCGGGGGTGAAGGTGGGAGACCTCCTCTTGTCACTCGACGGCGACCCGCTCAACGAGAGCCTCGACCTGATTTACGCAGTCAAACAGAAGCACGCAGGCGACAAGGGGAAGCTGAAGCTCGAGCGCGAAGGAGAGACCCTGACGCTGGATATCCTGTTCCAGGAGGGCGAGGCGAAGCAGCACGGAAAATAACTGAGGTCTCCCGCGGGGGGGCCTTGCAATGTACACGTGACGTCCGCGGCGAAGCGCCGGCGGGGAGGGAGGAAATTCAATGTACGCAATGAGTAACGTCGGAAACACCATTGCCATGGTCCTGGCCGGTGGCAAGGGGGAGCGCCTGAGCCCGCTCACCATAAGGCGCGCCAAGCCGAGCGTCATGTTCGGCGGCAAATACAAGATCATCGACTTCGTGTTGAGCAACCTGTTCAACTCCGGGATCAAGAAGGTCTACATACTGACCCAGTACCGCGCCTACTCGCTGAACAAGCACATCAGGGAATCGTGGGGCAAATGGACCGGCCTGGGGGAGTTCTACGTCGCGATCTCGCCCGAGACCAGTTCGGAGAGCGAGGAGTGGTTCAAGGGGACCGCCGACGCCATCCTGCAGTACCTGAGGTTCGTGGAATCCTCCGATGCCGATTACGTGGCGATCTTCGGCGGCGACCACATCTACAAGATGGACATCAGCCAGATGATCGACTACCACCGCCGCAACCGGGCCGACCTGACCCTCGCGGCGCTGGAGGTCCCGGTAGAGGACGCCAGGCGCTTCGGCGTCTTCTCGGTGGACGACGACTACCGCGTCACCGCCTTCACGGAGAAACCCGCGGAGCCCGAGACGATCCCGGGGCGCAACACCTGCTTCGCCTCCATGGGGAACTACATCTTCTCCACCAAGAAGCTGATCGAGGTGCTGCAGGAGGGAAAGAAGCTGTACGAAGACCTCGATTTCGGCAAGCACGTGATCCCGATGATGCTGGCGAACCGCGACAAGGTGTTCGCCTACAACTTCAACGACAACATCATCCCGGGAATGAAGGCGGAGGAAAAGGGGTACTGGAAGGACGTCGGGACCCTCGAGTCGTATTACGAAGCGAACATGGACCTGATCAACGTGTCGCCGCAGCTGAACCTCTACAACTACAAGTGGCCCATCCTGACCAACCAGGGGAACCTCCCGCCGGCCAAGACGGTGTTCGACGAGGAAGGGCGGCGCGGCATGAACATCGACTCCTATGTCTGCGCCGGCTGCATCACCAGCGGCGCCACGGTCAAAAGGACCATACTGGCGCCGCGCTGCAAGGTGAACAGCTACAGCCTCATCGAGGACTCCATACTGTTCGAGAACGTGACGGTCGGCAGGAACGTGAAGATAAAAAAGGCGATCATCGACAAGAACCTGGTGATCCCCGACGGTACTGAGATAGGTTACGACCACGAGTTGGACCAGGCCAAGGGGTACCGGGTGACCGAATCGGGGATCGTCGTGGTATCCGCCGCAGAGGTGAAATAGGGACGCAGCTTGACGGCCCGGCCGCGAACGTGCCATGCTGTCACAGTCGCAAGGACGGGTTTCGTAAGGGTTTTCCTGCAGCCGGGAGTGCACCATGCAGCGAGGTTTGAAAAGAGGCGCAAGAAAAGAGATAACGAAGATCGTCGGCGTGTACGCCCTCTTCGGAAGCGCCTGGATCTATCTCTCGGGTACCGTCCTCGCATGGCTCGTCACCGATCGCCACCTTGCGGAACAGATAGAGGTGTACAAGGGGCTCCTGTTCATCCTGGTCACCTCGACGCTCCTGTACCAGTTGATCGCACGTTTCGCGTGGCGCATCGCCGACTCGGTAAGCAAGCTGGAAGAGAGCGAGGCGCGGTTCCAGACCATCTATCACAACGTCAACGACGCGCTCTTGATACGCGACGCGGTCACCGGGCTGTTGGTGGACGTGAACCGGACCATGTGCAGCATGTTCGGCTATACGCAGCAGGAAGCCCTGCAACTCGACCTGGGCCAACTGAGTCTGGGAGAGCACCCTTACACCTCAGAGGAGACGATGCGCCGACTCAAGCTGGCGGCGCAGGGGATATCCCAGACTTTCGAGTGGCGCAGCAGGAAAAAGGACGGCTCGCTCTTTTGGTCCGAAGTGAATCTGCGCCACGCCACCATCAACGGAGAAGAACGGATCATCGTCATGGTGCGGGACATCGCCGCCCGCAAGGAGATAGAGGAGGCGCTGCGGCAAAACGAGGAAATCCTCAAGGTGCTGATGGAGGAGATGCCTGCCGGGGTGGGGTGGTCCGACGAGAACGGCGTGATCCAGTACGTGAACGGCTACATCAACGACTGGTTCGGGCTGAGTTCCTCAATCCTCCCGACGCTGGACGACCTGCTGCTGCACGCCCTCCCCGACCCGACGTACAGGGACGAGATCCGGGGGATCTGGCGCAGCGGCATCGGCGGAGCGCTGAAAACCGGCGCGCAGCCCCCGCCCATCGAGGCGAAAATCACCTGCGCCGACGGATCGCTGCGGCACGTCATCCTCAACACCCGCCTGGTATACCAACGGATACTGTTCATATTCACCGACATAACGAAGTGGGAGGCGATGCAGGGCGAGATACTGAAGGCGCAGAAGCTGGAATCGGTCGGGGTTCTGGCCGGCGGCATCGCCCACGACTTCAACAACATCCTCACCGGCATCCTCGGGAACATCTCCTTCGCGGGGGTCCTTTTGGAGGCGTCGCATCCTGCGCGAAGGCCCCTGGAGAACGCGGAAAAGGCGTCCCTGCGGGCGGCGGAACTGGCGCACCAGCTGCTGACCTTCGCACGGGGGGGGCAACCGGTGAAAAAAGTGGTCTCGGTGAGGAACCTGGTGCAGGAGTCCCTCTCTCTCTCGCTGCACGGCGCGAAGGTGCAGACCGAGGTCGACATTCCGGACTCGCTCCATCCCATCCACGCGGACGAAGGGCAGATGAACCAGGCGTTCAACAACGTCATCATCAACGCGCACCAGTCGATGCCGGGAGGCGGGATCCTTCGGGTCAAGGCGGACAACGTGGTCCTGGAGGCGCAGAACAGCCAGGCGCTCCCTCCCGGGCAGTACGTGAGGATATGCTTCACCGACGAGGGGTGCGGGATACCGCCCGAGGAACAAAAGCTCATCTTCGACCCATACTTCACGACCAAGGCGACCGGGAGTGGCCTGGGGCTCGCTTCGGTGCATTCCATCGTCAGCAAGCATTCCGGAAAGATAGAGGTGAGTTCCGAGCCCGGAAAGGGGGCCACCTTCACCTTCTACCTTCCGTCGGCGGGAGAAGCCGCGCTCGAGTCGGAATCTTCGGCCGCGCAGCTCACCGTGGAGAACCGCAAAGAGGGGTCGGTCCTGGTGATGGACGACGAAGAGACGATCCGGGTGTTGGCGGCGGACCTTTTGGAGTACTTGGGATACCGGGCGGTGACCTGCAGCAACGGACAGGAGGCGATCAGGCTTTACAGGGAGGCGGGAGAGTCGGGGAGCCCCTTCTATGCGGTCGTCATGGACCTGACCATACCGGCCGGGATGGGCGGCAAGGAGGCTGCGCGGGAGATACTGGCCTACGATCCGGGCGCCCGGCTGATCGTTTCCAGCGGCTATTCCAACGACCCGGTCATGGCGCACCATGCCGACTACGGATTCTCCGCCGCGGTGGTGAAGCCGTACCGCTGCGCCGATCTCCAGCTGGCACTGAAAAGCGGGCATTGACCCGACAATGCCCGCCTCCAGTACAGCGTCCCTCACGCAACTCTTAATCTTAATCTCGACCTCGCCTTATTCCCCCTGCCCCACCGCATACCCCAGGTTCGCCACCGACAGGTTGTAGTTGTAGATCGACTGGAAGTACGCCGCCCGCATCTTGGCGTACTGCTGCAGCGAGTCGAAGATCTCCTTGGCCGGGCCGATGCCGAAATCGAAATTGGCGATGGCGGTCACGGCCCACTTCTTGGAATTCTCGTAGCCCCCCTTGGTCGCGTCGATGCTGGTCGCCGCCTCCACTCCCTCGTCATAGTACTTCCTGATCTGCAGCGGGATGTTCTCGTCGGCAAACTTCCCGGTCGACAGCAGCCTGTCGTACTGCGCCTGCTCCTGGGATATCTTCGCCGAGGTGATCCCGAAATCGAGCTTCCACTTGAGCCCCAGCGCGACGCCTCCCCAGACATGGTTGAACTCGTCCGGCACCCACGGGTTGGTCACCCGGTCGCGCCCGGGCGAGTACGCCGCCGAGAAGTTCGCACCGAGGAAGAAGTCGGGATAGCGCCCTGCCCTGGCCGCCTCCACCAGCTCCCTGCGCGCCTTGAGCCCTTCGCGTACCTGCCTGAACTCCGGCCGGCTCTCCCTGGCGCGGGAGACGTACCCCTGGAGTTCGCCCAATCCCTCCCCGGACCTGAGAAGCCTCTGGTCAGCCAGCTCCAGCGGGGCCTCCGGCGCCATCCCTATCTTCGCCTTCAGGGCGGCGAGGGCCAGGCTCTCCCCCTTGTTCGCCTCGGCCAGGTACTTGTTCACCTCGCCGCTGAAGGCGTCCAGCTTGTAGAGGTCCGCCTCCTCGACGTTGTTCGAGTTCTGCTCCAGAAGCTTCTTCGCCTTGTCGCGCGCCCGGCCCAGGTCGCCCTGCACCTCCTCCAGCAGCGATCTCAGCTCGCGGGCCAGGAGCACGCCGTAGTAGTACTCCTTCACCTTGAGGGCCGTTTCGTTTCGCTTCTGGTCCAGGCGCGCCTTCTCCACCTCAATCCCGTGCTTCGCTGCGGACATGGAGTGGCTGATCTTCCCGAAGGTGTAGATCGGCTGCACCAGGGTGGCGTCGCCGCGCTCGAACCAGGTGAGATGGCTGGTCTGGTTGATCTTGTCGGGGGAGCTCACCTGGTCCCCCCTCGCCCTCGGCACCGGCCCGGTAAGACCGAGGAAGTCGATCTGGGGCAGGCGATGCCCCTTCGCCTCGGAGAGCTTGGCGGTGGAGAGTTCGATGTCCGCCAGCGCCTCCCCGAGTTCAGGAGCGGTCGCGACGGCCCGGGTGACGCACTCCTTGAGGGCCAGCGTCTCCGCCCGGACGGCGCCTGCCATACCGAGATGGAGCAGGAAAACGGCCGGCAGCAGTACGCCGAGACGTACGGCGGTCGAGGCTGAAACAGCGGACGACAGCGGAGAACCGATCTTGAACCTGTTGGCCAGCCACGATGATCCCTTCATATCCTCCTCCTTGGCACGTCCAAGCGTGCCCACGGCGTCACTCCACCTGGCCGTGCACGTATTTGCTGATCAGCTCCTCAAGGTCCACGGCCCCCTCGGTCTCCCGGATCGCCCCGCCGGCCCCGAGGAGCCTCTCGGAACCTCCCGGCTTCAGGACTATGACCTTGTCCCCGATGATCCCCCTGGTCCGCACGGAGGCGATGGTGTCCTCCTGCAGCCTCACTTCGCGGCGCAACGCGAGGTAAACCCGCGCCCGCGCGTTCTGCGGCCCCAGCGTGATCCGGTCCACGTGTCCTACCTGCACCCCCGCGATCTCCACCGTGGCCCCTTCCTTCAACCCCGCTACCGAGTCGAAGTCGGCCCTGATCGTGTAATGCTCGCCGTCGAAGAGTTCCAGCCTTCCGAGCCTGATGGAGAGGTAGGCCAGACAGATGATGCCGACCAGCACGAACAGCCCCACGATTGCATTCAATTTCCCGTTTTTCATTTCGCACCCGTACCTGTCGCGGCCCCGTCCTTCATATCGGGTGGATCGGGCCGTCCAGGCTCCCGCTGATGAATTGACGCACCGCTGGATGTGAAGAACCCTGTATCTCCTCAGGGGTACCGTACTGGATGATGCTTCCCCGGTAGAGCATCGCCACCCGGTCGGAGATGTCGAAGATCTCGGGTATCTCGTGGGAAACTACGACTGCCGTGTAGCCGAACCTGGCGTGGGTCTCCCTGATCATCTGGTGGATGGCGCGGCAGATGACCGGATCGAGCCCGGTGGTCGGTTCGTCGAACAGGATGATGCTCGGGTTCATCAGCAGGGCACGGGCCAGCCCCACCCGCTTCTTCATGCCTCCCGAGAGCTGGTCCGGGTATTTCGCGTCCACCCCGGAAAGCCCCACCTGCAAAAGTGCCTCGTGCACCCGGTCTGCGATCTCCGCGTAGGTAAGGATGGTCTTTTCCTGCAGCGGAAAGGCGACGTTTTCGAAGACGGTGAGCGAGTCGAAGAGGGCGGCGTTCTGGAAGAGCATGCCGAACTTCTCCCGCACGCGGTTCATTCCCCTCCCTCCCAGCCTGGAGATATCCTGTCCGTTCACCAGAACACTGCCGCTGTCCGGGCGCAGCAGGCCGATCATGTGCTTCAAAAGGACGCTCTTCCCCTCTCCGGAGGGACCTATGACGGCGGTGATCATCCCTTCCGGGACCTCCAGGTTCAACCCGCTCAGCACCGTCTGGCTGCCGAAGGCCTTGGTCACCCCTCTGAGTTCGATCATGGCCGCCTCACGTGAGCACCGAGGTGATGAAGTAGTCCCAGACCAGGATGAGGACGCTGGAGGTGACCACCGCCGTGGTCGTGGCCCGGGAGACCCCCTCGGCCCCGTGCCCGGTGTAGTACCCCCTGTAGCAGCAGATCCAGGCGATGATGACGCCGAAGCAGCCCGACTTGACCAGCCCCGAATAGATGTCTTTCCACTGCACGCTGTTCTCCATCTCGCCGAAATAGGCGCCGGGGTTCACGCCGAGGAGTTCGACGCCGACCAGGTACCCTCCCCAGATCCCGACCACGTCGAAGATGGCGCAAAGAAGCGGCAGCACGAAAATGGAGGCGATCAGCTTGGGGGCAACCAGGTACTTGAACGGCTCCAGGGCCATGGTCTCCAGGGCGTCGATCTGCTCCGAGATGCGCATGATGCCGATCTCGGCCGCGATGGCGCTGCCGGCCCGCCCGGTCACCATCAGGGCGGTGAGGACGGGTCCGAGTTCGCGTATGAGGGAAAGGGAGACGGCGACCCCGAGCATCCCCTCCGAGCCGAATTTGGCAAGGGTGTAGTATCCCTGCAGGGCGAGCACCATGCCGGTGAAGCAGGCGGTAAGGACGACGACGAGGCTCGACTTGGCGCCGATGAAGCTGATCTGTTTCAGGATGTGACGGGGATGACCGGGGGAGGTGATGCAGATATAGAAGGCGTAGAGGATGAAGTTAAACATCCTCCCCATCTCCTTGAGGCGGCCGAGGGTCCATGCGCCGACTTTGGCAAGCAGGTAGGTCATATATATCCACCCCAAACTCTGAACAATGCTAAAGATTGTAGAGGGTGGATCCATATTGTAAAGAAACTCTAACCCTGGTCGCGCTCGCCCCAGAGTTGCTTCAGGCGCCAGTTGCGGCCGCACCCTTCATGGTACTGCCTGTATTGATAGGGGTTCTTCTTGTAGTACTGCTGGTGGTACTCCTCGGCGGGGTAGAACTCCTGTGCCGGCCGGATGTCGGTGACGACGCCGAGTTTCACCCGGCTCGTTTGCGCCGCCTCCCGGCTGGTCTCTTCGGCCATCCGCTTCTGGTTCTCGTCCAGGTAGAAGATGGCGGTCTGGTACTGGCTGCCGTAGTCGCAGAACTGCCGGTTGCGGGTGGTGGGGTCGATGTTGCGCCAGAAAACCCGGAGGATGTCGCGGTAGCTCACCTGGCCGGGGTCGAAGACGATGCGGACCGCCTCCACGTGGCCGGTCTCGCCTTGGCAGACCTCCTGGTAACTGGGGTTGGGGGTGGTCCCGCCGGTGTACCCCGGCGTCACCGATAGCACCCCCGGCATCTTGTCGAAGACAGGTTCCATGCACCAGAAGCAGCCGCCGGCGACGATGGCGGTTTCGGTTTGCATTTCGGTCTTCTCTGCAGCGGTTGGTTCCATGATTTCCTCCTTTGTGCTTTCGGACCTGTCGGACCTGTCGGACCTGTCGGACCTGTCGGACCTGTCAGACCTGTCAGACC
>DNJC01000050.1 GCA_003490025.1 Geobacter sp. | reverse complement strand
CGATCTTGACCAGCAGCGCCGGGTAGCCGTAAGGGTTTGCGGAAAGCGTCCCGACGGCGCACATGGCCCCGGCGAAAAGCCGGCTCATGTCGTCGGCGCTCCGGATGAAAAGAAAGAGCGAGGCGAGCTGGAAGAGGAGCAGATACCCCATCAACGTGGTAACGAGATAGGTGCGGCGCTCCAGCGCGAGCTGCAGTTCGCTGCCGCTGCCGATATCCCACCGGCGCAGGACGACGACTCCGAAGCCCGCGGCGCCGAGGGTCATGAGAGAGACGAGGAGGGAACTAAGGAGCAGCGCCAGTATGTCGGGGCGCAGTATCATGCGGGGCGTCCCGTCTCCACCACGCAGCCGTCGCGCATCTCGACCACCCTCTGCGCCAGCGCCGACTCGCAGACGATCGGGTCGTGGCTGGCNNTCGTTGACCAGGGCGCGGGCGATGGCGACACGCTGCGCCTCGCCCCCCGAAAGAAGCTCCACCCTGGTCCCGGCCCGGCGCCCCAGATCGAGCATCTCGAGCCGCTCCATCGCCCTCGCCCGTAAGAGGGAAAACTTCTCCCCGGTCGGATAAGCGGGGAGCATCACGTTTTCCAGCGCGGAGATCCCCTTGATCAGGTTGAACTGCTGGAACACGAAGCCGAAGGTGGAGCGGCGGATGCCGGTCAGGAAGCGCTCGGGAAGGCTGGTCATCTCGCGGTCGTCGAGAAAGATGCGGCCGGAACTGGGCCGGGACATCCCGCCCAGGATGGAGAGGAGCGTCGTCTTGCCGGAGCCGCTCGGCCCCTTGAAAACGGTGCTCTCCTCGAGGGAGAGTTCCAGGGAGACGCGGTCCAGGGCCCTGAACTCGTTGGCGCGCCCCGCGTTGAAGACCTTGCTGACTTCGCGTATGGAAATCATGGCGCCGCTCATCGCATCACCTGGTCCGGATCGGTGACAGCCGCGCGCCAGGACGGGACGATGGTGGCGACGGTGTAGGGAACGACGGTGAGGAGGAAAAGGACCACGATCTCCCCGAAATCGAGGTACGGCGTCAGGCGGAAGGACGGGTAGAGCGTCGACCAACCCTTCAAGACCGGCGCGAAGAGGGAGGCAGAACCAAGGAAGACGTGGAGGTAGGCGAGGATCACCCCCGCGAGGAATGCGGTCAGCGAGATGACGCTCCCCTCCCAGCATTTCATCAGCATCACGTCCGAGGTCTCCCACCCGATCGCCTTGAGGATGCCGATCTCCCTTCTCTGGTCGGCGGAGAGCCCGGTGGCCTTGTCCCAGGCGAAGATGGCGAAGGCAAGCGCCGCGGCGGAGAAGATGACCAGCAGCAGGCCGGAGCGCCAGCTGAAAGCCGCGTCGTAGGTGCGCAGGATCTCGCTTCTTTGTATCGGGCGGCTGTCGGGGTAGATCCGGGTGATCTTCTCGGCGATGGTCCCCAACTCCTTGGGATTTCTGACCGTGACGGCAAGGTCGGTGGCCTGGCCGGAGGGAAGCCCGGAGAAGTCGCGGTAGTCGTTCTCGGACAGGAGCACCAGGTCGCCGGTCAGAAGCTGCGAGTCGCCGGAGAGCACCTCCCTGACCGCAAAGCTGCGGGCCACGCCGTCGTGTCCGGGAAAGACCATGATATCGCCGGGATGCGCGCCGCGTATCTTCGAGACGCCGGCTCCTATGTCGACGCTCCCCGCGGGTGGCTGGTTTTCGGCAGGGACCAGGAGCGTGAAGTTCGCCCTGATGAGCGGGTCGTAGTGGTAACCCCACAGACGCGGCCGCAGCGAGGTCACCCCGTTGATCTCCCCCACCCTCTCCATCCATGCGATGGGGACCGGGTGGTGGCGGCCGGCCAGGGTTCGCTGCACCACGATTTCGGGCGCGTCCCGCAGCAACAGTTCCGCCTCGCGCCGCAGGGCGTGGGTGAAGAGGAGGATCGAGGCGACGACGAATACGATGACGCCGTAGACGAGGAGCAGGCCGCCGTTCTTCCCCTTCTGGCGCAAGAGCGACGAGATGGTGAAATCGAGTATGTGACGCTGGCGCCGGATCAAGGCGAGGTACCTGATGTGCGGACCGGGGGCTGGACCAGGGCGCCGCTGGGGAAATGCTCCAGAGACATCGGGGTCTCCTGGAAGGCGCTGGAGAGGTCGGAGGTTGCGAGATGCCGGGTGTAGCTCGCCTCCGTGAAGAGGCAAAGGTCGGTCAGGGCGAGCCTGCGCACCAGGGACGCGTTGGCGGAAAGGCGCCGCTGCGAGTTCCTGACCGTGCTGGAGGCATGGAGGAGGAGTCCCGCGCAAAGAAGCAGCAGCCCTCCCAGCGTGCCGAGGAAAAGCGTCGAGCGGCGCACCCTCATCGATCGAGCGCCTCGATGACGGCCGGGGTGACCTGGTCGAATTTCAGCACCCTTTTCCCCTTGTGATCCTTCATGAAATCCTGGGCCTGCGAGATCCTGGCAAAGGGGATCAGCTCCCGTCCCATCGGGCCGAGCACATCGCTTCCGGCAACGTACGCGGCCGTCCTGCCGTCGACCGGGTTCAGGCTGTAGTAATCGGTGACGAAGACGGCGGCTATGTCTNNGGGTACTTCGACACGAACATGCCGCAGACCGGGCATTTGTCCTTGGGACCCGCCTTCACCGGCGCGAGGCCTGCGGCAAAGGCGACAGAACCTGCAACGATGCAGAGGATCACGGTAACTATCCCCTTCCTTACTGCCGATGCGACCATTGGTTTACCTCGATTCAACGCAGACCCCCAGGATAAGCCCCTCTAGCAGCCCGGAATCGCTCACCTTGAAGGTCTGGAACCCGAAGACCCGCATGGTGAGAAGCACCACGAGAACCCCGGCGATGATCAGGTCCTCCCGTCCGGGTTCGAGTCCGGGCACCTGCAGCCGCTCTACCGGGGCAAGCGGTTTCAGCATCTCGTAGATCCGCTCCACCTCGGAAAGCGGCATGGTGTGGTTGTTCACCCGCCGGTAGTCGTAATCCTTCATGCCGATATGGATCGCCGCCAGGGAGGTGGCGGTCCCGGCCGTCCCCACCAGGGTCGCTAACCTGAAGCGCCCGGCAAGCCCCTCCCCTTCCAGCTCAGCCTTGAGGCCCCCCAGTTCGCGGCGGATCTTCTCCTCCATCTCGGTCACCCCGGCCTTCCCCTCGGTGAGGCGGACCACCCCGATCGGGAGGCTGCGCGAGAAGAGCGGCTCTTGCGCCGAGGCGAGGGTATATTCGGTGCTTCCCCCTCCCACGTCGAAAACGGCCAGATCACACTCCTTGTCGTCCAGTATGGAGGCGACGCCTCTCAGGGTGAGAACGGCCTCCTCGGTGCCGTCGATCACCTCGAGTTCTATCCCGGTCTCCTCGAAGACCCGCCGGCAGAAGCTCTCCCCGTTGCGGGCATCCCTCACGGCGCTGGTAGCCACCGCCCGCAGGCGTACCACCCCGTGCAGGGCGATCTCCCTGGCGAATTCCTTCAGGGCGGCGACGGAGCGCTGCTGGGCCTCCTCCGACAGGCCTTCTTCGCGGGTGAAACCTCCACCGAGTCTGGTTATGGTGCGCCGGAGCAGGATCTGGCGGTACGGGTCGCGGGTGGCGATCAAGAGCCTCGCGGTGTTGGTGCCAAGATCGATGGCCGCTACGACATCAGGCATGCGGGATTCCTTTCTTTTCGTTGA
>DNJC01000017.1 GCA_003490025.1 Geobacter sp. | reverse complement strand
CAGGAATGCCGCTCCTACAGCTAGCTCTTGTATTGCCCGTCACTAGCTTCCCCGGCTCCGCCAAACTCTCCCTCGCCCTCCGGGAGAGGGCTGGGGTGAGGGCGCTGCTCTCTGTGACACTCTTCCTTCGTGGCACCACCCTCACCCGGCCTTCGGCACCCTCTCCCGCTTTCGCGCCGTAGTGCTTCAGCGGGCAGGCCCGGAGGGCGAGGGGGCGTTGGGATCGTGCCTGCGTGCTGAAAAAAGGTTTCCTCAGATTTTCTCTGTGGCTAACGGTTTGCTCAAACCGGTCCGAAGGCCCGTTCTTGCGTGTTGTCTTGCCTCGGCAAATCCGGTACACTGGCCCCCTCTCAAAAAGGAGGGGCCATGACCGCACGTCGCCTTATCGTCGCACTGATTCTCCTTCTCTCCAGCGCCCTCGGCGGGTGCTCCACCGCAATGCAGGGTACGCCGCTGCCGGACGGGTTTTCCCTGAAGAAGGTCGCCGACTCCGTTCCCGGCTCCCCTTTCGCCGCGAACCGCGACGGCACTCTGGCCTCGGTGACAAAAGGCGGGCTCGAGATCACCGACGTCGACGGTTCCAGCCGCAACATCGCCTCGGAATCCGCCTCCCTCCTCTGCTTCTCTCCCGGTGGAAGCAGGCTCGCCGCAGCAATGCCGATCGACAACGGAACGCTTTTACGCCTGTTCGACCTGGAAGGGAAGCTCCTTGGAGAAACGGCAATCAAAGAACGTGTCACCTCCATGGCCTGGCGCTCCACGGAAGAAGTGCTCGCCGCCTCCCTTGGCATCAATAAGTTCACCTTCGGCTCGCAACTCATCTCGCGCCTGTACCGATGGGACGGCCTGACCCCGCCGCTTGCCACCACGCTGAGCGACGTGACGGTCCGCCCGCCGGTCGGCAAGATGCCGCAGGAAACGATCTACGGTTCCCTTTCCATCGCGGTCTCCCCTTACGGCGACGAAATCGCCTTCAGCGCCCTGCGGGATCCTCCCCTTTTCACCCCGTACCTGAGGATCAGCACCCGGCACATGGAAACCGGCACCGAGCACGAGGTCGCCAAGACCTCCGTGGGGTCGGGAGGGATCATCTACACCCCCGACGGCGAAAGCCTCGTGGTATCGGATGCGCATGCGATGACGCGCAAACTGGCGCTTCCGGACGGCAAGGAGACGGATGCCTGGCCAACGCCCGGCAGCAACTCAGCCCTCTCCCCTTCCGGCGAATAT
The DNA here is from genome assembly GCA_003490025.1 of Geobacter sp. Lineage (GTDB taxonomy): Bacteria > Desulfobacterota > Desulfuromonadia > Geobacterales > Geobacteraceae > Geomonas. Next base: position 5,573 of record DNJC01000017.1, on the reverse strand, counting down.
GCGTTCCTGGACGGGCGGCTGTACCACAGCGGCAAGGTGATCGCCACCTTCCCCCCCCAGACCAGGGGAACCTTCATCCCGGACGGGTCGGGGCTTGCGCTCAGCCTGGACGGCAAGCTGTACCTGGTGAAGGGGCTGCAGGATCGTCCCGCGCCGCCGTTGCCCGCCGGCCTGGACCGGCTGCTCAAACTGCGCAGGCTCAGAAGCCTCGGGTTGATCAGCGAGCAGGAATACAGGGCGCAGAAAAAGAAGGAGACGGCGAAATGAGAAGTATCGCAGCAGCGATCTCCACTGCGGTCATGCTGGCCCTCCCCCTTGCCGCCATGGCCGCCGAGCCGTGCCTGCCGTGTCACAAGGAGAAGACACCCGCGGCCGTCGAGCAGTGGCTCGGGAGCGCCCACGCCAGGGCGAACGTCGGCTGCGAGAAATGCCACGGCACCGACCACGAGAAGATGCTGAAGGGCGAGGCGAAGGTGGACATGAAGGTCTGCGGTCCCTGCCATCAGAAGGCGTACCGCGAGCACACGGCCAGCCGTCACGGGATGGGGCTGCACTCCGGGTGGGGATGCACCAGGAACCTTCCGAACCGCAAGCCCGGCGAGTGCCGCTTCTGCCACCAGAAAGGGGACGAGGTGCCGACCTCGGACGTGCAGTGCGCCCGCTTCCTGAAGCAGTCCCCGGAGATGGGGGAGATCGGCTGCAACTACTGTCACAGTGTCGAGGACGCCTGTGACTCCTGCCACTCAAAGCACATGACGGACCTGAAGATAGTGCGCGACCCGAATTCGTGCGCGAAGTGCCACATGGGGCCGGACCATCCGCAATGGGAGATGTGGCAGACCTCGCTGCACGGCACCCTGAACGCCAGCGCCGGGAAGAAGGTCGGCCCAGACTGCCAGACCTGCCACATGCCCAAGGGGACGCACGACGTCTCCATCGGGATGACCATGAGTTCCGGAGGAGTGCCGTATCCGGCGAAGAAGGCGGAGCCTGCCCGCGCCGAGATGGTACGGATCTGCGGCAGCTGCCATGCCCCCGGCTTCGCCAAACGGGAGCTGGATCGGGGCGACCAGGTGCGGAGTCAGAGCCTTGCCATCGTGAAGGAGGCGGAGAAGATCATCTGGGACCTGAACGACCGCGGCATGCTCGACCCGATGCCCGCCGACCGTCCGCCGCACCCGCTGAGCGGGCCGAGGCTCGTCACCGACAACCAGATGCTCTACGAGGACACCTCCCACATCGAGCGTCTTTTCTTCAAGATGAAGAAGTACGACTACGCGCGGACCGTCAAGGGGGCCTACCACCAGAGCCCCGCGTACGCCCACTGGTACGGCAACGCGGAGTTGAAGATGGACCTGGTGGACATCAAGAGCGAAGCGAGCCGGCTCAAGGAGCGGAAGAGGGGGGCGGCCGTCGCGAGTCCCGAGGACGCAGAGGACCAGCTGAAGACGTTGAAAAACAAATTCGAACGCGGCGCAATCAGCGCAGAGGAGTATGCCAAGGGGAAGGCCGAGGTACTGGAAAAGCTGAAACATTAAAACCAAACCGTTGGCCACAGAGAAAATCTGAGAACTTCCGAGAAACCAACTTCTGGTTTTCCTCAGATTTCCTCAGAAGTTCTCCGTGGCCAATGGTCTTGCCTTAAAGCCTTTTGCCTCTCTTGGATTTTCTCTTGCCCGCAAGGGCCAAAAGGTGTATCCATGCTGTCCCGCTTTAGCGGACAGAAACGCATAAACAGAAGGAGATAGATTGATGGGCATCCTTGCCAACACCGTAAGCGTCTGCCATTTCAAGGTACAGGGTGAACTCCCGAAAGAAGAGATCTACACCTGGGCCACCAAACAACTGGCGGCAAACCGATTCAACCCCATCGACCAGGGAACCGAGGAGCTTTCGCTCGGCTGGGTCCACCTGGACGATCCGAAAACCTCCGAATTCGACTCCCCCGCGACCTGCTGCCGCGACCATTACCTCATGTTCACGCTGCGCCGGGACAAGCGCTCGGTCCCCTCGGCTATACTCAAGGCGCACCTGGAAAAGGCGCAGGACGAGTTCCTCGCGGAGAACCCGGGTTTCACCAAGGTTCCTAAGCAGAAAAAAGAGGACCTGAAGGAGGCGGTGCACGCGATGCTCCTCTCCCAGACCCTCCCGACCCCCGCCACCTACGATGCGGTATGGGACACCCAGAACGGCATCCTCACCTTCAGCTCGCTCTCCCCCAAGGTCATCGAGCTGTTCGAGGACCACTTCAAGAAGACCTTCGAGGGACTCCGCGTCTCCGCCTTCCACCCCTACGCCCGCGCAGAGAGCGTGCTGGACGCGGGGAACAGGGTGCTCCTGGTCCAGGCGAACAAGGCGGGCAGCGACAACTACCTCGAGCTGATCAAGGAGAACCAGTGGCTCGGCACGGACTTCCTGCTCTGGCTCATGTACCAGACCATGAACGAGTCCTCCGAGTACAGCGTGAACCAGGCCGGCGTGCTGGCTGAGAAAGAACCGTTCGTGGCATACCTGGACGACCGGGTTGTGCTTCTTGGCTCCGGCGAGAACGGTGCGCAGAAGATCACCGTGGCGGGGCCGCAGGATCATTTCAACGAGGTGAGAAGCGCGCTTTTGAACAAGAAGCAGATCACCGAGGCGACGCTGCATTTAGAGACGGGTGACGATCACTGGAAGATGACGCTGAAGGGGGAGATGTTCCACTTCGCCTCTTTCAAGTCCCCCTCCGTGAAGCTTGAGAAGGACAGCACGGTAGACGAGGCGATGGAGCGCGAGGCGGTGTTCTTCGAGAGGATGGTGCTGCTGGAAAAGGGTACCCAGCTGTTCGACTCCGTCTTCGCCACCTTCCTGAAGCTGAGGCTCGGTAACGAGTGGGCCGAGCAGCAGGCCGCGGTGCAGAAGTGGCTCAACGTCTGCAGCTTCTGCAACAGCGCCCTTTCTTAAAGTCAAAGCCCTGAACGTCAAAAGCTGTTACGCGGAGGACGCGAAGTAACGCAGAGGACGCAAGGAAATCATTTCGGGTTACCCTCGATGGTTTCCTCTGCGTCCTTTTTTTATTGTTCCTACGCTCCAGCGTGGGAACACATCGCAGGACGCTCCCGCGTCCGGTTTCATTTCTGATGGTTCTATAGGTAGCAGCCTGTAGCTGACGCTGGAGCATCAGGAGCTGTGCGTTCCCACGCTGGAGCGTAGGAACGATGAAAATACTTGCTTTCAGGTTCGTTACCTGAGGGCGCCCACGATCCTCCCGCCGCCAACCAGTTCGTCTCCATGGTAGAAAACGATCGACTGCCCCGGCGTGACCGACTTCTGAGGCTCGCTGAAAACGATCTCACCGCAACCGCCGCCCAGAAGCTTTACGCTGCAGTCGACCGGCTGCTGACGGTAGCGGATCTTGCAACTGGTCTGCACCGTATCCCCTCGCGGCGCGACGATCCAGTTCAGGTCGCACGCCTTAAGCCCCGTCGCAAAGAGCCCCCCGACCTCGCCGACTACCACCCTGTCGTTTGACGCGTCTATCGACACCACATACAGAGGCTCCTTCCAGGCGATGCCGAGCCCCCTTCTCTGCCCTATGGTGTAGCGATGGGTGCCGTTGTGCCGCCCGAGCACCGTGCCGTCAACATGTACTATCTCGCCGCTCTTGCCGGCAAGGGAGCCGTCCTTCTCCAGGAAGGCGACGTAGTCGTCACCGGGGACGAAGCAGATCTCCTGGCTGTCCCCTTTCTGCGCGACAGGCAATCCGAACTCCGCGGCGAGACGCCGCACCTCGTCCTTGCTCGGCATCTCGCCGAGCGGGAAGACCACCCGGGCAAGCTGTTGTTGCGTCAGCGTGTAGAGGAAATACGACTGGTCCTTGGCGAGGTAGGCGGCCTTCAGCAAATGCCAGGTCCCGCTCTCGTCCCGGCTGGTCCGCACGTAATGCCCGGTGGCGAGGAGGTCGGCGCCCAGTTCCAGCGCCTTGTCCAGGAGCAGGCCGAACTTCACGTAGCGGTTGCAACGGACGCAGGGATTGGGGGTCTCGCCACCCAGGTACTGCGCTCGAAAGTCCTCCATGATGAGGCGGGAGAATTCCTCCTCCAGGCGCACCTGGTGGAACTCTATGCCGAGATGATCCGCGACGATCTCGGCGTCCCCCTTGGCCTGCGGGTCCTCCCAGTCACGCTTGAAGAGCTTCATGTTGATGCCGATAACCTCCGCCCCCTGCTTCTTCAGCAGGGCCGCGACGGTCGACGAATCCACCCCGCCGCTCATGGCGACGGCTATCTTCTTACCCTTGTAATCTGCTGTCATTTCCGACTCCGTGCTTGATTCTGTCACGCCGACCATAGTTGACCGAACCGGCGCCGTAAAGCAACAGTTTTGTGAGCACCTGCCGAAGAGAAAGAGGACGCAGATGTGCCTGATCGGAGCGCCAGCCTCCCCCCAGCGGAGGGAGGTTGGGAGGGGGGAAGACTAGCGGCTTCAATGAAGAACCGGCAGAGTTCCCCCTCCCTGACCCTCCCCCTCCGGGGGCGGGGACCGCTTTATCAAGAGAGATAGGGGCTCACGTTCCTAAACTTAACGGCAGTGAGGGGCGGGTGGGTATAGGATTGTTCGACGCCCTCCATTTCGCCGCCTCTCCGCCGCCGGCATAGTTTTCTGTTGTTATTCCTTTGTCTTATCGATTAAACTGTCGTCTGGCTAGCATCCCGTACAAAGGAGAATCGCCATGCCTCTCTCGCTTACCATCCGGCGCCTGTTGAGCAGCCAGCCCATCGACCTGCCGGTTTTCCACCCTATCGCCGTCAAACTGGTGCAGCTCCTGCAGGCTCCGGACTTCGCCATCACCGAGGTCGTCGGACTTGCCAACGAGGACCAGTCCCTCGCCGGTCAGATGCTGAAGATGGCGAACTCGCCGATCTACATCGGGCGCGTGCGCACGGAAACCATCAAGGACGCGGTAGTCAGGCTGGGAGCGCAGCAGGTATCGAACCTCGCCATGGCGGCTTCGCAGGCGAGCCTGCACGTCTCCGAGAACCGGTTGATCAACAAGTTCATGCAGTCTCTCTGGCTGCACAGCCATGCCTGCGCTGTCGGCAGCCGCTGGCTGGCGCGAAGCGCGGGATTTCCCCAGCATGCGGACCAGGCTTACATGGCGGGACTGCTGCACGACATAGGGAAGCTCTACCTGCTGAAGGCGCTGGAGCGGTTGAACCAGATGGGAGTGGCGCAGGCGGCCCTTGAGGAGGATCTGCTGCTGGAGATTTTCGATGAACTCCATGTCGAGCAGGGGTGCCGGCTCATGGAGCACTGGAACATGCCCAAGGTCTACTACAACGTGGTTGCCAACCACCATGACGACAACTTCGACACCACGGACAACGTTCTGACGGTGGTAAGGCTGGTCAACGCGGCATGCAAGCTGAAGGGGATCGGGCTGCGGCACGACCCGCAGATAGACCTGGAAGAGCTGACCGAGGCGGCGATCCTGCAGCTCATGCGGGACGAACTCGAAGAACTGCTGGAAGTGCTGGATGACTCGCAGGAGCTGGTGCTGTAGGGCTCCAACTCCCTCGCCCTCCGGGAGAGGG
>DNJC01000086.1:27769-28770 GCA_003490025.1 Geobacter sp. | reverse complement strand
GTCTCCTGGGTGATCAACGCGCGCGCCAACTGCGACTACGAGACGCTGAAGGAGCTTCGGGACGCCGGGATGCACCACGTCGTGGTGGGGTACGAGACCGGAAACGAGCAGATCCTGAAGAACATCAAGAAAGGGGTGACGAAGGCCCAGGCGATCGAGTTCACCAGGAACTGCCAGAAGCTCGGGATCACGGTCCACGGCGCCTTCGTGCTGGGGCTNNACCGGGCACCAGAAGTGCGTCATCAACTATCCCGACCTCTCCAACAAGGAGATCTTCGACGCGGTGGAGCTGTTCTACAACAAGTTCTATTTCCGTCCCCGTTACATAGCCCGGAGCATCTACAGCATGATCGTCGATTCAACCCAGCGGCGCAAGCTCCTGAAGGAAGGGGCGCAGTACCTGAGTTACATGAAGAAGAGAAAACGCGCCGCCGGCTGCCAGTAGCGCCGTGCACGTAGAACGTAGAACGTAGAACGTAGAACAGGGCCCTATGAAAGAGCTGATCATAAACGCCGACGATTTCGGCCTCTCCAGCGGCGCCAACCGCGCCGTCATCAAGGCATGGGAAGAGGGTGTCCTCACCAGCGCCTCGCTCATGGCGGGCGGAGGCGCCTTCGGGGAGGCGGTAGCCCTGGCGCGCTCGAACCCGGGGCTCCAGGTGGGACTGCATCTTACCCTGGTGCAGGGGAGTGCGGTGCTGGTGCAGCAGGGGCTGCCGGCGCTGACGGACACCGGTGGCGGGTTCGGCGACGACCCGGTCCTGGCCGGGATGCGCTACTTCTTCCTCAAGCCGTTGCGGAAGAAGCTCTCGCTGGAGATAGAGGCCCAGATCCGGAAATGCCTGGATGCGGGGATCGCGCTAAGCCACATAGACGGCCACCTGAACATCCACATGCACCCGGTGGTGTTCGACATCCTGTGCCAGTTGATGCCGCGCTACGGGATAAAGAGCTTCCGGCTCACCCGGGAGCATCTGGGCGCGAACCTCGCCCTGGACCGG
>DNJC01000086.1:0-27756 GCA_003490025.1 Geobacter sp. | reverse complement strand
CTCACCGAGATCTACTTTCACCCGGGGTGCCTTCCCTGCCCGGAACTGGAGCGCCGCATGCCGGAGTACCTTCACGACCGGGAACTGGCAGCCCTGACCAGCCCGCAGGTGGCGGGCAAGCTGGCCCAGCTGGGGATACGGCTGAGAAACTATCGCGGAGAGGAAAAGAAAACATGTTTAAGACAGTAGTCGTGATGCTGGCAGCCGTCACCGCGGGGACCATCGGGGACCTCCTTCTGGCCAGCGGCATGAAGGAACTCGGGGACCTCTCGACGATGAACCTGCGCGGCATCCTGAAGGTCTCCCTGCAGGCGCTCACCACGCCGAAACTTGTCGCCGGCACCGCGATGCTGGCCGTCTTCTTCTTCCTCTGGCTCGCCGTCCTCTCCTGGGAGGACCTCTCCGTGGCGCTCCCCATGCAGGCCCTAAATTACATCCTGGTCGCCTTCCTGTCCCAGTACCTCCTGCACGAGGTGGTCAACCCCATGCGCTGGGCCGGGACCGTGCTGGTCGCGGTCGGGGTCATCATGATCACCAAGAGCGGAGGGGCCTGACGATAACATTAGGTAAAACCTACTCTTTTTCCCTTGAAAAAAAATGACGAGAAGGGCTAATCTGTCGTCATGAAAATTTCAGCCCTATTGTCTCTTTTCGCCATCCTGGCTGTCTCCCTGTTACCTTCCCCGGCTTCGGCCATCAACTTCAACGAGAGGCTCATCTACGACATAAGTTGGACCGGCGTCAAGGCCGGCACCAACGTCCAGGAGGTGACGGCCAAGGGGAGCGAGATGCACATCGTCTCCACCACCCGGTCGGCGCCATGGATCGACACATTCTTCAAGGTCGACGACCGCGCCGAGTCGATAGTGACCCGCGGCAGCGGCGACCGATTCGGTACCCCCAAGTATTTCCGCAACAGGATCAGTGAGGGGCGGCACCGCAGGCTGAAGGAGGCACGCTTTGATCCGGCGCGGCTCAAGGTCGATGCGAGGGACCTGCTCGACAAGACCCAGCGGACCGACGACATCAGCTCCAACACCTACGACCCGCTTTCCATCGTCTTGTACGTGCGGACCTTGGACCTGGTGGTGGGGAAGTCGGTTTTCGTCGATATCTACGACTGCAACAAGCTTTGGAAGACCGAAGTGAAGGTGCTCAGGCGTGAGGAGGTCGAAACGCCGGTGGGGAGGTTCAAGACCATCGTGGTGCAGCCGATGATGAAGGCGGACGGTTTCTTCGCGCGTGCCGGAGAGGTGAAGGTCTGGCTCACCGACGACGCGCTGAAGATCCCGGTCATGATGACCACCAAGGTGAAGATAGGGAAGATATCCGCCGTACTCGCCGGCGGCAACTACTGGCCCAGAAAGGTAGATTAATGAATAAGGTCAAGACAAAGATAAAGACAAAGATTAAGGCTTTTCTCGCACCCTCAATCTTTGTCTCTTTGTCCTAACCTTTATCTTTATCTTTATCTTTATCTGTTTCTAAAACTCTGCGTGCCGCGGCGTCCTCGGGAAGGGGATCACGTCCCGGATGTTTTCCATCCCGGTCAGGTACATGATCAGCCTCTCGAACCCGAGGCCGAAGCCCGCATGCGGCGTCGAGCCCCAGCGCCGGGTGTCGAGGTACCACGAAAGCGACTCCGGCTCTATCCCCGCTTCCAGCATGCGCCCGGTNNCTGTTCCGTCAGGTAACGCTCGTGCTCGGACTGCAGGTCGAGCCCCCACTCCACGGGAAACTGGAACGAGACCGGCGCCTTTTTCAGACGCTCGATCGCCTCGCCGTAGTCCATCCGCGCGAAAGACGCCCTGGCAACCCCCTCGATCCTCTCTATCAGCCCCTTGTCGATCTGCGCGTTGAAGAACCTCATGTCCTCGCCGCAGCTCTCCAGGGCGAAACTGCAGAGCCTCTTCAAAAACGCCTCGGCGAGGTCGGCGTCGTCGGAGAGGTCGGCAAAGGCCATCTCCGGTTCGATCATCCAGAACTCGGCGGCGTGGCGCGCGGTGTTGGAGTTCTCGGCGCGAAAGGTCGGTCCGAAGGTGTAGATGTCGGAAAAGGCCTGGGCGAAGAGCTCCCCCTCCAACTGCCCGCTGACGGTGAGCCCGGTGGCCCTGCCGAAGAAATCGCCGGAGTAATCCACCCCCTCCTCGCAAAGCGGCGGGTTGGCCATGTCGAGGGTGGTGACGCGGAAAAGCTCCCCCGCCCCCTCGCAGTCGTTGGCCGTGATGATGGGGGTATGCACGTAGAGAAAGCCCCGCTCGGCAAAGAACCGGTGCACCTCCTGGGCCAGCGCGGAGCGTACCCGGAAGACGGCTCCGAAGGTGTTGCTGCGGACCCTCATGTGGGCGATGGTGCGCAGGTACTCGAAGCTGTGCCGCTTCTTCTGCATCGGGTACTCCTGGTCCGCCTCCCCCACGACCTCGACCGAAAGGGCCTTCAGTTCCAGCGCCTGCCCGGCGGCCGGGGACTCCTGCAGCACACCGGTGACGGCGATGGCGCTCCCGGTGCCGAGACCGGTCAGATCCTCGTAGTTCGGAAGCTCCAGCTCGGCGACCACCTGGATCCCCGCCAGCGTGGAACCGTCGTTGAGGGAGATGAAGGTCACCCCCTTGCCGCTTCTGACCGTCCGCGCCCACCCTTTGACGATGTAGGTATCTCCGGGATTCCCTTCGCTCACTACCTGCTTCACCCTGGTTCTGACTGCCATGTCGGTTGCCCCTCCTCCGGTTGGAAAGCTTTACTTATAGCATAGAGCCGTTGGGACGGCAAAAGCATAGTTGACAGCCGGGGCGGGGTCGTATAAGTTGACGACCCATGATGAAGATCCTCTACATCCTGTTGATCTGCATCCTTCTTTGCGCCTCTGTCGCGTGGGGAGGGAACTCCGCCTCCGCTTTCGGCGGGGTAGGGATCGACGGCGTTCCCCGGGCCGACGGCACCATCATGGTGCGGCAACTGGTCGTGGGAGGGCCGGCGCACCTTGCGGGAATAAAACCAGGGGACATAATTACCCAGGTCGACGGGACGCCGACCCTGGGGAGCGACTTCAAGTTCATCGTCGATCGCCGCCTGCGTGGAAAGGCGGGGACGCCGGTCCTGATCCTGGTGAGACGGCCGGGAAAAACCAAGACCCTGAGCTTCAACCTGATCAGGCGGCAGCTGACGACCGCCGCCGGGAGAAAAGAACGGCACAAGGGGGAGTGACATGCGCTTGATACTTGCAGCAGTTCTGGCCTTTTCCCTTTTGCTTCCGCTTCCCGGCATATCTGCCGACCAACTGCCTCAGAGCCCGCTCGGGCAGCACGAGACGGAGAAGAAGTATCCCAAGATCGTCCTTTTCTCCACCTCGTGGTGCCCTCACTGCAAGGCGGCGAAGGAGTTCTTCACCAGGAACGATATCCCGTTCATCAACCGGGACGTCGAACTGGACAGCGAGGCGATGGAACTGGTGACCGGCAAGTACAAAAGCCAGGGTGTCCCGGTCATCGTCATAGGCGACGACGCACAGGTGCTGAAGGGGTTCGACGAGAAGCGCGTCTTGAAGGCGCTGGAGCAGTACAGGAAGAAGTAGCCCGATAACGGGTGCGGATATACGGGGGAGCTGAAGTCGGCTCCTCTTTTTTCGTCTATGGGGGGGAAGGCTGAGGCTTGATGGGGGGGACGGCTGGGGGGCTTGGTTTACTCTTCCGGTTCCGCCTCTTCTGCCAGTATCGCGAAAAGGACCTCCACCAGCTTCGGGGCGAGGTTCGCTCCCCTCATCTCGTTCATGGTCCAGACGACTTCCTCGCGGCTGAACCCTTTGCGGTAGGGACGGTCCATGGTCAGGGCGTCGCAGATGTCGGCGGTCGCCACTACCTGCGCCTCCAGCGGAATCTGCTTCCCCTCCAGTTGGAACGGGTATCCCTTGCCGTCGAAGCGCTCGTGGTGGTACAGCACGATATCCTGGACCGTCTTGGAGAGGTTCGCCTTGCGCACCACCTCGCACCCCCATTCCGGGTGCTTCATGACGATCTTGAACTCCTCCTCGGTCAGCGCGCGCTCCGCGTTCAGGATAGCCTCGGGGATCCCGATCTTGCCGCAGTCATGGAGCCAGCTCCCGTACCTGATCTCCTGACGCAGATCCTCCGGGATCCCGAGCGCGTCGGATATTTTCAGTGCGAGGGTGGCGACCCTGTCGCAGTGCCCTTTGGTGGAGGCGTCCTTCAGCTCGATGGTCTGGGCCAGCGAGTGCAGGATGAACTCGTCCTCCCGCTTGATCGCCTGCAGCACCCGATACCTGCGGATGCCGTCCTTCACCGCGCGCAGCATCTCCGCCTTCTTCCACGGCTTCAGCACGAAGCGGAACACCTCGCCGCTGTTGATGGCGGCAAGCGTGGTGGAAAGGTCCGCGCTCCCGGTCATCATGATCTTCACCGTGTGCGGCGACACCTCCTTTATCCGCGATAAAAGCTCGATCCCCCGCATCCCCGGCATCTCGTTGTCCGACACCACCACGGCGACCGAGTTCGTCTCGACGATCTCCAGGGCCTCCAGCGCCGACCCTGCGGTCAGGACGTTCAGCCCCCTGTTCTCGAAGAGGCCGCTGGTGTAGGCCAGGTAGCTTTTCTCGTCATCGACGAACAGGACCGTTTCGCGTGTCGACTGTTTGTCCGGCATTCGTACCTCTCCCCCCGATTGGCTCATTAAGCGATTACCGGAGTACTTATCGGCAGCATTGCGGATAATAATAGAAAAAAATGTTTCCAAGGCGCAACCGGTCGATATTTTTGGCCTGCAGCCGAACGTGGCGCCCCTTGACATGGTAGGCATCAGCGGTACCATGCAGGTGAACCTGTAATGAAAACAAAGAGGCTGGCAACCAAAGGAAGGGAGGAGAGATCATGTTGGTATCGAAAACCTGGTACACGGTAGCGGAAGCCGTCGCGAAGTTCGGAGTGGAAGAAGAGCGGCTTCGGGTGTGGATCGACGAGGGGGTCATCAGGACGGAGGAGGAAAGCGGGGTGACACGGGTGAACGGCGACGATCTGGAGCTCAAAATCGAGGAATTGACCGGAATATAGCGTTTTTATCTGAAATCCGCCCGGAAGGCTCAAGGTCGAAACACTGCTGCCGATATGGTACCTGTATCGCGCCAAAGCCGGCGTGACACGCGTGCCGCAGCGGAGGTGGTTATATGGGTGAGATGTACGTCCCCGTCAGTATCGAGAGCATCCAGGCAGATATATTTCCCGACGTCGCCCTCTACATCAGGAGCGGCGGTAAATATATTCTCTACAAGAGCCACGGCAGGAATTTCACCGCCCAGGACGCCGAGCGCCTGATGGGAAACAAGGTGGAGTTCCTGTTCGTAAGCCCCGCCGATCTTGAGGTGATCACCTCCTACATGGAGAACAACGCGGAGCGCGTGCTGAAGGACGACACGCTGCAGGCGAAGACCAAAGGGAAGATCATCTACCAGACCTCCATCAACTTCGTGGGGGACATCTTCGAACACCCGGAAAAGGTGTCGGACTTCTCCCGAAGCCAGCGCATGGTGCAAAACCTGCTGCAGTACCTCGCCAGCGACAAGGACTCCTTCACCTCGCTGGAAAGCGTCATGACCCACAACTACTACACCTTCGTGCACAGCCTGCAGGTCACGGCACTCTCGGTGCTCCTGCACTCGGAGGCGTACCTCCTTTCCCACGACGAGATGCTCGACGTCGGCATCGGGACCCTGCTGCACGATTTCGGCAAGATATTCATTCCCCCGCAGATCCTCAGCAAGGACGGGAAGCTGACGGCCGCCGAGGTCGAGGCGTACCGGAAGCATCCGGAAGAGGGGTACCAGTACCTGAAGAAACACACCAGACTCTCCGATATCTCGCTCGAGGTCGTGCGCAGCCACCACGAGCGCAACAACGGCAACGGGTATCCGCAGGGGCTCAAGGGGCCGGAGATAACGCGCTCCGCCCAGGTGGCGGCGATCTGCGACGTCTATTGCACCCTCACCATAGACCGCTCCTGCCGCAAGGCGCTCTCCTCCGCGATAGCACTGCTCATCATGAAGCAGGAGATGAAGGGGTCGTTCAACGACCGTTTGCTGGATGTGCTGGAGGGAATAGTCTGCACGGACAACCCGGCGCAGTTTCTGTAACAGCAATTGATTCAAGGGGGTTGTTTTGAGCAGCATAACTTTCGAAGAGGTCATGTTCACCATCATGTCCGCCACCCAGGACACCTTCAAGAGCTACATGAACACCGACATCTACGCCGGCAAGGTGGAGAAGAAGATCAACCCGATGAAAAGTGACGTGGTCGGTATCGTCGGGGTCGCCGGAGACCGGGTCGGCTACATCCTGTTCGCAACCGAGAAGGGGCCGGCCGAGCAGATAGCGAAGGAACTCCTGATGCTGGATGAGGCGGATGACGAGTCGATCAACGACGCCGTCGGCGAGGTGGTGAACAACATCGCCGGCGTCTTCAAGACCAAGTACCACGAGCAGTACGGCAGCGTCGCCTTGGGGCTGCCGCTGGTGCTCTCCGGGCGCCTGCGGCCGATGACGGACCCGCCCGAGCAGTCGACCGCGGACGGGAGCATGATGGTCCAGTGCAAGGGGGTCACCATCCCCTTCACCACCATGGACGGCAGGCTCAACTTCCGGGTCATGGTTTACATGTAAAAACAGGGGCTAGGGACTGGGGGCTGGGAGCTAGGGAAAGGCTCCTCCCCGGTTTCCAACCCTATTAACAAAGCCCCCGCTGCCATAACGGCAACGGGGGCTTTCTTGTTCATCGGTTGTCGGTAGGGGCGAATAATCATTCGCCCCCTCACCTTTCCGCTGTTATATCCCGAGCTGCTTGAAGAAGTCGTTCCCCTTGTCGTCGACCAGGATGAACGCCGGGAAGTCCACGACCTCGATCTTCCAGACCGCCTCCATGCCGAGTTCCGGGAAGTCGATGCACTCGACCTTCTTGATGTTCTCCTCGGCGAGGAGAGCTGCCGGGCCGCCGATGGAGCCGAGGTAGAACCCGCCGTGCTTCTTGCAGGCGTCGGTGACCTGCTGCGAGCGGTTCCCCTTGGCGATCATGATCAGGGAGCCGCCGTTTTCCTGGAGCAGGTCGACGTAGGAGTCCATGCGGCCGGCGGTGGTGGGGCCGAAGGAGCCGGAAGGCTTCCCTTTCGGGGTCTTCGCGGGGCCCGCGTAGTAGATCGGGTGGTTCTTCAGGTACTCGGGGAGCGGCTTGCCGGAATCGAGGATCTCCTTGAACTTCGCGTGGGCGATGTCGCGACCGACCACGATGGTGCCGGTCAGAAGGAGCGGGGTGGAGACCGGGTGCTTGCCGAGTTCGGCGAGCACTTCCTTGATCGGCCTGTTCAGGTCGAGCTTGACGCCGTGCTCGTGCTTGCCGCGGAACTGCTCGGGGATCAGGCGCCCCGGATTCTCGTCCATCTGCTCGACCCAGATCCCTTCCTTGTTGATCTTCGCCTTGATGTTGCGGTCCGCGGAGCAGGAGACCCCCATGCCGACCGGGCAGGATGCGCCGTGGCGCGGCAGGCGGACGATGCGGACGTCGTGGGCGAAGTACTTGCCGCCGAACTGTGCGCCGATGCCGCTTTCCTGCGCCGCCTTGAGGAGCTTTTCTTCGAGCTCGACGTCGCGGAACGCCTGCCCACCGTCGTTGCCGGAGGTAGGAAGCGCGTCGAGGTACTTGGCGCTGGCGAGCTTCACGGTCTTCAGGCATGCCTCTGCGGAGGTGCCGCCGATGGCGAAGGCGAGGTGGTACGGCGGGCAGGCCGCGGTCCCCAGGGTCTTCATCTTGGCCACCAGGAACTTGATCAGGCTGTCCGGGTTGAGGAGCGCCTTGGTCTCCTGGTAGAGGTAGGTCTTGTTGGCCGAACCGCCACCTTTGGCCATGAACAGGAACTTGTACTCCATCCCCTTGGTCGCGTAGAGGTCGATCTGCGCCGGGAGGTTGGTCCCGGTGTTGATCTCCTTGTACATGTCGAGCGCGACCGTCTGCGAGTAGCGGAGGTTCTCCTCCGTGTAGGTCTTGTAGACACCCTTGGAGAGGTACTCCTCGTCGTTGGCGCCGGTCCAGACCTGCTGACCTTTCTTACCCATGACGATGGCTGTGCCGGTGTCCTGGCAGACGGGGAGCTCCAACTGGGCCGCGACTTCCGCGTTTCTCAGGAAGGCGAGTGCCACCCCCTTGTCGTTCTGGGAGGCCTCCGGGTCGGTGAGGATCTTCGCGACCTGCTCGTTGTGCTCCGGGCGGAGCTTGAAGGAGAGATCCTTCATCGCCGCGTTGGCCGTGACGGCGAGGGCCTCGGGGGCTACCTTGAGGATTTCCTGCCCTTCGAAATTGGCCACGGACACGTACTGCTGCGAATTCGGGATGAGGCGGTACTTGGTGCTGTCAGGCCCGAGCGGGAAGGCTTCCTGGTACTTGAAATCTGGGGTTGCCATCGATTCTCTTCTCCTTTTGGTGGGATGATGGTGACAATCGTATCACTGGCCCTGCCCGGGAAGGGGCAGGGGAAAATTGTATACAGTATCCCGGAATATATTGCAAAAGACTCACTTTGTCGAGAGGGAATTGATAGAGGGAAGGAGATTTAAACAGCGGGAGATTGAAGCTGCGCGGGAAAAGAAAACGTGATTAGATCATGATGAATCAGGAAAGAAAGAGCCCTCTGCCGCTGTGGCAGAGCGACGTCCCTCCCCTTGAAGGGAAGGGGGAAATTCTGACGCGGAAAATCGTCGCTAGCCAGGTCAGAATTTCAGGTTCAGGTTTGCAGCGAGCAGGTACACGTCGCTTTTGAAGGTGCCGTTCTCCCCGCGCAGCGTCGCCATGTCCTGGTTGTGCACGTCGCGGTCGACGAAATGCACCCACATGTAGGCGAGGTCGAGGGTGCAGAAGGCGTTGTGGAGGCCGGCCCCGAAAGAAAAGCTGTGACGGTCGGCGTCGGGGAGCAGGGGGTCGACTGTCTCGTCGGGGACGGGAGTCTGGTCGAAGAAGTAGCCGGCGCGCAGGTCCAGCATCGGGGTGAGGGCGTACTCCCCCCCGAACTTGTACCCCCAGACGTCGCGCCAGTTGCGAGGGTCCGGCTGGTTGTTGAAGGCGGCGAACTGCGGCGAGTCGAAGTTGATCAGCAGTTGCTGGAAGCTGCTCCAACCGGTTCGCGTGGCGTCGAATTCCAGGGTGGTCTTCGGTGTGGGATGCCAGGCTACGGCGAGATCGAGCGTGTCCGGGAGGGTGATCCTGGTGGACGCCGCGCTGGTCGCCCTGGCCCTGGTATAGGGGGAAACCGAGGTCTCGGAGAGCCCTATGGCCCCCATGCCGGTGGGGGTGGTGGCGAGGAAGTTGGCGTCCCCGTCGATGTCGAGGGTGATCTTGCTTCTGTAGGCCACGCCGAAGGCCAGCTCCTGGCGCGGTTTCCAGAGCAGGCCGAGGTTGTAGCCGTAACCGGTGGCGGTGCCGTCCAGGCCGAGCGAGCCGACCTCGTAGGCCCCGAAAGGCGGAGCCGGCGCGCTCGGGTCGATGGCCGGGCTGTAGGCGGATTTCTGCAGGGAAACCTGCGCATAGGTGACGTCGAAACCGCCGGCGAGCGCGAGGTTCAGGTCGTCGAAACGGTACGCCACCGTGGGCTGGAAGTTGATCGGCTTGATGGACGCCGTCTGGACCTGGTTGCGGAACACGCTGGAGTCGTCCCAACTCTTGGAGAGCGGGTAGATCGCGTTCATCCCCAGGCCGAAGGAAAGGGGGGTCGCCTCCAGGCTGTAGGTGGCGTATAGGGTGGGGGTGATTATCATGTCTCGTTTGGATTTTTCCGTCACGACTGAGCCCCCCGTGTCGAGGGGGGGCGTGCCGCTGAGAGGGGTGGTCCCGTGGAATTCCGTCTGCGGGACCAGTATGGTCAGCGCACCGAGGTTCACCTGGGCTCCCGGCAGAAACGAGATGCCGGCGGGGTTGAAGTACAGCGCACTCGGGTCGTCGGCCTGAGCGGCGAAGGCGTTCCCCATGGCCATTGCCTTCGCTCCCTGCTCGCTGACCCTGAAGCCAGCCGCGTGACAGACGCCGCTCGACCCCCATATGGCGCAGACGACGCCGGCCCACCGCAGCCACTTTCTCATGTGATTCTCCTGTGCGAGAATGTGGTGGACCCGGTCCGGATGCGCAGCATGGTGCTGCGTAATCTGCTGCGAACAGGCCCACTTGCGCCCGACGCGTAGCGAGGTCTGCCGGAGGCAAACAAGCATGTGGAAGCCGAAGGGCGGACAATAATTAATATTTGCTAATGTTACTGCCCCTTGGTGACGAAGTCAAGCTAATGCACCGTCTTCTCCCGGACCATCTGACCCAGCATCCGGCGCAGCGCATCCTCCTCGACGAAGCTGAAGAGTTCGCTCCTGCCGAAGGCGACTTCCACGCTCCCTCGCCTTTTTTTCAGCGTGACGTCCACCTCGTGCACGCCGTTGCCGAGGAGCCCGTAGTACACCTGGTCCAGCACGTTCCCCCTCCTGAAAGCCTCTTTTCCCCTGATTTCGAAATACACAGCCTGGTCCAGTGCGTCGTTGGTAAGGTAGATCATGGTGCACCCCCTGTTTTTTATTATGAGAACACAGGATGGTGACAGAATATGTCGCAACTGGCACGGGAGGCTCGAAGCTTCTTGACTTTTGGCGGATTAATGACAAATTTGAGGCGCTGGTACTAACGTTATCGATGCCGCTGGTGGGAGGAAACGATGGAAGCTGACCGCATCAAGTGGAACGAACGCTACGCCGCCGACGAGTATTTCTTTTCTCTGGGCCCATCCAAATTCCTGGCGCAGAGCATGGAAAGGGTCTCGTCCCTGGTCGTGGGGAGGCGGGCGCTGGACCTTGCCTGCGGCGAAGGGAGAAACGCCCTTTATCTGGCGCAGAACGGCTATCAGGTGACGGCGGTGGACATCGCGGAGCGGGGACTAAAAAGGGGGGAGAAGCGCGCGGCGGAACTCGGGGTGTCGGTGGAATTCGTCCACGCGGACCTGGAGACGTGGCGACCTGAGGGGCTCTTCGACCTGATCCTCAACTTCAACTTCCTTCTGAGGCCGCTCATCCCCTGGATTGTCGAGTCGCTGGCTCCCGGCGGGGTGGTGGTGATGGAGACGATACTCGACGCACCGGGACTGCATGGGGAGCACCGGAAGGATTATCTGTTGCAACCGGGAGAGTTGGAGCGGCTGTTCGGGGGAGGGGAAGGAAAGATACTGCTTCTCGAGGAAGATACCACCCAGGAGACCCCGGTGGCGCGGGTGATGTTTCAGAAACAGTAAAACCCAGACAAAGATTAAGATTAAGATTGAGGAAGAACCTGCATCTAGCCTTAGCCTTAATCTTCATCTTCATCTTTATCTTTATCTTTATCTGCTACTTAGTTCCGACGTAGACCGTCGCTATGCCGCCGGTCAGGTCGAAGTGCCGCACGTCCTTGAACCCCACCCCTGTCATCATCGCCTTGAATTCCTCACGCGGCGGGAACTCCAGCACGGAATCCGGCAGGTACTGGTAGGCGCTGAACCTGGAGAACGCGCCGCCTATCTTCGGGAGCACCTTCAGGAAATACAAGTGGTACAGGTCTTTGAAGACCGGCATGGTGGGGGTGGAAAACTCCAGGATGACGATCTTTCCTCCGTTGGAAAGCACGCGGTGCATCTCGGAGAGCCCCTTGACGCGGTCCACGACGTTCCTGATGCCGAAAGAGATGGTGGCGGCGTCGAAGCTGCCGTCGTCGTAGGGAATCTCCTCGCACGGAGCGACCTGCAGCGTGATGCGGTCGCAATGACGCGACTCCTTCACCTTGACCTGGCCAAGCTCGATCATCTCGGGCGTGAAGTCGATGCCGACGATACTCACCGAGGCGGGGGTCTGTGCAGCTATCTCGAGGGCCACGTCGCCGGTACCGGTAGCCACGTCCAGAACGCGCCCGGGGCCGCTAAGGCCGATCTTGCCGACGGCAAAGCGGCGCCAGCGGCGGTCGATACCCAGCGAGAGGAGCCTGTTCAACAGGTCGTAACGCGGGGCGATGCTCCCGAACATGGCGCGTATCCGTTCACCCTTTTCCGACAGTGCGTACATATTTTCCTACCTTTTTCATGCATGAAATGCTATAAATTCTAACCTCTTTGCCGCGGCCGGAGCCGCGTGCAAGGGATGATTTTTAGCATAAAGCGCCGCACCTTGCCAGTAAAAAGCGGCCGGTCGCCTTTTTGCCGCATAAGCCGCGCTTCATGACTACCTGCTCCATCTCCCCGAGGAGGCTGCCGTTGTTCCCGCAAATCCGGCCCCAGGACATAGCCGATATCCTCATCATGACCTTCCTGGTGTACCAGCTCTACAGCTGGTTCAAGAACTCGAAGGCGCTCCAGGTCGTGATGGGGCTCCTTTTCCTCGGCGCCATCTACTTCATAACCAAGACCCTCGGCCTCTTCATGACCAGCTGGATACTTCAGCAACTGGGAACGGTGCTGCTGGTGCTGCTGATCGTGGTGTTTCAGGCCGAGATACGGCAGGCGCTCTACCGGCTGAGCCTGCTTCGGAACCTCTTCGACCGGGAGGAGAGCGCCGTCCGCCTCGACCTCCTGGACCTTTCCGCGACCGTTTTCTCGCTCGCCTCCCTGCGCGTCGGCGCCCTGGTGGTCTTCCAGCGCGAGGAACGGCTGGACGATCTCATCCTGCACGGCGTCCCGCTCGACTCGATGCTGAGCGGGCCGCTTCTCAGCAGCATCTTCATGCCGTCGTCCCCGCTGCACGACGGAGCGGTATTGGTGAAGGACGGCAGGGTGGCGCTCGCCTCCTGCCATCTACCGCTCTCGGTGAGCGCAGACGTGCCGCAGCACCTCGGGACCAGGCACCGCGCCGGCCTCGGCCTTTCGGAGCGCTCCGACGCCGTCATCGTCGTCGTCTCGGAGGAGCGGGGCGAGGTCTCCCTTTCCCTGGACGGGGAACTACAGGTGATGAGGACCCAGGCGCAGCTGCACGAGCGTCTCACCTCCCTGTTGCAGCCGCTCTCGCGCGAGGCCCAGAGGGTGAGCGTCAGGTCGAGGCTCTTCGCGAACCTCTGGCCCAAGGTCGCCATATTCGCCGTGGTCGTGGTGAGCTGGCTCCTGATCACCTTCAGGCAGGGGGAGCTACTCAACGTGACCGCGCCGGTCACCTTCCACAACCTCCCGGAGACGCTCACCCTGGTCCGCAGCAACCCGGACGAGATAGACCTCCAACTGAAGTCGTTCTCAAACCTGGTCGCCTCCCCCAAGCGTCTCGACATCGTGGTGGATCTCGATCTTTCCAAGGCCAAAGAGGGGAGCAACAACATCCAGATTAGCAAGGATCTGATCAAGCTCCCTCCCGGCGTGTCCGTGGTCAACATGGAGCGTTCCATGGTACGCGTGACGGTCGAACGCAAGGCGAACAGGCCGGCGTCGAAACGACCGTAACCCTTCATTTTAACAATGGTATTTTATAGAGATACCATGAAAAGGCATCATTAAAGTTGACAGGGGCCAAGTTTTGTTATATAAATTGATGCACCTGCTTTTTTTTCTAAAACAATGAAGGAGGACTCATGATAAAATGGCTCAAGCTATTTACCCTATGCATCGTCATGCTCTCCCTGCCTTCGCTCGCCCTCGCCGCAAAAACCCATCGCGTTAAAAAGCACGAAACCATAACCTCCCTCGCCAAGAAATACCACGTCACCGTCGAAGAACTGAAGGCCGCCAACAACCTGGTCGGCAACACGGTGAAGCCCAAGACGCTCCTGGTCATTCCGCCCCGCTCCGTCGCCGAGAGCAAGGGACAGGGGGCGTCGGCCGCTTCGGTGTACAAGGTTAAAAAGAGCGAGACGCTTTCCCGCATCGCCAAGAAGACCGGAGTCTCCGTCGCGGAGTTGAAGCGGCTGAACGGTCTCAGCGGCAGCCGCGTCAAGGCCGGGAAGGTGCTGGTTCTCAAGGAAAGCGCGCCGGACGAGCCTAAGGTGAAGGTGAGCAGGAAGTTGCAGCTGCGCCATAGCGACCTGTTCAACGAGAAGGACTACGAGCAGAGCCTGCAGGAGCTGGCCGCGCTCGAGCCGGAGCAGCAGGTGGACCTCTCCAAGAATACGGAGCTGAAGGTGAGCAAGGTGGATAACCTGAAGGAGCTGAAGAAATCAGCCTACGGCTTCCTCGGCACCCGCTACCGCTTCGGCGGGAGTTCCCGCTCCGGCATCGACTGCTCCAGCTTCGTGCAGCACGTTTTCCGCGACCTCGAGGTGGCGCTTCCCCGCACGGCGCGCGAGCAGTTCGAGGTGGGTAACGCGGTGGCGCCGGGCGACCTCCAGAAAGGGGACCTGATCTTCTTCGCCACCTACGCCTCCTATCCGTCGCATGTGGGGATCTACCTGGGCAACAACAGGATGATCCACGCCTCCTCGCGCGATCGCAGGGTGGTGATCTCCTCCCTGAACACCTCCTATTACCGCGCCCGTTTCCTCGGCGCCAAGCGGATCGCCAAGGTGAACCCGGACGTCTTCCAGCTCGACGACCTGATCCTCGGCGTCGAGGAGGACAACTCCGACGACGTCATGGAAGAGACCCCTCTCGGCCTGAACAACTAGCAGCCGAGCGACTGACGCAACGCTTACCGAAATCCGGCCTCAGGGCCGGATTTTTTTATGGGTGCAGATGAAGATTCTCCTCGCCTACAAGTGCCACCCCGAAGGGGCAAAAGACCCGTTCACCTCTCTGCTCCCGGCAGGCCTCCTGACCCTGGACGCGGTGCTCAGGGAGAAGGGGCACCAGGTGACGCTGGCCAACTTCTCCGGCCTGTCGTGGGACCGGGTGCGGCAGCAGCTGGCCGAGATCCGTCCCGAGGTGGTGGGTATCTCCCAGTTCACCCACAACCGGGTCGAAGCGCTGCGCCTCGCCCGGCTGGCGAAGGAGTTCGATCCCGCATCGCTGGTGGTGCTGGGGGGACCGCACGCGACCCACACCTGGCGCGAGCAGCTTTCGCGGCACCCGGAACTCGACGTCGTGGTGCTGGGGGAAGGGGAGGCGACGCTGGTCGAGCTTCTTGAGGGGAGAGCTGCCGGGAAAGCCCTGTCCGGCATCGCCGGCATCGCCTGCCGGGGCATCGAGGGGGAGCCGCTCCAGGGGCCGGCTCGGGCGCCGATCGCCGACCTCGATCTCCTGCCGCTGCCGGGAGAGAACCCGGGGAGGAGCATCGGCGTCGACTTCCGGCGCCAGCTCGAGTTCGTCATCACCTCGCGCGGCTGCCCGGCCTCCTGCCTTTTTTGCTCCTCCCCCTTATTCTGGGGGAAGGGGGTCCGCTTCCGCTCGCCGGAGTCGGTGGTGCGTGAGATCCGGATGCTCAAGGAGTGTTACGGACTCATCTACTTCTCCTTTCGCGACGACACCTTCACGGCGAACCGGGGGCGGGTCCTCGAGATTTGCCGCCTGCTGCAGGAGGAGCGTCTTCACATCCTCTGGAACTGCCAGTCGCGGGTGAACGCGGTGGACGAGGAGATGCTTCTCGCCATGAAGCGGGCAGGGTGCGAGTGCATACAGTTCGGCGTCGAGTCGGGCTCGCCCGAGATGCTGAAGGCCCTGGGCAAGCGCATCCTTCCTGCCGACGTGGAGCGCGCTGCGGCGGCCGTGCGGCGGGTCGGCATCAACCTCTCCATCTATCTCATCACCGGGATTCCGGGGGAGGGGGAGGGCGACCTGCAGCAGACCCTCCGGCTCATCGACAGGATCAGGCCGCAGGACGGGCAGGTTTCCCCGCTGGTCTATTACCCGGGAACGGAGCTTCTGGTCCGCGCGCAGCGCGAGCACGGGGTTCCCGCCGAGCTTTTCGAAGAGGAGCGGGGCGAAGGGTTCCTGGTGCGGCGCGACCCGTTCGTGGAGCGCTCGCGGCTTGCCATATTGAAGGCGCTGGGGAAGGCGGGGATGAAGGGATTCAGCCGCGCCGGCTTCGACGCGCAGCGAAAGCTGGTCGGGTACTCATTCGTGACGGAGATGCTCTGCGCCGAGGCGCTGGAGCAGGAGGACGACTGGGAGGGGGCGCTTTCCGTTTACCGCGGCATGGTACGGACGGAGCCTCGGAACCCGTGGGGCGTGCTGCTGCACGCGGGGCTGCAGGCGAGGCTGGGGGATCTGAAGGGGGCCGTCGGTTCCTATCGGGAGCTCTTGCGGCTGGTCCCCCGCCATCTCCCTGCGTTGCTGGCCCTCGGTGAACTGGCGCTGGAGCTTGGCGACCCGGCATCGGCCCGGCGGGACTTCGGCCGCGCGCTGGAACTCGCCCCTGAAGATCCCTCCGCGCTGGAAGGGGCGGCTGCCGCCGGGGTGCCGCAAGGACAGGGGAAGGCGGGCGCATCGGCTAAACGGAGAAAAACCAAAAAGTAGGCAGAAGGGGCATTTCAAATAAAAAAAGGGCGCGGTCGCTGACCATGCCCTTTCTTTATTTTAGTTCCTGGGTTTAGCCTACTTGTTGACGGCGAGGCCCGGTGCGAAGATGATCTTGTCGAAGGTGCGCTTCAGAGTCTTGCTCTGGAAGTTGACCATCGGCGGGGAGTCGGGGAACTCGACGGTATCGCCGACTTTCACCTGGGTCTGCATAGCTGCAACCCACAGCTTCTCGCCTTTCTCTTCGATCTGCACGTAGGTGTACCCGCCGGAGTCCATGGTCTCCAGGACTTTACCCTTGTGACCTGCGCCCGGTTGGACTTCCTGCGGCTTCAGCCCAGCATGGGGATTGGCGCCGGGAGCCGCTGCGGGCATCTGGCTTGCGGGTGCGGCTGCCTCAGGAGCGGCTACCTTCGGTGCTTCTTCTTTCTTCTTGCAGCCGAACGCTGCTACAGCAACAATTGCCAACATCACAACCAAAGTCTTCTTCACAGTCTCCTCCGTGTTGGATAAATTTAAGCATCCGCCGAGCAAAATAGCATAACCTCTGCGCGCATTACAATAAAAAAAGTGCGGTAGCCGTTGACAATTCGCGTACCTGCTGTAAACGCACGCGCTCTCATGGGGCGCGGTTACTTCCCGATGATGACCTCCCCCGTGTCGGTAATCAGGCGCGCGGGAAGCTCGAACACCCTCTTGAAGATGTTGAATACGCCCTTCGCCAGCGACTTGAACGGGATGGCCGTCACCTGCGGGTCCTCCACGCGCCCCTTCGCCTCGAAATAGGTCGTGATGAGCGAGCGGTCCGGGCCGGTCACGATCCACCCGACGATGGGGATCTTGCTCACCACCTTGTCCACCGTCTGCAGCGGCTGCACCCCTATGGTCATGTCGAGTTCGTTCTTCACCATGTCCAGCTTGCCGATGGCCGAGATGTTCATGGCGTTGCTGTCCACGAACAGGTTCTGCGTCGAGGCTACCCCCTCCTTGATGGCGAAGTCCCCGGTGATCTTGTTGAAAGGCATCCCTCCGGAAACCATGTCCGGGAGCTGCAGCTTGAAGAGCTGCGACACGTTCAGGATCGAGAAGATCTTGGAGAGCGTGGAGAACTTCCTTATGCTCCCGCGCTCTATCTTCAGTTTCACGGTCCCGTTCGCGCTTTTTGTGAACTCAGGCGCCGTTTCACCCCTGAGGGAGAGTTCGCCCTGCAGCGACATGGCGCCGGTCACCTCCTGCTTCTTCACCCCCATGGCGTGCAGCAGCCGGTCCGAGGCGACCCGCTGCACCGTGTAGACCAGATGGTGCCGGGTGGGACTTTGGCTGAAATCGCTCCGGAGCCTCCCGGTGATGTCGCCTTCGAAGGAGGCGAAGTCGAACGGCTGCAATTGCAGCGTCTTGTCCTCCAGCAGTATGTTGCAATGCAGGCGCTGGAACGGGATCTCCCGGAACCTCCCTTCCTGGGCGTTCAGGTGGGCCTTCAGCGTCAGTTTCCCCTCCCCGGACGGTCCGCCGAAAAGGGGGAACAGGTCCTCGACCTCGAGGCGCGAGGAGACGATGGAGAGATCGGCGGCAGGGTGCTGCTGCAGATCCCTGACGGTTCCCTTGATCTGCAGGGCACTCTTGCCGAGCGTGCCGGAGAGCGAGGCGATCTGGAGGGTCTCCTTGCCGTAGGAAAGGTTCCCCTGCACCTTTTCGACCCGGACCGGGACCCGTCCCTGGGAAAAGCCGAGGTCGGAGAGGTCGATCGAGGGGGAGGAAAAGACGGCGGAGAAGCTAGTGGGGGTTTTGAAGCCGGTCAGGCTGCCGTGGCCGCTGAAAAAGGAATTTCCGACCCTCCCGGCGATCTGCTGGCTTTCCATGGTCTCGCCGTCGAAACGGACGTTGCCGTTCACGCCGGTCAGGTTCTTCACCTTCTCCGAAGCCTTGAGGGAAACCCCTGAGAGCGACGCATTGCCGCTCCAGGCGAGACGGTCCATATCCGGCCCGGCGGCATGCAACTGCAACTGCACCGCCCCGGCGGGATGGTACTTCTTCACCATCGGAACCATCTGGCCGACCTCGCCGGACTGGAACTGGTTGGTCCTGATGTCGAAGCTGACCGGCCCGTCGTAGCGACTCGCCGCCGTCGCCGAAAGGGCGACCGGAGCCATCTGGTAGGTGAGCCCGTTGATCCGGAACAGCTGCTTGTCGAAGGACATGCTGAAGGAAACCGCGTTGGGGCGGGAGGCCGGCTTGGCTATCACGTCGCTGAAGCTGTAGGAGGCGCCGGTGAGGTCGCTGTCGCCTGAGAGTTTGTAGAGCGCCGTCCCCCCTTCCCCCTTCAGGTTCAGGCCCACGTTGCCGGTGAAGGAGCCGAGCCCCTTGCCGAGGAGCCACGCCACCTCCTGCTGTTTCGGCTGCACCTTGGCGCTGAACGGGTACATGCTCGGCATGTCCAGGGGGTAGTCGGTGATCTTCCCCTCGAGGGTGAGCGGCGAGGAGCCGAACTTGCCGCTCATCCCCTTGAGGATGAAATCCTTGCCGGCCAGTTCCAGATCCCCCTTGATGCTGCTGAAGACGGGGATGCCGGAGCCGTAGTTCAGGATCCCCTCCTCGACGTGGGCCCGTATCGAAAGGACGTTGTAGTTCTGCCCGCGCTCCATGTGCAGGATCTGGCTTACCCGGCCGTCCAGCGAGCCATGTTCCAGGCCATAGATCCCGCCGACTATCTTCTGCTCGATGAAGTGCGACGTGTCGTCGACGATGATGCCGTACGGGATGTACTGGCGGAAGTCGCGCAGGTTGAAGCGGTTGCTGGTCGCCTTCGCCGTGATCCGCATGTCCTTGGAGTGGATGTCCGAAAGCTTCACCGACCCGTTGACCTTGAAGCCGTCGAGATTGACCTTGATGCCGTCGATGCTGATGTCGCGGTCGGTCAGCTCCAGCTCGCAGGAGCCCTGCAGCGACCTCGGGGTGAGCCTGGCGTGGAAGACCTGCGGGTAATCGAGGTTCAGCCGGGTGATCTTGACCTCACCCTTGGTCTTGAATGCGGCCGGGGTCCCCTTGAAGTGCCCCTCCACCTCCACGGCTCCGGCCAGGCTCTTGAACGGGACGTAGCGGCTGTAGTAGGGCCACAGGTGCCCGGCGTCGAGGGGGCCGGTCTTCACCCTGCCGTTGATCTCCATCGAGGTCCAAGGTTTGCCGGCTGCCGGGATCTTCGCCACCCCGCCGGCAAAAAACGAGGTCTTCCCCTTCCCCTGCTGAAGGTTGGCCGACAGCTTGAAGTCGCAATCCCTGCCGCGCGCGAGCCTGCTCAGGTGGAGGTCCGTCTCGGAGAGTTCGGTGACGAGCGGGATATCGGAAAAGGCGAAATCGGTGAACTTGACCTGCCCCTTCTTCAGGTCCACTCCCTTGATCCCGGGGGACTCCCCCCCCGACGGCGTCAGGAGGTCCGCGATGTTGAAGACCCCCTGGCGGTCGCGCCACAGGGTCAGCACCGGCTTTTCCAGCTGGATGCGCGACAGGACCAGCTCCCTGTGCAACAGCGGGAGGATGGCGATCCTGACGGTGAGTCTTTCGGCCGTGATGAAGTCGCCCTTGCCGTCCTTCTCCTTGATGGTGACCCCCTTGAAGGTGAAGCTGGGGGTGAGCCTGATGGCGAATTCGCCGGTATCGTACTGCAGATCGCGCTTCAGGGCGCTCTGCACCTGGGCCACGATATCCTGCTTATAGGTGTCGAGGTCGAGCAGGCGCGGCAGGAGCGTTGCCCCGAGGACTGCGACGGTAAGGATCGTTGCCAGAAGCGGCAGTATCCAGGCTCTTATTCTCTGCAGCGGCATAGATGTCTCAGAAACAGATTGAGGTTGAGGTTCTGGTTTAGGTTTCCGCTGGGAGTTCTATCACGAACCGGCTTCCCTTGGGGTAGTTCTCCTTGGCCCTGATGAACCCGTGGTGGTCGGTGATGATGGTGTTGACGATGGCGAGGCCGAGCCCCGTGCCGCTCTTCTTCCTGGAGAAGTACGGCTCGAAGAGGCGCGGCCGGTCCTCGGCGGCGATGCCGTGGCCGGTGTCGGAGACGGTCAAGGTTGCCATCTTCAGCGTGCTGTCGTACCGGGTAGAGAGCTCGATGTCCCCCTCCCCCTCGATGGCGGCGACCGCGTTGTCCAAAAGGTTTATCACCACCCGCTTGATCTGGTCGTGGTCCAGGAGAATGGGGGGCAACTCCTCGTCGGCGTTGAGCGTGAAGCGGATGTGGCGGTGCGCCTCCACGTAGAGGGTGAGCGCCTCCTTGAGTATCCCGTTCAGGTCGTTCGGCTTCAGGACCGAGGCGGGCATCCGGGCGAAGTTGGAGAACTCGTTCACCAGCCCCTTCAGTTCGTCCACCGATTTTATGATCATGGCGGTGCACTGGTCGAACACCTCCTCCTCCCCCTCGAAGCGGGACAGGTAGCGCTTCCTCAGCCGCTGGGCCGAGAGCTGGATCGGGGTGAGCGGGTTCTTGATCTCGTGCGCGATCCTGCGCGCCACCTCGCGCCACGCGGCCATCCGCTGCGCCTTGATCAGCGAGGTCATGTCGTCCAGCACCACCACCATCCCCATGAAGGCGTCGTTTTCGTCCTTCAGCACGGTCAGGCTGGTAAGGAGGGTGAGTTCCGTGTCCCGCATCGGGATCACCACCTGCCTGACGATGGAGTCGTGCTTGGCGAGCACCATGTCCCGCAAGAGCCCCTTGACGATGTCCAGGTGTTCCGACCGCAGCACCTCGCGAAAGTTTTTGCCGCTGACGCGGTCCGTGTTGATCAGCAGGAGTTTTTCGGCCGACTTGTTGACCGTGGTGAGCAGGCCGCTCTTGTCGACCGAGATGATCCCGGCGGTGACGTTGGCGAGCACCGCCTCCATGTAGCGGCGCCGCTGCTCCAGCTCCAGGTTGCTCTTTTGCAGCTCCTCGTTGGTCTGCTGCAGCGCGAGCTGGTTTTCCCTAAGGTCCTGGGTCATCCGGTTGAAGGAGGAGATCAACATGCCGATCTCGTCGCTCCCGCTCTCCCCCAGGTGCACGTCGAGGTTGCCCTCCGCCACCTGCCTGGTCGCCTCGGCCAGTTCTTGGATCGGTATGGTGAGGCTGCGGGCGAGGTATATCCCGAACCAGACGGCGAGGAAGACGATCACCATGGTGATCAGGAAGAGGGTGAGGATGTACCCGGTGGCGATCGGGTTTTTCATGATCTTCAACTGCCGGAACTCGTGGTACGAGGCCGAGATCTCCTTCATCTTGGAGACCAGCGAGTAGGGGACGTAGTAGTTGACCACGATGACGCCGACCACGTCCTTGTCGTTATAGTTGGAGCGGACCGGGACGATGCCGCGGATCAGGTCCGCCTTCCCTATGGCGTTCACCCGGGTCAGTTTCTGCCCGGCGAGTCCCACGTTGATGTCCTCCGAGGAGGGGTTGGTGAAGTCGCCCTGCGGGACCTTGGGGTTCGACGCCCTGATCAGCTCCTCGCGCTGGGAGGAGAACACCTCGACCACGCCGAGGTTGTATTCCTTCTGCTTCTGGCGCACCAGCGCCTTCAACTGCGGCAGGTTCTCCTCGTTCAGGAGCTTTTGCTCCTTGATCAGGTCGCTGATCTGCTGGCCGTAGTAGAGCGCGTTGGCGGCGGAGGTCTTGTAGTAGACCTGCGCCACCTCCATGGACTCGTTCAGCGAGGTTTCCACCTGTTTGTTGAACCAGTTCTGGATGCTGTTGGTTATGAAGCCGGCCGACACGAAGAACAGGAGCATGGTCGGGACCAGCGAGAGGGTCACGAAGGCGAGCACCAGCTTGGTGCGGAGCTTGGAGCCGGGCGCGTTCCTGCGCCGCTCCAGGAAGAGCTTGGCGATGTTCCTGAACACCAGGTAGACCAGGAGAATGATGAGGAGGATGATGACGTTGATGATGCCGAAGATGGTGATGTTGCTCCCCATCGGCACGTCGGAGGAGATACGCGACAGGTGCATCTCAAGGAAGGTGAGGATCAGGATGGTAAGGAGCGAGACGCAGACGATCACCGCCTCGCGTTTTCTCTTCCTGAGTTCGCCGGCCGGGAGGTCCGAGAGCTGTTTTTCGGGGGGCTTTGCCCCGTTTTCGGCAGAATCTGGCATCACGCCACTCTATACGAAAGGATGAGGGAATTCAAGTAGTCCGAGTTCTCGATACCAATGAAAAAAGGCAGCCCGTCACGGGGCTGCCTCTTGTTTTGTCTTCACCTGAACCTAAACCTGAACCTAAACCTTAATCTTTATCTTTATCCGCCTCTAGGCCTCAAGCCACGAGAGTTCCGGCAGCGCGAGGTTGAACGGCGCGTTGAACGCCTGCGGGGTGAACTCGATCAGCGTGTAGCAGTCCGGGCGCTTCAAAAGCTCGGTGACCAGCTTGTGGTTCAGGTCGTGACCGGACTTGGCCGCCTTGACGTGCCCGATCAGGCGGTGCCCGCAGAGGGAGTAGTCACCGACAGAGTCGAGGATCTTGTGGCGCACGAACTCGTCCTGGAACCTGAGCCCCTCCGGATTGATGACGCCGTTGTCGCCGATGACGACCGCGTTCTCCAGCGACCCTCCCAGCGCCAGGCCGTGAGACTTCATCATCTCCACCTCGGCCAGGAAGCCGAAGGTCCGTGCCGAGGCGAAGTCGTCCACGAAGGAGTTCTGGCTGAAAAGAAGCGACTTCGACTGGCTCTTCACCGCCGGATGGGCGAACTGCATGTCGAAGGATATCTTGTAATGGCGCGACGGGATGATGGAGGCCTTCTTGTCCCCTTCGACCACGCTCACCGGCTTCTTCACCACCAGGAATTTGCGCGGCTTCTTCGACTCCTTGATCCCCGCCTTGGTGATGGCGGTGACGAAGGGTGCGGCGCTGCCGTCCATGATCGGAACCTCGGGGCCGTTGATGTCGACGTGCGCGTTATCGATGCCGCAGCCGTAGAGGGCTGCCATGAGGTGTTCGATGGTGGAGACGCTTACCTCGCCGCGGCCGATGGTGGTGGAGAGCCTGGTGTTCACCACGTTGGCGGAGCGCGCCTCGATGGAGACCGCGGGAGAGAGGTCGACCCGGTGGAATACGATCCCGGTCCCGGGGTCTGCCGGGCGGAGCGTAAGGGTGATCAGCTTGCCGGTGTGCAGGCCGATCCCGCTGAAAGTTGCTTTGTTTCCCAAGGTCTGCTGGTATATCATCTGCTTGCTCCTGATAGTCAGTATGCGGACTATCTAGCAAGTAACGGGCCAATTTCCCCGCCTCGCTCTCATTGGAGAAAAGCGCGCAGCTACGGGAAGGTAGCAGGGGTGGGGTGAAGCGGGGGGGTGTTGCGGAAACGCCGCTGTGGTGCAAAAGCAACGGAGGGTGTTGCAATTTTGCTACAGTTACAGCCGTCCGGAACGGAGGATGGCGACCATCCACCAGATACCGACCAGACCGGCGCAGCTGTAACCGAAGAAGGCGAAGATGGGGAAGCCCCAGAGCATCGGGCCGTGGTTGATCTGCATGGCGATGGAGGAGCCGATCAGGAGGGCGGCGATGATGAGGCTCAGGCAGACCCGGTTGGCGGAGCGGTCCAGCTCCTTGCTGAAGCGGTCCAGCCCCCGGTGTTCCAGGTCGATCCGGAACTTGTTCCGGTTGATCTTGTTCAGGATCTCCTTCATGTCGCGGGGAAAGTTCCGCGCCAGCGTGAGGTACCCTTCCAGCCCCTGTTCCATCTCCCGCAGCAGGCGGCCGGGGGAGCGCTGCTGGCGGAACTCCCTCTCCAGGAAGGGGCGCAGGTGCCCCACCATGTCGAATTCGGGGTCGAGCTTTCGCCCCATCCCCTCCACGACCACCAGCACCTTCACCAGCAGGGTCAGGTCTGGGTGCACCTTGATGCGGTGGGTGGAGACCAGGTCGATGAATTCGAGGAGCATGCGCCCCACCACGATCTCCTTGAGCGGGATCTCCAGGTAGCTGTCCATGAACTCGGCCAGCCCCTTCTTCAGCGCGTGCATGTTGACGGTCTCGGCGGCGTCCCCCGCCTCCACGATGATGTGGGCGAGCCCTTCGACGTCCCTGCTGATCACCGCTCCCAGGACGTCGGTCAGGTAGCGCTTCACCGCCGGGTCGAGCCTCCCCACCATGCCGTAGTCCAGGAGGCAGATGACGTTTCCCGGAAGGATCAGCACGTTTCCGGGATGGGGGTCGCCGTGGAAGAAGCCGTGCTCCAGCACCATTTTCAGGAACGCCCTGGCGCCGCGCTGCGCTATCTCGCGCCGGTCCAGCCCCGCCTCCTCGATGACGCCGGTGTCGCTCACCTTGATCCCGTCCACGTACTCGGTGGTGAGAACCCCCTTGGCCGTCGCTTCCCAGTAGACCTGCGGGAAGTAGAGGGTGGCGTCGCCGTGGAAGTTGTCGCGGATCCTCTCGATGGCGTGTCCCTCGCGGGAGAGGTCCATCTCGCGCCGGATGGTGTAGCTGAACTCGCGCACCACCCCCACCGGGTCGTAGATGTCGCTTCTGGCCATGTGGCGTTCCAGGAGCAGGGCCACCCCCATCAGGATGTCGATGTCGGTCTCCACCGCCTCCATCACCCCCGGGCGGCGTACCTTCACCACCACGTCCTCGCCGGTTATCAGGGTGGCCCGGTGCACCTGGGCTATCGAGGCGCCGGCGATCGCCTCCGGCTCCACGTACGCGAAACGCTGCCCCAGGGGGACCCCCAGCTCGTGCTCGATCTGCCCGCGGATCTCCTCGAACGAGATGCAGGGGATGTTGTCCTGCAGGTGCGTGAGTTCCTGGACGAAGTTGGGCGGGATGATGTCGGCGCGCGTGGAGAGGAGCTGCCCGAGCTTGATGAAGGTGGGGCCGAGCTCCTCGAAGGCGAGCCGCAGGCGCTCGGGGGCCGAGAGGTGGGCCACCTTGCTGGGGCGGCGGAGCATGCGTCGGGAGAAGGCCACCACCTGGGACAGGTTCAGGTATTCCACGAGATGCTCGAGACCGTACCCCCCGAGCACGGTGATGATCTGTCGGTAGCGCCGGATGCTTCTGACGTTTCGGTTTAGCTGTATCAGTCTCAGCATTCGGTTCCCGGTTCCACATCCTCTGCCTGGAGCGCCTCGAGGGCCTTGACGCGGCGCTCCAGACGGTCGAATTCCTCGCGCGACACCATCCCCATGCGGTCCAGGGCCTTTTTAATCTCAGCCTCGGCCATCTCGGCGGAACGCTGCTGCCCGGTCCGCGCCAGCTCCTGGATCTTTTCCAGGAACGCCTTCCCTTCCTCCTCGCTGATCTTGTAGCGCGACTTCATTTCCTGCACCATTTCCTCCCCCTTTTTCTGGGTGAGCGCAACGGCGCCGAGAGCCGTGAGAACCGCCTTTTCGAAAAGCTCGAACATGGTACCCTCCTCTGGGTCATTTGGATGATGCGCCGAGAGCTTCGGCGCACTTTAATGATATCGGTGAGACCGGCATTGTCAAACTCGGAGCCCCTTGACTTTACACGGGTTCTCACTGATACTCCGACCTTGAGTATCATGAGAAAGGAAGGGGCATGCAAAAAAAGAAGATGGTCACCATAAGAAACGTGGCGCAGATCCTCTTGCAGCGGGATCTGATCGGCCCGGAACAGTACGAGGATCTGCTGGCACGTGGCGAGGCCCAGGTGCAGCGCCTGGCGGGAGGCCAGCAGGCCGGGTATTCCCGTCGCCTGCAGCCGGCCCCGGAAAAACCCTCCCCCGCCGAGGTGATCGCCTCCTTCAACCTGGAGATCCCGGGCTCGGGGGGGAAGCTTCTCACCGAGGATGCCATCACCGAGGTGCTGGCCCAGGCGGTCGGCCTTCCCTACCTGAAGATCAACCCGATGAAGCTCAACCTCGAACTGGTCACGGCGCACATCTCGCGCCCCTTCGCACTGAAGCACCTGATCGTCCCGGTCGGCTTCTCCGACGGCGTGGTCACGCTCGCCGTCGCCGATCCGTTCAACGACCAGGTGATCGAGGAGTTGAAGACGGTCAAGAGGATGGAGTTTCGCCGGGTGCTTGCCTCCCGCAACGACATCCTGAAGATCCTGAGGGAGTTCTTCGGCTTCCGCGCCTCGGTGCAGGCGGCGGAGAGCGAGATGGGGAGCGGGGTCGACCTCGGGAACCTGGAGCAGTTCGTCCGGATGAAGACGGGGCACGAGATCGAGGGGACCGACCGCAACATCATCTCCGCGGTGGAGTTCCTGTTGCAGTACGCCTTCGACCAGCGCGCCAGCGACATCCACATCGAGCCCAAGAGGGACAAGTCCCTGGTCCGCCTCCGGGTGGACGGCGTGCTGCACAACGTCCACGTGATCCCGAAGCAGCTCCACCCGCCGATCGTCTCCAGGATCAAGATGCTCTCCAGGATGGATCTGGCCGAAAAAAGGAGGCCGCAGGACGGCAGGATCAAGACCAACCACCACGAGAAGGAGGTCGAGCTGCGCGTCTCCACCCTCCCGGTCGCCTTCGGGGAGAAGGTGGTCATCAGGATCTTCGACCCGGACGTCCTGATGCAGGAGCTGGACTGCATAGGGTTCTACCCGCGCGAGTACCAGCTCTACAGCGCCTTCCTGGCGAGACCCAACGGGATCATCCTGGTCACCGGCCCCACCGGGAGCGGCAAGACCACCACGCTCTACTCGTCGCTGCGGACCCTTTCCTCTCCGGAGGTGAACATCGTGACGGTCGAGGACCCGATCGAGATGGTGATGGAGGAGTTCAACCAGGTCGGGGTGCAGGGGGCGATCGGCGTCACCTTCGACAAGGTGCTCAGAAACGTCCTGAGGCAGGACCCCGACATCATCATGATCGGCGAGATCAGGGACAAGGAGACGGCCGAGAACGCGGTGCAGGCGGCGCTCACCGGGCACCTGGTCCTCTCCACGCTGCACACCAACGACGCCCCCTCCTCCATCACGAGGCTGATCGATCTCGGCGTCCCCCCCTTCCTGATCTCCTCCACCGTGATAGGGATCATCGCCCAGAGGCTGGTGAGGAAGATCTGCCCCTCCTGCAGAAAGGAACGGACGCTCTCGGGCGAGGAGATGGAGTACCTGGGGCTGAAGCGGGCGGGGGGCGTCTGGAGCGGCGAGGGGTGCGGGGAATGCCGCGGCACCGGATACAAGGGGAGGACCGGGATCTTCGAGGTGCTCGACGTGAACGACGCGGTGAAGGGGGTCATCACGGAGCGGCCCGACCTGGCCGAGTTGCAGGCGGTGGCCCGGCGCGACGGCATGGTGACGCTCAGGGAGCAGGCGGTCAGGAAGATGCTGGAGGGGATCACCACCTACGAGGAGGTCATCGCGGTCACCGGGTGACGTCAGACTCGGACGGGTCTGACAGGTCTGACAGGTC
>DNJC01000072.1 GCA_003490025.1 Geobacter sp. | reverse complement strand
AGGAATGCCGCTCCTACAAGGTCGGAGGTAACGGTTGCTCAGGTTCGTCTATTCCATCTTCCGCAAGGACGGCAAGGACGGGAAGTACCCCGAATCCCTGGTCAAGAAAGCTATCGAGCGGGCCGTGGATGGCACCGACCCGTGGATCCGAGCCGTGTCGGGGTACAAGAAGAAGTTGCGCCCGGCAGTGCTGCACGCCATCGACCACGTCGTGGCGATGGTGGACGCCTCGGCCAAGCCTCTGCTCCTGGACCATGAGAGCTACGACACGAATCCTGTGCTGCGCAACTTCTTCATCTCCAAGGCTGACCTGGCGAGGTTCCTGGAGAGAGATAAGGATCTGGCCGAGTTCAAAGGGAAGCAGGGTAGGGGGTGGCAAGGTGCTACGGCGCTGCTCCTGATGCGCAAGGCGGAGAGGGGGATCCTGGGCGCCGTACTTTCCGGCGAGGTAGTGATGCGGGATGTCCAACAGACGACGGTCAGTTTCGAAGGACACCGCCTCCTTGACCTTTCGACCACCGAGGAAGACACACTGTACCAGCTGAAGAAGCGGGCCTTCGATCACCTGCTCGGCATTGCCCTCGGACGCATTACCGACATCAAGACAAGGCGCGGGAAGCTGGAAAAACACCGCGTCCTGCTCCAGTCCAAGCTCGATCTCCTGCAGCGCGAGGGATGGGGGTTCGACGACGGCGCCGAAGGCAAAATGAGCGTCGCCGGAGTCGAGAAGATGCTCGGGGAGATCGACGCCCGGTTGCTGGAGATAGGAAAGGACGACAAGATGCTGGATGTATACCTCGGCGTCGTCACCGACGTCCTCGGTCATGCCGAAGAACATCTCTGGGTCAAAAAAGAAAAACTGATCATCGACCGGATGGGAATCAAAAGGAAGGAACCTGCCAACGACGCCCCTGAGGTGACCCTCGACGTCATGGGCGATGCCGCAGGCAGGAACCTCGTCGCCTCACTGGTCTTCATTCCTGCCTAAATCCGCGAACTGCCCCACACCGCTAACCACCTCACCCCCTTGTACTGCATGGGTTTTCCTGCCAGTCACTCCCGCTGGAGGATATGCGACGAGGGTTGTGGGATATTCTCCACATTTCCCGCTCCCATTTGACAGACATGCTGTTTTTACAGCCAGTTATGCTTTGGCACGGCCGATGCTACATATAAATCATCCAATGGGGATTCAACTTGGAGAAGCGGGCCAACCCAACAAAAGGGAGGACGGAACAATGAAAAGCAAATTCGTTATGTTATTGGCGGCAGCACTTATGGCGGTAGCGGCACCGGTCATGGCGGCCGATGGCGGACAGCACTCCGCCACCCACAAGATGAACGACGCGCAGTGCGAAAGAGAGTGCAATCTGCTCCTGAAGGACTGCGCGCAGGAAGTGGACAGCATCCAGGACAGGATTCGCAAATTACAGACCGCAATCAACGAAAAGGGCGCCACGACCTACACACGTGACGAACTGAAGCTCCTCAATAAGAAGTTGCAGGAGGCGAACGAAACCCTCCGCGTGCTGAACAAGCACTAGAGTTAACCTCTGTTCTGCAGAAAAGAAAGGGCCCGTTTCGCTCACGAAGCGGGCCCTTCTTTATATCTACAGTTAGTCCGGCTGTCCTGCCTACCCTCAATCCTGAACTTTCTTCTACTGGTGCATCAGCTGTGACAGTGATGGAATACGCCTTTGTCAGTCGCTCCTGCTGCTTGACTGGATGGTCTGTCCTTTATGATGCCAGAAGAGTCGGCTTGTCTCGGCGCTTGCCCAGATATCTGGTATCATTTCATGATTTCAAAATCCTCGGGACGGGCGGCCCGCATGAACAGGAAAGTAGTGATTATCGGCATGG
This sequence comes from Geobacter sp., assembly GCA_003490025.1. Taxonomy (GTDB): domain Bacteria; phylum Desulfobacterota; class Desulfuromonadia; order Geobacterales; family Geobacteraceae; genus Geomonas. Next base: position 20,514 of record DNJC01000072.1, on the reverse strand, counting down.
GGTTCGGCGGCATCAGGGCGGCCCGGACGCTGGTGGCAAACGACCTCGACCTGCTGCTGGTGGATCGGAACAACTACCATCTTTTCCAGCCGCTTCTGTACCAGGTGGCGACCGCCGCTCTCGAGCAGGAGTCGATCGCCCACAGCATCCGTGCCATGGTCCGCCACTGGCCCGGTACGCGTTTCCAGCTCTCCGAGGTGACCGGTATCGATCTGGACCGGCGACTGGTGCTTACCGAAAGGGGGGAGGTCTCCTACGACTACCTGGTGCTCGGGGCGGGGTCGGTGACCAACTTCTTCGGGATGGAATCGGTCGAGCGCTACGCCTTCGACCTCAAGCAGCTCTCGGACGGAGAAGCGCTGCGCAACCAGATCCTCCTGAGCTTCGAGGAGGCGGTCGCCGAGCAGGACCCGCAGCGCAGACGGGCGCTGATGACGTTCGTCATCGTGGGAGGCGGACCGACCGGGGTGGAGTTCGCCGGTGCGCTCATCGAGCTGGTCAACTTCGTCCTCGCCAAGGACTACCCGGAGATGAGCCTGAAGGACGCGCGCGTGGTGCTGGTGGAGGCGGCGGACAAGATCCTCGGCGCGATGCCGGAGCAGTTGAGCCGGTACGCCCTGGAAAAACTGCGCGACATGTCGGTCGAGGTGCGGCTCGATTCGCGTGTGGTCCGTGCCGAGCCGGAGAGGGTCTTTCTTGCCGACGGCACAGTCATTCCCTCCCACACGCTGGTCTGGTCCGCGGGTGTCAAGGCGGCTCCTCTTGCCTGCGCGCTGGAGGGCGTTCCGCGGTCTGGGGGGCGCATCGCCGTGATGCCCGAACTGACAATCCCCGGGCATCCGGAGGTGTACGTCGTCGGGGACATGGCGTTCCTGGAGCAGGACGGGGCGCCCCTGCCGATGGTGGCGCCTGTTGCCATGCAGATGGGAAGTTACGCCGGTAGATCGATCCTCGCGCGGGAGAAGGCGCTGGAGATACCGCCCTTCCGATACAGAGACAAGGGGAGCATGGCGACCATCGGGCGGAGTGCCGCGGTAGCGACCGCCTTCGGGCAGAACTTCAAGGGGTATCTTGCCTGGCTGGTATGGCTGCTGCTTCACCTCTACTACCTGATAGGTTTTCGCAACCGGATCGTCGTAACGCTGAATTGGGCCTGGTATTACTGGTTCCACGAGCGCCAGGTCCGCCTGATCACAAAGGTGAAGGCGCCGCATTGAAACGCCGTCGGCCCCCGTTCCGGATGGGAGGGTGAGGTGTGACGGTAGGGACTACTGGTGGGAATCCCTGGACATTTCCATCGGTATCGTCTCGTACACGACGCCGGCGGCGAGGTTCTCGCTTTGATCGTCGGAGGGGATGAACTTCACCGACGCCCCCGTCTTGAAAAGGTCCTTCCCGCATTTGGGGCAAAGGTGCCGCTCATGGATGCTGAGGCCCTTTCCCATCCGGTCGCTCACCAACGAGTCGATGATCCACCCGCCCCATCCGCAGGAATCGCTCTCGCCGGCACAGACGGCATAGGTAAGCCAGGCTGAATCGGGGAGATCGACATCGGAGAGCCTCGTGTTCCGCAAGTTCCGGGTTTCTTCCGTGATAGCCATTTCCTCGCTCCTTTGTCACCGGTCCGGGTTCATGGTCCGCGACCTCTCCCTGAAGGAACCGGCTTTAACAGCGGCTGATGTGAACATGGCTAAAAGGATACTAATCCGCGGTGGTTGGTCAACTGTAAAATCTAGAAACTCTCAGACATAGCGATGTTGCTGATCCAGTAGCCCTTTTTTAACTTCAGTGGAAGAGTTAGGCACTTTCTTTTGGTTCTTTACTTGTTGGCGATGGAATGTCTTACAGGGTATCAGGTGTAAACTTTATCAGCAATGGCATCAATTAAGAAAAATTTTGTTGACTGTTTAGGTTGTATATTATATACGTCTGTACCAGAAGGGCGCCTGAGAGGTGCCGCCCGGCTCACAGTACCCGAAAAGGAAACTCTATGAATACGATCCCTGAAGCACCCTTGAACGCCTCCCCACAGGATATCCTGAGACTCGGTGTAGCCGCGGCCAACGGCCCGGTCAAACTTGCCTGCTCCTTCTCCCTGGAGGATGTCGCCATCATCGACATGGCGAAAGAGAGCGGCATCGAAATCGGCGTGTTCGCGCTTGATACCGGCAGGCTCAACGAGGAAACCTACGAGGTGGCCGACGCCCTGACGGAACGTTACGGGATCACCATCGACTGGTATTTCCCGAAACACGAAGCGGTGGAAAAACTCGAACGCGAGAAGGGGCTCTTCTCCTTCAGGGAATCGCTGGAAAACCGTCACGAGTGCTGCCACATCCGCAAGGTGGAGCCTCTCGGGCGGGCGCTCAGCGGGCTGGCAGGGTGGATCACCGGGATGCGCCGGGAGCACGGCGTCACCCGCGGCGACCTGAAGTCCATCGAACTCGACCAGCTGAACGGCGGCATCTTGAAGCTCAACCCGCTCCTCGACTGGAGCGAGGCGCAACTGCTCGCCTACGTCAACGACCGTCGCCTGCCCCAGAACCGGCTCTTGAAGCAAGGGTACCGCTCCATCGGCTGCGCTCCCTGCACCAGGGCCGTGCAGCCGGGGGAGGACGCCAGGTCGGGTCGCTGGTGGTGGGAGAACCCGGAACACAAAGAGTGCGGCTTGCACAGGAGATAACCAATCGGGGCGAAGGCTGACAGCAGCCGACGTCGAGTAGCAAGAACACCACGTTCGATACGGGAATCTGTTATGAAGAAAAGTCTGACCCACCTGCAGCAACTAGAGGCCGAGAGCATCCACATCATACGCGAGGTCGTGGCGGAATTCGACAACCCGGTGATGCTGTATTCCATCGGGAAGGACTCCGCGGTCATGCTGCACCTGGCCCGCAAGGCCTTCTACCCGGCGCCGGCGCCTTTTCCGCTGATGCACGTCGACACCACCTGGAAGTTCCGCGAGATGATCCAGTTCCGGGACCGGATGGCGAAGGAATCGGGGCTCGACCTGATCGTGCACGTCAACGAGGAAGGGGTCAGCAGGGGGGTCTCTCCCTTCACCCACGGCTCCGCGCTCTACACGGACGTGATGAAGACCGAGGGGCTGAAACAGGCGCTGGACCGCTACAAGTTCGACGCGGCCTTCGGCGGCGCGCGCCGCGACGAGGAGAAGTCCCGCGCCAAGGAGAGGATCTTCTCCTTCCGGAGCGCCAACCACCGCTGGGACCCGAAGAACCAGCGCCCCGAACTCTGGAGCCTCTACAACACCCGCATCAAGCCGGGGGAGAGCATCCGCGTCTTCCCGCTCTCCAACTGGACCGAGCTGGACATCTGGCAGTACATCCACCTGGAGCAGATTCCCATCGTGCCGCTTTACTACTCCGCCGTGCGGCCGGTCGTCGAGCGCGACGGCATGCTGATCATGGTGGACGATGACCGGCTGGAACTCAAGCCGGGTGAAAAGATCGAGTACAAGTCCGTCCGCTTCCGCACCCTGGGGTGCTACCCCTTGACCGGCGCCGTGGAGTCCGAGGCGGACACCCTGCCGCAGATCATCCAGGAAATGCTGCTCACCCGCACCTCGGAACGTCAGGGGCGCCTTATCGACCATGACCAGGCCGGTTCCATGGAGAAGAAGAAACAGGAAGGGTACTTCTAATGGCACATCAATCCGAACTGATCGAGAAAGATATCCTTGCCTACCTGAAAAGCCAGGAGGAGAAATCCCTGCTCCGTTTCATCACCTGCGGCAGCGTGGATGACGGCAAGAGCACCCTGATCGGGCGTCTCCTGTGGGATTCGAAGATGGTTTTCGAGGACCAGCTGGCCGCGCTGGAAGCCGACAGCAAGAAGGTTGGGACCCAGGGGGGAGCCATCGACTACGCCCTGCTTCTGGACGGGCTGCAGGCGGAGCGGGAGCAGGGGATAACCATCGACGTCGCCTACCGCTTCTTCTCCACCGACCGCAGGAAGTTCATCGTCGCCGACACCCCCGGCCACGAGCAGTACACCCGCAACATGGTCACCGGCGCGTCGACCGCGAAGGTGGCGGTGATCCTGGTGGACGCGAGGAAGGGGCTTCTGACCCAGACCCGCCGTCACAGCTACCTGGTCTCCCTGGTGGGGATCCGGCACATNNATCAACAAGATGGACCTGATCGATTACGACGAGGAGAGGTTCAACCAGATCGTGAGCGAGTACCGGCAGTTTGCCGAGCCGCTCGGCTTCTCGACCATCACGGCCCTCCCCATTTCGGCCCTGAACGGCGACAACATCATCGAGAAGAGCGAAAACACGCCGTGGTACGACGGTCCCGCGATCCTGCGCTACCTGGAAACGGTGCAGGTGGAGGACGACCGGGCGGACCAGGCATTCCGGTTGCCGGTGCAATGGGTGAACCGTCCCAACCTCGACTTCCGCGGTTTCTGCGGCACCATCGCCGGGGGCCAGATACGCCCGGGCGATGAGGTGCGGGTGACCTCGTCCGGCCAGACCAGCCGCGTCTCACGCATCGTCACCATGGGCGGCGACCTGGAGGAAGGAGTCGCCGGCCAAGCCGTGACCCTGACGCTCTCGGACGAGATAGACATCAGCCGCGGCGACATGCTCACCAAGCTGGATTCCGCACCGCTTTACACCCGGCACCCGGAGGCAGACCTGGTCTGGTTCCACGACGAGCCTCTTCAGCCCGGCCAGCTGTACCTGGTGAAGACGGCGACCGGCGTCACGCCGGGAAGGGTGACCTCGGTACAGTACGCGGTCGACGTGAACACGCTGGAACAAAAGCAGGTCCCGACGCTAAAACTCAACGAAATCGGACTGGTAAGGATCGAGCTGGACCGTCCCGTTTCCTTCGACCCGTACCGCGACAACCGCGACACGGGGAGTTTCATCCTCATCGACCGTTTCAGCAACGCCACGGTCGCGGCAGGGATGGTGATCGAGGCCACGCCCGAAGAACTGACCGAGTTGACGGCAGGCGGGGCAGGGACGGGAAGCGCCTGGGTGCGACGCATCAGCCTCGGTGAAGTGACCGCCACCAACCTCAACCTTGTCGATCTGACGGAAGAAAAGGGCGCCTTCGTCCTGGACATCCCGCAAAGTCTCATCGAGCGCCTGGAAAAGGGGAACCGTATGCTCTTCCGGCTTCGCGACCTGGGACAGTTGGAGCCCGTCGCGCTGCTTGCTTATGAAAACAACCTGGCGTTCGAGTTCGATCGGACGGAAGAGGGGATCAGCGTGATGGTTTTCAAGCGGGGTCCGACTGTAGAGAAAAAGTACGGCGACGACGGAGTCGGCATCTAATCCAAACCGTTTGCCACAGAGACAATCTGAGGAAACAAAGCAGGGTTACCGCCTGCTGGTTCAACCGAGGAGACTGAAGGCCAAGGATGCAGCAACTGCTGCCCTTGGCCTTTTTTCGTCGAGGTCGCCGGTCACCTGCGACCATCTTTTCGTGGAGACCATCTGTTGAGAGGTGACCATCATTCGTCCGAAGGAACTCAGCCGCTTACACCTTGATCCTGAATTCCGCCCCTCCGTCCGTGTTGCGCACGCTGAGGGCGCCGCCCATGTTCTTTTCTATTATGGTCTTGCTCATGAAGAGGCCGACTCCGGTGCCTTGCTCGGGACCCTTGGTCGTGAAGTAGGGATCGAAGATCTTGTCGATGATCTCCTTGGGTATGCCGCCTGCGTTGTCGGTGATGGTGACGACCGATTTATCCCCTTCCGTGTCCACCCTGATCACGATCTTAGGATCAGCGACATCTCGCGAGAGGAAGGCGTCCTTGGCGTTGGTGAGGATGTTGAGAAGCACCTGGGAGTACTCATTCGGATACCCCTCCAGCACCGGGTCGCCTGCAGCCACCGTCTCCGTATTGATCTGGTACGCTCCGAAAGCGGCCTCCAGCAGGGAGAGGGTCTTTTCCACGACATCGAGCACCCTGAAGCGGATCTTTTCTTTCTCCGGCATGAAGAAGTGCCGGAAGTCGTCTATGGTCTTCGACATGTGCTGGATAATCTCCATGGTTCTCTTGACATTGGTGGCCATGAATTCGCCGGTCAAGTTGCCGTGATTTTCGGCGAACTGCAGCTCCTGGGCAAGGAGCCCCAGCATATTGAGCGGTTGGCGCCACTGGTGGGCGATGTTGCTCAGCATCTCCCCCATGGTAGCCTGACGGCTCTGGAGGATCAGCATCCTGTTTTTCTGCTCCAGTTCCTCCACCGCCTCCGTGACGCGCACTTCCAGTGTTTCGCTCAACTCCCGGTACATCCGTTCGCTCTCCAGCAGCGCGTCCTCCGCCCGTTTGCGCTCGGTGAGGTCATAGATCAGTCCGACATATCCCGTAATCTGGCCGCTCTCCTTTCGCAGCGCGGTCACGGACAGAAACATCGGCGCGCGTGTCCCGTCTTTGCGCATGTAGGTCCACTCGTTTTCCTCGGACTGGTTACGCCGGAGGCGCGCCACAAGCACCTCGAAACCAGGCGGTACCGTCTCGCCCAGTTCTTCGGACAGCTGAAGGGCGCGTAGCGCGATCTCTTCCTGATCGTGCCAGCACGCCGGCGTCAGTTTCCCGACCACTTCGTCGGACGTGTAGCCCAGCAATCGCTCGGCGGCAGGATTGAAACTGCTGACAATGCCATCTGTAGTGGTGGAGACGATGCCGTAGGCCGCGTTGTCCAGAATCGTGCGCTGGAAGAGGGTGAGCCGGCGCAAATCATCTTCGCGTTCCTGGATCACACCCATCATGGCGTTGAAGCTCTGGCCAAGCCGGCCCACCTCATCGACGCCGGAGGCCGGCACCCGCCGGCTGTAGTCGTCCCTGGTGCGAACCTGTTCTACGGTCTTGACCAGGGTGGAGATGGGACCGATGATGGTTTTTTGCAGGGCAGCCCGCAGGGCAAGGGTGATGGTCACCAGCAGGACGAACATCCCCATGGCGAATTTCCACAAAACTTCCTGGGTTTGCCGGTTGAGTTCATTCAGGCTCATGACCAGGCGCAGACGCGCGCCGTCTTGCAGGCTCTGCAACAACTCCGCATTGTTGTGGTTCAGGTAAACGCCATCGGGTTTGAGCGAATGGGGAAGGGATGCCACCTTGGACCTGCTGCTGTAGCGGGCGAGCAACCGTCCGTCCCGCAGAAAGATTTCCGCTCCCGAAAGTTGCGGGTTGGTCCGCAGCGTATTGAGGATTTCCTGCGCGCGTACGGGGTCCTCGAAGGCCACCGCCGCTTCCGTCCCGACGGAGACCAGTTGCGCGTAGGGCTCCATGATCTGCCAGGCGCGGCGCTCCATGGTGAGGTTCTCAAAGAGCACCAAAGCCAGGCCCGCCGCGGCAAAGGCTATGATCGCCACGCCCCAAAGGGCGATAGCCAGCTTGTAGCGAATGCCGCGTCGCCAGAACATGAATCACCTCTGCTTGCGGACCACCCCGTTCTCCAGTACCTCATGGGTGACTTCCAGCATCTTGGTCTGAATCTTCAAGGAAACGGAGCGGGCCTGATCGAGGTTGACGCTCATTTCCACGTAGTTTTCGACCTGGCCCGGATTCGCTTTCCCATACACCTGCCCATATTCTCAAGCCTTGTGGCAGCATCGGGATGATTCGATAATTGTCGAGCCTTGTGAGGAAAATCTAACGACGTCGACAATGTGGGCAAGGTTGGGAGTCAGTCAGAACGATTTCGCTGCAATTAGATCTAAACGCAGCCTGCCTTCTGCATGCAGGGCTGGCTGTGCGAAAAATCCACGAGATTTTGCTAAACCCTGAAGAGGTTTAGTTTAACCATGATGAGGTTTAGCTAAGGCACGGCTCTTCGCTGTTTCATATTGATCCTGAATTCCGCCCCTACACCGGTGTTGCGTGCGCTCAAAACGCCATTCATGTTCTTCTCGATGATGGTCTTCGAAATGAATAGTCCGAGTCCCGTTCCCTGCTCAGGCCCTTTTGTGGTGAAGTACGGCTCGAAGATCTTGTCGATGATCTCCGGGGGAATGCCGCCCGCGTTGTCGGTGACGGTAACCACGGTACTGCCGTTTTCACTGAAAACCCTGATCACGATGCTGGGGCTGGCCACCTTTCTTGCCAGCAAGGCGTCCCGCGCATTGCTCAGGATGTTGAGCAGCACCTGGGAGTATTCGTTGGGGTAACCGTTGATGACGGGATCGCCTTCCTGCTCTATCTCGGTCCTGATGAGGTGCGCCTTGAAGCTCTCTTCCAGTAGAGAGAGGGTCTTGGCGATCACCTGCAGCACTTTGAAATCGATCTTTTCCCGGTCCGGCTGTGAGTAGCTGCGGAAGTCCTCGATGGTCCGGGACATTTGCTGGATGATTTCCATGGTCTTGGTGACGTTCGCCTCCAGCAGCTCTTTGGTGAAGGTCCCTGCTTGGTAGCTCATGGGCAGCTCCTGGGCCAGAAGTGCCAGCATGTTAAGCGGCTGGCGCCACTGGTGGGCGATGTTGCCGATCAGCTCGCCCATGACCGCCTGGCGCCCCTGAATAATCAGAATCCTGTCTTTCTCGCGGAGATCGTCCACCGCCTGTTTGATGCGCTCTTCCAGCGTATCGTTGAGCCGACGGTAATTCTCCTCGCTCTTGAGCAACGCCTCGCGCTCCGCCTCGAGCTGGCTCACCTTCTTCTCAAGCTTTCGGGTCAGCGCCTCCACATGCATGCGGTCCAGTTCCTCCTGCTGCGCCAGCGGCCGCTCCGGCACCGGCAGCTGTTGCGCGCGGTACTCGTCGATGACCGCCTTGACCACGCCCAGGAACTCGGGAAGTTCCAGGGGCTTTATGAGAAACCTCGATGCCCCGAGGCTTAGCGCCAGTTGCTCGTCCTTCTCCTCGACGTAGGTTGCCGTGTAGAAGATGAAGGCGACCTGGCGCAGCCGGTCGTCCGTCTTCACCCGGCGGCACAGCTCGAAACCGTCCATCTCCGGCATCATGATGTCTGAAATGATCAGGTCAGGGGGAGAGTCGAGCGCGGCTTCCAGCGCTCGGACACCGTTGGTGGCACTGGAGACGGAATACCCCTTGTTCATGAGCGCCCTCTCCAGTAAAACCCTGTCATCCGCATTGTCGTCAGCGATCAGTATCTTCATGTTCTTCCCCTATGACATCTCTGATCTGGGACAAGACCAGTTCCGGATCGATAGGTTTCTCTATATAGCCATCGCAGCCGGCCGCCAGGAGGCGCTCTCTGTCACCGGACATGGCGTAAGAGGTTATAGCGATGACCGGCGTGTCGTGGCCAAGTTTTGCGCGGATGCTGCGCAGCACCTCTGTTCCGTCCATATCAGGCAGCTGTATGTCCAGGATGATGAAGTCCGCCCTGTTTTGTAGGGCGAGTTCGATCCCCTCCCTGCCGGTGCCGGCGCCGATGGTCCTGTACCCCCACTTCTCCAGGAGTCTGCTGATAAGCACCATGCTGTCCGGGTGGTCTTCGATGATGAGCGCGGTTTTCATGGAGTACCTCCTCCCTCTCTCACTAAGTCAGGCGGCTCAGGGACCCGGCGCAGGTCCCTCGGCAGGCTGAGTGTAAATGTGCTCCCCTCACCCTCGCGGCTTTGCACCGAGATGGTGCCGCGTAGAATATCGGCGACCAGCTTTGCCGTCAGATAGAGCCCCAGTCCCGTGCCCCCCGCCCGCACGCGCAGATGCGATTCCAGCCTTTCAAAGGGCTTGAACAGCCTGGGGAGGTCCCGTTCCGCTATTCCGATACCGCTGTCCGTTACCGACAGCTCTATACTTCCGTCGTTCTCCCGTGCCGCCACAATGATCCTTCCCTTCTCGGTGAACTTTGCCGCGTTGCTCAAAAGGTTGACCAGGCACTGGAACAGCCGTTTCCGGTCGGCATACATATTAAGGGTGGCGGGGAGTTCCCGCTCCAGGGAGAGCCCCTTTTTCTGCAGCTGGGGGGTCACTATGGCTATCGCCTCATCCACCAACTCTTCCAGGGGGAACTCCTCCGGGAAGATGCTGATCTTTCCCGCCTCGATCTTGGAGATGTCGATGATGTCGGTGATCAGCGCCAAAAGGTGCTTGGCCGACCGGTAAACCCGGGCCAGGTTATCATGCTGCTCCTCGTTGAGTTCGCCAGATAACCCCTGGAGGGTCATGCCGGTAAAGCCGATGATGGCATTGAGCGGCGTGCGCAGTTCGTGGGATGTGGAGGCGATGAACATGGATTTCAGGCGATCCATTTCCTGCAGCCGGACGTTGGCCTGCTCCAGCTGCACGGTACGCTCCTGCACCAGGGTTTCCAGGTGCGTCTTGTAGCGGTTTAGCTCCTCCTCTGCTTTCTTGCGTTCGGTGATGTCCTCGGTGATCCCTTCCCAGTAGAGGATCGCCCCGGAGCCGTTGCAGACCGCGCGCCCGTTGACGGAAACCCAGATCGAACTGCCGTCTTTGCGGTACAGCCTGGTCTCGAAAGCTTCCACGACGCCCCGCTCCTCCATGAGGTGGCTGATTTCGGCGCGGTGTTCCGGCCACGCGTAAAGCTGTTGCGGTATGTCGGTGACGCAAGCCATGAGTTCCCGTGCGGAGGTGTATCCCAACATGCGCGCTAGGGCTGGATTCGCGTCGATGAAGCGCCCGGAGGGTGTGGTCTGGAAAATGCCGTCCACGGCATTTTCGAAGAGGGCACGGTAGCGCGCCTCGGCCTGCTTGCGCTCGGTGAGATCATAGGCCAGTCCGACGAATCCCGTGATCTGGCCGCTCGCACCTTGAAGCGCGGTCACTGACAGGAGCACCGGCATGCGCGTCCCGTCCTTGCGAATGTAGGTCCACTCGTTTTCCTCGGGTAGGTTACGCCGCAGGCGGACCGCGAACACCTCGAATCCCGGCGCTACTGTCTCGCCCAGCTCTTCAGACAACTGAAGGGCGCGTCGCGAGATCTCTTCCTGATCGTGCCAGCAGACCGGTGTCAGTTTTCCAACCACTTCTTCGGCCGGGTAACCGAGCAGGTGCTCGGCGGCACGATTGAAACTGCTGACAATTCCCTCGGTAGTCGTGGAGATGATGCCGTAGGCCGCGTTGTCCAGAATCGTGCGCTGGAAGAGGGTGAGCCGGCGTAAATCGCCTTCGCGTTCCTGGATCACCCCCATCATGGCGTTGAAGCTCTGGCCGAGCCGGCCCACCTCATCGACGCCGGAGGCCGGCACCCGCCGGCTGTAGTCGGCCCTGGTGCGAACTTGTTCTACGGTCTTGACCAGGGTGGAGATGGGATCGATGATGGTTTTTTGCAGAGCAGCCCGCAGGGCAAGGGTGATGGTCACCAGCAGGACGAACATCCCCAGGGCGAATTTCCACAAAATTTCCTGAGTTTGCCGGTTGAGTTCATTCAGGCTCATGACGAGGCGCAGATGCGCGCCGTCTTGCAGGCTCTGCAACAACTCCGCATTGTTATGGTTCAGGTAAACGCCATCGGGTTTGAGCGAAGGGGGAAGGGATGCCTCCTTGGACCTGCCGCTGTAGCGGGCCAGCAACCGTCCGTCCCGCAGAAAGATTTCCGCTTTCGAAAGTTGCGGGTTGGTCCGCAGCGTATTGAGGATTTCCTGCGCGCGTCCGGGGTCCTCGAAGGCCACCGCCGCTTCTGTCCCGACGGAGACCAGTTGCGCGTAGGGCTCCATGATCTGCCCGACGCGACGCTCCAGCGTGAGGTTCTCGAAGAGCACCAAAGCCAGGCCCGCCGCGGCGAAGGCTATGATCGCCACGCCCCACAGGGCGATAGCCAGCTTGTAGCGAATGCCGCGTCGCCAGAACATGCATCACCTCTGCTTGCGGACCACCCCGTTCTCCAGTACCTCATGGGTGACTTCCAGCATCTTGGTCTGAATCTTCAAGGAAACGGAGCGGGCCTGATCGAGGTTGACGCTCATTTCCACGTAGTTTTCGACCTGGAACCGGATGATTCCTCCCTCCTGCAAAAACTTGGGTGCATCGCCCACCGTCAGGACCGGCCGGTTCTTCAACTCGGCAAGGGCGGCGCGGCGCTTGGCGCCATCTTTATAAGCCACGAAAACGATCTGGCAGGGGGGCAATTTATCCAGCTCCTCCGCGCGGAAGATTTCAAACGTGCGCGCCTGCTCGGTGCGTCCCTTGAAGGTCCTCTCCAGCACCTCGCCAAAGGGGTCAGTCCCCAGGATGCAGATGTTCCAGGGAGAACGGTCCTCGGCGAAGGCCTGAGGCGGCCACGTCACGTAGTGGGCAAAATTGCGCAGGTAGGCGGCTTCGACCTGGCCCGGATTCGCTTTCCCATACACCTGCCCCTCTGCGAAACCTGGCAGGCAAAAAAGCAGCGACAGGCAGATCATACCGGCCAAACGGCAGGCCCATGGCAGGGGGCGTGGCCGCGGCCGCATTACTCCGCGCAACCGGGCACTGTTAGTGTCTCCTGAGTTCATCATAATTCCATGCGCCCCTCGTTGTCGGGCTGTTCCAGGTCAGAACCTGGCTGTGAATGTGAGTAGAAACTCGCGGGGGCGGCCCCGCGTGCTCTGCGAGGGGCGGTAATGTTCATCGGCGAGGTTCTTGCCCATGAGGTCCACGCTCAGGCGGCTTCCCCGCGCCGCCCACGAATAACCGACCAGCGCATTGATAAGCGTGTAGGTCTGGTTCAGTGAGCTTGGGGAGTCGGGAAGGATCGTCTGATCGTACACGAAGTTGACGCCGCCGCCGACGTAGGCCCCCCGGAGCCGCCCTTGCGCGAAGTCGTAGCGCGTCCAGAGGTTGGCCAGGTGCGGCGCGCTCATCTGCAGGCGGGCGTTGTGAAGCAGTTTCACGTTCTTGTAGTTCGCCTGCCCGGCGGCATCGAGCGCGGACGGGTCCTGAGCAAGTACGTCCGCATCGTGGCCGCTGAACTCCACGATCCGCGCGTCCATGTAGCTGTAGGAGAGGTAAAGCTGCCAGTTGTCGGTCACCGTGGCCGTGGCGTCAAACTCGACGCCCCGGGAGCGCTGCCCGCCGCTTTGGACGTTGAAGATCACCACCGAGCCGGTGGCGTCCGTCATGGCGAGGTCGTTGACGATGTTCTGGTTGCGGACGTCGAAGAAGGTGAGCGTCCCTGAGACGCGGCCGCCGTACAGGTCGGCCTTGAGTCCGATGTCGTATCCCTTTCCCCTGGTCGGGTCGGCGGGCTTGGTCGTTCCGTCTGGATTGTTGAGGATTTGCGATCCGGGGACGAACGACTTGGCATAGGAGGCGAAGGCCGAGAGGCCGGGGGTGATCTTGTAGAGCACGCCGTACTGGGGGGTGACCGCGCTCTCGGACAATTCGGGGTCGGGTTGGCCGGTCAGATTGTCGATGAGCCGGCTTTGCGTCGCGGTCCTGCGCCAGCCGGCGAGCACGAGCAGCCGGTCGGCGAAGAAGCCTAAGGTGGTGCCGGCGTAAAGGGACTTGTCCAGGTAGTCGGTGCTATGGTTGAACTGGTTCACGGTGAGCGTTGAGACGGGAATCGTGACCACGCGGTTCCAGGTGGAGGGATCCCTCAGGTCCCAGAGCGGAAGCGGCGACGCGGTGGGGTCGCTGCCGAGCGCCGGGTCGTTGGGCGCCTGGCCGGCTCGGTTGGAAAAATTGCGGTCGACGTACTGCGCGCCTAGGAGCAGGCGCAGGCTCGTGCGGCCGAACTCGTAGTTGCCGACAGCCTCGGCCTCGAAGATATCGTCCCGGTTGGTGTAGGTCTGCCCTCTGAAACGGCGCCCTTGCAGGAAGGTGGTGTTGTTCGCCATGCCGAAGTTGCCGGAGAAGAGCGCGTCGACCTTGTAATCCTGATGGTAGTAGGCGGTGCGCAGATCCCAGTGGTTGCCGGCCTTGAAGTCGATCCACGCGTTCAGGGCGTTGGTGTCGCTCCGGCGAAAATCGGCGTTGGACATGCTGTTCCAGTTGTCCGGCAGGCCGGGTACGTCGACGCCCAGGAGGTTTTGGTCGGACGGGGTCGGCACTATGCCGCTTTGGCGGTTGTAGCCGGGCTTTTGCATGACCTGCGGTTTCTCGAACTTGTGGAAGTTTTCATACTTGAGCGAAATGCCCAGTCGCTCGTTGGGCTGCCAGAGCAGGGACGGGGAGATGTCCCTGGAATAGGCGTCGTAGGGGTCCCAGTAGTGGATGTCCTGGTCGTAGGAGGTCGCCAGCCGATAGAAGAGCTTATTCGTCGCAGGTCCGGTCACGTCGGCATCGAAACGGTATTGGCCGTAGGAGCCGTAGGTGGCGTCGGCTGTGGCGGCGAACCGGGGCTGCGGGCTCTTGGTGATGATGTTGACGATGCCGCCGGGAGCGACCTGGCCGTAGAGAAACGAGGCGGGGCCCTTGACCACCTCCACGCGGCTGATGTTGGTGAAGTCGAAGATAGAGGGGCCGTGGAAGCCGTCGCGCAGGATCTGGACGTTTCCGGGGGTGGAGCTGACCGCGAAGCCGCGGATGGCGAGGTTGGCGTTCCCCTCGTTGAAGTCGTTGCTGCGGTAGGTGACGCCCGGCGAGTAGCGAGCGACGTCGAAGATGTTCACCGGCTTCTGGTCCTCGATGAAGGACTCGGTAAAGGCCTGGATCGCGAACGGGAGATCCCGGATCGGCATGTCGAAGCGGGAGCCGGACACGGAGTTCGAAGCGTGGTAACCAATGTCCAGGCGAGTGGAAACGTCGAAGGGGGTGACCCTCACCTTCGCCAGCTCCTCGATGTCCATTTCCGCCACTTCCTTCGTCACACCCGTCGGCGCAGAGGCATGGTCGGAGCGGACTGATACCTCTGGGGCGTCCGCCATTGCAGCCGGCAGGCGCCCTGGCAGCAGAGTGAGCCCCAAAGCGAGCGTGACGGTCGCGCGGAGGCTGAAATCATGGAAGAATGCTCTCATCTGAAGGTCCTGTAGTTGTGGCGAGGACGCCCATATTCTCAAGCCTTGTGGCAGCATCGGGAGGATTCAATGATTGTCGAGCGTTGTGAGGAAAATCTAACGACGTCGACAATGTTAACAGGTAGATTTTGGGGGGCAAGTTGGGAGGCAGTCAGAACGGCTTTGCCGCACTGAATAGACCCTGAACGCAGCCTGCCTTCCGCAAGGCACGTGCTGCAGGGGCAAAAAGGGGACAGATGCGATGGAGCGTATGGGGTCAGAAGTACAGAATCATGGGGTCATTGGCGCCTGTATCAACTGCCGCACCACAAGCTCGAAATGACAAACTGACCGAGTCAGGGGACAAGGCGTACCAGCAGATCGTTCGGCAACGGGAACAAAGAGCCCTCCTTAACCAACCTTCCCTGAACTGCAAACGCTCAATAAACAAAGATATTTGTTAGCGGAGCTGGGTGCGTATTCAAGAAACAAGACACCAGGCCGAATAACTACAGCAGGAACTACAACTAATGGCGAAAAATGATGCCTTTCCTTTTTAAATGAGTTTCCGTTGACAGCAGCCTTTTACTTCGTGACCATCAGACCAGTTTCAAGGGTGAGACATTACTGACAATTTGTTAAGGAAAACGTCAGTTGGTTGTTTAGGACCAGCTGGTATCCTTTATTTCAGAGGGCGATATGCGCATACTGGTGGTGGAAGACGAACGCAAGATTGCCGAGGCTCTGAAAAAGGGACTTGAAGCGGAGGGATTCGAGGTCGTGCTGGCAGCGACAGGCGAGGAGGGGTTTTTCACACTCAGCACGGAACCCTTCGACCTGATGCTGCTCGACCTGATGCTGCCGGGTCGTGATGGTAAGGATATCCTCAAAACTGTTCGGCAAAAGGGCTTCCAACTTCCTATCCTGATTCTGACCGGCCGCGATACCGTGGCAGACCGCGTCCTGGGCCTTGACAGCGGTGCGGACGGCTACCTGGTGAAACCCTTCGCCTTTCCCGAACTTCTGGCCCGCATCCGTCTGCTGCTGCGTCGCGGCAAACAGGAGACGGAGCATCTCCTCAAGATTTCCGACCTTGAAATCAACCTGCTTGCCCACCATGCGATACGCGCCGGGCAGCCTCTCGACCTTACCGCCAAAGAGTTCGATCTGCTGGAGTACCTGCTGCGACATCACGGCCAGATCGTTTCGCGGGAGATGCTCGCCCGTGAGGTGTGGCAGGTTCTTGAGCGATCCACACCGCTTGACAACGTGATCGACGTCAATATCGCCCGACTTCGGCGCAAGGTGGATGGTCCCTTCGAGACGAAACTGATCAGAACGATTCGCGGCGTGGGCTTCGTGATCAGGGAGGAAACGGATGCGAATTAGCCGTCATGGGGTACGGATGCGCTTCACCCTCCTGTACGGCGCCGCCCTGATTGCGACTGTCCTCTTCTTCTCCTGCGGCATCTATTTCTTCGTGCAGCGTGCGCTGATGAGACAGATCGACAGCCATCTGCGCAAGGACATGGCAACGGTCGCCGACTTTCTGCGGCATGACGCGAACGGCCTGCTGATGTTGGCTGAACACGGCCCGATTCGCCTGTTCAGCGTACGCGACGGGGGGCGGGAATTGGTTTCCTCTCATGCCTGGCACTCGGAAGGGCTGGATGACGCGCTAACCGCGCAGATGCCTTCCGGACCCTCGCAAACAGTCAGGAGCGCCAGCGGCAGGCTTCATCTGGTCCATGCAGCCAGCATCGCGTCGGGAGGACGCACCTACCAGGTTGCCGTGGGGCATGAGGAAAGCTCTGTGAGGCAGACGCTCTCCACACTGAGGCTGATTATCCTCCTGATTTTCCCGGTTTCCGTCGCAATTTCGCTGGCTGTGGGATACCTGATTGCGGGCCGGGTACTCGCCCCGATTACGGCCATCACCCGAAAGGCAGAGGAGATCGGCGCCGAAAATCTTTCGGAGCGGCTGCCGGTGGCTGATGCCGACGACGAGTTGGGACGCCTGGCGACGGTCTTCAACCAGGCCTTCGGCCGGATCGAGGATTCCTTCGGACGTTTGCGGCGCTTCACCGCCGACGCCTCCCATGAACTGCGCACGCCGCTGACCGCCATTCGCAGCATCGGCGAGACCGCTCTGCACGATCCGACCGGGACCGGTCCCTGTCACGAGACCATCGGCAGCATCCTGGAGGAAACCGACCGTCTGGTGCAGTTGGTCGAAGCGCTCCTGCAGCTCTCCCGAGCCGACGCGGGCGAGGTGGAACTGCGGCGTGAACCGCTGGATCTTGCCGCCCTGGCTGCGGAAACCATCGATCTGCTGAGCGTCCTGGCAGAGGAAAAAGAGCAGAGGCTGACCCTCGAGGTGCGGGCGCGCCCGGTGATAACCGTGGACCGCACCAGCGCGCGCCAGGCGCTGGTCAACTTGCTGGACAACGCCATCAAGTACACCCCGACTGGAAGTACTATCCGCTTGACCGTCGTGGAGTCCGGCGGAGAAGCTATGGTGGAGATTGCCGATTCCGGACCGGGTATCCCGAAAGAGGAACTCGAACGCATCTTTGACCGCTTCTACCGGGTGGACACTGGACGTTCGCGGGGACTCGGGGGTACCGGTCTCGGTCTCTCCATCGCCAAGTGGGCGGTAGAGATCAACGGCGGCAGGATCGAAGCGGAGAGCGAGCTTAACCGTGGCAGCGTTTTCCGGGTGATTTTTCCCGAGGTGTTTGATGTTGAAGGCCAAAAACAGGAGGCGGCAGATCGGATCGGGCTGCGGAGGCATCACAGCAGAGCAGGACAGACCACATCACGAGAAAAGGAGAAATGCGAATGAGGAAGCGTGTTGTAGTAACCGCGGTAGCTGGCGCCCTGATGCTGGGGCTGGCCGCAGTGGCCGGGGCCGCCAAGACCCCTAAAAAGGAATACGCAGGTTCGCAATCCTGCAAGAAGTGCCACGCAGAGGAGTTCAAGACTTGGAAGGCCACCTATCACAGCAAGATGGTGAGGAAAAAGGATGACGGTATCCTGAAGGGAGTGGTCGAGAAGTGGGCCACCGATGGCACCAATCCCGGACCGACCAAGGGCAACGTCACCGGCAAGGATTTCAAGCTGGAGGACGTCGTCTATGTGATCGGCTCCAAGTGGAAGCAGCGCTTCCTGGTCAAGGACGACACGACAGGCGGATTCCAGTTCCTCAACAAGCAGTACAACAGCATGAGCGGCAAGTGGGAGAACTACGGCAACAAGAACGACTGGGATTCCATGTGCGCCACTTGCCATACCACCGGCTACCGCCTGACCAAGTACGACGAGGCTAATCCCAAGGCGCAGAAGTCCGAGTGGAGCGAGCTGAACGTCGGTTGCGAGGCCTGTCACGGCCCCGGCGCCAAGCACGTTAAGAGCAAGTCCAAAAAGGATATCTACTCATTTGCCGGCAAGTCAAAGGCGGAGCAGTCGCGGGTCTGCGGCTACTGCCACATCCGTGTCGAAAACGAACTCTACAAGTCGGCCCAGGGGAACCCCCGCGAGGATCTGCCTGCTCCCAAGGTCGGCGATTCCTTCAAGCCTTCCGACGATTGGACCAAGTGGTATCCCGAACATGCCATCATGCCCGCGATCCAGCCCGAGGACAAGGTCGATGCCGATTACAAGGGTGACCTGAAGGGCCTGTTCATCAAGGACGACGTCTCCAAGGCGCTGGTCGCCTACGATTCCGCGAAGCATCACCAGGAGTACCAGGACTTCCTGCAGTCCAAGCACTACAAGGACGACATCCTGAGCTGCGTTGACTGCCATGGAAGTCTGCATGCAAGCAAGAAGAGTCCTGCAAAGGATCCCAAAGCGAGCTGCGCCAAGTGCCATGACGCCTCATTTACCCCTGAAAAGTACATGCCCGGCACCGGCAAGACCGCCGACAATCTGTTCCTGAGAACGCATACCTTCAACAAGAATCAGACCAGGCCCGGCGGCCCGACTGCCAAGGGCGAGCCGGTATATCACAAAAAGTAGCAACGTGCGGAGACCGGTAAAGGCGGAGGCAACCCCGCCTTTACCGGGTCCGACACCCCAAGATCCTGAAAGGAGGTACTGAATTAGTGCTGCTCAGAGTCGATTCTTCTCTCCAACATTCAAGTAAAAGGGGACCTTTCCAATGAAAATAACCATGCCGTTTTTCACTCTGCTGCTGTTAGTCACCCTTACCGCATGCACGATGACGCCGAAACCAGATTCGACGACAGCCATGCCGTCCTCGAACGCACACTGTTTCTCCTGTCACGCCAACAAGAAGCTGGTCATGATGGTCGGCGGCGAAAGTGTGCCGCTTTACGTGGATCAGGCCGCCTACGCTGCGGGAAAGCATGCCAAAGCCGAATGTATCGCCTGCCACACCGGCATGAGCCTAACGCCACCCCACAACGCAAAGCGCACTTACGGCAGTTGGGCACGCTTTAGCGCCAAAGATACCGACACGACCAGGACACGCAACTACTACGTGGTAGACGGCCGCGCATGTCTCGCATGCCATAAAGATGCTCGCTATGCGGCATTTATGAAGAGCGAACATGCCACGATCAAAGATTTGAAATTCGAGGCGGACGGCAAGCCGCGCGTGGAGCGAAAGGTCAAGGGCACGGACGGCAAAGAGTATGTCCTGAATGAAAATTTTGCCGGCAGCGAGAATGACTGTGAACGGTGCCACATCGGGACGAACTGCGGCACTTGCCATTGGAAGACGCATATTAAGCAAAAGCAGGTGGGCAACGTCCTCGATCTCTGGACCAAGTACGACAAGGCCAGCGATACCGCCAAAGGCGCGATGACCGAGTACTCCATGGATTGGACCCTCAACATCGCCTCGCATGAATTCAATGGAAAGGCCGAGCTGACCAAATCCAACGATGTCTGCACTGCGTGTCACATCGGCTATT
This sequence comes from Geobacter sp., assembly GCA_003490025.1. Lineage (GTDB taxonomy): Bacteria > Desulfobacterota > Desulfuromonadia > Geobacterales > Geobacteraceae > Geomonas. The sequence goes on along the minus strand of DNJC01000072.1, from coordinate 750 downwards.
ACCAGGGCGACAAATCGGTGCCCGCGCTGGGCATACAGGGTTCCGGCGTCCGCCGCCATCCGCAGGTGCAGGAGTTGCAACTCTCCGCCAAGCGCGGCGTGCATACAACGCTGCAGCTGTGCACGGACTGCCACAAAGAACTGCACGACTTGGATTTCAAGAATACCGAACAGGGCGCGCGGGTCGGGGGCAAGACGCAGTGCATAAACTGCCATGCAGAGAAGGCGTTGAAAGCGGTCCACGCGGATGTTACCTGCGCCGCGTGTCATGACGCTGAATTGGGTGCCCAGCGCGACGCCGAACTCAATTTGGTCGTCCCTATGGCGGTCAAGCACAAATTGATGGAATCGTGGCCTTCGCACAATCTGTCCAAAGAGGTCAGGTGTGAGAAGTGCCATTTTGCCGGCAACAAGGTCGGGGCAACGGAGCATGTCACGCCGGGCAAAGTGCACTGAACATCTTCTTCTTTGGCGATGTCTGGGGCAGGAGTCCCGCTCCTGCCCCGGTTCGTTGGGGGAGATCCCCGAGAATCTCTTCCATGACGAGGTTTAGCTTAGCCATGACGAGGTTTAGCTTGACCCTCACGAGGCTTAGCCTAACCGCGACTAGGTTTAGCTTAAGAATGAGGAGGCTTAGCTTGACCGCGACTAGGTTTAGCTAAAGCATGACCAGGTTTAGCTTTAGCATGATCGCCTTTTTCCACACATCATGTGGTAGTGTTTTGACCGCTCTGTGGGACAAGTTCGCCAT
>DNJC01000152.1:41934-46086 GCA_003490025.1 Geobacter sp. | reverse complement strand
GAAAAGCCCCACCAGGATTTCCTGATGGGGCTTTTCTGCGTCTGGCCCCTTTTGTTTGTTTGGACCTTTGAAGTACCGGCAGCGCCCTCCCCCCCGCCCCTCTCCCGGAGGGCAGGGGGGATAGGTGTCAAGCGACCGACTTTTTTCGATTTGGCCGAAGTCCTTTCCCCGGGCTGTTCCGGAATTGCAATCGCAACTGTTGCGGGTAGAATTAGCGGGTCGTAATTTTTCTCCCGCTCAAGATAGAGACCTTGGAGGTCCAAATGAACCTGTACTCCTGGAGCGTCATTTCGGTTTTATTGATATCGTCTGGTTGCGCCACCAAGGGATACGTGCAAAACAAGATTGACCCCATTGCGTGCAAGGCGGATGTGCTTGAGACAAAGACAACGGCCTTGGAGGGGAGGGCAAACGGTATCGAGTCGCGCTTAAGCGCCCTGGAAAATCAGGTGAACCAAGCCCAGCTGGCAAACAAGGCAATGCTCGATGAAGCAACGGCAAGAGCCGTGGATAGCGCGCAAAGGGCCGAAGCAGCCGCTGCCAGAGCTGATGAAGCCGCGCAACGGACTGAGAAGATGTTCGAGCTTGGACAGAAAAAATAGTTGGAAATCATCTGCCACCTTCCCTTCAGTGACATGAGGGCCGATCTTCACACGATAGGTGCTGCGGTTATCGCCTGCAGCCTAGCCATCTTGCTCCCGCCTGTATCAACTCGCGCCGCCAGTGTTCCTTATGTAGATGGTGGCTACATCGGCCAGATTCAGCTATACAAGGTCAAAAAGAACGATTCCCTGATCGAAGTAGCCCGTTACTTCAATGTCGGCTACAACTCTATTGTTGACGCCAATCCTGGTGTAGATCCTTTTCTGCCCAAACCAGGGGATACGATTACTATTCCAACTGCATGGATTCCGCCATTCACCTCGGTGCGCCCTACGATTGTCATCAACCTGCCTGAATACCGACTGTATTACTTCCCGGACGACGCGTCGGGAGAGGTTTTGACATTCCCTTTAGGAATCGGGGACGAGGGAAAGGATACACCTACCGGAACTTACAGTATCGTCGAAAAAATCCGCAATCCGGCGTGGAGGGTCCCTGAATCAATCAGGTCCGGAAACCGCAGGCTGCCGAGAATCGTTCCTCCAGGCCCGGAAAATCCAATGGGAACCCACGCGCTTCGTCTTTCGCGCAGCGCAATCCTGATTCATGGGACGAACAGGCCGTGGGGGATAGGCAGGAGATCAAGCCACGGCTGTCTGCGTCTCTACCCCGAGGACATCGTGCAACTCTTCAGGCTGGTGGAAAAGGGTACAGAGGTAGCGGTGATAAATGAGCCGATTAAGGTCAGCATCAGTGAAGGAAAAGTGTTCATTGAGGTCCATCGGTATGGCAGAGAGGGGGGGACTGTAGGACAGGCTCTGCATCTGCTGGCGAAAAAGAATCTGGTAGCAAAGACTGACTTCAAGAGGCTGATCAAGGCCGTGGAGGAGAAGATGGGAGTGCCGACTGAGATTACTCTGAAACGGTGATGGGAACGGGCTGGGGGGAATGCCCCCCCAGCCCTGGTGGGTTCCTTTTCAGAGGCGGCCGATGGAACCTGCCAACCGGTTATTTTCTTGGCTTGAGCGGGCTCTCTTTCCAGAAAATCCCGAGCACCTGCTGCTCATCGGCTGTCAGCTTTACTCCCTTTTGTTCCATGCGCTGCTGTATCTGCTGCATGTTTTTCCCTGCTGCTATCGCTTCCTCAATACGTTGTGAGCTGTGACATTTAACGCACTTGTTGTCGATCACCATATGCGCGTGATTGAAAGCGCCTCCGCTTACACTCCCCAGGTTGCTACCCGACTGCGGGACTTCCTGTGCCGCGTTGAGTGTAGTGACGGAAAGCATTGTAAGTGCTATAGTTGCTATAACATTGATTCTCATTTCTGCTCCTTTTCTGCGATCTGTTTTGAACGGTTTGATCAGGATTAGATATAGCACAAATTTTCCGTGCTGCGGAGTCGCTACTATCATTTTCCTGTTCTTGACAGAAAAAAAGAGGGCGATAGTATGGATGAGTGTTTTCTTAATATCTTTTTATTGTGACGTGCCTGCGTCACCCATTTGAAGCATGGCCACTGCGGGTGGTGGGCATGGGAGACCCAAGAGGACGCTGTTTATGCCAGAGCGAACACCAACAATCGGCATGCGGTCTGTCATCGCTGAACCGGCGCCTGCGCGCTGCGCGGAGGGCGCAAGATGAGTCCGCGCCTGCGCATACTGCACCTGGAAGACGACCCTATGGATGCCCAACTCGTGCTGAGGGCGCTTTCGGCCGAGGGGCTGGACTGCGAAGTCCAGGTGGTTTCCAGGCGTGAAGAGTTCAACCTGGCGCTGGAGCGTGGCGGGATGGACCTGATCCTGGCGGACTTCGCCCTCCCTGCCTTCGATGGGATGACGGCGCTGGCCATGGTGCGGGAGAGGCTCCCCGATCTCCCGTTTGTGTTCGTCTCGGGAAAACTTGGCGAAGAGGCGGCGATTGAATCCCTGAAGAGCGGCGCCACCGACTACGTTCTGAAGAACAGGCTGTCGCGCCTGGGGCCTGCCGTGCTAAGGGCATTGACCGAGGCGAAGGAGCGGGAGAAGCAGAGGGAGACTGAAAGGGAACTGGAAACGGCGCACGCCGAGATACAGAAGCGTGCTGAAGACTACCGGAACCTGTTCAACAGCATACGTGACGTGATTGTCGTTGCCGACCACAACCGCACCATCCTCCACGTGAACCAGCCGGCACTGCAGGAGATATTCGGCTATCGAAGCGAGGAGGTTGTGGGCAAAAGCAGCAGGATCCTCTATGCAAACGAGGAGGATTACCGTGAGACGGGAAAGGAAGTCTTCGACGTCCACAAACCGGTCAAGGGTAAGCTTCTGGAACTGCATTTCCGCAGGGAAAACGGCGAGATTTTCATCGGAGAGCTTTACGCGATGAAAAGGCTGGACCGCTTCGGCGCCGTTACCGGCAACATCTCCATCTTCAGGGACATAAGCGAGCGCAAGAAAGCCGAGGCCGACCTGAGGGATAGCGAGCTGCGGCGCTACCAGTTGCAACTGGAGCTGGTTTATGCGGCGGAGATCCAGGCGAAGCTTCTGCCTCGCAGCAATCCGCAGATACCGGGCTTTGATGTGGCGGCGAAGTGTCTTGCCGCCAAGCAGGTTGGCGGGGATTTCTACGACTGGCAGGAGGTCTCTCCCAGCGTGTTCAACGTCACCCTCGGCGATGTCATGGGCAAAGGGATGGCAGCTGCGATGCTCATGGCGACGGTCAGGGCCGCATTGCATGCCGTGGCCATCAACAACACGCCGGCGCAGGCGGTTCACCTTGCCGGGCAGGCCCTCTTCGACGACCTCGAGAATGCGGAAAGTTTCGTCACCCTTTTTCACGGGCAACTCGACGCTTCGGAGCGCACACTCTCCTTTGTCGACTGCGGCCATGGATATGTTTTCGTAAGGCGTGCGAACGGTGCAATCGAAACCCTGGCGCCGCGGGGGCTTCCACTCGGGGTGCAGGGGGGGGAGGTGTACCAGGAAGGGGTTGTCCGGTTCGAGAAGGGGGACCTGCTGGTCCTGTACAGCGATGGGCTCATTGACGCGAACCCGCAGACGGAGCTTACCCAGGAGATATTCGCCAGCCACCTCTCGGGCGAGGGGAGCGCGCTTGAAATGGTGGACCGGCTGGTCGAGTTGACCGGCCAACCTGACCCGCAACCGGACGACATTACGGTGCTGGTAGCGCGTTACACCGGAGAATGAAACTAAACTTACTTACGGCAGCCGATCCGGTAGATCGCTCCCGCCTTGTCATCCGAAACGAGCAGGCTCCCGTCGGGCATCACCTGCAGGTCCACGGGCCTTCCCCAGGCTGTGCCGTTACGCAGCCATCCTTCAGCGAATACCTCATAACTCCCACCCTTGCCACCACGCGTTCTGACTAAAGAGATGCGGTAACCGTCGGGGATGCTGCGGTTCCAGGAACCGTGCTCCGCGATGAAAATCTGGTTGCGGTAACTCTCGGGAAACATCGAGCCGGTATAAAAGCGCATGCCGAGCGCAGCAACGTGGGCAGGAAGTTCCACCTCCGGTGGGACGAACTTTTTATTAATGGCGCGA